>NZ_JACOPC010000014.1:0-212821 GCF_014288035.1 Hungatella sp. L36 | reverse complement strand
TTGAGGGAAGAAATGCGGTAATCCTCCCTCGGTATCAGCCGCCCGTTTTCATCAAGGGTGGGCTTCATGGTAAACTCGTCATGCTCAAATGTGAGATAGGCTTCCGCTGCGCCATAGTCCGCATTTTTAGAGCTGATATGTTTGAATGTTGCCAACAGCGTCACCCACTTTCTGCAAGACTTCAAACTTTAGGGCAGCAAGGTCGGAAACCGCCGCCCGTACCTCCCCGGCAAGCTGCGGGTAGGGGCTGTGCCACTCGTTCAGCGTCCGGGCTATCTGGTTTAAGTTGCCGCCGATCCTGCCGTATTCGGCGGTCAGCTTCCCGACAGCGGCAAGCAACTCGTCATTGACGGGGGAAACGGTTATGATGGGGCGTATGGCTGCCCCGGTTATGGCTTGCCGGATAAACTCGGCTTGGCTCATGTTGTAAGCAGAAAGCCTTTCCGCAAACTCGGCGTATTCTTCCTCGGTCATGCGTGTCTTGACTACCCGGCTGCGGTGCGGCGTGTTATATCGTTTTCGCATGGTAAAACCTCCTTCGGCTGTGCGTGGTGTCCTCTCACTAATAGGAGAAAAACAGGGTGTAAAGCGGAACTGTTTTTGAAAAATCCGAAAAATTATTTTGAGGGATTTTCCAGCGGCGTAAGCCGCATAAGCAGGGTTTGGGGAAGGCACTCCCCAACAAGATTCCCGCAGGGGCAAAATGAGCGATAAGCAAATTTTGGTACTGCGGTAGAATCTTGCTCTGAAAAACTCCGGCGTTCCCCGGCTTCCGTACTTTCCGCTAACAAGACGTTTCAAAAGGGCTTTGCTACCCGCTATTCCGGCATATCTTGAAAATTTTCCTTTCACTACCTACAACACCACGCAAAGCAAAATGGACGGAGATTTTTAGAATTTCCCCTTATTCCCTACAACACCACGCAAGCCGAAAAAGGCGGACAATGGCAGTATTTTTTTCTTTGATACCCTCCACGGATAAGTAAGGGATTTTGCCAACTGCGGCGGCAATTTTCCCTTTTGTTTTTTCATACTGGGGATTTTCAAAAATGCCAAACAGGAACGAAAAAAAGCAGCAAATCTGTTGAATAGATTTACTGCTTTCTGGTTGCCGGCGAAGCGGCGGTTATTCAGTTGTAGGCGGTAGGGCTATCTCCCAAAGCGGAACTTGAAAATAGCTGTGAGAAGCGTCTGGGTGATGTAGTCCTCTGTATCTTGGTCTACCCGTCCATTCACACGGGCGGCACATTGTATGCGGCGGCGGTAATACTGCAATACAGTTCCCACCGCTTCCGGCTCCCCGCTGGTGGCTTGGACGATTGTTTCATAGGGGAGAAGCCTATTATTTCTCATATGCCATTCCCTCCATTTCCGCTTGGAGCTGCCGTAGGACTTTTCGGATATGGTAGCCCGCTGTGCTGCGGCTGCGCCCGTACTGTCTGCCAATTTCGTGCTGTGGAATACGCTTGAAAAAGGACAGGTAAATCATTTCCCGCTCCCGTTCGTCCAGCCGTGACAGGGCTTCCGCAAGTAAGCCGCTGCTGAAAATGACCGTATCGCCGCAAAGGGTAAGTATGTATTCCTCGTCCGGCTCCGGGGCTTGGAAATATTCATCTGTCGTGCCTAAAGGGTAGTGCTTTTCGTCTGTGAGGTATTCAAGGGATATTTCTCTTTTGTGCTTCCTGCTCCGTGTCCTCGCTGCGTTGATCGTTGCATTTCGGATAACGACTTTGCAAAAGGCATGGAAAGTGTACTCGATATGTTCCCGATATTCTTCTGTACAGGTCATGGAAAATCCCCCTTTCCTCCCAAAAGGGCTGTGGCTGGTTAGTAGTTGCTTTTTATGATAGTAAGGGGCGGCAGCACTTTAGGCTGTCGCTCCTTGACTGCCTAACTGCAAAACCGGGCGGGGCTGTCAACGGCGGGCGAAGCCCGTTCATCTTGACCGTTGACTGGCTCGGCCAGGTTTGCTATTTATCCGGCAAACTTGAATTTATTTTAAGCTATCACGTTTTACCTTTTTAAGCCTTACTATCATTACCATAGGAATTTCTTTGTTGTTTTTGAAACATTCTTCATAAAATCCATCAATGACAAATCCAGCTCTAAAACAAAGGTTAAAAATATCTTGTATGGAACGATGATAATAAATCTGCTCCTCCGGTTGCCCTTCAATCGCTATACCATAGTAACTGTGCGGTGTCATATATTTTTCAGTCAACGTGATAAAACAAGGGTGTTGCGTTGCAAAGACAAAAATTCCGCTTTCCTCCAACAGTTCATAAACAGCCATAAGAAGTGGTTCAATATCCGTAATATCCATAATTGCCATATTAGAAACTGCTTTCGTAAAGGCTCGATTTCTTTTTAATTCTAATATACTTTCTCTATTGGTCGCATCCGCTACACAAAATTCAATTTGTTTTGCATATTGTGATTGCCGTCTTTTAGCCAATTCTATCATTTTTTTGCTGTAATCAAAAGCGACAATCGAAGCGCCTCTTTGTGCAAGATACGAAGAATAATTTCCATTGCCACACGCAATATCCAAAATGTAATCCGCAGGATTAGGAGATAGAAGTTCCGTTACTTTGGGACGCACTACCTCTCTGTGAAATTCATTAGATTTGTCACCCATTGCATTATCCCAAAATTGTGCGTTTTTCTCCCAGATTTTTTTACTTTCCTCTGTTCCCATGTTCTCTCCCACTCCCAAAATTTGCCTTTTTGCTTCCATTAAATCTTCCTTACTATATTCCATTGTTACCCTCCATAACTTCTGATTGTTGCCGTCTTGACTATTATGTATCTTTTCTTTCCAAAATGGTATAGGCTTTTATTTTTATAATGCTGCAAAACTTTTCTTCTGTAAGGTATTCAAAGGATATTTCCCTTTGCCGCCGCTATTGGAAAGCCAAAAGCAGCGGCTTTTTTACGCGATATGACCGAAAAGTCTAGAAAGCAGGATATGTCATCATTTGTCATTTCTTCTCAATGTAATAACTGCATGGCATATCAAGCCAAATACAAGAGAAAAACAGCCACCGCCAAATAGTGATGCTCCCCACCCTGCACCCGACATTGTCATAAAACCGCCAACAAAGAAAATACCAATGCCAAGAAATATCCCGACACCATAAAAAAGTCCAATTGCCATATCATACTTATTAAATTGTCGTTTCTCTTTTTTTTCACATGTTTCCATTTTTGTTATTACCTCCTTCGCAAAATCGTCCATGTGGACTCCAAAAAGAAAACAAATTTTTTTCAACGTATTTAAATCGGGTTCATTAACATCTCTCTCCCAATTCGATAGCGCCTGCCGGGTAACATTCAATTCCCCAGCCAGTTCTTCCTGTGTCATTCCCGATTGTGTTCGCAGATGACGTATTTGCTTTCCTGTTGTAATATCCGTCTGTTTCTGGTTCAAAATGGTTCCTCCTCTCTGATGCTGATTTTATCAATATACGATACATTTATGCAGACAACACCACGGATCGGCTTTTGGCTGGACAATTCCAATCAAACACCACAGCAGACAGCAGAAACCATTCTGAACACTAGGAAGCCGGTATGATTGTTACATATAAGGGGAAGAAAAATTTCTTTTAAGTACTTGCTTTCCTAAAACTGATGTGATATAATAGCTTCATTCCAGAAAAGGAGTAAAAAATATGCGGCAAGGTATTCTTAAATAAAACTATAATCAAATAGTGGGAACAAAGAATTATGATAGCTCCTTTTGTGGGGGCTTGGTTTTTTGTACCCAATTTAAGAATACTTTTGCCTTATCAATTTTGACATATTCAAAAAACAGCAATCACAAATAGGTGTATGCTGTATATGTGTATGTCCGCAAATTAGAATCCCCAGTGGTAAAAGTATTTTACTGCTGGGGATTTTTATGCCCTTTGGGGCTGTAAAGGGAGGACAATCACATGAAAATAATCAATATCGGCATTCTGGCCCATGTAGACGCAGGAAAAACTACATTGACAGAAAGTCTGCTATACACCAGTGGAGCGATTGCGGAACAGGGAAACGTGGATAAAGGGACCACAAGAACAGACACTATGATTTTGGAACGGCAACGGGGAATTACCATTCAGACAGCGGTTACTTCTTTTTATTGGAATGATTATAAAATCAATATCGTGGACACTCCCGGTCATATGGATTTTTTAACCGAAGCATACCGCTCTTTATCTGTCCTTGACGGAGCTGTTTTAGTCATTTCAGCAAAAGACGGCGTACAGGCACAAACCCGTATATTATTCCATGCGCTTCAGAAAATGGACATTCCGACAATTATCTTTATAAATAAGATAGACCAAAATGGGATCGACCTGCAGTGTGTTTACCAAAGCATTAAAGATAAACTTACCAGTGATATGATTGTCATGCAGGAGGTTTCCCTGTCGCCAAAGATAACCATGACCGATATTTCTGATTTAGACAAATGGGATATGATTATTTCCGGAAGCGATGAACTATTAGAACGATATGTTGCAGAGGATTCTTTGGATATACAGGAATTACAATATGAAAAGTGCAAAAGAACCAGATGCTGCTCTTTGTTTCCTGTTTATCATGGGAGTGCAAAAGACAATTTAGGAACAGAAAAACTGATTGAAGCGATTATAGAAACTTTCATTACAGAAACGGACGATATTCAGTCTGAATTATGTGGATATGTTTTTAAGGTTGAGTATACAGAGCGGAAAAAACGGCTTTCTTATTTACGCCTGTATCATGGGACGCTCCATTTACGGGATACCCTGCTGCTGTCAAAAAAGGAAAAAATAAAGATTACAGAAATGTGTATTCCGTCAAATGGTGAAATCGTCCCGGCTGACCATGCCTGTCCGGGAGAAATTGTTATTTTAGCTGATGATACTTTGAAACTGAACGATATCCTGGGAAATGAAAAACTCCTGCCTCACAAAACACGGATTGATAATCCCATGCCATTACTTCGGACAACGGTAGAGCCGCAAAAGCCGGAGCAAAGGGAAGCCCTGTTAAATGCCCTCGCAGAGATTGCTGATACAGACCCTCTTTTGCATTTTGACATTGATACTGTTACCCATGAGATTATGTTATCTTTTTTGGGAAAAGTACAGTTAGAAGTTATTTGTTCGCTATTAGAAGAAAAATATCATGTGGGCGTGGCTATGAAAGAGCCTTCGGTTATTTATCTGGAAAGACCGCAAAAAAAAGCGAGCTGCACGATTCATATTGAAGTGCCGCCGAATCCGTTTTGGGCATCTATTGGTTTGACTGTAACACCGCTTCCTGTTGGAAGCGGAACACAATATAAAAGCGAGGTATCTCTCGGCTATTTAAACCAAAGTTTTCAAAATGCCGTCATGGAGGGTGTGCGTTATGGAATGGAGCAGGGCTTATATGGCTGGGGAGTGACAGACTGCCAAATTTGTTTTGATTATGGAGTTTATTACAGCCCGGTCAGCACCCCCGCTGATTTTCGTTTTCTTGCGCCTGTCGTGTTGGAGCAGGCATTGAAAAAAGCAGGGACACAACTGTTGGAACCATACCTTTCCTTTACCCTTTTTGCACCGCAGGAATATCTTTCACGGGCTTATAATGATGCACCAAAGTATTGCGCAATCATTGAATCAACCAGACTTGAAAAAGATGAAGTTATTTTTAAGGGTGAAATCCCTGCCCGTTGTATCGGTGAATATAGGAATGATCTGAATTTTTATACAAATGGAAGAAGTGTCTGCATTACAGAATTAAAAGGGTATCAGGAAACTTCCGGCGAGCCTGTATTTCAGCCACGCCGCCCGAACAGCCGTTTAGACAAGATCCGGCATATGTTTCAGAAGATAATGTAACGTCTTGCGCAATGCAAGCGTTCATTGCTGGCTATTGCGAAATATCCCAGAAGGCCGGCTCCCAAGGAGGAAACGTCAATGATCCTGCCTTCAGTGATTATACCTCTATATTTTGTCTGGTGCATTAAGGAAACCTCAGACACGGTAAATATGTCCTATAACTTCTGATGGAGGGGGAACTCCTCCTTCCGTTATATCTATATAGATTTATTAGATTGGACTTTGTAACTATTAACCAGTAGTCGTTCTTGACTACACCATTATTATACTAGGAGAATGTAACTTCATGTTTGCTAAAAATTCAAAGGCATATTCTGTCTACCTGCTGTTCCGATTTGTCTGTTCCCTGGCGGTTTCTATGTCCACAGTGCTTTCCATCGTGTACCACCTGGAGGTGGTGCAGCTGGATGCTTTCCAGCTTGTCCTGGTAGGGACGGTTCTGGAGACCTCCTGCTTTCTGTTCGAGATACCCACCGGTGTGGTGGCGGATTTGTATAGCCGTCGGCGCTCGGTGCTGATTGGAATGTTCCTCTACGGCCTGGGCTTTCTGATGGAGGGTGCGCTACCGTGGTTCGCGCCGGTTCTGCTGGCCCAGGTTGTCTGGGGTTGCGGTGATACCTTCATCACCGGCGCTCTGGAGGCGTGGATTGCCTCGGAGGAAGAGGACAAACCCATAGACAAGGTGTTCCTGCGGGGCAGTCAAATGGGGCAAATCGGCGGCGTTCTGGGCGTGGTGCTGGGCACACTGCTGGGAAACATAAACCTGCAAATGCCTGTCATCTTGGGGGGCAGTTTGTGCTTGTTGTTGGGGCTGGTGATGGTTCGCATCATGCCAGAAACCAACTTCTCCCCTGCTATTGAGGAACGGCAGGGCTTGCTTAAAGACTTTGTCTGCCTGTTCAAGCTCAACCTGGGCTTTGTGAAAGGCGCACCTGTGTTGCTGGCGCTCTTAGCAATCACACTATGCGGGGGACTTGCCAGTGAAGGCTTTGACCGGCTCTCCACCGCTCATTTTCTGGATGACACGGTAATACCCGTTATCGGGCCGCTGAACAGCGTCACTTGGTTCGGTGTTATCAGTCTTATCGGCAACGGCTTAGGTATTCTGGCTTCTCAGTTGCTCATCGCCCGCATGGAGAAAAAAGGGACTGTCAGCCGAACCAGTGTGGTCATGTCCACCAGCGCCGGGTATATCCTGTGCCTGGTTCTCTTCGCGGTGGGGCGGAGCTTTTGGTTCATGTTGTTGGTGTTCCTGCTGGCGGGGCTTATGCGCACCATCAAGGAGCCTGTGCTGGCCGCCTGGATGAACGACCATGTGGATGAGAAAATGCGCGCCACAGTCTTTTCCACCAGCGGACAGCTGGACTCTTTCGGGCAGATCATCGGCGGGCCTATTGTGGGGCTGGTAGCCCAGCAGGTGTCCATACCCTGGGGGCTGGTCTGTACCGCTTTCCTGCTGTTGCCCGCGCTGTTCTTAGTGCCGGTGGCGGGAAAGAAGCGGGATTGATATGGCATAGTTAAGTTTACTGACGAGCGGGAGATTACTTCCGCTCGTCTTCATTTAGTAGCGCAAAATTTGAGGACTCTTTATTTCCTTATTCGGTATAGCGGAGGCGGCTGTCAATTCGACATAATTTTCTTGTGATACTTTACCGTACATGAGCATTCTCCGCCGGGCTGTTCCAGTTTTTGTGGACGTGGAATGACTTCTTCAACACCAACATTTACATCAATACCGTGTCCAAATTTCCGTTGTCCCTGGCACTCCGGGTCAGCATCGATGTCACCTCCAACATTCAGTGGAACCAGGTGATGTCCATGGCGCTGGTTTCGATTCTTCCGCTGATTCTTCTGTTCTTCGCGGCGCAGAAATATTTCGTGGAAGGGATTGCCACGACTGGTATGAAGGGATAGGGCGCGGAGATGGAATTTGAACAGGGACTTCTGTACCATGTGGACGGTCTTCTGCGGGACGAAGCGTGGGGAGATTTTATTATCAGCCGGATTCCGGAGTCTGTCAGGTGTCAGCTGAATGAGAAAGCGCAGAAAAACATGTTGTTTGCAAGCAACAGTGAGCTGCGCTTCGTGATGGAGGAGGAGACGGTGACAATCGTCCTGCGGAGACTGCCGGTGAGCGGGCAGATCCGGTCCGCAGGAATCCTGGAGGTCTTTTCCGGCGATTATCAGGGCAGCTATGAGATCAGTCCTGGCGTGGTGGGAGTCGGGGAGACAGAGATTACTATCCACAGGCAGGACTGGAGCCATATCAGCCGCTTTCCGCGAAATCCCGGCGGGTTTGCGCCGCAGGTCACACGAGTCCTGCTTCCCTACGACTGGGGCTGCGCCATCCGGGAGATACGCGGAAGCTTAAGGCCGCCCAGACCGGAGGAAATGCCGGAAAAACGCCTGCTGTTTTACGGTTCCTCCATCACCCACGGAGGAAATGCTTCCGTTCCATCCAGAACGTATGCGTTTCAAACGGCCTGGGAACTGGGGTACGACTTAATCAATCTGGGAAGCGCCGGGAGCGCCTTCATGGACCAGGCATTGGCGGAGTATATCGCCGGTCTGAAGGACTGGGACGCCGCCGTGTTTGAGCTGGGAGTCAATGTGCTGGAGGAATGGACGGACCGTCAGCTTTACGACCGGGCTTACCAGTGGATTGATACGGTAAAACGCGCTCAGCCGGAAAAACCTGTGTTCGTGACAGATTTCTATTACAATCATTATGATTTTGAAGAAAATGGAAAGTCTGACGCATTCAGAAAAAAGATAAAAGAGTGCACGGCTGTACTGGAAAAAAAGTATGATCGGTTGTATTATAGGAATGGAACGCAGATCATGGGAACGTTTCGGGGGCTGTCCTCGGATGGACTGCATCCCTCGGACGCGGGTCACACCATGATCGCACAGAATTTATCGAACTTTATGAGAGCACATGGCCTGTAAGACAGGGCGTGGCTGAAATGGAGGATTTTATGCAGACTTACAAAAATCCGGTATTGTACGCGGACTATTCGGATCCCGATGTGATTCGGGTCGGAGAAGACTACTATATGGTGGCGTCTTCCTTTACTTATTTTCCCGGGGTGCCTCTCCTGCATTCGAAGGACCTGGTGCACTGGGAACTGATCAACTACTGTGTGAAGGAGCTGCCGTATGAAAAATACGCGGTGCCTTCCCATGGATCCGGAACCTGGGCGCCGGCGATCCGTTACCACGACGGAACCTTCATCGTGTTTATCCCGCTGGTGGACGAAGGGATTCTGGTGGCCAGAAGCCGCGATCCCTATGGAGAATTCCAGCTGAACATGCTATGCGAACGAAAGGGCTGGATCGATTCGTGTCCTTTCTGGGATGATGACGGTAAGGCATACATGATCTTTGCCTACGCGGGCAGCAGGGCTGGGGTTAAGCACCGCCTGATGGTGGTGGAGATCGACCCCGACTGCCGGGAACTTATCGGTGAACCGGTCCTGATCTTCGACGGCGAGCAGATCGCCCCAACCACAGAGGGGCCGAAGATGTATAAAAAAGACGGATACTATTACGTTTTAATGCCGTCCGGCGGAGTGGAGAACGGCTGGCAGTCCTGCCTTAGATCCACGTCGGTGTACGGCCCCTACGAGTATAAGATTGTCATGCGCCAGGGCAAGTCCCCCATTAATGGCCCTCACCAGGGCGGCTGGATAACGGCCCCGGACGGAAGAGACTGGTTCATCCATTTTCAGGATGTCCTGGAACTGGGGAGAATCATCCATCTTCAGCCCATGTGTTTTGTGGACGGATGGCCGTTTATGGGACAGGATACGGACGGAGACGGAATCGGCGAGCCTGTGGCGGAATGGAAAATGCCGGTGGAAGGCATGCCGGAGTATGAGATTGCGCGTGCGGATGATTTCTCCTCGGAGACCCTGGGGCTCCAGTGGCAGTGGCAGGCGAATCCCAATTCGGAAAACTATTCCCTGACCGCCGCACCGGGCCATCTAAGGCTGTACTGCCGCAGAAATCCGGACAGGGAGAATCTCCTGTGGTACGCCCCCAATGTGCTGACTCAGATCCCCCAGCAAAAGGAGTTTTCCATGATAGCCAGGCTGGAACTGCACGGAGATAAGAACGGAGATTTCGGCGGAATCGGCATGGTGGGCCATTCCTACGCCTACGCTGGCTTATATCAGGGGCCGGACGGACCGGAGCTTTGCTGCTATGAGGGGACCGTTTCGGAGAAAATGTTCCTCGGTGAAGCGGAGGAGCACTGTGTCCTTAAGGCACCCGCCGCCGGCAGCAGCCTGTGGCTGAAGCTTTCTGTCTCCGGGGACAAGACATACCAGTTTTCCTGGTCCGCCGACGGCACCGTGTTCCATAAGCTGGAGCCGGTATTTAGGCTGTGCCGGTCCACCTGGACAGGAGCGAAGCTCTGTCTGTGGTCCTGCTCGCGTGAAAATGAGGAATCGGCCGGATACTGCGATTATGAGTGCGTTCTGTTTGAATAAATAGGTGTCAGTGCGTGGGGGAGACCATTTATCACTGCAACAAATAAAAAGCGTGGGAACACCGAGAAGAATCTGCCCGGCGTTTCCACGCTTTATTTGTTATCCATGATAGATTATATGATGATTCCTAACTCTCCATTTTTTTCAGGATACTTCTCGCCACGCTGATTCCGTTGGCAGATGCCTGCTGAAGCCCGCGCGTAACGGAGGCGCCGTCTCCGATGGCGCGAAGTCCCGTGACACTGGTCTCGAAGTCAGAATTGACTACAACCTTGTTGGAGTAGAATTTTACTTCCACACCGTAAAGCAGTGTCTCGTCGCTGGCGATACCCGGAGTGACCTTGTCTAAGGCCAGCAGCATTTCCTTAATATCGACCATGATGCGGTGCGGGAATACCAGAGATAAATCGCCGGGAACCGCGTCCTTTAAGGTCGGGATTAAGTTGTTGCGGCAGAGACGCTCTTCCGTGGTACGTCTGCCGCGCTGGAAATCGCCGAAGGTCTGAACCAGAATCTTGCCGTCGCAGAGCATATTGCTGAGCTGGGCGATGTGCTTGCCGTATTCAATCGGCGTCTTGAACGGCTTCGTAAAGTTCTTGGAGACAAGAATCGCGAAGTTCGTGTTGTTTGTCTT
This sequence comes from Hungatella sp. L36, assembly GCF_014288035.1. Taxonomy (NCBI): domain Bacteria; kingdom Bacillati; phylum Bacillota; class Clostridia; order Lachnospirales; family Lachnospiraceae; genus Hungatella; species Hungatella sp. L36. Next base: position 201,836 of record NZ_JACOPC010000014.1, on the reverse strand, counting down.
GTATTCCTTGGACTTATAGGCGTGGCCGTTGACAACGGCCAGTCCGTTTTCGTAGTATTCTGTGGCGACCTCACCGGAAGGATTCGTACAGAAGGTACGCACCTTGTCGTCAAAGGTCGGTGTGTAGTAGACCAGCTTCGCTTCATAGAGGTTCTTGTTTAAGAACTCCATGATCTCGTCGCGGACCTCTACGCGGACTCCGATGTCCACCGTTCCGACGCGGGTCTCGATGCCGTGCGCGTCGCAGATGTGGCTGAACCAGTCAGAGCCTTCGCGGCCGATGGCGGATACGATCTCCGGCGCATAATACGTCTCGCCCTTATCGGTAACGATGGCCTTCGCCTCGTTATCTTCTATAATAATGTCCTTTACCATGGTGTTGAATTCCATCTCAACGCCCTGATCCAGTAAATGCTCCTGAAGGCGGGTATAGATCTTGTAGCCTTCCTCTGTGCCGAGATGGCGGATCGGACATTCAATCAGTTTTAAGTTGGCGTTAATCGCCTTTCTGCGGATCTCCTGAATCTCTTTCTGCTTGTCGATGCCGTATACATTCGTGTCGGCGCCGAACTTCAGATAGATGTTATCGGATTCCTTTAAGAGCTCCACTGTCTTGTCATACCCCAGAATCTCCGGGAGATTCCCGCCCACGTCTGGAGAGAGTGACAGCTTGCCGTCGGAAAATGCACCCGCTCCGGCAAAACCGGTGGTGATGGAACATGGCTTGCATCCCACGCAAGTCTTGGTCGTCCTCTTCGGACACGTCCTGTTTTCGATTCTGCGCCCCTTCTCGACCATCAGGATCTTTAAATCCGGTTTCTGCTGAATCAGCTCATAGGCACAGAAAATACCGGAAGGCCCCGCCCCGATGATGATGACATCATAGTTACTTGAATTTGAACTCATGAACAACACTCCTTTTCCCATAAAAATACCAACCAGCCTTATAGTCAACTATTCCGGTAGTTGGTAGAAACGTTCAACCTATTTTGAACCTATATAAGGTGTAATTCAGTGACATTAGCATTTTACCATATTGGGAGGGGCACCGCAAGATGTGCGGACGACTAAATTCATGTGTATAAAAATAACGGCGTCTATGACAGCATATGAAGTTCTATCTATCTTTATTGGGATATTAGCATTGATGATGTCCTTTGGAAGCTTGCTTGTAGCGGTTATCGCCTTTCTCGATAAGAGAAATAAGCGAAAATAAAATGCCCACCCTGTCAGCACACAGGATGGGCGGTGTCCGTAAGGACATGTAACATTTAACGTGGAGCATCCACTTTTGGAGTGGGTGCTTTCTTTAATATTATTATAATTGATTTATACCCAATATTCAAGTTATTTTTAAAATATTTTATGATATACACCGCATCTTCCCCCTTTACATCAAGGTTTCAAACTGTTAAAATGAGTAAACCAGCCAGCGTTAGATACCCCCCTACAAGGAAATCTAGCGCTTTTCGGGCGTTCTGAAGTCCAATACCCCGCCGCAGGCAACTAGTACTGCATTACGCAATGCAGTACTAGGCATTGGTTCTCGCGGCAGTCGCCGGCCGGACATGCGGGCATGTTCGCCTGGTTCACTGCCCGCGGAAATAATTGGCATGAACTCAGAGATAAATTAATATAGAACATAGTAAGGAGCGGAAAATATGTATTTGATCGCAGGACTTGGAAATCCAACAAGGGAATATGAAAAAACGAGACATAACGTAGGCTTTGAAGCCATCGATATTCTGGCGGACAAGGCCGGAACGACGGTGACAGAGAAGAAGCATAAGGCGCTGTACGGAAAGGGATATATCGGCGGCCAGAAGGTGATCCTGGCGAAGCCCCAGACGTATATGAATTTAAGCGGGGAAAGCATCCGGGAAATAGCGGACTTTTATAAAATAGAACCGGAGAACATCATCATTCTCTGCGATGATATTAATCTGTCAGAAGGGCAGCTGCGCATACGCTTAAAGGGAAGCGCCGGCGGCCATAACGGCTTAAAAAATATCATCAGCCATCTGGGAACCCAGGAATTTCCGAGAATACGCATCGGGGTAGGCGAGAAACCGCGCGGCATGGACCTGGCGGACTACGTGCTGGGGAGATTCCCGAAGGAGCAGCAGGCAGTTATGGAGGAGGCGTACCGCGACGCGGCGGAGGCGGCCTGCATGATGATCGAGGACGGAGCAGATGCGGCGATGAACCATTATAACAGAAAAAATAAGGAGAATTCATGAGCGATGTGTTTGAAAGTCCATTAAGAGAGCTGAAGGAATTTGAAGACTTAGACCGCGATTTAAACCGGAAAAAAGGGCCGGTTCTGGTCAGCGGCTGTATGGATTCCCAGAAGGTCCATTTAATGTACGAGGCGGCGAAGGAGGTGTCCTGGAAGCTGGTGGTCACTTACGACGACACCAGAGCCAGGGAGATTTACGAGGACTTCCGCAATTTCGAACCGGGAGTCTCTCTGTATCCTGCCAGGGACTTACTGTTCTTTAACGCGGACATTCACGGAAATCTTTTAACCAAACAGCGTATGGCCGTATTCCGCAGGCTGATGGAGGAGAAGTCCGGCGTGGTCGTCACTACCTTTGACGGGCTGATGGACCATCTGCTTCCGCTGGCCTTCTTACAGAAGCAGATTCTCGAGGTGGGAAGCGGACAGACTTTAGATATCGCAGAGTGGAAGGAAAAACTGGTAGAGCTGGGGTACGAGCGCGTAGCCCAGGTGGATGGCATGGGCCAGTTTTCGATCCGGGGCGGAATCATCGATGTATTTCCGCTGACCGAGGAACTGCCGGTCCGTATCGAACTGTGGGATGATGAGGTGGATTCTATCCGTACCTTCGATATCGAGAGCCAGCGGTCCATTGAAGAGCTGGAACGTGTCCTGGTCTATCCGGCCACGGAGATGGTGCTGACAAAGCAGCAGATCGCAGACGGAAGGGAAGCGATCGAAAAAGAGGCAAAGAAATACGAGAAAGAGTTAAGGGCGCAGCTTAAGACCGAGGAAGCAGCCCGGATTCATTCCATTATCTCGGAACTCTCGGATGGCCTTAAAGAGGGCTGGAAACAGCACGGCCTGGACGGATATATCCATTATTTCTGCCGGGACAGTGTGTCATTTCTCGACTATTTCCCGGAGGAGGACACGGTCATCTACTTAGACGAGCCGGAGCGGTTAAAGGAAAAGGGGGCGACGGTGGAGGAAGAGTTCCGGGAGAGCATGATATCCCGTCTCGAGCACGGATATCTGCTTCCAGGACAGACGGGACTGCTCTATCCGGCCAGGGAGATGCTGGCGAGGACTCAGAAGAGCCGTACCGCGTATCTGACCGGCCTGGAGCAGAAGCTCTCCGGATTTACAGTAAATGGAAGATACAGCCTTTCCGTGAAAAATGTGAACTCCTATCAAAATGGATTTGAACTGCTGATCAAGGATCTGACCAGGTGGAAACGGGAGGGATACCGTGTAATCCTTCTTTCTGCCTCCAGGACCAGATCCAGCCGTCTTGCCAGCGACTTGCGGGAGTACAATCTTCGGGCGTGGTGCCCGGATGAGAGCCGGGAAGAGGTGGAAGTAAAGCCGGGTGAGATCCTGGTAACCTACGGAAACTTACACCGCGGCTTCGAGTATCCGATGATCAAGTTTATCGTGATCACGGAAGGCGACATGTTCGGTGTCGAGAAAAAGAAGCGGAAGAGGAAGAAGACCACCTACGAGGGGACGAAGATTCAGAGCTTTTCTGATCTGTCCGTGGGGGACTATGTGGTTCATGAGGACCACGGCCTCGGTATCTACCGCGGAATTGAGAAGATCGAACAGGACGGAATCATCAAGGATTACTTAAAGGTAGAGTATGGAGACGGAGGCAACCTCTATCTGCCCGCCACACGCCTGGACGGAATCCAGAAGTACGCCGGTTCTGAGGCGAAGAAGCCGAAATTAAACCGTCTCGGCGGAGACCAGTGGAACAAGACGAAGACCAGGGTGAAAGGCGCGGTTAAGGAGATTGCCAAGGACCTGGTGCAGCTATATGCAGCCAGACAGGACACCCAGGGCTTTCCGTACGGGCCTGATACGGTATGGCAGAAGGAATTCGAGGAGATGTTCCCTTACGAGGAGACGGAGGACCAGCTGGATGCCATCGATGCCACCAAGGGTGACATGGAGAGCCGGAAGATTATGGACCGCCTGATCTGCGGCGACGTGGGCTATGGAAAGACGGAGATCGCCCTGCGCGCCGCGTTCAAGGCGGTGCAGGACGAAAAGCAGGTGGTGTATCTGGTGCCGACCACGATTCTGGCTCAGCAGCATTACAACACCTTCGTCCAGAGAATGAAGGATTTCCCGGTGCGTGTGGATCTGATGTCCCGGTTCCGAACACCGGGCCAGGTGAAGAAGACGCTGGAGGATTTAAAACGCGGACTGGTGGATATCGTGATCGGAACCCATCGCGTGCTGTCAAAGGATGTCCAGTTTAAGGATCTGGGGCTTCTGATTATCGATGAGGAGCAGCGGTTCGGCGTGGCTCACAAGGAGAAGATCAAGAAGCTGAAGGAAAATATCGACGTTCTCACCCTGACTGCGACTCCGATTCCCAGAACGCTGCACATGAGCCTGGTGGGAATCCGCGACATGAGTGTGCTGGAGGAACCTCCTGTAGACCGTATGCCCATCCAGACGTACGTGATGGAGTATAATGACGAGATGGTCCGGGAGGCCATTAACCGGGAGCTTTCCCGCGGCGGCCAGGTGTATTACGTATACAACCGCGTCAGCAACATCGACGAGGTGGCAAACCATATCGCCAGTCTCGTGCCGGAGGCCTCAGTGACCTTCGCCCATGGCCAGATGCACGAGCATGAGCTGGAGCGCATCATGTTTGATTTCGTCAATGGGGAGATCGATGTGCTTGTCTGCACCACCATCATCGAGACGGGACTCGATATTCCCAATGCCAATACGATGATTATACAGGATGCGGACCGCATGGGACTTTCCCAGCTGTACCAGCTGAGGGGGCGCGTGGGCCGGTCGAGCAGGACTTCCTATGCGTTTCTCATGTACAGACGTGACAAGATGCTTCGGGAAGAGGCGGAGAAGCGTCTCCAGGCCATCCGGGAGTTTACGGAGCTGGGCTCCGGCATCAAGATTGCCATGCGTGACCTGGAGATCCGCGGGGCGGGCAATGTTCTGGGCGCGGAACAGCACGGCCATATGGAAGCGGTCGGGTATGACCTTTACTGTAAGCTGTTAAATCAGGCGGTATTGGAATTGAAGGGCCAGCGGAGGGAGGAGGACACCTACGAGACTGTGGTGGACTGCGATATCGACGCTTATATCCCCACCTCTTATATTAAGAATGAATATCAGAAGCTGGATATTTACAAGAGGATTTCCAGTATTGAGAATGAGGAGGAGCACATGGATATGCAGGATGAGCTGATGGACCGTTTCGGAGATATTCCGAAGCCGGTTGAAAATCTCCTGCACGTGGCGGCCATCAAGGCGCTGGCTCATGGTGCTTACGTGACCGAGGTGAACATCAACAGCCAGGAGATCCGGCTCACCATGTATCAGAAAGCGAAGCTTAACGTGGCGGGCATACCGGCTATGGTGGAGCGGTACCGCGGCGATTTGAAGTTCCATATGGCGGATGAACCGTACTTTACGTTCATCGACAGGCGGAAAAACCAGACCACGGCCGGCATGATGGAACAGGCGGAAGAGCTGCTGAAACAGTTGCGTGAATTGACAGAAAAATAAAGAGTATTCTGAAAAGTGTTTATAAAAATTTAAGCTTACGATGGTTGCTATTAGCCTATTTTATGATATAATAATAGTAGAAGAAGGGATGAAAATCCCCAATGCATGCTATATTTCCATAATCATAAAATATAAGAAAGGTGGTAACCATGGACGTTTTAGGTATGTATCTTCTGCAGAGAGTTTCGAATGAGCTGACCATTCAAAGGAATGAATCATTTGAGAACAGATTTGTAGCTCCGGTTCCTGACAGCACGGCGGCAAGGGTGACGCATGAGGCGTATGTATGTTCCTCAAAGGACGTATCACCAAGGGTCACGAAAGGAGCGTTCTGATTCAGACAATGAAGATTGCGAAAGAGTAGTAGGAGTTTCGTAAGCAGGCGGCTGTTCCGGATTCTGTAAGGAGCATGCTTAAAAGATTTTGAAAGGGAGCTGCTGCACCGGCTGTGTAAAACCAGCGGTGCGCAGCTTCTTTTTATCGGGTAAAATAATAGAAAATACGATACGGGGAAAGGATAACATTTATGAAGCAGAATTACATCCTGTATGCAGGAAGCTATGCAGCGTCAGAGGAGGCCGGAATTCACGGGTACAGGCTGATCCGGGGAGAAGGCGGGGAGCCGCGGCTCACGGAAGTTTTTGCGGCCGCAGGAGTGTCGAATCCGTCGTACCTGGCGGTTTCCTCCGATGGCCGGTTTTTATACTCCGTTATGGAGGACATGACTTATGAAGGAAGGAGCGGAGGCGGTGTGGCTGCGTTCCGGATTCACAGCGATTCGCTGACGCTTCTTAACACACGGGGAACGGAGGGAACGCTGCCGTGTCATCTGCTTCCCGATGAGAAGCGGGGCTTTCTGTACGCAGCCAACTATATGAGCGGCAGCGTATCCATGTTCCGGTTAAATGCGGATGGCTCCATCGGGGAACTGTGTGATTTGAAACAGCATTCCGGCCACGGACCCAATGAAGAGAGACAGGAGGGGCCTCATGTTCATTATGCAGGGTACTCTGCGGATGAAGCAGGTCTCTGGTGCGTGGATTTAGGGATCGACCGGATCAAATATTACAGGATCGATGAAGAGAATGGGAAGCTGGAGCCGGACGAGAAGCGCGATATTGTATTTCCAGGAGGTACGGGGCCGAGACATTTTGTCTTAAACCGTGAGAAGAGAGAGCTGATGTATGTGGTGAGTGAACTGAGCTCGGAGGTATTCGTGATTCAATGCAGCGGCGGGGAAAACCGTATCCTGCAGAGAGTCTCCACACTGCCGGTGCAGGCGGAGAACAACACGTGTGCGGCCATTCATTTATCTGGCGACGGACGTTTTCTCTGCGCTTCCAACCGCGGGCACGACAGCATCGCGGTGTTTGCGGTGGACGCCGGTACCGGACTTCTCACGTTCACCGGGCGGACCGGGACGAGGGGAAAGACGCCCAGGGATTTCTGCCTCTGCGGGGACGTAATCCTTTCCGCGAATCAGGACAGCGATACGATTACCATGTTTCGATTTGATGAAAAAAATGGAAAAATCGATGACATGGATGAGGAGATCCGCTGCGGATCGCCGGTATGTCTGATCGGCGCAGCGGAACGGTGAGGAGAAGACAGGCAGGAAGAATATAACAGAACAGCCATCAACCACAAAATCTGATCGTATTTGCGCCAGTTCAAAAGAACTGGCGCATTTTCTTACGCCATACTCTGCAGTCATGATACTGCGGAAGCCGCATTCAGAGCGGTCTTCACGGCTGTAAATCAATTTTAAAAACCTCATTCGATGGAAAATGACAGGGATATATTACGAAAAATGGCAGACATGAGTATAAATCTCAGCGTTCGTAGCAAAATAGTATCAGTGATATAAAATTGTACACCATGGAGGAGTTTTATATGAAAGCAACAGGTATTGTAAGGAGAATTGATGACCTTGGCCGTGTGGTAATCCCGAAAGAAATCAGGAGAACCCTTCGTTTGAGAGAGGGTACGCCGTTAGAGATATTCACAGACAGGGAAGGCGAAATCATTTTAAAGAAATATTCACCGATGGTTGAACTGACGGCGTTTGCATCCCAGTATGCGGAAGCCATGGCACAGACGACGGGACTTACCGTCTGCATCAGTGACAGGGACCAGGTGATCGCGGTTGCCGGTGGTTCGAAAAAGGAACTGCTCCAGAAGACGATCAGCAAACAGCTGGAAAATGTGATTAATGAAAGAACCGTATTGCTGGCAGGAAAAGATGATAAGAATTTCACTCCCCTGACTGGAGAAGCCCTGGAAGGGATCACAGCCCAGGTGATCGCGCCGATTATCTGTGAAGGCGATGCGATCGGGGCGGTTGCCTTGTTAAGCCGAGAGCCCAGAGCAAGATTTGGAGATATGGAAACGAAGCTGGCTACGACGGCAGCAGGATTCCTTGGAAGACAGATGGAAGGCTGATAACAGCCGAAAAAAAGGAGGTGACAGAGATGGCAGCGTATGATCCGAAGGAAGATGATTACGGTGATGGAGACATTCCCGAAGTGGATACAGAACCCTACAAGGACGGCTTCTATGTGGAGCCGCTTCCTGAGTCCACACGTCCCAGAAGGGACGGCCCCGGCGGGGACTGATGATGAAAAATAAAAACGGCCTGTCAGCTTCATGGCGACAGGCCGTTTTGTTTAATTGATTATCTGATCGCCGTCCTTGATGCAGTAATTGACACGCACGCCCAATTCCTCCATCCACTGACGGGTCTCCAACGTCTTCCAGTCCCCGCTTCCGATACCGCCGCCGTTGTCGTTGTCCCAGAGCCACTGCGGGCAGGGCCATAAGGCGATCTGAGGATTGATGGCTGCGTAGACATCGCGGTTTACGCCGTACTGTCCGTGATGGGACATCTGTACGATATCGCTCTTAAGCTCGGCGGGCGTGTGCTCGTTCATTAAGAGCTGTCCGCCTTCCGGTCCCAAGTCGCCCAGAACCAGGATGCTGACGCCGTTTAAGTAAAACTTAAAGACGACGGAGCTGTTGTTGACAGAGGTGGCATCAAGCAGATACGGATCATTCATGACGACGGCCCGGATATCGCCCAGCTGTATTTCCTGGCCCTTGGTGATGTCGCCGTGAAGCTTCTCCGGCGGAAGCTTTGCCAGGGCGTCCCTAAGGCCAACTACGAAGTCGCCGCGTCCGGAACCGTGGGTATCGTACCATTCCTGGTCTGTGAATTTGTAGTAGACGTTGTCAATGGTGATCTGGCTGTCCGGATTATTTAAAATCTCAATCAGGGCGCCTGCGTGGTCGGAATGGGGATGGGTGATGAACCATCCGGAGACATGGCCTCCCTTGGAGCGGATCACATCGAGTAAATGGGCGGAATCACTGTCCCAGCCGCCGTCAATGACGACGAGAGTGCCATCCTTTGACTGCATGACCATGGACAGCATCTGACGGTTGCCGTGGTCAGCCAGCAGAGACAGGCTTCCGCCGTCAAAGAGCTGGCTTCCCGGCCCGATGGACAGTTTGGAAGAAAACCCCATACGCTGTATGGCCGGCTGTCCTTCCGTTCCTTCTGCGGCCACGGGCTGTCCGATAAAGCTGGTCAGTGCAATATTTAAAAACAGAATTCCCGCGGCTATTTTTTTCCAGATATTAAATGATTTCATGTTTCCCTCCGGTTTCTTTTTTGACTATCCCTTATTATATAAGATTGTCCCCGTTTTTAACAGGTGGAGGCGCGAATTGTCAGGAAATCTTCAGAAATGGCGAAAGCTGCCGCTGTTATTGAGAAAAATCATGCATTAAGCTCTCTTTTCTGCCGGCACAAGGATATGGGAAGCCTGCATTCCGCCGCGGCAGATGGTGTTGTGCGCGATCCGGTTCACTTCGCTGTCGAAACCATTTTCCGTATTACTGTTTGGAAACATAAAATTTTTTGCGCCGGAGGTAACGGTAAAACGCATCCGGTGGCCGGCTTTGAAGGTGTTGGAGAGCTTTGTGGTCCGAATGCGCACTTCGTAGATGCCATCCGGTTCCATAAATTCCGGTTTTTCAAAGCTGTTTCTGTATTTTACATCCATGACGCCGTCCGCCAGCTTGATGGACGTCCCGTTTTCATCCACATCCGTGATCCGCACGAATAAATCAGTGTCAGGACAGTCGGAGGAAAGATAAAGGACCGCGGTGATGTCTCCGGTCACGGTCAAATCGTGATCCAGCACCGGCGTGGTGTAGCACAGGATATCATCGCGTTTCTCTTCTTCGGTGTAGTCTTCCGGCACCTCCAGCTCATTTTCGGAAACGTCTATGATGTGTGCGGCGGGAGAATCGGGATCGTAATCGTAGGAATCGGATTCCTGCCTTTGAGGTTTACATAATGTTAAGGCTTCGCGGTCCAGATACCAGACGGTGGGAACGGTTTCCGGCAGAGGCCAGTGCTCTCCGGTCTTCCAACGGTTGTCACCCAGTGTATAGTATTCCACAGGCGCGGTGGTCTCGATGCCGTTGTCTTCGCCCTTTAAAAAGTGATCCAGCCACGCAAAGCACAGGAGATCCATATCATAGCGCAGCGCGCGTTCTCCCATAAAGATGCCGTGGATGTCGTAATTGGCATTGCCGCTGTGTTTCCAGGGGCCAAGAACCACCTTGTACGATCCGGTGGGATAGAACTCGTCGATCAGCTCCAGCGCTTCCGTGGTTCCCATTCCATTGTCATCAAACCATCCGGACATGACGAGGGCGGGAACGACATGGCCGCAGCTGCGCTCTCTCCAGTTGGCTTTTCTCCAGAAATCGTCGTAGTCGGGATGCTTCAGCCATTCGTTTAAGAATGGGACATCGATGCCCAGCGCCTTTTTGGCCATGTCCCGGAGGGGCCGCAGCTTTAAGACCTCTTCCCAGTCGCTGCGGATCATGCGGTCCTCGCGGAACCGCTGCTCCGTCATGGCGAAGTTCCAGGCCATGGAGCCGGAGGTGAAACAGCCGCCCCGTCTGGGGAGATCGATGAAGGGGCTTCCCGCGCAGACACTGCTTAAAATGGCTTTCAGATGGGGATTGCCGCTGGCCGCCGCGGCCCATTGAACGTACCCGAGATAGGAGCCGCCGGTCATTCCCACGTTTCCGTCACTCCACGGCTGTTCGGCAATCCAGTCCAGGGTGTCGCTGCCATCCTCGACTTCATAGTAATTCGGCATCCATTCGCCGGTGCTGTCCTCTCTGCCCCGGACATCCTGTACGACGACCGCGTAGCCGCGCTGTACGAACCGGTAGTACTGTTCTGCGCCGTCGTGCTTACCGTAGGGGGTGCGGACCAGGACTGCCGGCACCTGGGTGGGGAACGGCCCGGAACATACTGCGGCGGGGTCCAGCACATGCTCGGAGACGATCGTGCCGGGAAGATAGACGTCCGAAGCCAGCAGCTCGCCGTCTGCCGTCGGGACCATGTGGGTACCGGCAAAACGCACCGCGCAGACCGGTCTGTCGCTCCATTCTTTCAGAATTGTATGCTCCTCCATTCCATCCAATACCAGGACTCCCGTATAATCCCTTCCGGACATCTGTACAGCGTAAAGCTGTCCGTCTGATACGTACAAATCCAGCGGAAACTTGACCTCTCTCTGTATGTAAGAGTCGTGTATGCAGGAGTCATGCATATAAGCTTCATTCGCCTGCAGGCCGTCTCCGTTTAACCTGCGGGTAAAAACCTGCCCCTTTGACGTGGTGAAACGCTCTTCTCCCGCGCCTGCATGGGCCTCGTATTCCGGAAGCGATTCGAAGAAGCGGCGTATCTTCCTGCGGCAGAGCACTTCGTAAAAATCATCGTTGTGAAACGGTTCTTCCCGGTTAAAGGTGTTGGTGAATACGTCCAGTGTCTGGTGATTCAGTTCCTTTCCGTCCTCGTTCTGGTCACGGATTATCCCGTAAAGAATCCCTGAAAAATAAAAATTCCATTGTTTCATCGTCTTATTCCTCCTGTCTCTGTTTCTGATTATAAGGGAAATGGGGTATTCTGGAAACCGGTAAATTGGAAATTATTTCAAAAAAAGATTGACAGACGGCGCATCCTCCTGTACAATAGCACGCAATACATAGCAAAGAGATATGAATACTATGAATCGAACGTGTTCCGCATGAGGAACGGGGAAAGGATGGATGCATATGTCAGAGAAAAAGAAATTGAGGTTTGAAACATTACAGATCCATGCCGGCCAGGAGGAGCCTGATCCGGCCACAGGGGCCAGGGCGGTTCCGATCTACCAGACCACGTCGTATGTATTTAAAAACTGCAAAGAGGCGGCGGACCGTTTCAGCCTTTCGGATGCAGGCAATATCTACGGACGCCTGACCAATCCGACAGAGGATGTGCTGGAACAGCGGATCGCGGCTTTAGAGGGCGGCAGCGCGGCGCTTGCCGTGGCCAGCGGAGCGGCAGCTATCGCCTATACCTTTCAGGCGCTTGCCAGGGAAGGCGATCATATTGTGGCGGCTTCCACCATCTATGGAGGCACCTACAATCTGCTTGCGCACACGCTGCCGGAATTCGGCGTGACGGCCACCTTTGTAGATCCCGACGAGCCCGGGGCGTTTGAGCGTGCCATCCGCCCCAATACAAAGGCCGTCTTTATCGAAACGCTGGGAAACCCCAATTCCAGCATCATCGATATGGAAGCCGCGGCCGCTGTGGCCCATGCCCATAAAATTCCCCTGATTGTGGATAATACCTTTGCTACCCCGTATCTGTTCCGCCCGCTGGAGCACGGGGCTGATATTGTGGTGCACTCCGCAACCAAATTTATGGGTGGTCACGGTACGGCGCTGGGAGGCGTTATCGTGGAAGGCGGAAGCTTCGACTGGGAGGCCTCAGGCAAATTCCCCAGTCTTGTGGAGCCGAATCCCAGCTACCACGGTGTCAGCTTTACGAAAGCGGCCGGACCGGCGGCCCTCGTGACGAAAATCCGCGCAGTACTTCTGCGGGACACGGGTGCTACCCTGGCGCCTCTGCACGCGTTTTTACTGCTTCAGGGACTGGAGACGCTGTCACTGCGTGTGGAGCGCCACGTCTTTAATGCTGTCCGGGTGGTGGAATACTTAAATGCGAATCCTCACGTAAAGAAGGTAAACCATCCATCACTCCCCGACAGCCCGTACCATGAACTCTACAACCGGTATTTTCCGGAGGGAGCCGGTTCCATCTTCACCTTTGAGATAGAGGGCGGGGCGGAGAAGGCAATGGAATTTATCGACCATCTGAAGATATTTTCCCTTCTCGCCAATGTGGCCGACGTTAAATCTCTGGTGATCCACCCGGCCAGCACCACACACGCCCAGATGACGGAGCAGGAACTTGCGGCCAGCGGCATCAGGCCGGAGACCATCCGGCTTTCCATCGGAACCGAGCATATAGAAGACATTATTCAGGATCTGGACCAGGCATTTGCTTGTGTTTTCTGACAAAAAAGCGTATAATTTTCTGGTATAGGAAATCATTCCCGGGCCGGATGGAGCAGCTGCCCATCCGGCCCGGATTATTTACGCCGACGTGAGCCGGGCGGACGTGTCCGCATGGCCTCCGGCGGCAGCATGCCTCGCTTTATCGGGTACTGTTAATAGAAGGGGGAATACAGATGTATTCATTTGAGGATCTGGTAAGAATTACGGCACAACTCCGTTCGGAGCACGGCTGTCCCTGGGACAGGAAGCAGACTCATGAGAGCCTGAAGCCATGTTTGAAAGAGGAGAGCGAAGAGGTATTTGCGGCCATCGACAATCACGATATGGAGAATCTCTGTGAAGAACTGGGGGACGTGCTGTTCCAGGTGCTGATGCACAGCCGGATCGCAGAGGAAAACGGTGCGTTTACGATGGATGATGTGATAAACGGCCTCTGTGAGAAGATGGTGAGGCGCCATCCTCATGTATTTGGCGACGCGAAGGCGGCCACTCCTGAGGAAAGCCTGGAATTGTGGAATGAGATAAAACGCCAGGAGAAGCTGGGGAAGAAATAGGAGAGCTGGTTTCATGGAGTGGTTGAAAAAACGGGTCAATATGAGAGTATTGTCGGTGTTTCTCCTGGTCATTGCAATACCCGTCATTGTGTACTCGGCCTGGAATGTGAGGGCGGTGCATGTCTGCGTGGTGCGGCAGCAGGAGATTGAGCAGAGCCGCAGGATGTGTGAGGCCAACAGTCAGAACCTGGCCAATGCGTCGGACTACCTGACAGAGGAGGTCTGGCGGTTCGTTGCAACGGGAGATATGGAAAATCTGAATAATTATTGGGATGAAGTGGATAATATCCGTAACCGTGATAAAGCGATCAAAGAGCTTGAAACGCTTAAGCTGACAGACGAGGAGATGGAACTCGTGAATATCGCAAAGGCGGAGTCCGATCTGCTGATCGATGGGGAGGCGAAGGCCATGCGCCTTGTGGCCGAGAGCATCGGCATGAAGACAGAGGAGATGCCGCCCCAGGTGGCTTCCGTGGAACTGACCGCCCTGGAGAGCCGGATGACGGCGGAAGAGAAGCGGGCTTCGGCCGCGGATTATATCTTCGGAGCGGAGTATGAGGCGGGAAAGGCTCTGATTACGGACAGCTTAAACCGCTTCCGCAGGATGCTGCGCAGCAGAAAAGACGAGGAAGTAAAGGCCGCCATGGCGGAGACGGAGCGTGCGCTGGCGCTGGCCCAGTCGGACAATGCAGCCGTGCTTCTTCTGCTCGCTGCGGCGCTGGTCTCCTTCTATCTGCTGGTAATGAAGCCGTTCCTCAAATATTCCGTCGCTTTAAGGCGCGCGGATGGGGCGTCGCCGGTTCAGCTGGTGCCGGCAGGCTCGGCAGAGGTGCGGGAGTTTGCCTCCGTGTTCAATCACGTATACAGCCAGTGGCAGGAGCAGAATGAGCGTCTGAAGGAATTAAACGCCATCGACTCCCTGACCGGAGCCGCCAACCGGGAGACCCTGTACCGGTATCTGGAGGACCTGATCGGGAAGAAGCAGGGAAACATCGGCGTGTTTATGCTGGATATCGATTCCTTCAAGTCGTTTAACGATGCGTATGGCCATTTATCCGGCGATGAGGTGCTGGCGAAGATCGGTCATTTCCTGAGTACCATTATGGCGGAGGTCCATGGTTTGGCCAGCCGCGTGGGCGGGGAAGAATTTGCCCTGGTGGTCCCGGAGGCCTGTGCAGAGACCATCGACCATATCGCGGGGAAGATTCTGTACGGAATTCAGGAGCTGAATTTAAAGCATGAGCTCCTGCCGCTGACCGACACGCATATCACGGTGAGTCTGGGCAGTATTTTCTGGAAGGGCGGAGAGACAAAGACGCCCAAGGAGCTGATCCACTACGCGGATTTGGCGCTGTACCAGGCGAAGAAGAACGGTAAGAACCAGCATGTGATGTTTTCCGAGACGGATTACTCCTTTATCGTCCTTCAGAACAGCCACACGCATGACAGCGAGGTGGAGGCGGATATGTACGGCGCCCTGGAGCGGGGAGAATTTATTCCGTACTACCAGCCGCAGTATGATTTAAAGACGGAGCGGATCGTGTCGGCGGAGGCGCTGGTGCGGTGGAAGCATCCGGAAAAGGGGATTCTCTATCCCGATTACTTCATTCCTCTCTTCGAGCGGAACGGCTTTATCACGAAGATGGATTTCTGCATGTTTGAAGCGGTATGCAGGGATTTAAGCGAGTGGATCAGGACGGGAGAGCGGGTGATTAAGGTGGCGTGTAATTTTTCCCGTCTCCATTTTGCGAGGGAGGATGTGGCGGAGAGGCTGAAAGAGATTGCGGATGCCTATGGCGTTCCGTATGAATATCTGGAGATTGAGATCACCGAGAGCGCGTTTATGGATGACAGCAAAAATATCATTGATCAGATGAAAAAACTGCGGGAAATCGGTTTCTCGACGGCTATCGATGATTTCGGCGTGGGGTACTCATCCCTCGGTCTGCTGCAGGACGTTCCGGCCGATGTTCTGAAGATCGACAGGGGATTTTTAAACCGTGACATGGCGGACAGAAAGAACGTGATGATCATCAAGGGCATCGTGAATATTGCCAATATTCTGCATTTAAAAACCGTGTGCGAGGGCGTGGAAACAGGCGCTCAGAAGGAGCTTCTCAAGGGCATCGGATGTGATCTGGCCCAGGGTTATTACTACGGAAAACCCATGGAAAGGGAAAAAATGGAAGCGCTTTTATTCATTCATAAAGAGCTGGCTTAAGACCCAGAATATTTTTAAGGGCAAAGCCAATAAAAAGGTAAAAAACCTTGACAAAAACAGGAGAAACAGCTATAAATGATATAGTATCGTATTAACGAGAAAAATCGTAGTTAAATACTACATTCTAGGAGGAAGATATCAATGAACAAAACAGAATTAATCGCAGCAGTAGCAGAGAAGGCAGAACTGTCCAAGAAGGATGCAGAGAAGGCAGTAAAGGCTTTCACAGATGTAGTATCTGAAGAATTAGTAAACGGCGGAAAAATCCAGTTAGTTGGTTTTGGTACATTTGAAGTTTCTGAAAGAGCAGCAAGAGAAGGAAGAAACCCGAAGAGCGGCGAAGTTATGAATATCCCGGCTTCCAAGACACCAAAATTCAAAGCTGGCAAGGCATTAAAGGATATGGTGAACGCATAATTCATGAGACTTGACAAATTCCTAAAGGTTTCCCGGCTCATCAAGAGAAGAACCGTGGCTAACGAAGCCTGCGACGCAGGCCGAGTGGTCGTGAATGATAAACCGGCGAAGGCTTCCTTAAACGTTAAGGAAGGCGACATCATCGAGATTCATTTCGGGACAAGCTCCGTAAAGGTGGAAGTCCTCGATGTAGCGGAGACTGTAAAAAAGGATGAAGCGAAAGAGCTTTATCGCTATATTTAACAGGAATAAAGAGGCGCGCCTCCTAATATACTTTAGACAGGTATATTAGGAGGTTTTTTAATGGAAGAGAAGATGAATATCCGCCCGCATAAGCTTACACTGGAAAACAGAGGGGCCGGAACCGTTACGGGGATCCGGGAGGTCGTGTCGTTCGATGAGAATCAGGTGGTGCTCGATACCGATTTGGGGCTTCTTACTGTCAAGGGGAAGGACTTGCATGTCAGCAGGCTGACCCTGGAAAAGGGAGAGGTGGACTTAGACGGCACCATCGACAGTTTAAACTATTCCTCCAACGAGGCGTTAAGAAAGTCCGGAGAATCCCTGTTTACCAGATTATTCAAATAAAGAGCCTAAAGGAGTCCTATGAGCGTCCATATTGTATATGAGGTGAGACTTCTGCTCTACAGCTTTGCCACGGGCGCAGGGCTTATGATGACGTATGATTTTCTAAGGATCCTTCGCATCTTCATTCCTCACCTTCCCGTCATCATGGGCGTGGAGGACATGGTATACTGGGTCTACGCGAGCCTGGTGACATTCTCCCTGCTGTATGAACAGAATGACGGAGGCTTAAGGGGATACGTCATCGCAGGTGTCTTTATCGGAATGTTTTTATACGACCGGCTGATCAGCAGGTTTTTTCTAAAGTTCTTGAAAAATACATGGAAATATCTTAGAATGAAGCTAGACAAGTGTTTCCGCCGCAGAAAGAAACGGCAACGATAGAATAGCTGGTGATAAAGAGAATGAGTAATTTTGGAAAATCGAGGAGAAAACGGAAAGATAAATGGGGCAACCGTATGGCCCTGATCGGAATCACCTTTGTGGTATTCAGCCTGGCAGTCATCGTTACGGTCAAGGGCGCCTCCTTAAAGGACAAGGAACTGGAATACCAGATTCGTGAGGAGAACTTAACCGCTCAGAGGGACAAGGAGCTGGAACGCTCGAAGGAACTGGAAGAGTACCGGATCTATGTCCAGACGAAGCAGTACATAGAAGAGGTGGCGAAACAGAAGCTGGGGCTGGTGAATCCTGACGAGATTCTGTTGAAACCGAAGAAAAAAGAGTGAATCCTGTCGTAATATTTTTGGGACAGGGTGTTAAGATTTGACAAATATTTCCCTCCAACCTGTATATAATGTGCGTTAGGAACAGTATGCATAAAAACAGGCAGGAGGGAATTTTTGTGTTCAGACGTAAGGCGGAGCATCACGATATGGCTGATGTGAATGTATATACAGCGAAGAGATTAAACGACATGGCAGGCTCCCTCGGAGAGCTGGCCAGAGCATGTACAGATGAATTGTCCGCCGGACAGGGACTTACGAAGGAAGATGGGGTTGCGGCGATGCAGACAGCCGCAGCCATGGTATGCGCGGGCTGCAACAAGTGCAATATCTATTCCAGCCAGGAACAGGAAAATAACTACTATCTGTATTATCTGATTCGCTCGTTTGAGCAAAAAGGAAATCTGGATTACGGGGACATGCCCCGCATGTTTCTCGAGACATGCAAACGCCGGGACGAGTACGTGGACCAGTTAAACCGCAGCCTCGGAAAAGCAACGATGAATTTAGCCTGGAAGAACCGGTTCCTGGAGAGCAGGGATGCGGTCATCATCCAGTTTAAGGAGCTTGCCGTCATCCTGGAGGAATTCTCCCACCAGATGGAAAAGGCGGTGGACATTACCCAGGACAAAGCGGACGCGGTGGAGAAGGAATTCAAGCGCCGCCACATTATCATTGAGAAAATGCTGATTCTGGAGTATGAAAACCACCAGAAAGAGGCATTCCTCACCATGCGGACCGGAAATGGGCGCTGCGTGACTGCGAAGGAGGCGGCGGAGCTGTTGGAGGAAGCCATGGACGAAAACGAATGGTGTGTCGCCCACGACGGCAGAAACTTAATCACGAAGCAGCCGGCCACGATCCGTTTCGTGGAAAAGGGACGTTACCGCATGGTCTACGGCGCCGCCCGCGCCATAAAGACAGGGGAGGCCGTCTCGGGGGACAACTACAGCTTCAGCCAGATCATGCCCGGCCAGGTGATCATGAGCCTCTCCGACGGCATGGGAAGCGGTGAGATTGCGGAGGAAGAGAGCCGTCAGGTTATAGAGCTGACAGAGAGACTTCTGGAAACCGGTTTTTCCGCCCGTGCCGCCTTAAAGCTTGTCAACACAGTGCTTCTTCTGACCGGCAACGTGCAGCATCCCGCGACTCTTGACTTAGGATGCATCGACTTACATACCGGAATCCTGGAGGCCATGAAGCTGGGCGCCGCGGCCACCTATATACTGACTCCCAGCGGAGTGGAGCTTCTGGAGGCCGGCGAGGTCCCCATGGGCATCTTAAATCCGGTAGAACCGATTCTTCTCTCCAAAAAACTGTGGGACGACAACCGCATTATCATGGTCAGCGACGGCGTGTTAGACGCCCTGCCCGGTGAGGACAAGGAGCTGTCGCTCCTGGAATTCATAGCCGGAATGCCCATAAAAAATCCACAGGACATGGCCGACCGCATCCTTCTCTTCGCCCGCTCATTCAACGAGTACGTAGGCGACGACATGACCGTCTTAACTGCCGGCATCTGGGACCGCTGACGGTTTAGGGGGATCTGTCTGTGCCATGCGGCAGCCGTTGTCTGCCGGCCCATACGAATTCAGAAGGCATACGCCCCGCGCCTTCTGAATTCTTTATAACTTTCATCCGATTCTCCCGTACGCCTCCATACAATCCTCCCGTTTAAAATTTCCAGCCAACATTTCGAGTCGGACTTTCACGATTTTCCTCTTTATGGTATATTTATAATTATACCGGGAAAAATCTACAAAGGCGGTGTCACCATGCACAGAAAAATACTGGAAACCATCAGGGAATTCATCCGGGAGCACGATATGCTCGTCCCGGGCGACCGCGTAATTATAGGATTGTCCGGCGGCGCGGATTCGGTGAGCCTTCTGATGATCTTAAGCGAACTGAAGAAAGAACTGAACATAGAGCTTTTCGCGGTCCATGTCCACCATGGGTTAAGGGGGAAGGAGGCGGACCGTGACAGCGCATACGCACAGGAACTGTCAGAGAATCTGGGAGTGCCTTTTGTTTGTGTGCACGCGAACGTGGCAGAGTACGCCCGTGTCAACGGAGTCTCAGAGGAGGAAGCGGGAAGGCATCTGCGCTACCGGATTCTGGAGGAACAGCGCCTTTTTCGCCATGCGGCGAAGATCGCCGTGGCTCATCACGCGGATGATCAGGTGGAGACCGTGCTCTATAACCTGTTCCGCGGAAGCGGCTTAAAAGGGCTTGGCGGGATGAGGCCGGTGCGGGACGCCGTCATACGGCCTCTGCTTTCCGTAACGAGAAAAGAGATTCTTGCATATCTGGAAGAAAAAGAGATATCATATTGTGAGGACTCTACAAACAGCGGGACGGATTATATCAGGAACCGCCTGCGCCACGAGATCATTCCCGCAGTCAGGGAACGGATCAACGAGGGGGCGCCATCCAATATCCTGCAGGCGGCAAAGACGGCCGCGGCCGCGGATGCCTGTTTCGAGAGGGCCGCGAGGCAGATTCTGGAGAGCGGCGGCATCCGGGAGAGACGGGAGGACGGCGGCGTTATTTCCATTGGAATTTCTGCGGATAGCTTAAAACAGGAAGAGTCCATTGTCCGTCAGTACGTGATCCGGCAGATGATCGGAGAGACGTATTTATCTTTAAAGGACATTGCCTCCGCCCACGTGGAGGAGGCCGAAAAGCTTCTTTTTAAGCCGGTGGGACGGCGGATCCAGCTGCCGGATGGGGGATATGCCCTCCGGACCTACGAGGAATTGTGGATAAAAAAAGAGGAAAAAAAGCTTTTTTCCCAGAGCGGCGGCGAAGAAACCGGAATAACGCCCGTTATGACGACATTTCCTTACAAAAAAGGGCAGGAAATTCCCAAAAACAGGTATACGAAATGGTTTGATTATGATAAAATCAATAGTGCGCTCTCTGTGAGGTATCGGGAAACCGGAGACTATATTACGCTCGCCGGCGGCGGCAGAAAGACAGTCAAATCGTTTATGATCGATGAAAAGATTCCGAAGGAAGAACGCGGTAAGATTCTGCTGGCGGCGGACGGATCACACATTCTCTGGATCATCGGATACCGGATCAGTGAATATTATAAAATTACAGACGATACTCATACAGTACTGCAAATACAAATAGACGGAGGAAAAATTGATGAATGATAAGATACGTGTATTGTTATCGGAAGAAGAAGTAGCAAAGAGAATCAAGGAGATGGGGGATGTAATCAGCAGTGATTACGAAGGCAGACCCCTTCATCTGATCTGCATCTTAAAGGGCGGAGTGTTCTTTACCTGCGAGCTGGCAAAGAGAATCAGCCTGCCGCTGACCCTGGATTTCATGTCTGTATCCAGCTATGGCGCAGGCACCGTATCCAGCGGGATCGTAAAGATCGTAAAGGATTTGGATGAACCGATCGAGGGAAAGGATGTATTGATCGTGGAAGACATCATCGATTCCGGCAATACGCTTTCTTATCTGATTGAAGTCCTGAAGCAGAGAAACCCGAGAAGCATCGAGCTGTGCACCCTGCTTGATAAGCCGGAACGCCGTGTGAAGAAACAGGTTACGGTTAAATACACCTGCTTTACCGTACCGGATCAGTTCATCGTGGGATACGGTCTTGATTATGACCAGAAATACAGGAATTTGCCATATATCGGAGTAATAGAACAGCAATAAGGAGACAGCCCGTTGAAACAACAGCAACCATTTAGAGGGTTAGGTCTCGTTCTGATCCTTGTGATCATGCTGATCGTAGCAAGCATGTTTCCGAGACAGAATGAGAAAATCAGTAACCAGGAATATATGAAGGCCATCGAGGATGGCAGCGTAGTCGCAGCGACTATTAAGCAGAATCAGCAGACGCCCACCGGCCAGGTCGTGCTGATTATAAGCGACGGATCGGCAGAACAGGCCAAAGTCGTGAATGTTCCGGACGTCATTGCAGCACAGGAGCTGCTGGACAGGAACGGAATCGTCTATACTACGGAGAACGTACCCCAGGAGAATTATTTCCTGACCATCGTTCTTCCGATTATCCTGACTGCCGTGGTTCTCGTTGGCATGTTCATGCTGATGAACGCCAGAGCGGGATCGGGAGGCGCCAACGCCAAGATGATGAATTTCGGCCGCAGCCGGGCACATCTGGCCAAGGATGCCAATAAGGTCAACTTTGGAAAGGTCGCCGGCCTGGAAGAAGAGAAGGAAGAACTGGCCGAGGTGGTGGACTTCTTAAAGAATCCACAGAAATACACCAGTGTCGGAGCGCGTATCCCCAAGGGCATTCTGCTTGTGGGCCCTCCGGGAACCGGTAAGACGCTGCTCGCAAAGGCGGTGGCAGGGGAGGCGGGAGTTCCGTTCTTCTCCATTTCGGGTTCCGATTTCGTGGAGATGTTCGTCGGTGTCGGCGCATCGAGAGTCCGCGATTTATTTGAAGAAGGCAAGAAACACGCGCCCTGTATCATCTTTATCGATGAGATCGACGCCGTTGCCCGCCGGAGAGGTACCGGTATGGGAGGCGGCCACGATGAGAGGGAGCAGACCTTAAACCAGCTGCTGGTCGAGATGGATGGATTCGGTGTCAATGAAGGCATCATCGTCATGGCGGCCACCAACCGTGTGGATATTTTAGACCCTGCCATTCTGCGTCCGGGCCGGTTTGACCGGAAGGTCGGAGTGGGAACACCTGACGTCAAGGGCAGAGAAGAGATCTTAATCGTCCATTCCAAGGAGAAACCCCTGGGAGAGGACGTGGACTTAAAGCGCGTGGCTCAGACTACGGCAGGATTTACCGGTGCCGATTTGGAGAATCTGATGAACGAGGCGGCGATCAACGCGGCCCGCGACAACAGGAAGTTTATCAGCCAGGCGGACATCAACAAGGCGTTTGTCAAGGTTGGAATCGGCGCGGAGAAGAAGAGCAAGGTCATCTCCGATAAGGAGAAGAAGATTACGGCGTATCACGAGGCCGGTCACGCGATCCTGTTCCATGTGCTTCCGGATGAGGGACCGGTTCATACCATTTCCATCATTCCTACAGGCATCGGTGCGGCGGGTTATACCATGCCTCTGCCGGAGAGCGACCGGATGTTTAACACGAAGGGAAAGATGCTGCAGGATATTATGGTGGATTTAGGCGGCAGAATCGCAGAAGAACTGGTCTTCGGCGATATTACCACCGGTGCATCCCAGGATATTAAGCAGGCGACAGCGACGGCCCGTTCCATGGTGACCCAGTACGGTATGTCTGACCGTGTCGGTATGATTAACTACGACAATGACGGCGACGAGGTCTTCATCGGCCGCGATCTGGCTCACACCAAGAGCTACGGCAACGAGGTTGCCAACGCGATCGACAGCGAAGTGAAGCGCATCATCGATGACTGCTACACCAAGGCGAAGGATATCATCATGAAGCATGAGGATGTACTTCATTCCTGTTCCCAGCTTTTGATTGAGAAAGAGAAGATTGGCCAGCAGGAGTTTGAAAGCCTGTTCCCGGCAGAGATTTAAATAAACAAACGTCAGCAGAAACACTTTGCGGATCAGAAATATGCAGAAATATGCAGATGCCCGGTAAAATGCCTAAGATTGGCGCTGGGCGCCTGCATTTTTTTGTCTGTAAAATGGGGAGAAATCAAAAATGACGAAAAAACAGGAATGAAAAAAATGATGTTTGTGCACACTTATTTCTGAAAGCATGATATATTATTAATCGTAAACCCCCCCCAATACATTATATAGTTTTTGCTACACCCCATAAGAAACGAAATACCTTCTCCGAAAAACGGTCAGCTCCCCCGCTGACCGTTTTTTATTTCATAGGATAGTTTGTCCTATGAAATAAAAGCCCTCCGGGAGGATGCGCACTCCGCGCCGGACTCTTTGTTCTGCCCATAACAGGGAATATGGAAAAGGTTGAAAGAAAACGAGGGATTGGGCATGAAAAAATGAAGAAACTAAGAGCCCGCGGGGTTGTATATTTAGGCCTGATCAGATAAAATAGATACAGGAGTAAATGAGAAAGGGAAGGATAACCGTATGTGCTTCCAGGCAGAGGCGTTAAACAGAGAGGCGTTATTTACCGACGAGACAGAAAATTTCCGATTTCCCACAGAGCCTTTAGAAGGAGACGACGTATACTTACGTTTCCGGACCGCAAGGGATAATGTGGATTATGTATATTATATAGAAGATGGCAGCAGGAAGGAAGCCGTTATGGAGAAGTCAGATTCCGACGGCCTATTTGATTACTATGAATATAAGATTACAGTCGGCAGGGAAAGAATCAGCTACAGCTTTAAAGTAGTAAAAGGCAGCGAGGCCTGTTACTACAACCGGCTGGGGGCGACGATGGATAATCAGGAGTGTTTTCATTTCCGGATCGCTCCGGGATTTAGCACCCCGGACTGGGCCAAGGGCGCCATCATGTATCAGATCTACGTGGACCGGTTCTGCAATGGCGATCCGTCCAATGATGTCGTGGATAACGAGTATTTTTATATAGACCAGAATGTCATGCATGTGTCGGATTGGAGCAAATATCCCAGCCAGATGGACGTGGGCTGCTTCTACGGCGGTGACCTGCAGGGCGTATGGGATAAGCTGGATTATATCCAGAATCTGGGTGTGGATGTCATCTATTTCAACCCGATTTTCGTGTCGCCATCCAACCACAAGTATGACTGCCAGGATTATGACCATATTGATCCGCATTACGGCGTGATTGTGAAGGACGGCGGAGAGCCGCTGAAGCGCGGTTCCGCCGATAACCGCCAGGCGACCAAGTATATGGTAAGAAGCACGGCAAAGGAGAATTTGGAGGCCAGTGACGCGTTTTTTGCGCGGTTTGTGGCTGAGGTCCACCGCCGCGGGATGAAGGTCATCCTGGACGGCGTGTTTAACCACTGCGGTTCCTTTAACAAATGGCTGGACGGAGAACTGCTTTACCAGATGTCCGGCGACTATGAAGCTGGGGCGTATGTGTCGGAGGACAGCCCGTACCATACGTTTTTTAAGTTCTACAAGGATGACGCATGGCCCTGCAACGATTCCTACGATGGCTGGTGGGGCCACTCCACGCTGCCGAAGCTAAACTATGAGGAATCACCGAAGCTGTATGAATACATCATGAAGATTGCCCGTAAGTGGGTCTCTCCGCCGTACAACGTGGACGGCTGGAGACTTGATGTCGCCGCCGATTTAGGCCACAGCAGCGAGTACAACCACCAGTTCTGGCGGGATTTCCGAAACGCGGTGAAGGAAGCCAATCCAAAGGCGATCGTTCTGGCAGAGCACTACGGCGACCCCTCCAGCTGGCTGGCAGGAGACCAGTGGGACACCGTGATGAACTATGACGCGTTTATGGAGCCTGTAACCTGGTTTCTGACAGGCATGGAGAAGCACAGTGATGAGAGTAATCCCAATCTCTACGGGGATGGAGAGAGCTTTTTCCGCTCCATGAATTACCATATGAGCCGGATGATGACGAATTCCATGATGGTGGCCATGAACGAACTGTCCAACCACGATCACTCCCGTTTCTTAACGAGGACGAACCGGACGGTGGGACGGATCAGCACGAAAGGGGCCAAGGCGGCTTCCGAGGGTGTGAACTACGGCGTATTCCGTGAGGCCGTATTGATCCAGATGACCTGGCCGGGAGCGCCGACCATCTACTACGGCGATGAGGCCGGAGTCTGCGGATGGACGGATCCCGATAACCGGAGAACGTATCCGTGGGGCAATGAGAATCTGGAGCTGATTGAATTTCATAAATATATGACGGGGCTTCATCACCGGATCGCCGCTTTGAGACGCGGCTCCTTAAAGCAGTTGCTGGCAGGAAGGCAGCTGATCGCGTACGGCCGGTTCTGCGGCGACAGCGTCTGTGCCGTGATTGTCAACAACCGGGCGACAGAGCGGGATGTCCAGCTTCCGGTATGGCAGCTGGGCCTTTCGGACGGAGATACGCTGGTACGCCACATGCTGACGTACGAGACAGGATACAATGTGGGCAGAATCAGCTATGAGGTCGCAGACGGCCAGGTATCGGTCTTCCTGCCCGCCAACAGCGCCATCCTGCTCGCAACAGACCGGGTGTAGGACCAGGTCCGGCGGCACTAATACAGCAATTTTCAAACACGCTCTTAATTGGTCCGGCAGAGACGAAGAAGGCCGGGCCAGTCAGAGCGGGATATCCGGATGGAAGAAAGAGGACGAAAAAATAATCGCACAGCCGATGAAAACCGCTTGATTTTTTATGTTCTCTGTGATAAAATAATCACTGCTTGTCAAAGCATTTTGGATGGTTTCCCGAGTGGCCAAAGGGGACAGACTGTAAATCTGCTGCAAATTGCTTCGGTGGTTCGAATCCACCACCATCCATATGCCGGCGTGGCGGAACTGGCAGACGCACAGGACTTAAAATCCTGCGGGCCTAATCGCCCGTACCGGTTCGATTCCGGTCGCCGGCAGTAAAAAAAGCTGCAAAAGTGAATGTTCACTTTTGTAGCTTTTTATTATTCATAAAAATTCGTGCCAGGGACGCCTTGTTCCTGTTGTCGGACCGTATTAAATGTTATCCTCTTAACAGCTCCCCCATTTCCTTTAAGGAGAGGTAGACACCGTCAGGGCGAACCTTTGCGTGATCGAGATCCTCTCTCTTCGTCTCCCCCGTCAGGACCAGCAGACCGGCGGCTCCGTTGTTTACGCCGGCGGCCACGTCTGTGTACAGGCGGTCTCCGACGAAGGCGGTACGATCCCTGGCGGCGCCCGTCTTTTCTAAGATCATCTCGACGGTCTCCGGAAATGGTTTTCCCACATACTTAGGCGTTTTTCCTGTGGACAGCGTGATCGCCGCACAGAAGGAGCCGCAGTCAGGTATGAATCCGTCCTCTGTCGGGCAGTTGATATCCAGATGGGTAGCGAGAAATGCCGCCCCATCCCGGATGTAACTGCACGCCCGTTCCAGCTTGTGATAGGTAAGCGTCGTATCAAACCCCACCACCACAAGGTCCGGCCGCTCTTCGGTCAGAGGGATGCCGGCCTTTTGAAAGCTTTCGCACAGCGTAGGCGTTCCCAGCAGATAGACGGTCTTTTCCGGATAATAATGCTTCAGATATTCGATCATCACGTCGCCGGAGGTCATGATCTGGCTGGAGCCGATGGAGCAGTCCATGCGTCTGAGCTTCTCGATGTAGGACTCGGCGGACTTAGAGGAATTGTTGGTGAAGAACAGATAGCGCCTCCCTGTCTCCTTAAGCGTCTGCAGAAATTCCAGGGCTCCCTCTAAAATGTGTTCTCCGAGATAGAAGGTTCCATCCATGTCCAATACAAAAAGTTCTGTCTTTTCAAGCAGTGATACTCTTTGTTCCTTCAATGCCGTTCTCCTTTACGAGTCCCCCAGTATTTCATCTATCTCTTCTGCCATTTCAGTTAGAGCGGATTCTACGTCCAGATCCTCCTGAATGATTTCGTCCATCCAGTTCTTCCACGTGGTGGATGCCTGGCTCCAGTCGGAGCGCTGAATTCCGGGTGTGATGACATCCAGATTGTCGAAAATAATCTGGAACTCCGGCTTCTTCTCCAAGAAGGCCTTGCCTTCCTCGGTCTCCTGTACCGATTTTCTGGTGGGCAGATATCCGGACTCGGAAGCCCAGATCATATTGACCTCCTTGCTCATTAAGTAAGAGAGGAATTCCCAGGAGGCGTCCTTTACCTTCTGATCGTTCTTGGCCGGGAGGAATAAGACATTTCCGCCTAATTCCTGCTCCTTTGTCTTGCCTCCGGGCAGCCATTCCATCCCGACATCAAAGCTGCAGCTGTCTGCCATGGTGTCAAATAAGGAACTGGTGTAAACGATGGATAAAGCCTTTCCGTCAATAAAGTTCTGACGCATGACGGAAGCTGCATCTTCTCCTGTGGCAAGGTAGGTGTAGCCCTTCTGGCACCAGTCCTTTAACTGGGAAACCAGTTTTATGGAATTGTCAGAGGCCAGGTCTGTCCTGCCTTCCGGCGTAACCATCTGGACTCCGTTGTTGACAAAGAATGGTTCGTAGTACCAGGTGATCCAGCCGGGGATTACCATACCGTAGCGGTTGGTCTTGCCATCCGCGCCGACATCGGAGGCCTTTTCTAAAAACTGGGGCATCTCATCCCAGGTCTTTGGCATCTCCAGACCTAACTCCTTCATTAAATCCCTGTTGTAATAGACCACTTCCGTGGATACGAGAAATGGAAGGGCAACCTGGACATCCTCGTATTTCGCAGCCTGAATCAGACCTTCGCCGAAGTCGTCAATCTCAAATCCGTCGCGCTGGATATAAGGCCCCAGGTCTTCACACAGGCCGCCTGCGCCGTAGCCCGTGACATAAGGGATATTGGCCATGGCGACGCCGGGAAGATTCGTATTGGCTGCATTTGCCGAGACGATGGCCTCGTTTAACGCGGAATAATTCCCGATATACATGGGTTTTACCACGATGCTGTCGTGTGTGCTGTTGAAGTCACCGACTACACGGTTTAATGTCTCCTCATACTGGTTTTCCAGCGCATGCCAGAATTCGATCTCAATCACATCGGAAGCGGCTCCTGAGTCCGCAGCAGCCTCGGCGGCCGGTGCGCTGGCAGCCGGTGTGGTGCCGGCATCCGCCGTTGTTTCCTGAACTTTTGCGGAACATCCGCTCATGGTGATAACAGTCAGTAATGCGATCCCCGCCAAATATCTTTTTATCATAGTCTCTCCTCCTTTTTAGTTCGCCAGCGTAAGTAAATATTCCCCCAGTTCATACGCATAACGCATCATTGCATCGATCATTGGATCCGGCAGGCGGTCCGTCATTTTATGTGTCTCGTAAGCGAACGCCCCCTGATAGTTTATTTTCTTTAAGGTCTTCATGATAGGCTCCCATTCTATCGTACCGAGATAGGGCAGCAGATGGTCGTCAATGACACCGTAATTGTCCTGAACATGGGTGGCAATCAGGCGGTCTCCCATCATTTCAAGACATTCCGGCTGGTTCCAGTGCATCAGATTGGCATGGCCGAAATCCCAGACGATCCCCACATTGTCATAAGACTGGTGCAGCGTATCCACCAGATCGATTAGATCTTCCGGATCCGCCAGATAACGGGGAACACGAACCCGTTTTTCACTGTCGTTGATGTCGAATAGATTTTCGATGGCTATTTTTACCCCGTACTCGGCGGCCAGCTCCAGATGCGGTTTTAAGTACTCGATATTTTCCCGCTTGTTTTTCCGGTAATCCGGGCAGTATGGCAGGGAACCGCCGTGAATGACTACGATACCGGCCCCCAGCTCCGACGAAGCGATGATAGAACGGCGCACCATCTCCTCCTCTTCTTCCCGATAGGGGTAGTCCGGATCGATCACATTATAGAATGGAGCGTGTGACTGGCTGACCGTCATCCCCAGTTCCCCGATCAGACTCCTGCACTCCTGTATCCATTCTCTCCAGTCCTGATAGAACAACTCTGTCTTATGCCTTCTGGTCCACGCAAAGTTAAGATCTAAATCTCTAAAGCCTGCCCTGTGAATTCTGCGAATACTCTCCAGCATGGGCGCCACACTTCCATCCGGTCTCGGACCATAAAACAATGTTGTTGTTGATAGCTTCATCTCTCTTCTCCTTAGTTTTATTAGCAATCAGGCCGTACGCTCCCGCTGTTTAAAAAGCCCCCTCCTTTTTCCGGATTGGGAAACGGTACGGTCAGTCCACTCCGCTTAAAAATACATAAAAAAAGAGCAGGGCTGTCGTGTAAACACATGCCTTACTCTTCGTCTCATTAGCATCATTTGTTTGTATTTTAACAAATAGACGACATGAAGTCAATAAATGTTTAATAATTAACGAATAAAAAATGGTCGAAATATCGTCAAAATGACCAAAAGATGCCGCAGGGCCGGTAAAAAATACGGGTATGTTCTTTCCTGAAGTTTTGTGATATGATGAAAAAAAATAAGGATAACGGCTTTGCCGGAAGGAGAAGAACATCATGAAAAACACAGAAATTAACATCAGGGATCCATTTGTACTTGTGGAGGACGGAACGTATTATATGTACGGAACGAGGGCCGCTACCTGCTGGGGGGCGGCAGACGGCTTCGACTGTTATGTCAGTAAAGACATGGAGGATTGGGACGGACCTTTCGAAGTGTTCCATAAACCGGAGGACTTCTGGGCAGATCGGAACTGCTGGGCTCCGGAAGTGCACAAGTACCGGGGATTTTATTATATGTTTGCAACCTTTAAGGACAGCAGCGTTCATGGGGGAACTGCGATCTTGAAGTCGGAGAGTCCGCTGGGGCCGTTCGTCATGTACAGTGACCGCCAGATCACGCCGAAGGACTGGGAGTGTATCGACGGCACATTCTATGTGTCACCCGACGGGACGCCGTATATGGTGTTTGTCCATGAGTGGGTGCAGATATCGGATGGCAGTATCTGTGCGGTGGAGCTGAGCCGCGACTTAAAGGAAGCCGTGTCTGAACCGGTGACCCTGTTCCATGCTTCGGAGGCAGTGGGTTGGGTGCAGACGATCACCAATAAAAACCGGCCGGGACTTCATTACGTGACAGACGGCCCGTATCTTTACCGGACAGGCGGCGGACGCCTGATTATGCTCTGGTCCAGCTTTGGAAAAGAGGGCTATACGGAGGCGCTGGCTTACTCGGATAATGGGGACATTACGGGGAAATGGACACAGGATGACCGCCTGCTGTTTTTAAAGGACGGCGGCCACGGCATGATATTTGAGAGCATTTCCGGGGAACTGTATCTGACCCTGCATACGCCGAACGAGCATCTGAAGGAGCATCCGGTATTTTACCGTCTGATCGAGGAGGAGGAGACGCTGCGCGTAGCGGAACTATCATGAAAGAAGTATTTTTCACGGGAAAATGCGATGGAATCGGAATCAGCCACGTCGCCAGGGACTGTGATCTAACGGAGACGATCGGATTTTATAAAAATGAGTACCAGATTTATTATATTCTGGATGGGGAACGTTTTTTCTATCAGGGGAGCAAAAGCTACCGGATGGACAGGGGAACGCTGACCTTCATCGACAAACGGCAGATTCCCTTCACCAATGTGATCGGGGGAAAATACCACGAGAGAATATTGATTGAGGTGGATGAGAAATGGCTGGTCAGCATGGGAAAGGCCATGGAGCTGGACCTGATCGGTTTTTTCACAAATTATCACGGCGTTTACCGGCTGGAGGGAAAGCATCTGGCGGCAGTGGAGAAAAAGCTCAAAAAGATGGAAGAGGTGATGGTGCAGAAGAGATCCTGCGCGCCCGCGGAGGTAAAGAATCTTCTGATTTCCGTTATAGTATCCATGCTGTATGGCGCGGGCACGAGGTGTGAGGAGTACAACATGCCAAACGGAAAGATGCTCCGTTACGCCAAGGCAAGGGAGATAATCCAGTATATTATGGAGCATTACTCGGAGGTCTACGGACTGGAGGATCTGGCTGGAATCTTCTACATGGACAAAAGCTATTTAAGCCGGATCTTCAAAGAGGTGACTAATTTTACCGTAAACGAATTTATCAACTGTCAGAGAATCGGTCATGCCAGGGATATGCTGCTGGATGAGTCGCTGTCCATGGAGGAAATTTCTCAAAGGCTGGGCTATGAAAGATTATCCTATTTTGACCGTGTTTTTAAGAAATATGTGGGGATGTCTCCGCTGCAGTACCGTAAATCCAAGCGAAGAAAGAATGAGGATGAAGAAAACCAGTCAATATAGTGCAAAAACCGGAGATTTTTTGAAGGATTGGTGAAAGTGCCCAAATTGGTTGAAAAAATAAGTCTTAAATAGTAAGATATGTTTACAGAAACGTATCGGATCCGGAAAAGCTTAAGCAGGTAACCCGTGAGAACAAAGACAGCGAAAGGTGTAAAAGGGGATCAATTATGAAATTAAGAAGACTTATGGCACTGACAACAGCAGCTATTATGGCAGCATCACTGACCGCATGCGGCGGACAGAAAGCTGAGACAAATACACAGGCAGCGGACAGCGGGAAAGAATCGGCGGCGGCCGGGGAGCAGATCACGCTTCGCATGGCGTGGTGGGGATCACAGACGAGACATGATGCCACCAACAAAGTAATCGAAATGTATGAGGAACAGAATCCAAACGTACAGATTGAGGCGGAGTTTTATGATTTTGACAGCTACTTCACAAAGCTGGACACCCTGGTGGCAGCAGATGATGTATGGGATATCTTCCAGATGGGCGGAAACTTCCCGAAATATATAAACAGCATTGAACCGATGGACGCCTACATCGAAGCGGGAACCATTGATGTAAGCGACACCACAGAAAACTTCCTGGCGACCACGAGAGACAACGACGGTACCCAGGTGGGAATCTCCATCGGAACCAACACCTATGGAATCGCCTATGATCCGGCCATGTTTGCGGAAGCGGGACTGGAAGAGCCGTCCGACAACTGGACATGGGATGAGTGGAAGGCTGACTGCCTGGCGATTACCGGGAAGCTGGGAATCTACGGAAGCTCAAAGATGGACAACTTCATCGCAGGTGTAACGCAGAGAGCCTCACAGGCCGAGAAAGACGGCAATTTCTTCAAAAAGACCAACGATGGCCTGGAATTTACGGATACTGCCACCTTTGCATCGTATATGCAGATGATCAAGGATTTAACGGACGCGGGAGCGTATCCTGATGCAGGTGCGATCAAGGAGATCAAGGACATCGAAGGCGACTATCTGGTAACAGAAGACGCAGCCATGACCTGGGTATCCTCCAACCAGATCGCCTCCATCGTCAACGCAGCCGGCAGAGAAATCAAGATTGCGCCGGTACCGCGTATTACGAAGGACGGCTCCTACGGAATGGGCGTACAGTCCTCCCAGCAGTTATGTATGGCCAAGAGTTCCAAAAACAAAGAAGAAGCAGCTAAGTTCATCAATTATTTTGTCAATGACATCGAGGCCAACAAAGTATTAAACGGAGAACGCGGTGTACCGATCATGTCGAAAGTAAGAGATGTAGTTATGGAGCAGGCGGACGACAGCAGCAAGATGATCTACGATTTCGTAGACAAAATCGGCAACTTCCCCAAAGAAGACTGCAACGTCATCAGCCCGGACCCCAAGACAGAGATAGAAGATCAGTATAAGCTTCTGATTGAAAAAGTACAATACGGAGATGTAACCCCAGAGGATGCGGCAAAACAATTAGTCGAATTTGCGGAGAGTAAATTTACACGCCAGCAATGAGCCATGCGAAAAAGGGCAAATGCAGATATGCGTTGTGCTCGCACATAAGCATATCTGGGTTTGTCCTTTTTCATAGGGCGAAGCCCGTGACCGAGATGAAGCGAAGCGGAATCGAGGTGCATGGCGGACTAACGGGATGCAATCCCAATTCAAATCCAATACCAAAGGCAGGTGGGACCAGCCCCTATAAAAAATCACCTCACCTGCCTTTTCTGCGCAAAAAAATGGAGGAAATGACCAATGGAAGAAAGGAAAACCAGCAGAAAAAAGTTCTGGTACAACGACAATACGGTGGGCTATATATTTTCGCTCCCGTTCATAATCGGTTTTCTGGCATTCACCCTGATACCGATCGCGGTTTCCATGTACTATTCGGTAACCGACTATAAACTGGGCCAGACACCGGCATTTATCGGAATCAAAAACTATCTGGAACTCTTAAAAGATGAGCGGTTTATCAATTCCGTAAAAGTAACCCTGATTTACGTTGTTACATCCGTGCCGACGAAGCTGATTTTCGCGCTGTTTGTAGCGTATTTGCTGACACAGGGAAGGCGCGGCGTGACATTTTACCGTTCCCTGTATTACGTACCGTCCTTAATCGGCGGAAGTATCGCGGTAGCCCTCGTGTGGAAGACCATCTTTTCCAGAAAAGGCCTTGCCAACACGATCCTGGCTTCTTTGGGACTTCAAAAGCTGTCCTGGCTCGGTGATCCGAAGCTGTCCATGGGAATCCTGGTTTTAATGTCGGCATGGCAGTTCGGTTCCTCCATGATCATTTTCGCAGCAGGTTTGAAGGAGATACCGGGCAGCTATTACGAGGCGGCGGAAATTGACGGCGCGAACAAATGGCAGCGTTTCTTAAGCATCACGCTTCCATGCCTTTCCCCCATCATTCTCTATAACCTGGTGATGCAGACCATCACGGCATTTATGGCATTTACGCAGGCATTTGTCATCACACAGGGAGGTCCCAACGACGCGACCAACTTCTATGCCCTCTATGTCTACAACCACGCATTCAAGTGGTCCAACATGGGGTATGCGAGTGCGATGAGCTGGCTCATGCTGGTTTTAATCAGCGTAATTACACTGATCCTGTTCAAATCCTCGAAGTTCTGGGTATTTTCTGAGGCGGATCAATAAGGAGGGGGAAAAAGATTATGACGAAAAAACATAAAATCGAAGCAGTCCTTTACCATTTGTTTGTGTGCCTGTTCGGACTCCTCATGATATATCCGGTGCTCTGGATGATCAGCGGCTCACTCAAAAATAACACAGAGATTTTAAACGGAGGAATGAATTTGATTCCCCCGGCCTGGAGAGTGGAGAACTTTGCCAACGGATGGAAGGGATTCGGCGGAATCAGCTTCGCCACCTTCTTCTCCAACTCATTTTTCGTAGCCGCTGTTTCTACCCTTGCCACGGTACTGTCGTCAGCCTGTGTGGCTTATGCATTTTCGAGGGTGAAATACAAAGGAAGAAATATCTGGTTTACGGCCATGATCTGCACCATGATGATACCGACACAGATCATTCTGGTGCCGCAGTACATCATCTACAATAAACTCGGCTTCGTCGGAACGTATCTTCCGTTAATCCTGCCGCATTTCTTCGGCCAGGCCTTCTTCATCTACCAGATGATGCAGTTCGGATCCGGTATTCCGAGAGATTTAGACGAAGCAGCCATCATAGACGGATGCAGCAAATATACGATATTCACAAAGATATTCCTGCCGCTTTTAAAGCCATCCATCGTAACCACGATCATCATTCAGTTCTACTGGAAATGGGACGATTTCATGTCACCAATGATCTATTTGAGCAAGCCGAAGATGTACACCGCCTCCGTGGCGATTAAGAATTTTGCGGATTCCACTTCCACGACCGACTACGGCGCCATGTTTGCCATGTCCACCCTGTCCCTGATTCCGGTATTCCTGATTTTCCTGTTCTTCAACCGGTATCTGGTAGAGGGAATCAGCACGAGCGGTATCAAGGGATAATCACAGCGATACTATGACACAGAGAGGAAATGAGTGTGAAAAATCAAACGAGTGTATCCTTTCAGACCTCCGACGGCCTGCTTCAAAAGCTGGTGGACACGGCAGAAGAAAAGTCCAGAGAGAATCTGAAACGGTTTGAAAACAGACTGGTGCTGATCGAAGGCGGCGGTTACGAGAAAATATGGCTGGAAACGCAGCCCATGGGCGGCGAGATGTACGCCAAACGCAATCTGGAGGCGGGAATCAACAATCAGCTGCTCTTTATGGAAAATCAGAGGGAGGACGGCAGAATACCCGGAAGCGTAGCCTGTGAAAACGGCAGGATTACTCCGCAGTTCAACAAGTTCCAGGGCTTCTGTTTCCCCTCCGCTGCGCTGAATGTATACTACTTAATGGGAAAGGATCCGGGATATCTCGATCTGCTCTACACCACGCTGGAACGTTTTGACAGCTACTTATGGCGCGTGCGGGATTCCGACGGTGACGGCTGTCTGGAGACCTGGTGCAAATACGACACGGGAGAAGATCACGCCCTCCGGTACGGGGACGCCCCCAATGACTGGAGCGAGGAAGTGCCCCCGGAAGGATGCAGCGTGGTTCCCATGGCTTCCATGGATATTATGAGCTTTTCCTACGCATCGAGGGAAACGCTGGCAAAGATTAGCAGAATCCGGAAAGACATCAGGCGGGAAGCGCTCTGGAAGGAGAAGGCAGCCCATGTGCAGGATAAAATCCGGTCCTATCTGTGGGATGACGCCGCGGGCGCCTGCTTCGACCGGGACAAGAATCACCGGGTGCTGCGAACGATGACCCATAACAATCTGCGGGCCATGTACTGGAACAGCTTTACCCAGCCGATGGCCGACCGTTTCGTAAAGGAACATCTGCTGAATCCGGAGGAATTCTGGACGCATATGCCGCTTCCATCGGTCGCGGTAAACGATCCGCTGTTTCGGAATGTGACGACCAACGACTGGAGCGGCCAGGCGGAGGCACTGACGTACCAGCGGGCCATCCGGGCTTTGGAAAATTACGGGTACGACAGCCTGATCCCGGAACTGGGCGAAAAGCTGTTTCGGGCCATCGGCAGGGACTGCGTCTTCGTCCAGCAGTATGACCCGTTTACGGCGGAGCCGTCCCTTGTCTGCCTGGATGGAGAACAGGACTGTTACGGGCCGGCCCTTCTGTCGGTTCTGGAGTATGCGGCGCGCATGTACGGCGTCCATATCGAGCATGACGCGGTCTTTTGGGGAACCGTGGGCGGCCATGAGAGTGTTTATGAACAGATCTGGGGAGACCGTTCCTTTAAACTGGTTCAGAATGGAAATGGGGCGGAAGGCTTTATGAATGGAAGAAAGGTATTTGAAGCCGGACCGGGCGTCAAGGTGATTACCGGGCTGGACGGAAACGTGCTGGGAGTAAAGAAACTATCAAAGAATGGAGATGTGAAAAGCATCCGCCAGAGGTTATAAGAATATAGAAGGAATAAGAATATAAAACGAATAAGAACATAAAAGAAGGCTCTGGAAGCTGCAAATGCAAACTTTCAGGGCCTTTTTCCATATCACGCGGACCGCGTTATTCCGGCGGCCATTCCTCCGTCTCCTCAATCCAGGCCACATGAGCGGCTTCCTTCACGCCGCCTTCGATCAATCCTTTGCGAACGGTCTGAAAGGTTCGGAGAAACAACCGGCCGGCTGCCCGGGAGAACAGCTTCGCGTCCCGTTCTTCCAGAGAGCGTAACAGGACCTTCATGATGGAGGCCGTCTCCCCGGGAGTGAGCCATAGACTGCGGCAGGAGATGGGCCAGAGTGTCTGCCACATGAGCTGGCTGCATACCTCCGAGAGAGCGCTGTTTCCCATGGCATAGAACAGGTCGAAACACGTCTTATAGTGCCTGTAGCAGTCCTCCTGGTGTACACATTCCCTCATCTGCTCCGCGTAAAATGCCAGCGTGTCAGCGGGAATACCAGGAAAGAATACGCTTGAGATGCTCCCGGCTGTCAGTGCCAGCACCTGAAAGGCCTCCAGGGAGAGAAGCAGTTCTTTCCGGCACTCCTCGGACTGAGGAAGCTGCATGGCCTGCTGGTTCACGATATCCAGGGCCATCGTGCCCTTGCCGTTCAGCGTTTTGACAGCGTTAAAACTGACCAGCAGCGAAAGACTCCGGCGTATGGTGATCTCCGCCACGGAAAATTCCTCCGCCAGCTGCGAGACAGACGGCAGGAATTCCCCCGGCTGGTACTGACGGCATAGAATTCGGTAAAGGAGAATCTGTGCGGTAAAGGATCTGTGTTCGATTCTGCCCATGGTGATGTACCATCGGAACGGAACTGGAATTGGAACCGGCTGACCGGTTCTGGCGTAGGAAGCTTCCAGGTTCTTCCGCAGCTTCTCCGCCCGGAGCTGGCTGATCTGATCCAGCTGCCGTTTGATCCCGCCGAAATCTTCCGCGGCATGGCATGTCAGGAGATCTTCCATATAATTCGCCAGACGGTCAAAATAGAAATCGGAATAGCTGGCGTCAGTCATCATGTATAAGTCTGAGAGATGGCCGAACATGGTGCTCTCTGTAAAGAGGCTGGCAAGAAGGGGATTGCCCAGGCTGTCCAGCACGGTGCAGAAGAAGTCGATAAAGGCCCGGAAATCCCAGCGCCGCACTCTGGAAAGGTACTGTGACAGCTGCTCTCTCTGGTCGGCCGGCAGGCGGCAGAACGCGGGGAACAGTATGGAAGAGAGAAACGAGCGCCTCAGACACTGCAGCTCCAGGGCCGCATCCTTGTGGGCCAGATAATAGGTCCGGCAGAAATCGGCGTGATCCTCGTTGCTGAAGTCCTTGATCACGACAGAGGACCGCCCGCTTCCGGAAGAGATAAATCCATCCTCCTTCAGCTGGCGGAGCATCCGCCGTGTGGTTTTGTCGGACACGCCAAATGTCTCGGATATTTCATGAATGGAAGGGATGGCGTCTCCTTTTATATAGTAGCCCGATTGAATCCGGGTAACATAAAATTCGTAGATGTAACGGTACAGGCGTGAATCTCTGTCCATAGGGCATCCTTTCTGCTGGTAAAATACTGAAAATATTTTATCACAGACCATGGGGATTGACAATAAATGAAAATTTCAAAAATATCTTTTTTTTGGAAATATGATATGCTATACTATACTTTATCAAATGGTACATTTTAAGTATTTAAGGCAAATGTGCCGTGTGAAGGGAGATGTCTATGAGTCGTACGGAGGAAGAAATTACCAGAGAGACAGAAGGGACAGAAGAACCGTGCGGCGTCATCGTGGACGAGATGGATAATATTTTACATATGGCCAATGAGATTAATCAAATCCTGGTGTTTCATACAGGCCGTTTTACGAACAACCTGTTTTCCAACCTCCCCAATGATGTGGGA
This sequence comes from Hungatella sp. L36, assembly GCF_014288035.1. NCBI lineage: Bacteria > Bacillati > Bacillota > Clostridia > Lachnospirales > Lachnospiraceae > Hungatella > Hungatella sp. L36. The sequence continues at coordinate 163,428 of NZ_JACOPC010000014.1, read as the reverse complement.
CTGGTGGTCAACGGGCTTCTGCGCAGGCTGCGGAACGGGAGCGATTTTTCGTCCGTCAGGGCGACCGGACTGGAAGGCTTTCAGAATCGGGAAATTGGAGATAACCGTTTTTCATAAACGTGAAGAACAGGCAGAGTAAGGCTGGGGGGCTGTAAAAACTCTGCTCCGTAAGGAGAGGAAAATGAGTATTAAGAGGTGTAGAAATGGAAGAAAAGGAAAAAGCCGACATCAGCGACTTTAGTATCTATTACCAGGAACTCCTGTTCCAGAATGAAGAGATGAAACGCATTATGCAGGAAAATGAGCTGCTGAAGCAGAGATACCAGCGGCTCTATGAGGATGCGCCTGCAGGATACGTGGTATACAACCACAACGGCCAGATCATAGCGGCCAACAACACACTATGCCGTCTTCTGGGCTTCCCCCCGCAGGAATGCCAGATACACCGCTTTCCGCGGTATGTTCTGCCTGAATTTCAGGATGAACTGTACTTAATGATTCAGAGAGTGCTGAAGAAGAAAACGCCGGAATCCATCGAAGTCCAGATCCGGGGGGCGGATGAGATCCGGGATGTCATGGTAACCACCAACTGTTATCGGGAAGAGGTGGAGATCCCAGGCATAGAGGAACTGGTGAGCAGCGATCTGCTCCGGAGCGTGATCACGGATATTACGGAACTGAAGAAGAGACAGAGAGACTTCTGGAACCGAAGCGTGCATGATCCGCTGACCGGAATCTACAACCGCCAGTTTTATAAAGAAGAGATGCATGACATGGATGTGCTGGAGAATCTTCCGCTGTCCGTGTCCATGGTGGATATCGACGGTTTGAAAATTATCAATGATACGCTGGGCCACGAGTTCGGTGACCAGGCGATCAAAATCATCGTGGATGAGCTGAAACGAAACGCCAGACCGGAGTATACGCTGATGCGAGTCGGCGGCGACGAGATTGTAATCCTGTTTCCGAGGACGAACCTGGAAACGGTGCGCCGCTATATGCAGGAGGCGAAAAAGGCCATGGAAGAGAAGTCCATCTCAGGAATTCCCCTCAGCTTCTCCTGGGGCGCCGCCACAAAGAATACGCCGGAGGAAGAGCTGTCCTTCATCGTGGCCGCAGCCGAGGATATGATGTACAGCCGAAAACAGGTCAGAGGCGGCAGCCGGTTTAACGGGGCCGTACATATGATTCTGGAATCGCTGTTTGAACGCAACCGTCAGGTGAGAGACCACAGCCTGAGAATCAGGCAGTTTATCAATGACTTTGGGACTTGGATGGGTCTCGGTGAAGAGGAGGTGGCCTGCTTATGCAGCGCCGGACTTCTGCATGATATTGGGATGGCCTCCATTTCCGACGAAATACTCAATAAAAACGGCATGCTGACGGAGAAAGAACAGAGAGAAGTTCTGCGCCATCCGGAGGTGGGCGGCCGGATACTCCATGCCAACGGAGACACCGCCGTGTACGCGGAGGCAGTGCTCTACCACCATGAAAACTGGGACGGTACGGGCTATCCCCGAGGCCTGGCCGGTGAACAAATCCCGTTTGAAGCGCGTGTCCTGGCAATCGCGGACGCCTATGACCGCATGAAGTATGGTTTGAATGGAAGAGGGACGAGGTACAAAGATGAAATGATGATCCTGGAAGAATTTGAGCGGTGCAAGGGCCGCCAGTTCGATCCGGAGCTTACTGAGAAATTACTTGAATGGAAGACAGAAAAGAAGCATCCCGCGTCCTGAAACGGTCTGGGATGCTTCTCTGTACAGGTGAGACCCTTGGGTTTTATGCCTCGGTCTTCCAGAAACCGTGAAGGTTGCACCAGGCGTAGGCCGCCTTCGGTGTATCGCCGTCCTCCAGCGTAAAGTGGGCGACCGGCTCACAGGCGGGATCTAAGGGCACCCGCATGGTGGCCCCGGCCTTCGTCTGTAAGCAGACCCATCCGATGTTGTGTTCCTCGCTCATGGGATGGAAGATGCTTCCGACCTTGACGGTCACATGGTTTCCGTCGGTTTCAATGATGGGGAGGTGCTTTTCGGAAGCGCCTTCCGAGGTGTTGGGCTCCAGTACCTCAAATGGTTTTAAGCTGTCCGGGACTGCCGCATTAGGCATTCCCGCGATGGCCTCCAGTATCACGAGGCGGTCTCTGTCCGTTAAAAATACAGGCTGTTTATTCATAGAATCCTCCAGTCATAATGATGATTTCATAAGGTTGTCTGCTGCGGATACTCCATTATTTTCCCTGGATTGCCTTCCTTTTATACATGAAGCTGAAAAGCTTTTTCTGGTCTTCGGCGCTGTCCGGAGAATGAATTGCCGCATTTTACCCAATACTATGATGGAAATCTATAATAATATGAAAAGAGGTATTGGATATGAGCGCAGACGCGGAAATGCTTAATTTTATTTATCAAAATTCCCAGATGGGTGTCGAGACCTTAAATCAGCTGATTCCTATGATTGACAATGAGGCGTTTAAGAAACGGATTGAGGCACAGCTTAAGGAGTACGAGCAGATTCATGAGGAAGCGAAAAAGCTTTTGAACCGCCATGGCTACGATGAGAAGGGAATCGGCGCCCTGGAAAAAATCATGGCCTACCTGATGATCGATATGAAGACCCTGATGGATAAGTCTTCCTCTCACATTGCGGAAATGCTGATTCAGGGCAGCAATATGGGGATTATTGATGCGGTCAAGCGGATCAATCAGTATGAGAAAGAGGCGGAAAAGGAAGTGACGGCTCTGATGAAGCGGCTTCTTAAATTTGAGGAGAATAATGTGGAACGGTTGAAGGAGGCTCTCTGATGGGGTATAATGGCTTTAGCCTGAGAGAAACGGAGTGCAGCCATGATACTGAGTGTGAGCAGAAGGACGGATATTCCACAGTATTATTCCGACTGGTTTTTCAATAGAATGAAAGAGGGATTTCTCTATGTGAAGAATCCGATGAACAGCCACCAGGTCAGCAAGATCATGCTTTCTCCCGACCTGGTGGATTTAGTGGTGTTCTGGACGAAGAATCCGGCCCCCATGATGAGACGGATCGGAGAACTGGGAGAAATCCCGTATTACATACAGTTTACACTGACCGGATACGGCCGTGACATAGAACCGGGGCTTCCGGACAAACACGAGCTGATCCGTATCTTCCGCGAAACTGCGGAAACGGCTGGACGGGACCGCATGGTGTGGCGGTACGATCCGGTGCTTTTCAATGAAAGATACCCGGCGGAGTACCATTTCCGTGCGTTTGAAGCGATTGCAGAAGGAATCTGCGGCTGTACGGATAAGGTGGTCATCAGCTTTCTGGACTGCTATGGGAAGACGAAACGCAACATGAGGGGCATCCCTCTGGAGACGCCGGATGAAGAGATCATGAAACGAACGGGTGAGCGGTTCGTAAAGACGGCGGAGAAGTATGGCATGACGGTGGAGAGCTGCGCGGAGACCGTGGATTTAAGCGAAGTGGGAGTCCGCCATGGAAGCTGTGTCGATCCGGCGATGATTGAACGCATTCTGGGCGTTCCGGTTCGTGTGAAGAAAGACAAAAACCAGAGGCCGGAATGCGGGTGTGTGGAGAGCGTGGAAACGGGGGCGTACGACACCTGCCTGTGCGGCTGTAAATACTGCTACGCCAATGACAGCGAGGGCGCTGTCATGAGGCGGAGGGCAGAGTATGATGTGCATGCACCGCTGCTCTGCGGCAGGGTGGAAGAAGGAGACCGGATCACGGTGCGCAGGACGAGCCGGATTCTGACCGGAGAATAAAACCTGATCAGGGGGATACCAATGAAAAAACATTTAAGAATACTGTTTCCGCTCCTTTTAGGCCTGCTTGTGGCGATCAGCGCAGTCTCGATCAAGCGGATTTCAGATATTCGGGACTACGGGAAGCTGATTAATTATGTGGGAATTGTGAGAGGAGCTTCCCAGCGGGTGGTGAAGCTGGAGACGAACGGCCGCCCTGACGATGAACTGATCGGGTATGTGGATGATATTCTGGACGAGCTGGTGACCGGCCACGGCATATATGGCCTGGTCTCCACGGACTGCAAGCTGTACCAGATGAATTTAAAGCTGCTGAAGGGGCAGTGGGGTACCGTGAGGGAAGAGATCGACGCTGTGAGGCAGGGTGAGAGTGCAGATCTTCTGATCGATTCCAGCGAGAGGCTGTTTGAGATAGCCAACAACACGGTTTTTACCATAGAGCAGTATTCCAGCGACATGGCGGAAAGGACGGTGCGCATGATTTCGGCAACAGCGCTGGTCAGCGCCATCGCGTTCGCGTTTGCCATGTATTTTTACATAAGAAAATTCTTTCAATTAAAGGATACCAACGAAAAGCTGGAGGATTTGGCATCCAGAGATGAGCTGACCGGGGCGTACCATACGGAGAAGTTTTACTCCGAGGTAAACCGTATACTGGAACGGAAAACCGATGCCAGATTCGCGGTTCTCTATATTGATTTCGAAAATTTCAAGTATGTAAACGACGTATTCGGCTACTCGTACGGGGACGAGCTGCTCAAAGACTACGCACGGCTGATCATGAGCCATCTGAAGGAAGAGGAACTGCTGGGCCGCGACGTGGCGGACCGGTTTGTACTCCTGCGCCGCTATGAGAGCCGGGAGGAGCTGCTCGAGACACAGAAACAGGTGGATGAAGAGTTCTTAAATTCCGCCCTTGTCATGTCGAACCGCCACATGATGACCATCGCATGCGGAATCTGCTGCGCGGAGGATCTGGTCGAGGAGCCGGAGGCGGTGATGATGGTCAACCGGGCCAATTTCGCCCAGAAGGAAGTCAAGAACAAACCGGGAAAGCACTATGCGTTCTACGGCGATGAGATCCGGCAGAAGCTGATTGCGGAGATGAAGGTGAAGGACCGCATGCAGGAAGGCCTGGATAATGAGGAGTTCGTCGTCTATATGCAGCCCAAGGTGGGCGTGGAGGACGGTGTCGTGAGAGGCGCGGAGGCGCTGGTGAGATGGGCGGTACCGGGCAATGGCCTGCTCTCCCCGGGGCTCTTTATTCCGGTGCTTGAAAAGAACCACTTTATCGGCAAAGTGGACCGTTTCGTCTTCGAAAAGGTGTGCATATGGCTGCATGAACGCATGGAGAAAGGGCTTGCCGTGGTGCCGGTCTCCGTCAACGTGTCTAAAATACAGTTTTATAACCCGGATTTCATCCCGGTCTACGCCAGCATCAAGAAGCAGTACGGGATTCCTGACGGGCTGCTGGAGATTGAACTGACGGAGTCGGCCGCGTTTGAGCACGAGGAGTATCTGCTGCAGGTGGTGAGAGAGCTGCACGACAACGGATTTCTGTGTTCCCTTGACGATTTTGGCACCGGCTACTCATCTCTGGGGCTTCTAAAAGATCTTCCTATCGATGTGCTGAAGCTGGATGGAGTATTTTTCCGTGTGAGCGTGGATGTGAATCGGGAACATACGATCCTGAAATATATAATTGATATGGTGAAAGAGCTGAATATCAGCACGGTAGCCGAGGGCGTGGAGCGTCAGGATCAGATAGAATTCTTAAAATCCGTAGGCTGCGATCTGATTCAGGGCTTCGCATTCTATAGGCCGATGCCGATGGATCAGTTTGAAAAGGTGCTCGATGGAGAACAGTGATATGCGGTTTCACGAAAATGGGTTTCGAGAAAATAAATGAAATTTATATTGACAAATGCAGGGAAATCTTGTAAACTTATTCGTGTTGTGAGTGAGAGGAGCAGCTGCTTCAAACTGATTCCGATTACGCACAGGACATCGTATGTCTGCCCAGATAGCTCAGTTGGTAGAGCAGAGGACTGAAAATCCTCGTGTCGTTGGTTCGATTCCGACTTTGGGCATTGTGCTCGCGAGAGTACATTTGAAATGCTTTTGGAATTTCCTTTGCGGGTGTAGTTCAATGGTAGAACACTAGCCTTCCAAGCTAGATACGTGGGTTCGATTCCCATCACCCGCTTTAGAAAATTTCTGTTGCATTTTCATGAGATGTATGTTATAATGCTTTTACGAAAAAGTTCATACTTTGTTTTATCGTTTATGCGCGAGTGGCTCAGTGGTGGAGTACAACCTTGCCAAGGTTGGGGTCGCGGGTTCGATCCCCGTCTCGCGCTCTTTTTATTTGGTGGCCGGAGGCCTGCAGTTTTGCAGGAGTCCGGTCTTTTTGTTTTATATTTAAGTCGTCTGTGATATCAAAAAGTCTTCCTGTGATATCGAAAAGTCCTCCCGGCAGGAGCGGTCTGCCAGCGGGATTCTCTTTTCCATTTCTTAAAAATCCGAAACTTTCCATTGAAATCTCACATAAAACCAATCATAATATGCAATAAAATTTCATAACAACCCCGTATAATTGACACAATTATTTCATATGCTATGATGAAGGAGAGGTAGGAAATATGGCAGCAAAAGGATTGCTGCTGCGTCTGAAAGACTATCAGGTCAAGGCAAGCGCAGCGGAAAAGAATGCAGTAACAATCATCTTGAATCATCCGGATATGGTGATTGGAAAGAGTATACACGAGTTTGCAGATTTGGCCTATGCGTCGCCGGCGACCATTATCAGACTCTGCAGAAAACTGGGCTGCGCGGGATACCGCGATTTCCAGCATGCGCTTGTATATGAAAATGCTCTGTTTAAGGACAGCAGGGAGATATCCGTTCAGGAGATCATCCCCACGCCGTCGACAGAGGACATTATTCAAAAGGTTACACGAAAAAACATCGAGTCTCTTGAGACGTCAAGAAAGCTGGTAGAACCGGAGATTATTGACACCTGCGTCAAAATGATCGAAGAGAGCAGGATTATCCAGCTGTTTGGACTCGGTTCCTCCTTACTTGTTGCACGAGACCTGTATTTAAAATTGATACGTGTGGAGAAACTGTGTAATATCTGCGACGACTGGCACGCTCAGCTGCTGGCCGCGAGAACCATGAAAAGGGGCGATCTCGGTATCGTGATCAGCTATTCCGGACTGACGGAGGAGATGATCACCTGTGCCAAGGCGGCAAAAGCCAACGGCGCCAGAATTATCGTGCTCACGAGGGCCGCTGATTCCAAGCTGGCGGCCGAGGCAGACTGCGTGCTGGCTGTGGCCGCTACGGAGCTGATTCTGCGCAGCGGAGCCATGTCGTCCAGAATTTCACAATTAAACATGGTAGATATCCTCTATGTTGCCTATGTAAATAAACATTATGAGAGCTGCATGAGGAGTTTTCCGAAAACACACATTCAAAAACCATTGGAGGAATATTAGAATGCTTGATTTGACAAAGCTGACAACAGAGACAAGAAATGATAAAACCATGAATTTAGATCAGATGACTCCTGCTGAACTGGCGGCCGTGATGAATGAGGAAGACGGCAATGTCGTCAAAGCCGTAAAGGAGGTTATCCCGGAGATCGCCACAGCGATCGAATGGGCAACCGAAAGCTTAAATCGCGGCGGAAGAATCATTTACATGGGAGCAGGAACCAGCGGCAGGCTGGGAGTTCTGGATGCCGTTGAGTGTCCGCCCACCTTTGGAGTGTCTCCCGATCTGGTAGTTGGTCTGATTGCCGGCGGTGAAGGGGCATTCGTAAAGGCGGTGGAAGGCGCGGAGGACAGTCAGACCCTGGGCGTACAGGAGTTAAAGGATTTAGCTCTCAACAAAAATGACATTGTGATCGGTCTCGCCGCAAGCGGAAGGACCCCCTATGTGATCCATGGTCTCGCATACGCTGATTCCATCGGATGCAAAACGGTCGCAATCGCATGCAACCGGCAGTCAGATGTAGGAAAGGCCGCGCAGCTTGCTATCGAGCCGGTAACAGGCCCGGAGGTCCTGACCGGTTCCACAAGGCTGAAGGCCGGTACCGCCCAGAAAATGGTTCTGAATATGATATCAACCGGCAGTATGGTGGGATTCGGAAAGGTATATCAGAATCTCATGGTGGATGTTCAGCAGACCAATGAGAAGCTGGTCGTAAGGGCTCAAAATATCACCATGACTGCCACCGGCTGTACGAGAGAAGAGGCGAAAGCCGCTCTTTCAGAGGCTGACGGTCATGTTAAAACGGCCATTGTCATGATCCTGCTGAGCTGCGGCGCGAAGGAAGCGAAAACGCATCTGGATGCGGCCGGCGGCCATGTAAGGAATGCTTTATAACACATAATAGACGATCGGACAGAACGTCTGATCTTAAAAACAGGAGGGACCATATGAACTACAGGGAATTGAGTGAAAAGCTTCTCTCTCTGCTTGGCGGAAAAGATAATATTTTGGGCAATGCCGCGTGCATGACCCGTCTGCGCATCAGCGTGAGAGATTTAAGCATTGTAGATATCGAAGCAATTAAAAAAGTGGAAGGCGTGCTCGGCGTCGTGGAATCGGAAACACTTCAGATTATCCTGGGGCCGGGAAAGGTGAATAAGGCGCTGGAGGAGTTCTCCAAGCTGACAGGGCTGGCCAAGGGCGCAGTCTCAGACGCCCCGGCTTCCGCCGCTGGAAACGTGGAGGATCTGGCTAAGGAAAATAAAGCCGCACAGAAGGCCAAATACGATAAACCGCTCCAGAATTTTTTGAAGAAAATTGCTAATATTTTCGTGGCGCTTCTTCCGGGCATTATCGCAGCCGGTTTAATCAACGGAATCAGCAATGTTGTCAACGTCTCCACAGGCGGCGCGCTCAGCGGAATCTGGTGGTATGAATGCATCCGCACCATGGGCTGGGCTCTGTTTGCCTATTTGCCAATCCTGGTCGGTTATAACGCCGCAAGAGAATTCGGCGGTTCCGCATCTCTGGGAGGAATTGCGGGCGCTATGTGTATCGCCAATACTGCGATGCCGCTTTTAGCCAAATATAACGACGCGCAGATTCTTCTGCCGATCACCGGTAATGTGTTCAACCCGGCCGCAGGCGGTATGCTTGCCGCTCTGATTGCAGGCGTATTTTTCGCATTCTTAGAGAAACACATCCGTAAGATTATGCCAGATCTGATCGATACGTTTATCAGTCCTCTGCTCGTATTAATCATCGGCGGACTGGTGATCCTTCTGATCATACAGCCGGTCGGCGCGGCTCTGACATCTGGTATTTATACTGTGCTGACATTTGTATATGAAAAACTCGGTGTTGTGGGCGGATATATCCTCTCGGCAGGCTTCCTTCCGCTGGTTGCGGTCGGGCTTCATCAGGCGCTGACGCCGATCCATGCCATGTTAAATGATCCGGCCGGCGCGACGCAGGGCATCAACTATCTTCTCCCCATTCTGATGATGGCGGGCGGCGGACAGGTAGGCGCAGGTCTGGCTCTCTACTTCAAGACAAAGAACAAAAAGCTGAAAGGCTATATCCGCGATTCGATCCCGGTAGGTATCCTGGGCGTGGGCGAGCCGCTCATGTATGCGGTAACACTTCCGCTTGGAAAGTCCTTTATTACCGCCTGTTTAGGCGCCGGTGTCGGCGGTGTTCTCTCCGCACTGTTTCATTTGGGAACCGTATCCCAGGGTGTATCGGGGCTGTTCGGCCTGCTGATCGTAAAACCGGGACAGCAGATTCCATATATTATCGCTATGGCTGCGGCTTACGCCGGCGGTTTTATTCTGACCTGGTTCTTTGGTGTGGATGAGAAGCGGATCAACGAAGTCTATGGGGAATAAATTTATGAAAACAGGAATTTCACTCTATTTCAGCAATGGCGTGGAAAAGAACGAGGCGATGATCAGGAAAGCGCAGAAAGCCGGCATCAGATACGCGTTTACCTCCATGCATATCCCGGAGGAGACGGGGATCGATTATAAAAGGGATGCCAGAAAGCTTTTGGAGCAGTGCAGAGATGCCGGCATCAATCTGATTGTCGATGTCAGTCCGGTTACTTTAGAAAAGCTGGGCTGCACCTCCTTCGATGAACTGCTGTCACTGGGGATTACTTATATCCGTCTCGACTTTGGATTTACGGCAGAGAAAACGGTCGAGCTTTCGGAAAAATTTCATATCGTTTTCAACGCCTCTACGATTTCACAGGAAGATATTCAGAACTGGGCGGCGGCAGGGGCAGATTTTACCCGCTTTGCCGCCTGCCACAATTACTACCCGAAACCATATACCGGTTTGTCACTTGACCGCGTAAAGGAGATGAATCAAAGGCTCAAAATTCTCGGCTTTACCACGATGGCATTTGTTCCGGGCAATGCCGGGCTGCGCGGCCCTCTCTGTGAAGGCCTTCCCACGGTGGAGGAACACCGGTTTTCCAGGGATGAGGTGCTTCTTCACATGCTGGAGCTGTACCAGGCGGATTCCGATATTGTTCTGGTGGGCGACAACGATGTGACGGAGGAGGTATGGACGCAGCTGGCTGCACTGAGCAAAGGATATGTGACCCTGCATGCGGATATACGGCCCGGTTATGAATTCGAGAGGGCGATCATCCATCATGACCGGCCCGATTCCAGCGAATATGTGATCCGATCCCAGGAATCCCGTTTTAACTGCAGGGACCGGGTCATCGCGGCAGACACAGCGGGAGATATTTCCGGCCAGAGGCTGGCCGGAAATATCTGTATTGCCAATGAAGCGTATTTGCGGTACATGGGAGAGCTTGAAATTTCCAGGGTTGACATGCCTTCTGATCCGCGCGTGAATGTGATCGGACAGGTGGACGGGAAGGACAGAAAATACCTTCCGTATATCAGGGAAGGGCTGGGATTTTACCTCTGTCCGGCTGACGGACAGTGATGAGAATCAGGAAGAAATCTTGTTTGACGGATTTCTTCCTGATTTTTTTGATTTCTGATTTCTATGAAGAAAGTTTGTCCTATGAAACAAATACCTTCCGGGGAACCGCCTGCCCTGCTGCATTTCCTGTTGCAATTCCCCTCTGCCCTGTGATAAACTTTCCTCATAAACAGCCGCCGCCAAAACGGCAGCGGAAACGGAAAGAAGGAGAGCCTTTTATGAATACGAAACTGGTTCGTTTTACAAAATATATGCTGGATGCCATGTTTTATATCGGGATTGTGCTGACGGCAGCGATCCCGGTGCTGTTTTATTTTTTCGGGAATTACATCGAGAGCTTCCGGAAATACTATGTATTTCAATGCGTGATCTATATGGCTTCCGGCGTGATGGCGCTGTTCATCATAAAGGAGCTGCGGAAGATGTTTCTCACTGTCCTGACGGATAATCCGTTTGTCATGGAAAATGCCGGTTCGCTTAAAAAGATGGGTAAATGCAGTTTCATGATTGCGCTTCTCTCCATCATCCGCCTGCCGGTATCGCTCACTCCGGCGACGGCTGTCATCATTATCGTGTTTGCCATTGCCGGACTCTTTTCCATTGTGCTTTGCCAGGTGTTTGAGAAGGCGGTGCAGTACAAGCTGGAAAACGACTTGACAATATAGGAGGGATAGAATGGCGATTGTAGTAAATCTTGATGTCATGATGGCAAAGAGGAAAAAGGGATTGACGGAGCTTGCGGGCGAAGTGGATATCACCATGGCCAACTTATCCATTCTGAAGAATAATAAGGCGAAAGCCGTCCGTTTTACCACGCTGGAGGCGATCTGCAGGGCGCTGGACTGCCAGCCGGGAGACATTCTGGAATACGTTCCGGATGATCCGGCCGAGTAAACCGCTGCTGCTCACGGCTCTAAGGGCCTCTGTAAAAATATAAAATAAATTAAAAAAGTTTCCGAAAGTACTTGACAATATTAACTGTAACTTTTATAATAACAGTACAAACTGAAACAAATAAAATTACAGTTAATAACACTTTCAGGAGGCGATATGGGATTTTCAGTTGAAGTCGGAATACCGGCAATTACAGTATTTATTCAGGGACTTTTAAGCTTTTTCTCACCCTGCGTGCTGCCACTTGTACCGCTTTACATCGGATATCTGGCAGGAGGAACGAGGACCGTCGATGAAGAGGGACGCGTCCGGTATTCGAGAAAAAAAGTTATGACCAATACGCTGTTTTTCGTAATCGGCGTCAGCTTTGCATTTTTCCTGCTGGGCTTTGGATTTACGGCAGCGGGCCGGTTCTTTGGCAGCAACAGAACCCTGTTCGCACGGATCGGCGGCATTATCGTCGTCCTGTTCGGATTATTCCAGCTGGGTGTGTTCGGAAGCTCCGTGCTGGGGCAGGAACACCGGCTTCCTTTCCGGCTGAACCAGCTGGCGATGAATCCGCTCCTGGCATTAGTGCTCGGCTTTACCTTCAGCTTCGCATGGACTCCCTGTGTGGGACCTGCGCTTGCAAGCGTTCTTTTGATGGCTTCCTCGGCAACCTCCCAGGGAACCGGATTTTTACTGATCGGCGTCTATACGCTGGGCTTCGTCATTCCGTTTCTGGCAGTGGGACTGTTCACCGGATCGGTGCTCGATTTCTTTAAGAAGCATCAGAATGTGGTGAAGTACACGACAAAGGCCGGCGGCGTGCTGATGATCGCCATGGGCGTCATGATGTTTACCGGCTGGATGAACGGAATTACCGGATACTTATCAAGCTTTGGCGTGGGCGGCCAGACCGTGACCGAGTCCCAGGCGCCTTCCGGCAGCGGAGACGGTACTCCTGACAGCAGAGAGACGGCGCCGCAGACCGAGACGCAGAGTCCGGCTGATAACGGACAGAATCCGGATCAGAGCGCGGGACAGAGCGGGGATAACGGACAGGATAGCGAAAGCGCGGCTGCCGGCGAGACAGAGAGCAGTCTTCCGGATACATCGGACCGTGTGGAAGCGCCCGATTTCACTCTGGTGGATCAGTACGGAGAAGAACATAAACTCTCGGATTATAAGGGAAAAGTCGTATTTTTAAATTTCTGGGCGACCTGGTGTCCGCCATGCCGCGAGGAGATGCCTGATATCGAGGCCCTTTATAAGGAATACGGAGAGAATTCAGAGGATCTTGTCATTTTAAGCGTGGCAAATCCAAAAACGAAGGATAATCCGAACAATAATGACAAAACTATAGAAGAAGTGACAAAGTTTATGGAGGATAACGGATATTCTTATCCTGCACTTATGGACACAACGGGTGATGTTCTGTTACAATACTATATAACAGCATTCCCAACCACGTTCATGATTGACCGTGAAGGACGCGTCATCGGCTATGCAAGCGGCGCGCTGACAAAAGACATTATGAAAAATATAATTACACAGGCGCTTTCAGAAAGCGCAGAATAAGGAGGAACCATATTATGGCAGTAGTAACATTTACACAGGAAAATTTTGATCAGGAAGTATTAAAGAGCAGTGACATCGCGATCGTCGATTTCTGGGCGACCTGGTGCGGACCGTGCAAGATGTTTTCACCGATTATTGATGAGATCGCGGAGGAGAATCATCCGGGACTGAAGGTTGGCAAGGTGAACGTCGATGAGCAGCCGGATTTAGCCGGACAGTACCGCGTTATGAGCATCCCGACCCTGCTTGTATTCAAGGGCGGCAAGGTTGTAGCGACCAGCGTCGGCGTACAGAGCAAGAAGGCCGTTCTGGATATGGTGGAAAAGGCCAGATAGCCGATAAAGGACTGCGTTAAGAATATGGACTATGGACCGCCGGTTGAGTGGCCGGTTCGGAAGAGATTCCGGGCCGGGCGCTTACCCGGCGGTTTTTTGTACTTTTAAACATATGGATTTCCGGCAGGCACTGTGGTAAAATTTTCAGTATACATACAGAAAGCCGAAGTAAGGCAGCTGCAGGAAAGGAGGAGGCGTCATGGTGTTAAAACGGGAGGCGGCAGCATACAGGGCCTGGAAGGAGGGCGTGGTACATACGACTCTGAACCCGAAAGGGCCGGGCGCGGTGCGGATACATCTGATTCCCCCGAAATATCGCCCCTTTGGAAAAAATCCTTATGCGATGATTTTAAATGGATATTACATTCTTCCTCTGGGATACTCCTGGGCGGTTCTCCTGGGTAATTTTATCCGTGAGGTGAACCGGTATGACGGCCGTCCCATGGACGAAAAAGATATGGAAAAGGTCGTGACGGCGGCCGTGGAGAGGACGGGGAAGTCGTACCGGGTGCCTGAGGAACAGCTGCGCGGCGATCTGGAGGAAATTCTGGCCATGCTCTACGGCGTCGCCTGCGGAGAGGAACCCTCCGGGGAGATCGAACCGCTGTCCCTGCGGGAGTATGCGCCCCACATGACGGCGCCCCACCGGATGGATCTGATGGTGAGCGCCATGACGAAGGCGGACGGAGGCTGGAACTGTAATTTACAGTGCCGCCACTGCTACGCCGCCGGACAGCCGGAGGCAGAGGGAAAAGAGCTTAATACGGAGCAATGGAAGAAAATTATCGACAGTCTGAAAAGCGCCGGTGTGCCGCAGGTTACCTTTACGGGCGGGGAACCGACGCTGCGCAGGGACTTAGTGGAGCTGGCGGCGTACTCGCGGTGGTTTGTGACGCGCCTCAATACCAATGGAATCCTGCTTACGCCGGATTTATGCCGGGAGCTTTACGAGGCCAGCCTGGACAGCGTACAGATCACGCTTTATTCCTGGGACAGCGGGATTCACGATTCCCTTGTCGGCCGGAAAGGCGGCTTTTACGGAACCACAGAAGGCATCCGGAATGCATTAAACGCAGGGCTTAATGTCAGCGTGAATACGCCGCTGTGCAGGGATAACCAGGATTATGGGAAGACGCTGGCGTTTTTAGACGGACTGGGGGTCCGGTATGTCACCTGCTCCGGGCTGATTGAGACGGGCAACGCCTCCTCCGGCGGCTCAGTCTCCAGCCAGCTGTCCATCAGGGAGATGGGAGAGATCCTGACAGCGGCGGCGGACATCTGCCGGGAAACGGGGATGGAGATCGGTTTTACGTCACCCGGCCGGGCGGAGGTGAAGCTCTTAAAGCGGCTGGGAATACCGGTACCCATGTGCGGCGCCTGTCTGTCCAACATGGCCGTGACACCCGACGGGCTGGCCGTTCCGTGTCAGAGCTGGCTGGGCGGTGTGGTTCTGGGGGATATGAAAAAAGATTCCTGGAAAAGCATCTGGAACCATGCGATGTGCAAAAAAATCCGGGCCATGGAGGAAGAGGAAAGCCTGTTCTGCCCGCTCCGAACCGGGAAATCCGAAAAGGGTGGTGAAACGTAATGGCCAAATCGAGGGCAAAAGCAGAGGAAGAGGAAAAGAAAAAACTGAAAAAAGAGAGAATCCGGAAAGCCCTGATCCTGGCGGCCATCGGTCTGGCCGTACTGATTATTTATCTGATTATCGCCTGTATGCCGTTAGATGAGATGACGGACTACCGTGTTCATGTGACGCCCCAGGACGATGGGAGTCTGGAGATTACATACAGCTACGAGTGGAAGGTCTTAAACGATTCAAAGGAGGGACCTCTCAGCTGGGTGAAGCTGGGCATGGCGAATCCCAACTATGTGGTGAAGGAGTTTGGCGGAGCGGCCGGTGGAATCCGTTACCAGCCGTCAGAATCTTCTGAGAATCCCATGCTGGAGCTGAATCTGGACCGGTCCTATTACAAGGGGGAGACGGCCAGCTTCTGGTTTACGGTACACCAGAGAAACATGCTGTGTGAGAACAGCGCCGACCCGGAAGAGCCATTTTACGATTTCACACCGGGCTGGTTTGATGAAATGCGTGTGAAGCACTACGAGTTTACCTGGGAGCAGAGGCGGAATATCCTGACCCACAACGCGGACCGGACGGAAGACGGAGACCTGGTGTGGGAGGGGACCCTGAAAAAAGGGGAGAGCAGACAGATGAAGCTGACCTGCGCCCTGGAGGGCTTCCGGCGGCCGGAGCTGGTTGTCTGGAGGGAGTACCGCAATGGCGTGGAGGGGGACAGCCCCATCGTCGGAGCCATTACCATCGTCCTGTTTTTCGGTGCGCTGTGCGCCGTATTCGGTTTCCTGGGGGATTCCGACCAGAGCCATTACAACGGAGGCCGCGGCTATCACGGCTATCACGGGCCGCGAAGCGGGGGAGGCGGCTGTGCGTGCGCCTGTGCCTGTGCGGGCTGCGCGTGTGCCTGCGCCTGCGCAGGAGGCGGAAGAGCCGGATGCAGTAAGAAGGATTTCTATCATACGGCAGATAAAAAAGAAGAGAAATAGCGGAAAAAGCCTAAAAATTTTTTAGAATTTGAATAAAAAAGTGGGAATCGGGGTAAGATATAGCAAACCGGCTCCCCTTTTTTTGTACTAAAAAATGTACAAAAACCCGCAATTTGTATACCATCCAATATTATCCAGTAAAATTTACGTACATAATAGACAAAATCAAAATTTTTAGGTATAATACCATGTATATGTGCAAAATGCAGAAAGCAGGTGGATTCATGCGCCATAAAAAGAGCGTAATGAGGAATATGATGATGGTTACCCAACTGGGTCTCAGCGTCATGGTGCCTGTGTTTGTCTGTATTCTTGCCGGCAGCTGGATTGACCGGCATGCCGGGACGAACCTGACGATCTTTCTGATGTTTCTGGGATTTCTGGCAGGCGGATGGAACGGCTACAAGGTAGCCATGACGACGCTTCGGATGAATGAGCAGGAAGAGAAAAAAGAGGATCAGGAGGCACGTCAGGAGCAAATGGGAGAGCCGCGCCCGCCGGTGCATAAGCCGAAGCAGAAGAGCCGCGTAAGGAGACATGAGGATGATGAAAAGCTTTAGAAAACAGGAGGATTTGTGAATTGGGGAAGGAAACAAAGAATCTGGTGCTTGAGGTTTCATCAGGAATCGTGATTTTTACCGTGGCAGCCATGCTGGTTGCGCTTATTGTGTATCCGAAGCCGTCGGTTTTTGCCGGGCTCCTGCTGGGGATGGTCCTGGCTCTTGCCATGTTTTTTTCCATGGCGGAGGTGCTGGACCGCTCCATGAAGACGGAAGATTCGAAGACTGTCCAGAAAAGGACGGTGATCAGTTCGGTCATCCGTTATGTCGTGCTTTTTGCTGTTCTGGTTATCGTCGTGGTCTGGTTTCCGGATCAGGTCAATGCGGTTGCCCTAGTAATCGGAGTCCTCGGACTCAAGGCTGGTGCATATCTGCAGCCGGTTATACACAGGATCGTGTCACGTGGGAAAAAAGAGGAGTAATTTTCGTGTACAGGAGCCGGTGTGATCAAGTAAGAAAGGAGGCTTAAGCGTATGGGCATAGCTAGTGCCAATAATGTGGACTTTATGATCAAGGGCGTTTTCAAGTTTCAGGCATTCGGCCAGGAACTCTGGGTAACAACGACCGAGATCGGTTTAAGTATCGTGACCATTGTCATATTGCTGATCGCAATTGTAACCAATGTTAAGATGAAAAAAGCGACGGAAGTACCAGGTACATTCCAGAATATCATCGAATTCGCAGTAGAGACGCTTGATAACATGGTAAACGGCACAATGGGTCATAATGCGAAAAAGTTCGTTAACTATATCGGAACTATATTTATTTTCATATTGTTCTGCAATATTGGCGGCTTATTTGGACTCAGAACACCAACAGGAGACTTTGGTGTAACGTTTATGCTGGGTATCTTCACATTCTGCATTACACAGTATCAGGGTATTAAAAACCACGGAATCGGTCATCTGACGAGCATGTTCAAACCGTTCCCGATCCTATTCCCGATTAACTTGATCGGAGAGATTACAAATCCACTGTCTCAGGCGCTTCGTCTGTTCGGTAATATGATGTCAGGCGTTGTAATCATGGGATTGTGGTACGGCATGATGCCAATCTTTGTAAAAATTGGTATCCCGTCATTTTTACATGTATATTGTGACCTGTTCTCGGGATGTATACAGACATATGTATTCTGTATGCTGACCATGGTATATGTCAATGATAAGATGGATTAACAAGGATTGTTTTCACAATCAAAAAGCGCAGGAGCGCGTAATACAAAATTGATTTCAGGAGGAAGTTATCTATGAACGGAATTTCAGGACAGGATTTTATCTTAGGTTGTTCAGCAATCGGTGCGGGCCTTGCGATGATCGCAGGTATCGGACCTGGTATTGGACAGGGTATCGCAGCAGGACACGCAGCAGCAGCAGTAGGCCGCAATCCGGGCGCGAAGTCTGATATCACATCTACCATGCTTTTAGGCCAGGCCGTTGCCGAGACAACAGGTCTTTACGGTTTCGCTGTCGCTGCTATCCTTATGTTCTTAAAGCCATTCAGCTAAAGAGAAGAACGGATAAGAATAGAGAGCGAGAGGAGGCGAAACCTTGGAACGATTATTGGGATTTGACCCACAGCTGCTTTTCGATGCGTTTGTGACGGGCATTAACGTCTTTATCCTGTTTTTCGCGTTATCCTATCTGCTGTTCAACACCGTGCGTGACGTCCTGGAGAGAAGAAGACAGAAGATCGCCGGAGAACTGAAGTCCGCTGCTGATGACAAAGAAGCTGCGAGAGCCATGAAGGAAGAGTACCAGACACGGCTTACCAGCGTCAATAAAGAAGCGGAACAGATATTAGAGGATGCGAGAAAGAGAGCAAAACAGCGCGAAGCAGAAATACTTACAGAAGCCAGGGAAGAAGCGAACCGCATTATTGAGAGGGGTAACCGCGAAGTAGAGCTGGAGAGAAAGAAAGCGCTTGACGATATGAAGGAACAGATCATATCCATCGCTTCTGTCATGGCCGGCAAGGTTGTGGCTGCGTCCATTGATACAACGGTATCGGATGCCCTGATTGAGGAAACTTTGAAAGAGATGGGTGAGAGCACATGGCAAAGCTAGTATCAAAAGTATACGGCGATGCATTGTTTGAAGAGTCCATCGAAAAGCAGAGTGTTGACACCCTGTTTCATGAGGTGAAGGCGCTGCTTGCCATTTGGCGGGAGAACCGGGAACTGGCGGAACTTCTGGATAATCCAAAGATTGTGAAGGAAGAGAAGATCGGTATCATAACGAATATCTTCGCCGGCCGGGTGTCAGACGATCTGATGGGTTTTCTGGCAGTCATTGTCGACAAGGGCAGACAGAAGGACATTCCTGCAATCTGCACGTATTTTATCGATACGGTCAAAGAATATAAGAAAATCGGCGTGGCCCATGTGGCGAGCGCCGTGGAATTAAAGAGTGAACAGAAAGCCATGATCGAACAGAGGCTTTTAGAAATCACGGAGTACGTGGAATTTGAGATGGAGTATTCGGTGGACCCGTCCTTAATCGGCGGTCTGGTTATCCGGATCGGAGACCGCGTCGTGGACTCCAGCATTAAAACGCAGATTAACGAGCTGCACCGCAGCTTGTCAAAACTGCAGTTATCGTAACAAATAGAAAGATAGAAGGAAGGTGCAAACCTTAATGAATTTAAGACCAGAAGAGATCAGTTCTGTCATCAAGGAACAGATTGAAAGATATTCTACAAAGCTGGAAGTCTCTGATGTTGGTACAGTCATTCAGGTAGCGGACGGAATTGCACGTATCCACGGTCTTGAGAACGCCATGCAGGGTGAACTTTTAGAGTTCCCGGGAGATATCTACGGCATGGTACTCAACCTGGAAGAGGATAACGTGGGCGCCGTTTTACTCGGTGCCGGAGACATCAGCGAGGGCGATACCGTTAAGACGACCGGCCGCGTGGTGGAAGTTCCTGTCGGCGATGCGATGACCGGCCGCGTGGTGAACGCGCTGGGACAGCCGGTAGATGGCAAGGGACCGGTCCAGACAGACAAATTCCGTCAGATTGAGCGAGTTGCTCACGGCGTAATTGACAGAAAATCAGTAGACACGCCGCTTCAGACCGGTATCAAGGCGATTGACGCCATGATCCCCATCGGAAGAGGACAGCGTGAATTAATTATCGGCGACCGTCAGACAGGTAAGACGGCGATTGCCATCGATACCATCATCAACCAGAGGGGCCAGGGCGTTCACTGTATCTATGTGGCCATCGGCCAGAAGGCTTCTACGGTTGCTACCATTGTTAAGACTCTTGAGGAGTACGGCGCTATGGATTACACCACCATCGTGGTATCCACGGCTTCCGACTTGGCTCCTCTTCAGTATATTGCTCCATACTCCGGATGCGCCATCGGCGAGGAGTGGATGGAGAACGGCGAGGACGTGCTGGTTGTTTACGATGACTTAAGTAAACATGCGGCGGCTTACCGTACCCTGTCCTTACTGCTCAAGAGACCACCGGGACGTGAGGCATATCCGGGCGATGTATTTTATCTCCATTCAAGACTTTTAGAGAGAGCAAGTAAGTTATCCGACGCTTTAGGCGGCGGCTCCTTAACGGCTCTTCCGATTATTGAAACTCAGGCAGGTGACGTTTCGGCCTATATTCCGACAAACGTTATCTCTATTACTGACGGCCAGATTTATCTGGAGACAGAGATGTTCAACTCCGGCTTCCGTCCGGCTATCAACGCAGGTCTGTCCGTATCCCGTGTAGGCGGCGCGGCTCAGATCAAGGCGATGAAGAAGATTGCCGCTCCCATCCGTGTGGAGCTGGCTCAGTACCGCGAGCTTGCAAGCTTTGCCCAGTTCGGCTCAGAGCTTGACAAGGAGACCACGGAACAGCTGGCACAGGGCGAGAGAATCAAGGAAGTGTTAAAGCAGGGCCAGTATCAGCCGATGCCGGTAGAATATCAGGTCATGATTATTTTCGCGGCAACCAGAAAACTGCTGCTTGACATTCCGACTCACCGCATTCTTGATTTTGAAAGGGCATTATTCAGCTTTATCGACGGCAAATATCCGCAGATCCCGGCTTCCATCCGTGAGACGAAGCAGATTACCGAGGAGACGGATGCACTGCTGACGAAGGCGATTAACGAGTGTAAAGCGGAGGCTTATTAAAGGCAGGTGAAGAATCATGGCATCCATGAGGGATATCAAACATAGAAAAGAAAGTATTCAAAGCACCGAGCAGATTACGAAAGCCATGAAGCTTGTATCCACCGTGAAGCTGCAGAAGTCCAGAGCGAAGGCGGAAGAATCAAAACCGTATTACGACCTGATGTACGATACCATCTGTTCCATGCTGCGCAAATCCGGTAGTATTGAGCACAAGTATTTAAAGGCGGGAGACTCGAAGAAGAAGGCGGTAATCGCCATCACTTCCAACCGTGGACTGGCGGGCGGTTATAACAACAACATCGTCAAGCTGGTAACGGGCACGGAGGGACTTACTCCGGAGAACACCGTCATCTATGCAATCGGCCGTAAGGGAAAGGATTCCTTTGTGAGAAAAGGCTATGCGATCGCCGAGGACTATTCCGAGGTTATCAATGAGCCGATCTACCGCGACGCGGCGGATGTGACTGCGGAACTTCTGGATGCGTTTGGTCAGAACCAGATCGGTGAAATCTATCTGGCCTACACTTCATTCAAAAATACGGTGACCCATATTCCGACGCTGAAAAAGCTGCTTCCCGTGGAAGCCGGCAAAGACAGCGAAAAGACGGACCTGGTGCTCATGAACTACGAACCGAATGAAGATCAGGTGCTGGATTCCATCATTCCGAAATATATGAGCAGCTTAATTTATGGCGCGCTTTTAGAGGCTGTGGCAAGTGAGAACGGCGCTCGAATGACAGCCATGGATTCTGCGACGAATAACGCGGAAGAGATGATTGAAGAACTTGGTTTGGCATACAACCGTGCAAGACAGGGCTCCATTACTCAGGAGCTTACCGAGATCATTGCAGGTGCCAATGCGATATCATAGGCATGCAGCTGAATCGGATTTCATTATAAAATAAAGGAGAAACAAGATGGCAGAACAAAATATTGGTAAGATCACCCAGATCATCGGTGCCGTACTGGATATCAAGTTCAGCCAGGGCAGGCTTCCGAGCATCAATGATGCGATCGACATCACGATGAAAAACGGAAACCGCCTGGTTGTGGAAGTATCCCAGCACCTTGGCGATGATACCGTAAGATGTATCGCCATGGGTTCGACCGATGGACTGGTGCGTGGTATGGAAGCCGTCGCAACGGGTGCGCCGATCACGATACCGGTCGGTGAAGAGACCCTGGGACGTATCTTTAACGTACTGGGTGATCCCATCGATAATAAACCAAAGCCGGTAGTGAAAGAGTACTTACCGATCCACAGACCGGCTCCTACATTTGAAGAGCAGTCCACAGAGACCGAGATCCTGGAGACAGGTATCAAGGTAGTCGACCTTCTCTGCCCCTATCAGAAGGGCGGTAAGATCGGTCTGTTCGGCGGCGCCGGTGTAGGTAAAACCGTATTAATTCAGGAGCTGATTCGTAACATCGCCACAGAGCACGGCGGATATTCCGTATTCACCGGCGTTGGTGAGCGTACCCGTGAGGGCAATGACTTATACTATGAGATGCAGGAATCAGGCGTTATCAATAAGACGACCATGGTGTTCGGACAGATGAACGAGCCGCCGGGAGCCCGTATGAGAGTCGGACTGACCGGACTGACCATGGCAGAGTATTTCCGTGACCAGGCAGGAAAGGACGTCCTTCTGTTCATCGACAACATCTTCCGTTTCACGCAGGCAGGTTCCGAGGTTTCCGCTCTGCTTGGCCGTATGCCATCCGCGGTTGGATACCAGCCGACCCTGCAGACGGAGATGGGCGCTCTCCAGGAGCGTATTACATCGACAAAGAACGGTTCCATCACATCCGTACAGGCTGTTTACGTGCCGGCCGATGACTTGACTGACCCGGCTCCGGCAAACACATTTGCCCATCTGGATGCGACCACCGTTTTAAGCCGTGCGATCGTAGAGCTTGGTATCTATCCGGCTGTAGATCCGCTGGAGTCCTCCTCCCGTATCTTAGACCCGCGTATCGTGGGTGAAGAACACTACAAGGTAGCCCGCGGCGTGCAGGAAGTACTTCAGAAGTATAAAGAGTTACAGGATATCATCGCCATGCTGGGTATGGATGAGCTTTCAGAAGAGGATAAGCTTACCGTTTCCCGTGCGAGAAAGATTCAGAGATTCTTATCCCAGCCGTTCTTCGTGGCAGGACAGTTTACCGGTCTGGAAGGCCGTTACGTTCCGCTTGTTGATACGATTCAGGGCTTCAAGGAGATTCTGGAAGGCAAACATGACGATATTCCTGAAAGCTATTTCTTAAACGCAGGTAGTATGGATGATGTTCTTGCCCGTGTGAAATAGGGGGTGGGAATATGGCTGATTTATTCAAACTGCATGTGATTACTCCCGAGCGGAGATTTTACGATGGAGAAGCTTCCATGGTGGAACTTACGACGACGGAGGGGGACATCGGTGTATATAGAAATCATATCCCGCTGACAGCCATCGTGGCTCCCGGAGTCTTAAAGATTCACGAGGAGGGCGAGGTTAAGGAGGCGGCTCTGATATCCGGATTTATTGAAATTCTCCCGGAGAGAATCACCATTATGGCCGAAGTGGCCGAGTGGCCGGATGAGATCGATGCCAACCGTGCGGAGGAAGCGAGAATCCGTGCGGAGCGCCGCCTGAAGGAAGAGAGCGGTGAAATTGATACCATGAGGGCGGAACTGGCACTCAGAAGAGCGCTTGTAAGACTTTCCCTCAGAAAATAGGATTGATGAGAATGGACTGGTGTCCGATACGTGATGTGTCGGATGCCAGTCTCTTTATTTTATTGCCGCAGGTTACAGAATTTGGAATATTTTAGTAATTTATTCTTAATTTGAAATTATTCCCCAGCTATGGTACACTGATATCAGCAAACGGCTACACCGTTTATTATTATGATATGAGTCAGGGGATTACAAATGATGGGGCATCAGAAACCGGTTCAGTACTGCCGTTTTCTTTTTTATGTAACCGCAGCGGTCTGCCTGGGGCAGATGCTTTCGTTTGCTTCGGCGGCCTCGCCCATATCCGAAGCGGAGCGGCAGAAAAAGGAAGCGGAGGAGAGGTACGAGGCGGTAAACGGGGAAGCGGAGGACCTGGAGAAGAAAAAAGGGGAAGCTGCGGTGCAGGCGGGCCAGCTGGATAAAGAGCTGACAGACTTGCTGACCGATATGGACTTGCTGGAGACAGACATGTCCGATATGACGCGGCAGATTGAGAAAGAGGAAGAGGAATACCAGAAGGCGGAGGAAAAGCGGAAGCGTCAGTACGAGATACTGAAGAAGCGGATCCAGTATATTTATGAAGAAGGCGATGTCACCTATCTGGACATCCTCCTGAAAGCGAAAACCATCGGCGATGTGATTAATGGGAATGAGTATTTTCAGCAGCTCTATGAGTATGACAGGAAGCTGATCACAGAGTATGAGAAGACGAAGAACGATGCGCTTGGCCGGAAGGAAGTGCTGGAGGAGCGGCAGTCGGAGCTTCAGAGCTTAAAACAGGAATATGGAGTCCGGGAAAAGAAGCTCCGGACCATGATTACGAAAAAAAGGGCGGACGAGTCTGATTTTGACCGCAGACTCAGGGCGGCAAAGGCGGAAGCCGGCAGCCAGGCCGAGATTATAAGGAAGAGGACGGAGGAGATCCGGCTTCTTCAGAAGGAAGAGGAAAGAAAGCGGGAAGAGGAACGCAGGGCGGAAGAGAAACGCAGGGCGGAAGAGGAACGCGGGGCGGAAGAGCAGAACAGCGGCCCTGGAAGGATCAAGAGCATGGGTGGTTCGGAATTCGGACGGAATGTCGCGGACTACGCATTGCAGTTTATCGGGAACCCCTATGTGTGGGGCGGCACCAGCCTGACCTCAGGAGCGGACTGCTCCGGGTTCGTTCAGTCGGTCTACCGCCACTTCGGTGTATCGATTCCGAGAACGTCCGCCGAGCAGGCCGGTTATGGCAGGGAAATTGCATATGAAGAGATGGAACCTGGAGATCTGGTCTGTTATCCGGGTCATGTAGCCATGTATATCGGAGGCGGCAGAATTGTCCACGCGCGCTCGGCAAAAGCGGGAATCCGGGTGGATGACAACCCGGCGTACCGCACGATTGTGTCGATACGGAGGCCGTGGTAGGCGGCCTGCGGAGAGCGGATCAATGGAGAGTATGAAAGAATAGAAGATTTTAAACAAATGACATGAGCAGGGGGAAAACAAGATGAGATACAAGAACAAATCCGGCAGGCTGTGGCTGCTTCTTGCCGCTATAACGATCATGGCAGCCGGTTTTTCCATGGTTACTTACGCAGAGGAGGCAATTAAGACCGTGTCGGTCACAGTCACCTCTTCGGTGGAAGCGGAAGCCGATGAGGGAACGGTCTCGGCTACATCAAACAGCTCAAAGTACCGGGTGGTATCGTGCGATTTCGCAAATTCCAGGGGAAGCTGGAAGGCGGGGGAGACTCCGAAGGTAAACATCAGGCTGGAGGCAGAGGAAGGATACTATTTCAACTCTATTAACGCCGGAAAGGCCACCGTAAAGGGAGCTGTCTATTCGTCAGCAAAGAAGGAGACGGACAACCATTCCCTGATACTGTCGGTAAAACTGAAGGGCGTGAAAGGAACGCTGGGAACCGTGGAGAGCGCTTACTGGGAGTCGACACCACTGGGCAAGGCGAGATGGAGCAAGGTGGAAAATGCTCCGGCCTATGAAGTAAAGCTTTACTGCGGAGACAGCATGGTGTACCGGGTGGAAAAGACGTCCTCCACCAATTATGATTTCTTCTCCCAAATGACGACGCGGGGCGATTACTATTTCAAAGTGAGAGCCGTGGCGAAGACGGAGTCGGAAGCGGATTATTTAAAAGCCGGAGAGTGGACGGAATCCGATAATCAGGAGATTACAAAACGGGATGCCGAGGCGGCGGAGACACGGAAGTCTTCAGGAAACGGCAGTTCCGGCGGCAGCTCGGGCAGCGGCAGCCAGGGACCCGGGCAGGGAGACGGCCCCGGTTCGCAGAATCCCGGATGGGAACAGGACAGGAATGGCTGGTGGTACCGGAACGCGGACGGAACGTACCCGGTAAACAGCTGGCAGTTAATCAATGATAAATGGTATTTATTTGACATGGGCGGCTACATGCTGACTGGATGGCAGACGAAGAACGGGCGGGAATATTACCTGACGACCAACGGTGACATGGTGACCGGATGGTTCCAGTACAACCGGGTATGGTATTATCTGGACCCGCAGGTGGGAAAAGTGTCCGGCGGATGGCTTCAGCAGGGCAACGACTGGTATTACATGAATCCGGACGGCAGCATGGCAGTTGGCTGGATCCGCTATAAGGACAACTGGTACTATCTGGATCCGGACAGCGGACGGATGGTGAAGGACAGAGTCGTTGAAAAGTATTACATTAATCCGGATGGTATCTGGATACCGTAGCAGACAGGAGGACAAGATATGTTACGCAAGTTAAGACGGGCTGCCGCGGCTGTTCTGGCGTGTGGCTTGCTGACGGCAGCGCTGCCGGGCGCTTCAGGCACGGCTCTGGCAGCGGTGAAAAATGAGACGAGAACACCGATCACTTCCGTGTCGATTAAGGTGCGTTCCGATGTGAAGGCCGACTACGATCTGGATGCGGCTACGGTCTATGTGACGACTGACAGCAATCTCTATACCATCGGAGCCTACACGTGGGTCAGCGGCAATAAGGAATACTGGGAACCGGGAGACGTGCCGAAGGTACAGATCGAGATCCATGCCAGAAGCGGCTGTTATTTCGAGAAGACCACAGGAGCGGGGAAGTTCCAGATCTCGGGAGCGACCTATGGCTCGGTAAAACGCCAGAATAATAATGAGACACTCCTTCTGACTGTAAAACTGACACCGGCCTCCGGCACGCTGGATATTACGAATTCCGCGGAGTGGGTAGGCTATCCGCTGGGAAAAGGCACCTGGGAAGAGGTTCCCTACGCCGGAGCGTATGAGCTGAAGCTGTACCGCGACGGCCAGATGATTCAAGGCGTGGCAAAGGTCAACGCCACCACCTATGATTTCTATCCCTTTATGACCCAGGCGGGCCGCTACCAGTTCCGTGTCCGTGCAATCCCGAAGGATACGGAGGAACAGGGTTACATAACCAGCGGTGACTGGGTATATTCCGATGAACAGGATATCGATGACGACCAGACATACAGCCTGGGAGCGGGCAGGCAGAATGCAAATCTGACACCGGCTAACATCGGATGGGTGAAGAATTCAGACGGATGGTGGTACCGCAACGCGGACGGAAGCTATCCTGCAAATACGTGGCAGAACATCGGCGGCTTATGGTATCTGTTTGATTACGATGGTTACATTTTAACCGGATGGCAGATGAAAAACGGCAAATATTATTACCTGGACAGCAACGGTGCGATGCAGACAGGCTGGTTCCAGGATAACCGGAAGTGGTATTACCTGGCGGCCGACGGAAGCATGCAGACCGGCTGGATGACGCTGGGCGGCAATACTTACTACTTCGACAGCGACGGAAGCATGCACACCGGGTGGCTTCTGGACAACGGAAAATGGTATTACTTCGCACCGGATACCGGAATGATGGTGCGCGGGACGAGTGTCGGCGGCTACTATCTGAACTCTGACGGAGTCTGGGTTCATTAAGAAATGATTACAAACCACTGTATTTTATGGCTGAAACAGGAAACAGCCACAAAATATGGTGGTTTTTTTGTATTTCCTTATGGCTGCAAAAGATGCCTCACAATTTTTGCACGAAATAAAAATTTGCATTTTCAATTTGGAAGCTGATGGAAAGTTATGGAAAAACGTAAGAATTATTACAAAAACAGACTTTTTTCTTAAGTTTTAAGTTGACGTAACGATATTAAAAAGTTATACTAAAAATAACCAAATTTTGTAACCAAAAGCAAAATAAGAGGGGTGCTTGGAGGGGGAAATATGTTTATAGTGCCAATTACGAGGCTGGAAGGAGTTTCATCTTTGGAGGAGATGAAAAAACTTGACAAGACCCCGCAGAAACAGGTGAAAAACAGTTTTCAGAATATATTGACGGACGCGGTAAAGGAAGCGGATCAGGCAGTAAAAGATACCAGAGAAATGGACGTGAAGCTTGCTGCCGGACAGATCGATAATTTACATACAGCCTTGATTCAGGCAGAACAATCCGCTGCTGCAATTGAGTTTACGACCCAGCTGACCAGTAAGGCAGTCAGTGCGTATACTCAGATTATGGGAATGCAGATCTAAAATAACAGAAAGATAGCAGTGGTGGAACTATGGGTATGAAAGAAAAAGTAAAAACGGCTGTCGACGGCAATGGTACGGTCGGCCGTCTTTTGGGCAGCAAAAAAAAGAAAGCCGCGGCAGCGGGGATACTGGCAGCGGTCATTATCGCACTGGCAGCGGCAATTCTGTTAAATACGAATAAAGATGGGGAATACGTGGTGCTCTTCCCCGGTATTTCAAGAGAAGAGAATAACGAGATACTCGCAGTGCTGAACGGTCGTGGAGTCGGCGCGAAGAGAAATGCAGAAGGAGAAGTGACGGTTCCGGAGAACCAGGTCGGTGACATTATGCTTGATATGTCAGAACTGGGATATCCGAAAACGGCACTTCCTTTTGACATTTTTTCGGATAATATGGGCTTTACAACGACGGAATTTGAGAAGCGCCAGTACCTTCTGTTAAACCTTCAGGACAGAATTGAGCGGACACTGAAGGACATGAACGGCATCAAGAACGCCATAGTGACGTTAAACGTATCCGACGACAGCAACTACGTGTGGGACGATCAGGGGGCTGACAGTACAGGCGCGGTCTCCCTGACGCTGATGCCCTCCTGTGAGCTGTCACCGGAGAAGGTGGGCGCCATCAAGAACCTGATTGCCAACAGCGTTCCCAGGCTTCTGCCGGAGAACGTGACCGTAGTCAACGCCGAGACCATGCAGGAGATGGTATCCGACGATGTGGGCGGTCTGACCAGCTACGGTCTGGGACGTCTGGATTTTGAGGCAAAGGTGGAGAAGCGGCTTCAGGATAAGATCATGAACGTGCTGACTCTTGCGTATCCTCAGGGACAGATCCGCGTATCTGCTACTGTAGTCATCGATTACGATAAGATGATCACCGAGGACCTGCAGTATGAGCCTCAGGACAACGGTCAGGGCGTGGTGGATCACTATAAGTCGGGCCAGTCGGTAAGCGGCCAGGGCGGAGGCGCCGGCGGTGTGGCCGGGGAAGAGAATAACACGGATATTCCGACTTATGGTGCGGCAGGAACCGGCGGAGCCAATGGATCTAACGGCGATTACTACCGCGATGTGGATTATCTGGTTGGCTATATTAAGAAGCAGATCGAGAAAGACAATGTGAAGCTGCAGAAGGCCACCGTGGCCATCGCAGTGAATGACAATAATCTGACGGAGTCGAAGAAGCAGCAGCTGATCGACGCGGCGTCGAAGGCTGCCAATATCGCACAGGAAGACATTGTGGTATCCAGCTTCCAGCAGATTGCGTCGGATAAAACTCCGGAACCGGAAAAACCGGTGATTCCGGTGACGGCTCCGGGAGTCGGGGGAATCGATCCGCGTGTGCTGGTGGCGGGAGCCGCGGCCGGCGTTTTCCTATTCCTCGTGCTTCTGTTCCTCGTTTTACGCCACAGAAGAAAGAAACAGAGAAAAGAAGACCAGGAGCTTTTCGGACCGTTTGAGGGAGATGCTTTTGATCTGGACAGCGACATTGCGGAACGCGCCGAAGAGCGCGCAGTGGAGAACCAGATTGCCGACGTTCCGGTAAGACCCCAGGATCCGGTGAATCAGGTTCGTTCCTTCGCAGAGGACAATCCCGAGATTATCGCATCCATGATAAGTACCTGGCTGAAGGAGGAGAAGAAGTAATATGCCGGCAGAAGAAAGAAGACCAGCAGAAAAAGCTGCGGCCGTCATATCCATGCTCGGTACGGAACGGGCCTCCGAGGTGTTCCGGTATCTGACAGAGAATGAAGTGGAACAGCTGTCCATGGAGATTACGAGACTCCCTCACCTGGCACCGGATGAGATGGAGGATATTGCCAAGGACTTTTATAATTGTTGTGTGACGGAAAAGGTGATTACCGAGGGCGGAAAAGACTACGCCAAGGAAGTGCTGGAAAAAGCATTTGGCCAGCAGCAGGCCAGAAATTTGATGGACCGGGTCAGCAAGGCGCTTAAGACCAAGGCATTCAGTTTTATCAGAAAAGTGGATTATAAGACCCTGATGACTGCCATACAGAACGAGCATCCTCAGACGCTGGCGCTCATACTGTCATACGCCACGCCGGAGCAGGCGTCCAAGATCATCGCCAATCTGCCCCAGGAGACACGGGTGGATGTGGTGGAGCGCATCGCGGGCATGGACCGGGCTCTGCCGATGGCAATCAAGATCGCGGAAGAGGTGCTGGAGAAGAAGATCGGCTCCTCGTCTTCGGAGGAGACCATGGAGGTGGGCGGACTCAACTACATCGCCGACATTATGAACCATGTGGACCGCAGCACGGAGAGAGATATTTTTGACGAACTGAACTTAAAGAATCCCCAGCTTGCCGAGGATGTGCGCAAGCTGATGTTTGTATTTGAAGATATCGCATACCTGGATCCGCTGTCTATCCAACGCTTCTTAAGAGAGACAGATTCCAAGGATCTGGCGGTTGCGTTAAAGGTGTCCAACAAGGATGTGATGAGCGCAATTTTTGCCAATATGTCCAACCGTATGAGAGAATCCATACAGAGCGACATGGAGTACCTGCATAATATTCGTATGAGCGACGTGGAAGAGGCGCAGCAGAGAATCGTGGCTGTGATCCGCCGTCTGGAGGAAGAGGGCGAGATCGTAATCTCCAAGGATGGAAAGGATGAGATCATTGTATAGGGTAATCAAGTCCGGACAGACGGTGCTGGGGGAAGGAAGAGTTCCGGCCTATCAGATGAACGGCCCCGAGACCGCCCAGGCGGAGGAGATAAGCGGGGAACCGGGTAACGCGGCCAGAGAAGCCGCGGATGGAGCGGTGCCCCGTTATGCACTGATATCCGAAGAAAAGAGAAAGATTCTGGAACATGCCAGAAACCAGGCAGAACAGTCTGCCGCCCGGATTTTAGAGGACGCTTACGCCCAGCGGGATAAGATTGTGAACACGGCCCTGACGGAAGCGGAGCGGCTGAAGCAGCAGGCAGAGGAACACGGCTATGAAGACGGGATAAACCGGGCCGAAGCGGACATATCCGATGGGCTAAAAATGATTGGGCGGTCCGTGGAACAGGCGGGACGCCAGCTGGAAGAGCACTCGGAGGAGATAAAGGCAAGAATTACAGAGATGGCCCTTGTGATCGCGGAAAAAATTCTGCAGAGAGAAGTAGGCGCCGGTGCAGAGGGACTGGCCGATTTAGTGGAGCAGGCCGTGATGTCGGAGCGGGATAAGAATGAGATCACCGTGCATTTATCGGATGACTCCATCACTCTGGTGGAGGAACTGGAGACACGTCTGGAACCATTGAGAGACAGAAACGGCGGATACGTTCGCATCAGGCCGGAACAGCAGCAGCCTGGCTATGTGCAGATTGAGACGGAGGAAGGGATCGTGGACGCCTCCGTGTTTGTACAATTGGAGAATTTAAAGCGGCAGCTGGCGGAATTGCTGAAATAGTGTGACAGGCGGCGCATAAGATGATAGAGAATGTGAGACAGGCGGTTCAGAACGCCAATTTGTATACATATCTGGGGAAAATAGACAAGATCGTAGGAACCACGGTGGAAGCCATGGGGCCTGCCTGCAGGATCGGGGATGTCTGTGCCATCGATGTCCCGGGAGACAACCCGCCGGTGAAGGCGGAGGTCGTGGGATTTCGTGAAAACAGGGTACTCCTGATGCCCTACGAGGAGACAGAAGGCATTGGGTACGGAAGCGCGGTCCGCAATACGGGGGAGCGTCTTCTCATACCGGTCTCCAATGAGCTGATCGGCCGTACCGTGGATGCCATGGGAATGCCCATCGACGGGCAGGGGCCTTTGGGAGAAGTCGCTTATTATCCCATAACGGGAAAACGTTCCAACCCCATGGAACGGCCCAGAATCGACACTGTGATCCAGATGGGAGTCAAGGCCATCGACGGCCTATTAACCATCGGCAAGGGGCAGAGAATGGGAATCTTCGCCGGAAGCGGTGTGGGAAAGAGTACACTGATGGGCATGATCGCCAAGAATGTGAAGGCGGATGTCAATGTCATTGCGCTGGTTGGTGAGAGGAGCCGTGAGGTTGTGGAATTCATCAACCGGGATCTGGGAGAAGAGGGCTTAAAGCGCTCGGTTCTGGTAGTGGCCACCTCCAACCAGTCCGCTATGATGCGGTCCAAATGCACCATGACGGCCACTACAATCGCGGAGTATTTCAAGGATCAGGGCATGGACGTGCTTCTGATGATGGATTCCCTTACCCGATTCGCCATGGCGCAGCGGGAAGTGGGACTAAGTATCGGAGAACCGCCGGTAGCGAGGGGGTACACGCCCTCCATTTACTCGGAGCTTCCGAAGCTGCTGGAGCGCTCGGGCAATTTTGAGACAGGCTCCATCACCGGAATCTACACGGTTCTGGTGGAAGGCGACGACGCCAATGAACCGGTGTCCGATACGGTGCGCGGCATTATTGACGGCCATATCATGCTGTCGAGAAAGGTGGCGACGCAGAACCGCTATCCGGCCATCGACATCTTATCCAGCGTCAGCCGTCTGATGAGCGACATTGTGATGCCGGAGCACAAAGCGGCGGCCGGAAAGATCCGGAAGCTTCTCTCGGTCTATGAGAGCAACATCGATCTCGTTTCCATCGGAGCGTATAAGAAGGGGACCAATAAGGAACTGGACGACGCGCTGATGAGAATTGATAAAATATATGAGTTTTTGCAGCAGAAGACGGATGAGAGCTTCTCCCTTGATGAGGCCGTCATCCGTATGATCCAACTGACCGAATAGAGAGGTTCTTATGAAAAAGTTTGCATTTTCACTGGAGCGAATGCTGAATTTCCAGAGTCAGAATCTGGAAAAGGAGATGGGAATCTTAGGCAGGATGACCGCAGAGCGGGATGCACTGGAAGCCCAAAAACAGGATATGGCAGAGAAGGCCGCAGGCGTGCAGGCGGATATAGCCAGGCGGGAGGCAGAGGGAACGACGATATTTATGCTGAAAGCCTGCTTCTCTATCCTGGAAAGTGCAAGGAACCAGCTGGAGGAGATGGAGGAGGAGCTTAGGCTTTTACAGGCAGGGCTGGAACGGCAGCGTCAGATCGTGACGGAGGCATCCAGAGAGGTAAAGAAGCTGGAAAAGCTGAAGGAAAAACAGTTAGAGGAATACCACCGCGGCGAAGCGAAGGAGCAGCAGGAGACCATAGCGGAACATGTTGCGGGTAATTTCGTGCGGCGTGGTGCTTCCCAATAAATATGTCACAGAGAGAAAGGCGGTGAGAAGAGAATGAATATGGGAACAGCCATGAAGGCTGTGGGAACCGGCTGGAAACAGTCTGGAACCACAGACAATGGAAAGGGCAGAGATGCAGGAAAAGCCGATTTTGCCGATACCTTCAGCGAGATGTTAAAGGCGGGAAAAAAGGCGTCAGAGTGGAGAAAGCAGACACAGAATACGCAGAAGGCAGCGGAGGCGCAGAAGATCACAGATGCGCAGAGGATCACAGACGCGCAGAAGATCACAGATGCGCAGGCGGATCAGAAGGCGGCCGATACCGGAAAGGATGCGGTGAAGGCGGAAACCTCCGGACAGGATAACACGGCAGTAAAGAAAACGCCGGAAAAGAAGCAGGAGCCGGAAAAAGCCGATGACAGAACCGTGCAGGATGAAGCAGCGGCAGCGGCAGCCGCTCTGGAAGGAATGGCAGAGCAGCCGGCAGTTATGGCGGAAGACCCGGTCGAAGCAATGGAGCATGGCATGGAAGCAGAAGCTGGCGGACTGCTGGCGGTAACAGAGGCTGGAGGGATACTGGATCAAACAGCATCCACAACAGAGACCGGAGCGGGACAGCGCACCGGAAATGCGGAGGTTCGGCAGGCAGCTGCAAATACGGGCACATCGGAAGCACTAAAGAATCAGGAGGCGCTTTACCAGACAGCGGCCCAGAAACCAGGGGAAACAGGAAGCGGCCGAAAGACAGAAGCTATGGAGCCCGCAGCAGCGGAAACCCAGGTTACTGCCGATGATATGGCGGTGCAGACGAAGAACAGCACAGGCAGAGATGAGGGAACATTTTCCGATCTGCTGAAGGACCAGTCGGACCAGATGAAGGCCATGGGAGCCGGAAAACGGGTTCAGACAGAAGATGAGACCGATGGTGATGAGGCGCTGGACAACCAGATGCTGGAGGAGCTGAAGAAGAATTCAGACGGAAAAGGCGTAACGTATCTCGATAAGATAAGCGCGTCGAGGCAGGGCGGATTCCGGGGCGTGCCGGCGGTGGACAATACCGCTTCCGATATCCACACACCGGTTGCAGAACAGCTGAAGGCAGGCGTGGAGCAGGGCATGAAACGGGAACTGTCGGAATTTACCATCAAGCTGAAACCCGAAGGTTTGGGAGAGATCATCGTACATATGGCCAGTGCAAACGGCAGGACGTCAGTCAGCATCGGAGTATCCAACCCGGAGACGGAGAAGCTGGTGAACAGCCAGATGACGAGCTTAAAAGAGATGCTGCAGCCGCTTCACGCGGAGGTGGAGGAGGTATACCACAACAGCCAGGGCGGAATGGATTTTGCAGGATTTGGCCAGGAGCTTTACCAGAATCAGGGGCAGCAGGCCCGGGGACATTACCACCACGGTATGAATCAGGGAATGACGGCCGACGACGGCGTGTTTGCACAGGAAACAGAGCGGATGGCGGCGGAAAGCCTGGTACGCAGACTGTATGCATATGTGTAAATACCCCATGAGGACAGGGCTGATAAGGACAAAAATGATAAGGGCAGAAATGATAGGGACAGAAACGAAAAGAAAAGGAGAGACATGTCAGTACAGATACCAGACTATACGAATCCGTACTTAAGGACTGCATCTTCCGGCAGCAGCGGACCAGGAGCACTGGGAGACAACACACCGGCAAAGGCATCGAACGACAGCGATAAAGACACGGAAGGCACCGATGGAACTTCTGGGAGCAATGATGTCATAGACGCGGTGTTTGGAGACGCATCCGACAAGGCCGTCAGTATGGACGATTTCCTGACTCTGATGGTAGCCCAGCTGAAAAACCAGGATTTTATGAATCCGGTGGACGATACCCAGTATGTAACGCAGCTGGCCCAGATATCGACCATGCAGCAGATGGAGGAGATGGCATATAACGCCAAGAGCACCTATGTGACCTCACTTGTCGGCAAGACGGTTACGGCTGCAAAATTCACGGTCGCCGGGGACTTAAAGAAGACGGAGGGCATCGTAAACAAGGTTTCTCTTCTGGACGGGAAATTCGTGATCTATGTGGAGGGAGAATCCTACAGCATGGATGAGATTATGGAGATCAGGACAGAGGAAGCAAAGAAGGATGACGGCAAGGACCCGGATGCAGGCAGCGACGGGGACAAGGACGGAAACGATCCGGGAGACAAGGATCCGAAGGTATGAGAGACTGTGAGGTAAGGAGGTAAGAGAATGGATTCCATGATATACAACAAAATGCTTCATACCCCCATATGTACAGGAAAACCGTGGGAAGCCGCGAGGAACAAGCCGGCGGAGGGCACGGAAGAAAGCAGCGCATTCAAGGAACTGCTGGAACAGAAGTTAAAGGAAGAAAGCCAGGTGGCGTTCTCCAAGCACGCGGTAGAGCGGGTGATGGAGCGGAGCGTGGATATATCTTCTGATAAGCTGGAACGATTGAATGAGGGCGTGAAACTGGCCGGAGAAAAGGGGCTTAAGGCTCCGTTAATCCTGATGGATTCCACGGCATTTGTTGTAAATGTAAAGAATAACAGAGTAGTGACAGTTGTGAACGAGGAGAGCTTAAAAGGCACTGTCTTCACAAACATTGACGGAACCGTTATGGTATAGCCGGTCCTTTTGGAGGCTATTCTTACCCCGATTGACGGACGGGTAAGGCGGTTAGAAAAGGAGATATAAACTATGTTAAGATCATTATATTCCGCAGTGTCCGGTATGAAAGCACACCAGACGAAGCTGGATGTTATCGGCAATAATATTGCCAACGTGAATACGTACGGATTTAAATCCAGCCGTGCGCGTTTCCAGGATGTATTTTACCAGACATTACAGAGCGCCGCAGGCGGCGACAACAATAAAGGCGGAACCAACGCCAGCCAGGTTGGCTACGGTTCCCAGTTAGGCGGCATCGATCTGGATATGAGCCGTTCGGCGCTGCAGTCCACAGGCAGACCAATGGACGTGGCGATCACAGGCGAGGGCTTCTTCCAGGTTATGGATGCGGACGGAAATATCTTCTACACGAGAGCGGGGAATTTAATGCTGGATTCCAACAGCGGCAACCTGGTGGACTCCAACGGTTACACGGTTCTCGGCGTGTCCGGTGATCCGCTCGGAAAGGCGCCATCCTCCGACAAGATCCATTTGAACATTCCGACCAAGTCCAGCGGACTGGCATCCAAGACACTGAATATCAACGGAACCCAGTTTACGATCACTTCGGAGAAGGCGACGACGGACGCCAACGTATCCATTACCTTCAAGGCGGAGGATAATCTGCCTTCCGGTTCCGATATCGTCGTAAATTCTTCCGATATCAACGATTCCAGCATTACCGTGCATGTGAATAAAAATGCCATATTTACAAGTCTTTCAGACTTTAACAGCAAGATGAACAGCGCCATCACCCGTGGATGCGGCGGAAAGGCCCATCCGGGCGGAAACTTTACCATCACCGCGACACCGGCGGAGAATGTATTCCAGAAGCCGCTGACCGGCGCGGAGCTGCTGGGCGACCATTTTGGAATCAACGAAGGAACCTTCGAATTTGCCACCTCC
The DNA here is from genome assembly GCF_014288035.1 of Hungatella sp. L36. Taxonomy (NCBI): domain Bacteria; kingdom Bacillati; phylum Bacillota; class Clostridia; order Lachnospirales; family Lachnospiraceae; genus Hungatella; species Hungatella sp. L36. The sequence continues at coordinate 126,607 of NZ_JACOPC010000014.1, read as the reverse complement.
ACGGATGCAGCTGACGGTATCTTCGGCGGACTGAAGTTTTCCGGCATGAGCACGAGCCCGGCCTTTGATGCGGCGGGACCGGTGGACTTTAAATCAGAATTGAAGCCGGGCACAGGCGGTAAGATGGCCTGGGTGGTGACGGCGACGGTCGGCGGACGGGAGTTTGTCGGTGAAATAAATGAGAACACCACAACCGCAGGCAAGATGTGGCTGAAGGAAGCCGGTACGGGACAGTACATCGAGATGAGCCATCCGGGGTACACCGCGATTACATCTTCTTTTAACGGCGGTTCAGGAAACACGGCTCAGTCTTTTCACAATGTGACGATGCCTGCGGCAGCAGGAACCGGATTCTTCAATAAGAGCATGAGTCTCAAGGACTATGGTACCTCGGGAATCAACCCTGGCGACAACATCGAATACAGTGCGGTAAAGATTCCTGCCAGCGCGGGCAATAAGGCAAAATGGCATGTGACCGCAGTAAGCGGCGGCAAGACGTACTCCGGTGATATCAGCGAAGGCGACGCTGCCGGAGATCTGGTGCTTACGGAAGAGGGCGGCACTGCCCTGACCATCGATCACAAGGGCTATTCAGACATTAATACCGCATTTTTAAATGCGGATGAGGCGGATAAAACATACGCTTCTTTCATACCCAAGGACAACGCGGGTACTATCACGGCCGCGACACAGTCCAACGATGTAGGCCTCGGAAGCGGTACCTTTACGCTGGAAAACGGTACGGAAGGCGGCGCGATCTCCCTCTCCGGCGCTTCGATCGCCATTCTTGGAAACGGTATCATTGAAGCGACCCATCCGGATAAGGGAAAAATTCAGATCGGACGCATCGATCTCGTTACCTTTGAAAATCCGTACGGCCTGGAAGAGAACGGCAACTCCTATTTCCGTGCAACCTCCAACTCCGGCGAGGCCAAGGCCTGCCAGGCTGGTGAGGACGGAACAGGAGCGTTAAAGACGTCTTCACTGGAGATGTCCAACGTGGATATATCCACAGAGTTTTCCGACATGATCGTAACACAGAGAGGTTTCCAGGCCAACTCCCGTATTATTACGGTGTCGGACTCGATTCTGGAAGAACTTGTAAATCTGAAACGATAACAGGAGGTGGTATCGGTGATTCCCTTAAGTAAGTTAAATGGCGAGGAGTTCATCCTCAACTGTGATTTAATCGAGATGATTATGGAAAATCCCGATACCACGATTCTTCTGACCAACGGCAAACACTTGATTGTGCGGGAATCAAAGGAAGAGGTAGTCGAACGGGTAGCAGCATTCCGGAGAAAGACGTTCAGCGATCTGATTGAACAGATCAAAGGATAGCTGCGGCGGAAATACAACAAGAAAAGTTTAGAAAAGGATGTAGCAGATATGGATATCATGTCAATTCTGGGTTTTATTTTGGCGGTAGTGCTGGTACTGTTCGGTATGACCTTTGATCAGGAGGCCATGAAACTGGTCTTTCACAATCTAAGGGCGTTTGTCGATATTCCAAGTATGGCCATTACCTTAGGAGGCACCATCGGAGTTATGATGCTGTCCTTCCCCTCCGGGGCGTTTAAAAAGATAGGGAAACATTTAAAAATCATTATAAAACCGTATAAGTTCGATCCGGAGCAGTCCATTGAACAGATCGTGGAGCTGGCGACGGAGGCCCGTATGAAGGGACTCCTCTCCCTGGAGGACAAATTAAGTGAGATTGACGAGCCATTTATGCACAACAGCCTCTTACTGGTGGTAGACTCCGTAGATTCGGAAAAGGTCCGCCAGGTCATGGAGACGGAGCTGGATCAGTTAGATGAGCGTCATGCGCTGGACCGGGGATTCTATGAGAAAGCGGCCAGCTTTGCGCCGGCGTTTGGTATGATCGGTACACTGGTCGGCTTAATCCTGATGCTGGGCAACATGCAGGACGTCAACGCCCTGGCAAAGGGCATGGCGACGGCCCTGATCACCACCCTGTACGGCTCTCTTCTGGCCAACATTGTGTGTCTGCCGGTGGCAAGCAAGCTGAAGGCGAGACACGATGAGGAGTTTTTATGTAAACAACTGGTTCTGGAAGGCGTTCTGGCAATCCAGGAAGGGGAAAACCCGAAATTCATAGAAGAAAAACTTTATAAACTGCTTCCGGCCAGCCGCAAGAAGACGGACGAGGATAAGGATCCTGTGAAGGAAGAGGGAAAGCAGAAGAAAAAGAGCAGACGGAAGAACAGAAAGAATGAGGAATAAAAGGAGCTTATGGCGATGGCGAAGGAAGTAGAAAACCAGGGGATCATAAATATGACGGACCGGCAGGTGTTTGATGAACTGATTAATCTGCACGCGAAGGCGGCGGGGGAATCCCTGTCATCGATTCTGAAGGCGGATATAGAGATCAGCGGCCCGGAGATTTCGGAGATAACGGTGAAGGAAGTGGAATACGGGATTTTGGAACCGGCCATCTTCGTGAAGAGCTGTCTGACCTCCGGAGTTGCCGGCAATATGGTCATTATCCTGCGCCAGCGGGATATGCAGGCGTTCCTAAATGAGCTGATGGGAATCGATGATCTGCCCGACCCGGATTTCGAGTTTGACGAGGTCGCCATGAGCGCGGCCACGGAGCTGATGAACCAGATGGTCCACGCATCCGTGGAGGTCATGGCTGAATACCTGGGCAATACCATGGAGTCATCGGACTGCCAGCTGATCTTATCGGACGGCAGGCAGAACCTGTCCCCAGCCATCGGTGAAGCTCCTGAATCAAAGACGATCGTGATTCATTACCGTGTGAAGATCAAGGACATGGTGGAATCTGAGTTTATGGAATGCATATCTACTACGGCGGCTGACAGCTTGTATCAGGAGATAGGGACCAGGAGGGAAGCGGATAAGAAGGCGGAGGCCGAGGCGAAAGCCATGGAGGAAAGCCTTCTCGTGAAACCGGTGCAGCCGGGCGCTGTTCCGGTGTCGGCCGGGAGAGAGCACTTACAGTCCGCAGCTGAGAGCCGCACGGTGAATTCTGCGGCGGTGGACGGCGGGCGGACCGTATTCCAGGCTTCTCCGTCGATAAACGGCAATCTGGGCCTCATCATGGATGTCCCCTTAAACGTCTCCGTTGAGATCGGAAAGACCAGACGAAGACTGAAGGACGTGCTGAACTTTAACAACGGCACGGTGGTGGAGCTTGACAAGCAGGCGGATGCGCCAGTGGATATCATCGTAAATGGACAGCTGATCGCCCGCGGGGAGGTCGTCGTGATCGACGATAATTTCGGGGTCCGTATCAGTGAAATCGTAAATACAAGAAGTATTATTGGAAATGGTGAATAAATTTGAAACGGTTTAATATCCTTGTGACAGCGGGAATCATCGGAATCATTTTCCTGATTCTGATCCCCCTGCCGACGCCCATACTGGATTTTTTATTTATACTGAATATCACGTTGTCGCTGCTGATTCTTGTCATGACGATGTATATCCGGGAAACGCTGGAGTTCTCCGTGTTCCCGTCCCTTTTGCTGATCACAACGCTGTTCCGGCTGGGGCTCAACATCTCCTCGACGAGGAAGATCCTGTTTGACAACGGTTACGCGGGGCAGGTGGTTAAAACCTTCGGACAGTTTGTAATCCGGGGGAACGCGGTCATCGGTTTCATCATATTCCTGATCATCGTGCTGGTACAGTTTATCGTTATCACCAAGGGTTCGGAACGTGTGGCCGAGGTTGCGGCCAGATTCACCCTGGACGCCATGCCGGGCAAGCAGATGGCTATCGACGCTGATCTAAACAGCGGTCTGATCGATGAACAGCAGGCCAGGGAGCGGCGCTCGAAAATCCAGAGGGAAGCCGATTTCTTCGGTTCCATGGATGGCGCTACCAAATTCGTAAAAGGTGATGCGATCATATCCATCATCATCACGCTGATCAACTTCGTAGGCGGCATTGTCGTCGGTATGATGAACGGCCAGGGGAGTATCTCCGAGATCATGCAGATCTACACCACGTCAACAATCGGAGACGGTCTGGTATCCCAGATCCCGGCGCTTCTGATCTCTGTGGCAACCGGTATGGTGGTGACGCGTTCCGCATCGGAGAACAGCTTAAGCGAGGACTTGACGAGCCAGTTTCTGGCGCAGCCTAAGGTGCTTATGACGGCCGGCGGCGCGGCAGCCTGCCTGTGTCTGATTCCGGGATTCCCGGTGCCCCAGATTCTCATGATATCAGCAATGATGATCGGAGGCGGATACGTGCTTTTGAAACGGCAGAAGACCATCGTGGCTGAGGCGGCGGAAGGATATGTGGAAGCGGAAGTGACCAGTGAAGCTTCCTTCTATAGAAATATTGAAAATGTATACGGTCTTCTGACCGTGGAACAGATTGAGATGGAATTCGGCTACAGCCTGATACCGCTGGCGGATGAGAGCAACGGCGGCAACTTCATCGACCGTGTCGTCATGTTCCGTAAGCAGATGGCTCTGGATATGGGCTTCGTAATCCCGTCGGTCCGGATTAAGGACAGCGGGCAGCTCAATCCCAACCAGTACAGCATCCTGCTGAAGGGCGAAGAGGTGGCCAGAGGGGATATCCTGATGGATCACTATCTGGCGCTGCCGCCGGGAGGGGAGGCGGATGACATTCCGGGCATCGATACCATCGACCCCGCATTCCACATTCCGGCCAAATGGATCAGCGAAGATAAAAAGATCCAGGCGGAACTGGCGGGCTATACGCTGATTGATCCCACTTCGGTGGTTATCACCCATTTATCCGAGGTGGTGAAGGAGCATTTACATGAACTTTTAAACCGCCAGGAAGTCAACAATCTGCTGGAAACACTGAAAAAAACAAACGCCAGCATTATCGAGGACACGATTCCCGCTGTGATTACGGTGGGAGAGCTTCAGAAGGTGCTTTCCAACCTGCTGCGCGAAGGAATACCGATCCGCGACATGGAGACGATCGTGGAGACGCTGGGCGACTATGGAACCCAGATAAAGGATACGGATATGCTGACGGAATATGTGCGTCAGGCTCTGAAGAGGACCATTTCCCATCGTTTCTCCGAAGCGGGGCAGATGAAGGTCTTAAGCCTGGACGACAAGATCGAGAATATGATCATGTCATCCGTAAAGAAGGTGGATACTGGGTCCTATCTGGCGCTGGAGCCATCGGCCATTCAGAATATCGTGGCGTCGGCCACCGGAGAGATCAATAAGATCAAGGATCTGGTCAATGTGCCGATCGTGCTTACGTCCCCGGTTGTACGGATTTATTTTAAGAAACTGATCGACCAGTTTTACCCTAATGTAACAGTGGTGTCGTTCAGTGAGATCGATAATAACATACAGATACAGGCTTTGGGGAATATCGCCCTGGGCCAGAGGTAACGGTTTATGCAGATGGAACAGATGAGCAGAGAAGAAGGGAAGGCGGTGCTTTCGGTTTACTTAAAGAACGGAAGCCAGGAGCTGCGGAATAAGCTTATCGTCCACTTCCTCCCCATCGTCCGTTCCGCGGCGGCACAGCTTCGCGGGATGTCAGGCAGTTCCACGGAGGAAGAGGATTTGATCGACCAGGGAGTGCTGGCGCTGATGGAGTGTCTCGACCGGTATGATGTGTCGAAGGGAGCCCAGTTTGAGACGTACGCGTTTATCCGCGTGCGGGGGGCCATGATCGACTATATCAGGAGCCAGGACTGGGTGCCTCACAGGGCCCGCAGTTTCCAAAAAAAGGTGGATGAGGCGTATTCCATGCTGTCCCATGAGAAGATGCGGGAACCGGACGCGGATGAAGTCGCGGGTTTTCTGGATATTCCGGTGGAAAAGGTGGAGAACCATTTAAAGTACATGAACCACGCAGCAATACTTTCCTTTGAAGCGGTGCTGCAGGACATGACAGGTGTGATTGCAAAAGGGGAACTGGAAGCGACGGACGTCGATACGAAGCCGGAGGAAAGCCTGTTTTATAAAGATCTTCAGAGAACGCTGGCGGAGGCGGTAGAGGCATTGGGCGATAAGGAACGGCTCGTCGTGTCGCTGTACTACTATGAGGAACTGAAATATTCGGAGATTGCCGAGGTCATGGGCATCGGCCAGTCCCGGGTGTGCCAGATTCACACGAAGGCAATGAAAAAACTAAAGAACAGTCTGGAAGAATATGTGAGAGGATAGGGAACCATATGTTTTCAGGATTTTATACAGCCGCCTCGGGCGTGCTGATGAACCAGAGGGCACTTAACATTTCGGCCAACAATATTGCAAATGTGAAGACCAGCGGATACCAGAGCAAACGTCTGGTAAAGACCACCTTTGACGAACAGCTGGTGCGTCAGATGAACGGACAGACCACAGGCATCGGCGGCGGTTCCACCATATCCGTGGCGGAGCGCGAGATGACGACCCACAGACAGGGCGCGCTGGTGGATACCGGTAAGAATTTTGACATGGCGATCAGCGGCGACGGTCTCTTCGTTATTCAGGGCGAAGACCGGCAGTATCTGACACGCAACGGCCATTTTACTCAGGATGAGGACGGTTATCTCGTTCTAAAAGGAATCGGCCGTGTCATGGGAGACGGCGGTCCGATTCAGGTGGAAGAGGGCGGTTTCCGCGTGGGTGAAAATGGAATTATCTACGACAGCGAGGACGGTGAGCTGGAGCAGATCCAGATCATGGTCCCGGATAATTACGATAACCTGGCATTTTACGACAACGGTACGTACGGCGCCGAAAACGGTGTGGTTCTGACACAGGTGTATCCTGAGGTCTATCAGGGGAAGCTGGAAGAATCGGGCGTGAATTTGAATTCTGAGATGACGCGGGCCATGGAGGTTCAGCGTGCATTCCAGTCGTGCAGCAGGGCTCTGACGATCGTGGATCAGATGAACCAGAAATCAGCTTCGGAGATCGGGAAGCTGTAGGAGGAAATAGCAGATGAATATATCATACTATACAGCGATTTCGGCCATGAATGCGTTTCAGTCGGAGCTTGATGTGACTGCCAATAACATGGCAAATGTCAGCACCCCGGGCTACAAGGTGCTGCGAAGCTCCTTCGACGACCTGCTCTATACGCAGATGGATACGAGAAACGCAGACCAGAAGGTGGGCCACGGTGTGAAAACCAACGGCGCGGAGACCGTGTTTGACCAGGGAATCTTCGAGAAAACGGAGCGGGATCTGGATTTTGCTATTCTTGGAAAAGCGTATTTCGCGGTGGAATCCGAGGATGAAGACGCGGAGGAGCCATATTATACAAGAGACGGGTCGTTTCAGATATCGGCCACAGACGAAGGAAACTATCTCACGACACGGGACGGCCATTACGTGCTCAGCCGTGACGGAGACCGCATCGAGCTGGAATACAAGACGGTGGAAGGCAGCAATGGAAAGAAGCAGTCCACCAATGAGCTGGATTTGAGCGGACTCAGCGAGGTGATCGGCTTATATACGTGTGAGAATCCGGATGGACTGATTCCGGTGGGAAAGAACTTATACGGGACAGGCGCCGTTTCCGGAGAATGGGTCCCGATAGATGATATGGATGAGAATGAGGAGGGAAGCCGTCTGTTAAGCGGTACACTGGAGCTTTCCAGTACGTATGTCCCCACGGAAATGATCAATCTGCTCCAGGCCCAGAGGGCATTCCAGTTAAACAGCCGGATTGTCAGCGCAGCGGATCAGATGGAGGAAATGATCAACAATCTTCGCTAATCGAAACTTGAAGTATCTACATAAAAAGGGGGAATCCCATGAGCGATAAGAGCCTGATTTTTAGCATGTTTTCAAAATTCCTCGACAATGGCGGGGAAGACGAGCAGGACGAGCGCGAAGTTCGGCCCCAGACCGATGACAGTAAAATGGAGGCGGGCAGAGATCAGCGCATAGAGACAGTCGAAGACTGGAATGACGCGGAACGAACGCGCAGAGAACGGCTGGAACGAGAACTGACAGGCGAAAACGGCTCTGAGGAGACGGAGTATACGGCAGGCACAGAGGCGGAAGCAGATGGTCTGGGCGTAAAGGATTCTGGCGGCTCGGATTACATCGGTTCGGACTATGGAAGCTCTGGCAGCCTGGGCGGCAGAATGAGCCGCAGTAGTCTGGAAAATGGGAGTACGGCTGAGAGCCGGAAGGCCTCCGGTGAGGAAGAATACCGCGACGCCGGTGTCGAGCTGACGGTGTCAGACGACCGTATGGCGGTGTCTCTGATGCTTATAGAACCTTCAGGAGGCGGCAGTGATATTACCCGGGAACAGATCGAACAGGAGCTGGAAGCACATCGAATCATACACGGAATCGACGAGGAAAAGGTAAACACCATAGCGGCGGAGAAATTGTACCGCCAGATGTTTCTCATAGCCAGGGGAACCCCGGCGATCGATGGAAATGACGGCCGCATTAAGGACTATTTTCCCCGTGAAGCAAAAATAAAGTATGCCTCAAAAGGAAACGGCGGCATCGATTTTAAGAGCATGAACCTGATCCATAATGTGCAGAAGGGGGAACTGGTCTGTGAACTGACCATGCCCACCGAGCCGCAGGATGGAGTGGATGTCTTCGGACAGCCGGTCAGGGGAAAGAACGGTACCATGCCCCCGATTCCACAGGGAAAAAATGTTGTCTACTCCCCGGAACGCGACAAGCTCCTGACTGCCTGCGAAGGCAACTTAACCTTTCGAAACGGCAGGTTTCAGGTGGAGAACGTCTTTGTGGTGTCGGGAAATGTGGATAATTCCATAGGAAATATTGATTTTACAGGGAGTGTCACCATTCACGGCGACGTCTTTGAAGGATATACCGTTAAAGCTAAGGGTGACATCACAGTCATGGGAATCGTGGAAGGCGCGGTTCTGCAGGCGGGCGGAAGTATCTTACTCCATAAGGGGATGCGGGGAATGAAGAGCGGCGTTCTGGAAGCAGGCACGGATATTACCGCTAAGTTCCTGGAGGATTGTACCATTTATGCGCAGCACAATATTCAGGCTGAGTATATCATCAACTCGGAGGTATCCTGCGGCCATGATCTGACTCTGATCGGAAAGCGGGGGGCATTTATTGCCGGAAGCTGTGCGGTTCATAACTGCATGAATGTGAAGACTGTGGGAGCTTCCAGCCATGTATCTACGATAGTAACGCTGGGCGTGACGCCGCAGCTGATGGAGGAAGTGGAGAAGATCAGCGTCGATCTGGTGGCTGTCTCCAGGAAACAGGCGGAGACGGCTAAGGACATCAGCTACCTGAACGGAAAGCTGAAGGATGGCAGCATTACACCGAGGCAGAAGGAGCGCCTGGCAAAGCTCAAGTTAGAGGCGCCGATCCACAATCTAAAGGAGAAACGGTTAAAGACGCAGGCGGCCGATCTGGCACGCCAGCTCCGTGAGGTGGGCAAATGCCGGCTGACAGCGGCGGAGGTCCATCCGGGAACCGTGATCAATATCGGGGACTGTAAGATGACCATTGTAAAGCGGGAAGAGAGCTGTTCCTTCTATTATCTTGACGGAGAAATCAGGAAAGGAATCAGGTAATGGCAGATATTTTACGGGTGACGTCCCCTGTGATTAACAAGAATATCATTCAGCCCGACAGGGCGCAGAAAGACCCATCCGTGCCATTCGATATGCAGGAAATCCGGCATATCACAAAGAACCCCTCGGGAAGTGCACTGCTGGGCCAGCACAACGTGTTCCAGAAGGAGGCCGGGGCGGCGACGCTCATGAACCTTTTGAAGGATCCGGCTGTGACTGTCAACTATTTAAAGAATATCTACATGCTGGAGGAGATTATCAGCCTCCTTCCAGTGAACAACAACACCATGACGCAGGAAATCAGGCAGCTGTTTCATTCGCTGCTCATCAACCCCGATGATATCGTTGGAGAGCTGGTGGATCAGGAATATGCATCCACGCTGTTTAAGGGACCGCTGTTCGATTTCCTGAGAAATCTGCTGTATGAAAAGCCGGAACTGCGGCTGGAGATGGCTGATTTCCTGAAGGCGGTAAATGGAAGCGTGTCGAGAAATGATGTTCTTGATTCCGTGGCCAACAGCCTTGAGTACTTATCCGGTCAGCTGGCGGGAAGCCGAAATCTATCCGGGATTTTTGGAATACTGTCGGACCGGATCCGCGCCATGATCGAGGGAGCCGGAGGACAGCGGGATATGGAAGGCAGTGAGACTGGCGAGGCCGGGGCGCGGCAGGCCGGCGGAATGTGGCAGAGCAGCGGCGTGTATGGACGCGGTTCAGAGATAGAAAATAGTCTGACGGAATGGGAAGCAGTCAAAGCGGATATTTTAGATGCCCTGAAGGAGTTGGAGAACAGCATTTTATTCTCCCCTCAGACGGAACGGATGATTCCGAATCTTCTCTATAATATGTCACGGTATCAGGATAATGAGTCCTATTTGCAGGAGGCGTTACTGAATCTCCTGATTCATGTAAACAGCCGGGAGGACAAGGACCAGCTGAAAAGCCTTCTGAAAGATTATGTAAACCAGTTTAGCAGCCCGGAATACCGGGAGAACCGTTCCCGAATTATGGATACGTTGGCGGAGATCATCAGGAAGCAGGACAGGGAGACTCCCATGAACAGCTTAAACGGTGAGAAGATAGAGAAAATTATCACAAGCCTTCTGTCTTCACCATGCAACTATACGCCGCTGCTTCATTTTGTTATACCAGTGGAATACCAGGGGATGAAGGCATTTTCAGAACTTTGGATCGATCCAAAAGATGAAGGCGGCAGCGGGCAGGAGCGCGATGGAGAAGACCACGTCCATGTGCTGATCACTTTCGATATTCCGGGAATCGGCCAGATGGAGGCGGAATTTCAGGTGGCCGGCAGGGAGATGGAGTTTTATCTGTACTGTCCGGAATCATACGCAGCTGTGTTTGGGCGGCTTACGCCTGATTTCAGAAAGATTATGGAGGAGTATGGATACCATGCGGCGGAAGTGGAAGTCAGCGGACTGGACCATGTGCGTTCACTGATGGATGTATTTAAAAATCTTCCGTACAGGAGGACAGGCGTCGATGTCAAAATATAAGAAAAACAAGGCGGTTGCCTTAAAATATAACGCGGAAGAAGACGCTTCCCCAGTTGTCATCGCCTCTGGCTATGGAACCGTGGCGGAGCATATCATAGATATTGCAGAGAAAAAGGGGATTCCGGTATTCAAGGATGACAGCGCTGCTTCACTTCTCTGCATGCTGGAGGTTGGGAGCAACATACCGGTGGAACTGTACGAGGTGGTGGCGGCTATTTACTGCAAGCTGATCGAAACCTCGGCGTCAATCCGGGGAGTGGAAGCGGCCGCAGCCGCGGCGGCTATGCCGACTCGCGGCAAGGAGAACGCTGCGGGCGGAAGGATCCGGAGAAATCTGGCCTCAGGAAAGAAAAAAGAGGAACCTGCAAAATAGTGCAATAGAGAGACAGAATGGTAACGATAAGAATGAAATGACAGAAAAACGGGGGTACGCGACATGGTTGACTTGTCAGACGGATATGTTGGATCTTCCTGTGTGATAAAGGCCAAAAACAATGATTTAATCACCATGGGGGTCATGCACCGGATTGGAAAGAATTTTATTGATATCGGCAGTTCGAGAAATGAACTTCCTTCCATACCGTATAATCTACTGGTCAAGATCGAGATTTATAACACACAGATCGGTTTTAAAGTGCTGATTGGGCGTGTTTATTTATCATCTCCAAAGCTGGCCCGTGTGATCGATTTGAACGAGGCGACAAATGATGAGCGCAGGGAGTATTTCCGTATCAGTACCAGGGACACGGGTGTCATCTATAACTGCATGCGAGGGGATGATATCCTCGATATGGAAGAGGAATCCACAGACTATAACGGTTTAAAAGTACATCTGGTAGACATCAGCCTGGGCGGACTCATGTTCCGCAGCCGGGAGGTGTTTAAGGTGAATGACCGTTTTAATATTGTGATACCTGCCATGGGAGACTCTATGCTCTTTACCTGTGAGGTGCGCAGAAGCGTGGACCGTCCGGATGGGGAATTTGGGTACGGCTGTGAGTTTATGGAGATGGCCACGAAGCAGGAGGATCTGCTTTACCGGTATATTTTGAAGCGGCAGAGTGATCAGTTGAGACGGATTCGGTAGATAAAAAGGACGCAGTGCGGGAAACGATAGGGCTGGCTGATTACGGACCTGTTAAAAAGGTGTGGCGGCTATGATAAATGGGCGTTAGTCTGGCAGGCAGGAGGAAGCGTAATAGATGGGAAAGAAGAAGCCGGAAGACCGGAAGGTGGTTAGAAACCGGCGGGTTATGATATATACATTTTTACTGATTTTTATGCTTCTGTATATTTCTGCGCATTTTACTGTGCAGGAGCGGAAGACAGCGGAGGCGAAAAAGAGCACAGAAATTGTGGCTGAAGCGGCGGTGGTTGATGGTGATAAAATGCTGGCGGCGTGTCCTGAAGAGGTTGTTACCGGTGATAATGCTGTAAAAAATGATATCAGGGAAGATGGTACCAGAGGTAACGAGATAGAGGAATCTGTGGATTCAGCAGATTATGAAATGGAACGGCAGGAAGAATTGGTAATTAATCCGGAAGATATGTGGTGTCTGATCCTGACAAATGCTGAATACCCGGTTCCGGAGGATTATGCGGTAACACTGAAAGATGTGCCGGGAACGGATCAGAAGGTAGATGAAAGGATTTATGAACCGCTGATGAATATGTTAGAGGCCATGAAGGAAGAAGGCCTGTCCCCTGTGGTATGTTCTGGTTACCGGACGCTGGATAAACAGGAGAAGCTGTTTAACAGAAAAGTCTCCGCTTATGTGAAAAAGGGCCGTTCGAAGGAAGAATCGTATACGCTGGCACGCCAGACCCTGTCAATACCCGGATCTGGAGAACACTGTCTCGGGTTGGCAGTTGACTTTTATACCCGGTCCTATCACCAGTTGGAACGGGCATTTGAGAAAACTCCGGAAGGAAAATGGCTTCGGGAACACGCACAGGATTATGGATTTACTCTGCGATATGATGAGGGAAAAGAAGAAATAACAGGGATTGGATATGAGCCGTGGCATTTCCGCTATGTGGGAATTGATGTGGCTCGGTATTTGAAGGAGCATAATCTGTCACTGGAAGAATTTTATATTGAAGAGAGCCTTTATGGATAGAGTGCACAAAAATCAAACTGATTTTTGTGCACTTTTACGATGAAGGAAAAGGTAAAATCGTCCGATATATATTACAGAGTGGAAAAGATGGTATGTTTTGGAAGCTCGGTCCGGTGTCAGACAGGGCCCGTCCGACATTGGAGATACTTATTTATTATGAGGGACAGGGAAGTCCCAATATAAAATTACATGGAGGTAATATTATGAGGATTCAGCACAACATTATGGCACTCAATTCCAACAGACAGTTGGGCGTAAACAACAGTGCAGTAGCAAGATCACTGGAGAAGTTATCTTCCGGTTACAGAATTAACCGTGCAGGTGATGATGCAGCAGGTCTGGCAATCTCGGAGAAGATGAGAGCGCAGATTAAGGGACTGGAAGCAGCAAGCGATAACTCTCAGGATGCTATTTCTTTAGTTCAGACAGCAGAAGGTGGATTACAGGAAGTTCATTCTATGCTTAATCGTATGACAGAACTGGCTACTAAGTCGGCAAATGGTACATATACTGATGATGTTGACCGTAAAGCTTTGCAGGATGAGATTTCCGCATTAAAAGATGAGATTAACCGTATTGCCGATGGTACCGACTTTAATGGAATAAAGTTGCTGGATGGTACGATGGGTGTTGGGACTACAGGTGCTCACCAGAACTTTACAGCTGCTGATAGTTTAAGTAACTTCGGCTGGACTATTTCTGGCGGAGAAGGTGTAAAAGTTACAATTGGGTCTGTAGCTAGTACTGGTACTAAGAGCGTGGTAGCAGGTTGGGGGGCAGATGGAAACTTAACATTAACTATTGATGCAGCTACTGGTGATAAAATTACACAGGAAGATATTAATGCGGCATTAGCAAAAGTTGCGGCGCCAGAAAGCGGAAAAGATTTAAAAATTGCGCTTGATAACGATATTACTATGACAGGTAACTCCACATTGAAGGCAAGTATTACAAGCCAGACTTCAGCAAAAGCATCACTTGCAACATCTGTGGATAGAACTGCCGGAAGTGGTATTGTTCTTACAGCTACGAAAGCGGGAGTTAATAACAGTGTTTTGGCAGTTACGAATACTGCAGGCGATCCAGTGGGAGCTACGGCTGCTGCAAACGGTGATGTAAAACTTAATCTTGATGCATCTAAATCATATTCTGCAAGTGAAATTAACAAGATGTTATCAGATGCTGGCGCAGAAATGAGGATAAGTTTTGATGGTAATAAAACTGGAGCAGATATTTTTGCTGTAGATTCTGGAACAGCACATCAATTACAGCTTGGTCAAAATGGAACGGCAGGAACGGGATTATCTGCAGGCGGTGGACTTACTCTGCAAATTGGCGACACGAATGAAATTTATAATCAGTTGGAGCTTAGCATAGGTGACATGCATGTTGATGCCTTAGATTTAACATCAGTAAATATTAGTACTAGAGATGGTGCTTCAGATGCCATGGCCAAAATAAAAACAGCCATCAACACTGTATCTACCAGCCGTGGTAAACTTGGAGCTATTCAGAACCGTCTTGAGCATACCATCAACAACTTAGGAGTAACCACAGAGAACATCACTTCTGCAGAGTCCCGTATCCGTGACGTAGACATGGCAAAGGAAATGATGAATTATACCAAGAACAGCGTGCTGGTTCAGTCTGCACAGGCGATGCTTGCACAGGCAAATCAGCAGCCACAGTCTGTATTACAGTTATTACAGTAATAAATGAAATTCTTTATTGTAATTGTTAATGTAACAGGAATGTGAACTATAGTTTAATCGTATTATTATAATCCTAAAAACGGGAGTGGTTTGTTTAAAACAGGCAGCTCCCGTTTTGAGGATTATTATTGTTTAAATACTTTTACATCAGAGTGAGATAAACATAAATGCTGTTTTTCTGATATACTATATGTTTAAATATTACATGTCAAAGTTAATTGATATTCCTATGATATATTTGGGTTATCCAGTCTATTTAAAAATTATTATGCATTATCAGCATTTCCCCTATCTGCAAGTCTGTCCAGTCCGGATGCTCATGAATCAAGTCTACCACTTCTTTTACATAGGAGTAATCCAGTTCCAGTTCATCAGAGATAATTTGTAAATTTTTCTTCTTAATGTATTTTTTCCTGATTATAGCTACAATCTTAGCTTCTCCGTGAGTCCGTCCCTCCACTCTTCCCGCCTCAATCATTCCCAGTATTGCCTCACACATATTGATTTTCCCCCTTTCATCCCTATATTCATTCTTCATAAGTTCCAGTTCTTTCGAACCGGTTACCGTTGTTATGACGTCAAAGGCCTCCTCGTCCATTTTTTGAAACCTTTCTTTGTTCTCAAATGTAAATTTTTGTTCTTCAGCAGGGTCGCCGGAGCGTTGAATAAATCCGAATACTTCACGTAAATCGGTTTTAAATCGATCGATATCATGAAAACTTCTGATTTCGAGGACGTGTATTTTGTAATTGTTTAAGAAAACTTTCAGTTTATCCGGCAAGGTTTCGTATTCCATGATTTGATAGAGTTCTTTCGCACCATCATAAGGTTTGTCACCATAATAAATGCAGATGGTGATGACTGGGTAAACCTTATCGCGGATAGAGAAGCCGCCCAGAAATTCATCGCCATGTAAATCTTTTCTGTTCCGGTGATGCTTCTGGATTCGACGCATCTGTTTATCGTAACCAGCTGCGTCTTCCAGCATAATTCGAATGGGCATGGCGTGATGCACTCGATCCTGATTTTCAAGGCCAATGATGGCAAATCCCAGACCCAATACTACTTTTCTTACAGAATCCCGGTATTTCTGAATCTTAAATCCGTCTTTGATTTTTGATAAAAATCCTGTTATACGGGAATCCAGCTCCTGGATATCAGCGCCCGAAACAACCCGTTCTCCGCCAAATATAAAGCCATTAATTAAATCCGCATAGCGGTCCTCGTCTTCAAAGTAACGAACCAGAGAAATATCCTTTTGCCCCATAGAATTCCCCTTTCCTGTTTGGCAGGGAAATAGATCGGCAGACTCCTGGCACATGGCAAGCAAAATAAAAACATTTTCTGGTTTTGTTTTATAAAATACCGTAAAATGCAGCTGTCAGCGGGCCTTTTCCCAGTAACCATTTTTGAAAATACCCGGCGATACTGCCGGTATATGAAATATCATGATTTGTGTATTTGGCAGATGAAATGCCAAAGATAATGTAAACATAAGTATATTATACCATAATTAAGAGTAAAATACAATGGCTTTTGTTATTATTTTAAACGTAATTTTATAAGACATTTTATTTTTTCCTATATTTAGAGTGAAAATATTATCGTGCTATATTTCAAATTTCTGGAATTATCTATCATTTCTCATCTGCCTATCTGCCCATCAGCGCATCTCTCCTCTCAACATTTAATTTTTCTATTCCTGCAGGCCGCCGCTATAACTGGACTGGTTATTTTCATACGCTCTGGGTATTTATGACCAGTCCAATATTTGTTATACTTCACTGTAATAAGAATACATATAAGGAGGATTTGATAAATGAAACGAATTATTACTCTACAGGATATATCCTGTGTTGGCTGCTGTTCTATTACCGTTGCGCTTCCTGTTATTTCTGCTATGGGAGTGGAATGCGGTATCCTCCCAACGGCGGTGTTGTCCACGCATACGATGTTTAAGAATTTTACCTGTAAGGACTTATCCGATCAGATTGCGCCGATCTCCCAGGCATGGAAGACGGAACAGATTTCATTCGATGGTATTTATACCGGTTACCTTGCATCTGCGGAACAGTGCGGGCAGATTTGCGATTTCTTTGATCAGTTTGCCACTGGGGATAATCTGGTGCTGGTTGATCCGGCTATGGCGGACAATGGAAAGCTATATCCTGCATTTGATGAGAATTTTCCAACGGCTATGGCGAAGGTTTGCGCGAAGGCGGAAGTGATTCTGCCCAATATTACGGAGGCCAGTCTGCTTACTGGTATGCCTTATCGTACGGATTATGATGAGGCTTATATTCGGGAAATGCTGGAGCGGCTGTTGGAACTGGGATGTAAAACTGCTGTTCTGACCGGTGTCAGCTTTGAACCTGAAAAATTGGGAGTGGCCTATCTGAATCGTGACGGAGAGAGCTTTTCCTACTTTACTCATCGTTGTCCTCAAAGTTACCATGGAACTGGTGATCTTTACTCATCTGTGGTATTGGGCGGTGTAATGCGTGGATTGAGCCTTGCGAGCGCGTTGGCACTGGCTGCAGATTTTGTCGTTCTATGTATTGAGGCAACCGCTGCTTCCGGCAGCTCCAGATGGTATGGCGTGGAGTTTGAGTCTCAGATTCCGAGGCTGTGCGAAATGCTGGAGAAACACCTGAAGGAAGTATAAGTGTGCCAAAACAAGCGGTAAATACCTCTTACCGGAAGAAAAATCCAATTGTATGTTTTCCTGTTTCTTGCTATAATAACAATAATGTCATATTGTGTGGAAAATTGTAAGTTATGGGGGAATTCTCATGGCAGCTACCATTGCGTTGTCAAATCAAAAGGGCGGTGTCGGTAAGACGACATCGGCGTATGTGCTGGCCTCGGTATTTAAGTCAAAAGGCTACCGGGTACTGGCGGTGGATATGGATCCACAGGGGAATTTAAGTTTCAGTATGGGCGCTGAAACAGATGGCTGTGCAACGATTTACGATGTTTTGAAGGGAGAATTAAAGCCTAAGTATGCGGTTCAGAAATCGTCTTTGGTGGACCTGATTCCTTCCAATATTTTGCTCAGCAGTATTGAACTTGAATTTACAGGGGCAAGAAGAGAGTTCCTTTTGAAGATGGCCCTGGATTCGCTGAAGCCCTATTACGATTACATATTTATTGATTCTCCTCCGGCATTGGGAATTCTGACGGTAAATGCATTTACAGCAGCTGATTATATTTTGATGCCGATGCTGTCGGACATTTTCAGCCTGCAGGGAATTATGCAGTTAAACGAGACAATTGAACGGGTGAGAAGCTACTGTAATCCCGATATAAAGGTTTTAGGGGCTTTTTTAACGAAGCATAACCCGAGAACCCGGTTCAGCAGAGAAGTGGAAGGCACGCTTAATATGGTGGCTGCTGATTTGGATTTCCCGGTCATGAACGCCTACATCCGGGAAAGTGTGGCACTTCGTGAAGCCCAGTCGCTGCAGAAATCAGTGCTGGAATATGCTCCTGCCTGTAATGCAGTAAAGGACTATGAGAAACTGGCGGACGAACTCTTCCAAAGGGGGCTTGAAGCAAATGGCTAAGAGCAGATCAGAAATAGATAAAGAGATGATGTACCGGAAGATTATGCCTTCTGCCGCGAAAAAGGGAGGAAATGTCGTTGACGGGGCAGATGAAAGCGCCGTCACCATGGAAGCGGGAGCTGCCGGTCTTATGGGAAATATACCTCCCGTTCCGACTGCCGCCAGTATGGCGAAGGCTATTCGCCGGCCAGCTGTTTCCATGCCGGTAAAGGTAGAACAAAATATGGTTCTGGTCAACCTGATGGAGGAACTGGTGATATCGAAGCTGGATGCGACACTCGACCGCTTTAACTGCTGCAAATGCGATAAGTGCAAAAAAGATATTGCTGCGCTGGCATTGAACCGCCTGAAACCGCACTATGTGGTTATGAATGAACAGGATGACGAACGCAGAAGAAAGAATGAGGAGATGTTCGCCTCAGAGGTGACCAGCGCACTGATTCAGGCAATCCTGATGGTGAAAAAGGAACCTCGCCACTAAACCACTTTAAAACAAACTATCCTATAAAACCTTACTAAACCAAACTATCTCAAAAACGAACCAGTCAAACGGCGCCGGCCTTAGAATTCATTCTCAGAGCCCTCCCGCAGCAGCAGGTTCGTTTTTTTATTCATAAAAGTACGTCAACCCGCCAATAAATTCAAAAAATCTAAAAAAATATCCCTCAAACTATAAAGTTTCCGGGATACCGTCCGATAAATATTATAGAGTTAGCAGAACAATCAGTGAGAGAAAGGAAGTCGGGGATATGGATGTGAAGGTTACGAGGAATTATTCCGTTTATCAAAACGCGGTAAACAGTGGCAGGCATGCAGAAAAATCCGTTTCTGTCCCGGCATCGGCCGATAAAAAAATGCGTGGTGACGCCATCTGCATCAGCAGTGATGGCGCGAAAAAGAGCGAAGCATCGTCATTTGCGGCGACGCTTAGGAAGTCCATGGACGAGGGCGCCCCGGCGGATAAGATCGCGGCGTTAAAACAGCAGGTGTCCGAAGGCACGTACCAGGTGTCGGCGGAACAGATTGCGAAAAGGCTGATGAGCGGTTTATAGAGAGGGAAAAAAATTGGAAGAGATAATTCGTTTTCTGACGGAATATACAGAAATGCTTGAAAAAATGGAACAGAAGCAGGTGGAAAAACTGGGGCTTCTGATGACAAAGGAACTTGACAAGATCGAGGAATCCATCATGATGCAGCAGGCTATGGATAAACAGCTTCAGAATATGGAGCAGAGACGTCAGGAACTGTTTGAGAGAATGGGGCTTACCGGAAAGACGCTGCAGGAGGTCGCGGAGTCGTGCGGCGGAGAGGAACGGAAGCAGCTGACAGACTTATACCGGCGTTTGGATGGGGCGATCGGTAATATCCGTTTTTATAATGAAAAGGCGGAAAGCCTGGCAAAGTCGGAACTGGAGAAGATGGGACTGGACGCGCGGATGGTGGGAAATCCAACCGGCATCTACGGGAAGACGGTGGGACCCAAAGGCCAGCGGTTTGAGAAAAAGGTCTGATGGGGGACCGGTATAGGAGAGTGAAGAATTGAGACCGACATTTATGGGGCTGGAAACGGCCAAACGCGGGCTGATGGTGAACCAGAAGGCTCTCGATATCATTGGCAACAACATCAGCAATATCAATACAAAGGGCTATACGAGACAGCGTCTCGATACCGTTTCCGTACAGGTTTACGGAAGCGACAGGTTCCAGTACAGCTCCATACCGCTGGCTGGCCAGGGCGTGGACGCAAGCGGTGTGAGCCAGATCAGAAATCCCTATTTGGACACGAAATTCCGGGAGCAGTATTCGGACGTGGGTTATTTTGACCAGAAGGCCGCTGTTATGGAGCAGATGGAAGGTATCTTGAGTGATCCGGAGGTGGAAGGGACCGGTATCAAGGATGCACTTACCGTGCTTTCTCAGGCGCTGGCGGATTTCAGCCAGCATCCGTACCAGGAGACCAACGCCAATATCGTGCTGAATGCATTTAAGGGCATTACCCAGGTGCTGAATGAATACGATACCAACTTAAAGAGTCTGGAGGAAATGACGAAAAATGATCTGTCTATCGCTGTGGATGACATTAACACGAAGTTAAAACAGCTCAGCGATTTGAATAAGTCCATCGCCCACGAGATATTTGTCAACGACGATTACGACGGCGTGAACTACGGTCCGAATGATCTTCTGGATCAGAGAAATACCATTCTCGACGATTTGTCACGATACGGGAAGCTGGAAGTCATTTCACTGGATCAGGGAAGAATTCAGGTGAAGCTGGGCGGGAAGCTGGTGGTCGACGCCAACGGCGGAAATTACAGCAACGATGCGGTGAGAATCGGACTGGACGGAACCTCGCTTTCCTGGGGAGACGGGACGACGGCCAATCTGGGGGCCGGAGCGATCAGGGGATTCGAAGATATGCTGACCGGCAATAATTCATTGAACGCAGGAATTCCCTACTATGAGCGCAAACTGGACGATTTCGCGCAGACCATGGCAAATGTATTTAACAGCATGGTTCACGAGGATGATCCGAATAAGCCGGGACCGTTTAAGACGCTTATCCAGGGGGATTTTAATGGAAAGGTCAGCGCCGGCAATATCCGGATCAGTGATATGTGGACAAAGGATTCCGCCTATATTATCCGAAAAAAGAATCCGGATGGAGATCTCGATAATGAGGATATTCTCGCCATGAAAGCGGCTCTGGAGAAGGATTTTGAGTTCGGGGAAGGCAGTGACAAATTCACGGGGACCTTCAGTGAGTTTATCACAGGATACACCAATACACTGGGAACCGATAAAAAGACCAATGACTCCAGGCTTAAGGCGTCTCTTGCAATTGCGGAGAGCGTGGAATCGGACCGCATGGGAGTATCGGGAGTGTCACTGAACGAAGAAGGCATTAACATGATGACCTATAACAAGGCATACTCGGCACTGGGAAGACTGATGACAACCATGGATGAACAGCTGGATATGATTATCAACCAGATGGGGTTGGTAGGAAGGTAAAGAGGGGCATATGAGAATTACAGAAAATATGATGACGGCAATGTATAACAGGAATCTCCAGAGAAATGTAGCGAATCTGGCGTCCTCAAACCTGAAGCTGACTTCTCAGAGGCAGTATAATCACGTTTCCGAGGACCCGGCCGCCGCAGCCAAGGCATTTACCGTGCGTGATCAGATCGCCAGGAGCGAAGAACATATCAATACAGTAAAAAATGCAGTGGGAGAGCTGGACACGGCGGATTCCAATATTGCAACAATTAATTCAATACTGGAGACCGTTTTCGAGAAGGCAACCAGGGCGGGCGGCGCCAGCAGCCAGGACAGTCTGGATGCGATTGCCGAGGAGCTGGGAGGACTGAAGGAAGAGATTCTTCAGACCATGAATGCCAGATATGGAGATAAATTCCTGTTTTCCGGTTCGGCAAACGGCGACGCGCCATTTACGCTGGACGCAGACGGAAATCTGCTGTTTAACGGCAAGGCGGTAGACGCCTATGATCCGGAAGATCCGGCTACTCATTTCAATGAAAACAAACCGGTTTATCTGGATATTGGCTTCGGAACCTACGCCAGCGGCACGAACACGGCGGGAACCGGAATCCGGATTTCCACATCGGGTGTCGATGTGCTGGGCTACGGTACCGATGATCAGGGACTCCCCAATAACCTGTACAGCCTGATCGGGAAGATGGAAGGCCAGTTGAAGGACGGAGATAAGAGCGGTGCCATGGACACGCTCACACAGCTTAAGAAGAAGCAGAGCAATATATCGATAGCAACCTCTGAGATCGGTACAAGGGAAAAGCTTTTAGACCGCACGAAGGATCGTCTGGAGAGCGGCCTTGTCAATCTCAAAGAGACCCAGAAAAATCTGGAGGCGGTAAGCGTGGAGACGGAGGCCGTTAATAACAAGTCTTATGAAACTGCCTGGATGGTAACTTTGCAGCTTGGATCCAGCATCATACCACCCTCGATTTTTGATTTCATGAAATAATATCAGGAGAAGAGGTGTCATAACATGAATGTATTGAAAATTACGACAACGCCCATCAGGTTGTCTATGACGTCGCAGCGGGCCAGACTGGACAGCGAGATCCCAGACCCGGAGATCGGCATCATACAGAACCCGGGGCGCCTGAATATGAAATCTGAAAATATTAAAGTAAATATTGATACCTCACGTTCCAGAGACAGCATGGGATTTAAGACGGCCAGGGGACTGATGAGCGATGCGGCCCAGGCGGGGCTGAAAGCCGCCGCCGATGCGACAGCCCAGTATTCGAGAGTCGGCAACCAGATGATGCAGATTCAGGATGGGGTCACCGTGGCGGATATCATGAAAAATCAGATGCTCGCGCAGACGAATGTGACGACAGGAATCGGATTTATCCCTTCCGTGGGAGCGGATATTTCCTGGACTCCGGCGGATCTGGCCATTGATTTCGCACCGGCCTCCGTGAATTTTGAGCCGAAGGTACAGAAGACGGAATCGGTCTACGTGCCAGGCGAGCTGAATGTAAATGTGGAGCAGTATCCAAGAGTGGATATCGAGTACATAGGTGAGCCCATGTACGTTCCGCCGAGTGCAAATCCGGCTTATGAAGAATAACATGGTGAAAGATGCGGAGGGAAAAACTTGAAGATAGAGACAAGAGATTTTGGAATCCTCGAAATAGAAGAGAAAAATATCATAACGTTTAAGCAGCCGATCTTTGGCTTTGAGGAGTTCACCCAGTTCGTTCTGGTCAATGATTCCAACATGGGAAATGGAATCTGCTGGCTGCAGTCGATTGAACAGAAGAGTGTCTGCTTTATCATGCTGAATCCCTTAGAGGTAAGGCGGGATTACGCACCGGTGGTCATGCAGGACGTTCTGATCATGCTTCAGGCAGTGCCCGAGGACGATTTAGACTGCTGGGTCCTCATGGTCATAGGGGAAACCTTCCGCAAATCTACAGTCAATTTAAAGAGCCCGATTATCATCAACCACAAGACGAATCTGGCGGTACAGGTGATTCTGGAACAGGATTACGCCATACGACAGCCCATTTTCAATGAGGAAGCGGGGGATGACGTATGCTGATACTATCCAGAAAAAAGGGCGAATCAATCAAAATCGGCGACGATATCGAGATATTCGTTACCGAGGTAAAGGGAGACAAGGTGCGTCTGGGAATATCGGCTCCGGAGGATATGAAGATCTGCCGTACAGAGCTGTATTTGACGGTTGAGAATAATAAAGAGGCATCGGATAAGGTCGATTTATTAAAGGTGTTCCAGCTGTCCAGAAATTTACGGGCAATGACGGCCGAAGAAGAGGAAGAGAAGCAGGAGGAAAATCATGGAGATGCTTGATGAGATGCGGAAACTTCTCCATGAGAAGAAAGCCTGCTTTCTTCAGTATGAGGAGGAGACCAGCCGCATCGCCTCGCAGGAATACAGGGAGGCGGAAGAGTTTGAGGCCGGGATTGCAGCCCGGCAGCGCCTGATCGAAGAGATAGACGGGATTGATGAGCGGATGAAGGCGATGAAGCATTTTTCTCCGGAGGGCAGGCGGCTCTATGAGATTTCGAAGAACAGATGGGATTTCAGGACGTTAAATGAAGAGGAACAGGCACTTTTTTCGGAGGGGCAGGAAATCTTCCGTGTGATATCGAGAATACAGGAGCTGGAGCCCGGCGCGCGGGCCGAGATGGAACGGGTCAGGGATCTTCTGCAGGAGAAAATCAGGAAGAACAACACAAATACAAAATTTACAGGATATTTAAAACAGATGGACCAGGGAGCGAAGGGCATGCTCTATAATCAGAAAAGATAGGGGGAGGCGCGATGTCATCGACGTCATCGATTAATACCGTCAGCAACAGCGGCAATAAAAACTATATAGCGGGGCTTGCCTCCGGCATGGATACGGAAAGCATGGTACAGAGCATGCTGTCAGGAACCCAGTCCAAGATCGACAAGCAGACCGGACTAAAACAGCAGCTGGAGTGGAAGCAGGATATCTACCGCAGCCTCATAACGAAGATCAATACCTTCAGCGATAAGTATTTCTCTTATTATGGAAGCGGCGACACGAACCTGATGAGCAGCAGCTTATACAATACCATGACCGGTGTCAGCAGTTCGTCGAATATCAAGGTCACATCGGTTTCAGGAAATGCGGTCAGCAGCATGAAGATTGATTCGATTGACCGTCTCGCCACGGCCTGTACTGTGAAAACGGCGGGAAATGTGACCGGAACACCGGTTGGCAGCGGCGCGGATTTAAGGCAGTTTACAAATGGCAGTACATATTCGTTCTCCGCTACGCTGGATGGGGTGAATCGTACAATCACATTTACGGCAGGTGCAAATGATACGGACACGTTAAAGAATATTAACCAGGCGCTGTATCGGAATTTCGGTACTGCGGTTGGTATGAAATATACACCGGCATCGGGAAGCAATAGCGGAACCATGGAATTAGTGCAGTTGGATGCAGCGGGAAATCCAACCTCCAATTCTGTGGACTCTTCGAGAAGAGTGATTATTCAGTCCTCAGGAGATGCGGATACCGTGAAAAATCTTGGATTTGGGACTGGATTCTCCAATAAGCTCGATTACGGAACTTCCCTGAAAAATATGAACTTTGCCAATAAACCCCAGGGCGGGAGATACGAGTTTGAGATTAACGGTGTGTCAATCAAGGGGCTGACGGATAATTCCACGCTGAGCGATGTCATCAGTGCCATTAATAACAGCGATGCGGGAGTGAAAGTGTCGTATTCTTCAGCGGCGGATAAGTTTATTATGGAATCGACTTCGACTGGTGCGATATCAAATATTACGATGAAGCAGACCTATGGAACTCTGCTTACTTCAATGTTTGGTGTGGAAGCTACCGGAGTTCAGTCCTCTCTTTTTTCAAAGGAGCTGACGGGAAGCACTGCAATCGGTTTAGACGAGGTCAGGAGAGTATTAAACAGCGGAAATGATGAGAAGCTGGTGTTTCAGGTCGATGGAAAAGATGTAGAGATTACGCTGGAGGGGAAAACCGGAAACAGTAAATATGAGACCTCACAGAGTGTTTTAGATGCGATTAATTCACAGCTGGACCGGAAATTTGGGACAGAGGCGGTACGATTTAGTACAAGAGAAAATCCTGCTGTGCCTGGAACCGATATGGTGGTGTTGACGTCTGCGGAACATAGGGTTGGTTTTACTGCGGATAATTTGACCAAAGGATTTGCGGCCAGTCTCGGATTCGGCGCGGGTGATAACCTGTTATCCGGGTCTGATCCGGTAGGGCTGCGGGGCAAAATTACGGTAAAAGGAACCGCAGGAGACGTAACAATTGATTTAAACAGAAGTATTGATTCACTGGTTCAGAAACTGAATGCAGTGGCAGGAGTCAGTGCCTCCTTCCAGGATGGAAGGCTTAATATTACCGGAACTTCCGGTCCTCTGGAAATTAAGGCAGGCACAGATTCTACGGGAACGGACAGTGAGGGGAAAAAGTCGCTTAAAGCCCTGTTTGGTTCGGAAAATATTTCTTTGGTGCAAACGGCTCGTACCGTTCAGTCCAATGTAGTGTCACCCAGGCCCAATTCTGGATCCATTCAGATTACTTCACCGGATGGCACATTGCAGGTCATTGATCTGTCCGGTTCGAACGCGGATACGGAGATTGTGAATGCGATTCAAGCTGCATCCGGAGCCAGTGTGACATTTTCGAATGGAAAACTGGAAATCTCAGGCGGAGGAGGCAGTGTCTCCATATCCGGCACGGATGATGCGACAGACCAGTACATCAAAGATTTATTTGGTACGTCTGTTTATACTTACGACCCGAAAATGACCGCCCAAATCACCGCTGGCCAAAACGCTAAAATCACCGTCGACGGCATTACCATGGAGCGGAATACCAATACCTTTGAATTGGATGGAATTACCATGGAATTAACGGGCACTACCGGTGCCGGTGACCCCCCAATTAGCTTGACTACGTCTCGGGATACTGATAAAATAATAGATAGTTTAAAGAGTTTTGTAGAAGATTATAACACTCTGATTGAAGAGCTGAACAGCTATGTGGCGGAGGAGGCAACCTACAAGAAGTACGCCCCGCTGACAGACGCCCAGAAGAAAGAGATGAGCGACCGGGAGATCGAACTCTGGGAGGAAAAATCGAAGAAGGGGCTTCTTCATAACGATTCCAACGTCTCCAGCTTTTTGAGTGATATGAGAATGGTGCTTTACAGCAGTGTAGAGGACGCGGGGCTTGCGCTTTACGATATCGGGATCGAGACCTCCGATAGCTGGCGCGACAATGGCAAGCTGATCATCGACGAGGAGACGTTAAAGTCCATGGTGGCGACGAATGCTGACAATATCCGGAAGCTTTTTACGGATAAGGAGCAGGGCGTCGCGGTAAAGCTGCAGGAGGCGATCAAGGAAGCTGCGAATGTCAGCAGCGGAAGTCCGGGAAGCATGGTTCGCTACGCGGGTACCAAGGATGTGCTGATTACCAGCAACACGATCTATGATGAGATGAAGCGCATATCCGAGACACTGTCGAAGTTAAATACCAAGTATGAACTGGAGAGGACCCGTTACTGGAAGCAGTTTAACGCCATGGAGCAGGCCATTTCCAACATGAACAGCCAGAGCTCCTGGCTGACCCAGCAGTTCTCATCATGATAAAGGAGTAATCATTATGCAAAACCCATATGCAAGATATAAAGAACAGTCTGTCATGACCATGACACAGGGCGATATGATCAATCTGCTGTTTGACGAGGTGATCAACCGCTTGAACAAGGGGCTCGTGAGCCTGGAACAGAACGATTATGAAGGAAGCAACGCCCATTTTAAGAAGGCGCAGGCTATCGTCACCCACTTATCAACCACACTGGATCACCAGTATGAGGTGTCGGGAGGGCTGGCTTCCCTTTATGAATATTTTAACTATCAGATCCTTCAGGCGAACATTAAGAAGAGTCCGGAACCGGTGGAGGAAGTCCTCCCCATGATTACCGAACTGAAGGAGGCATTTTCCCAGGCGGATAAGCAGGTTCGGATGGGACATACCGGATGAGATAAGGAGCGTACATATGCCATTATTTGAGGACGCAGCGTTTCGGGCGCTGCAGAGCGGGCTGGATGCGATGTGGCTGAAGCAGCAGGTCGCCAGCCATAACATCGCTAACGTGGAGACACCGGATTTTAAGGCGAAAAAGGTGGAGTTTAAGCAGGTCTTAAAAGAGGCGGCAGATGGGAACGGTCCTGTGTACCAGGCGGTTGTCGGTACAGATAACGACACGGAGGCCAGGCCGGACGGGAATAACGTACAGGTGGAAAAAGAGGAACTGGACTTATGGAAGGCGTACACCGAGTATTCAGCGATGACGTCCCGGATGTCGGGAAAGCTTTCCACGCTCAGATATGTGATTAACAATACGGGTAAATAAAAGGAGCGGCTTATGGGGTATTTGGATTCTCTCAATATAACGGGTTCGGCCCTGACAGCAGAACGGTTCCGCACGGATATCATCCTGCAGAACCTGGCGAACCAGAATACGACAAGAACGGCAGAGGGAGGCCCCTACCGTAGGAAACAGGTGGTGCTGCGGGAAAATCAGCTGGATTTTAAGTCCGAGCTGGGTAAGGCTATGACGAAGGCAGACCGCGGCGGAGTCTATGTGGAGGAAGTGGTGGAGAGCCAGAATCCTCTCGTTCCGGTGTACGATCCGGATCATCCAGACGCCAATGAGGACGGGTATGTCATGATGCCGAACGTGAACAGCGCCGAGGAGATGGTGGATTTGATGGCCGCCACCCGCGCCTATGAGGCCAATGTGACAGCGCTGAATATTGCAAAGAGCATGGCATTAAAAGCCCTGGAGATTGGTAAATAACATGAAGAAACGAAGAGAAGAAGGAGGCGGTCAGGAGTGGTTAAATACCTACGCGGATATGATAACCCTTGTCCTGACCTTCTTTGTACTGCTATACAGTATTTCCAATGTAAATATCAGCAAGCTGGAAGAGATCGCGGCGGCGATGCAGCGTCAGCTGGGAATTGAGACAACCAGCGACTTAGAGGATGTACCGCAGGATCTGAAGTATCCCAGCATCAGTGAGGGCGCCAATGCCCCGGAGGGAGAAGGTTCCCAGTTTAACACCGGCAGCGGAGCGGGATCACAGTCTGCCTCATCTCTGGCCATGGCCGATATGGCGAAGGACATCCAGTCGTATTTCCAGGTGGAGAATCTGGATGCCGTTGTCTCCGACAGCGAGAACGCGGTCTACATACGGTTTAAGAATGATCTGCTGTTCGCCCCGGACAGCGCGGTCTTACAGGAGAACAGCAAATCCATGCTGGAGGCTCTGGGAATCATGCTGAGGGACAGACAGGATGAGATTATGGCCATCTATATTAACGGGCACACGGCTCAGGCGGCTAATTCCCTGATCAACGACCGGCTGCTTTCCTCTGAACGCGCCGATAACGTGGCGATCTACCTGGAGGAGAATGTCGGGCTGGAACCGAAGAAGCTGATCTGCCGCGGTTACGGCAAATACTACCCCATTGCGGACAACAGCACGAAGGAAGGGCGGGAGATGAACCGCCGGGTGGACATGATCATATTGGGAAATGAATATAAGGTTTCTGAGGATAACATAGACGGTATGGAGACGATGGATCCGCTGTTTCCGGTCGACATGCCGGCAGATATGAGCGGGGGACAGGAAGGTACAGCACAGTGATAAAGACATACGATTTTAAATCGCCCAAGAAATTTACAAAAGAGCGCATGAGCACGGTGGAGAACTTATATGACAGTTTTGCACGTGCTCTTGCACCGTATCTGACGGGACTGATGCAGTCCTACTGCGAAATAAGCGTAACGGGTATTGTGGAGAGACGGTATCAGGAATTCAGCAATTCAGTTCCTGACCGGTCTCTTTTTGGCATGATTACCCTAATCCCTGACAACAAGGATTATAATGAGGCTCCTCTGGTGCTCGAGGTGGACACCAGACTGGCCTTTTTCATGATTGAACGCCTTCTCGGCGGTGCAGGCACGGAGTATGAGCTGAGCCGTGATTTTACAGACATTGAAAAGGCGATTCTCCAGTATTTGCTGGGAAAGATCACGGAATTTATCGGTGACTCCTGGAAGGAATATCTGGACGTGGATGCGGCGCTGACCGGCCTTCAGACGAATCCTCACCTGCTTCAGGTGAGCGCGCCCGAGGACGTGGTGATACAGGTGGAGCTGGAGGTGCTGATCGACAAGCTTTCGGCGGTATTAAATCTGGTGATGCCGGCGCCCAATGTGGAGGAGCTGACTTCGAAGTTTGGGTATACCTACGCAGTCAGCCAGAAGAAGGACGAGGCGAAGCAGCTGGCCAAGAGAGGCTATATCGAGCAGCATCTGCTGGAATCGGAAGTGGAGCTGCGGGCGATTTTCCACGAATTTTCTCTGGATGCCCAGGATATTCTCCAGCTTCAGCCGGGGGACGTAGTGCCTCTCAATAAAAAAGTGGACAGCAGCATTGATATTTACGTGGAAGACGTGGCCTGCTTCGAGGCGAAGCTTGGCCATACGAAGCTGCGCAAGGCGGTCGAGATTAATAAGGTATTATAGCCGGGAGGAAGAGTATGGGATATTTGGATCAGGAAGCGTTGACAGAGCTTTTGGAAATGGAAGCGGTGCCTGTCTGCAATACGCTGGCTTCTCTTCTTGGCAGGAATGCCAGGGCGACGGTGACAGAGCTTGGCGAGACGGATATGGAGGCCCTGGTGGAATATCTGCCCCATTTCAATGTGGTGATCGAGGCAGAACGGACGGCTGAGGGGCTGCGTGTTCCGCAGCTGTACGTATTTGACAGGGCGGATATGGTGAAGATCTCCAATTTTATTATGGGGCTGCCGGTAAATACGGAGAGTCCGCTTGACGAGATCGCTTTAAGTACATTAAAAGAGGTGGCGTCCCAGTGTATGGGCGCGGCCATGGATGATCTGGGTGATTTCCTGGGGCGTGAGATGGGCGAGGTTCTGACCCGTGTCACGGCATTTGACAGTGCGGAACGGATTCTGGATACGATCCGCCGGTGGGACAGGGAGGAGCAGCTGGTGCTGATCCGCCTCCATCTGGAGATCGACGGTGTTCTGGCGGCCGAGGTCATTGGAATCGCCACGGAGGAGCTTCAGGAAATCTTCGGAATTCCGGTCATGGGACAGGAGACGGCAGCAGAGGAACCGGTGCAGGCGGAGGATCTGGCTTTTAAGAAAAAAGAGAAGACGGTATCGTTCCGGGAAGTGTCATTTCCGGAATTTAAGTATGTGCCTGTGGACAATCAGGTGGAAAACATCGGTGAGGAGAGGAAAAAACTCCGGGATATTACGCTTGACGTGTCTGTCCGCATCGGCGGCACGGTCTGCAGCGTAAAGGACATTCTGGCCCTGCAGAAGGGGCAGATTCTGACACTGGATAAGCAGGCGGGTTCGCCGGCTGATGTGGTGGTCAATGGTAAACTGATAGGAAAAGGCGACGTTTTAGTGACAGATGAGAAGTTTGCCGCAAGAATTATTGAGATAGTCGGCAAGAGGGATTAATATGGCGGTTCTTAAAGTGTTATTTTATCTGATTGTACTGATACTGGTTCTCGTTCTGGCATACATCACCACAAGGATGCTGGGGAGAGGGATGAACGGAAGGCAGCAGTCCGGCGATATGAAGATTCTGGACCGCCTGGCAGTGGGACGGGACAGCTACCTGATGATTGTCGATGTTCAGGGACGGATTCTGCTTGTGGGAGTATCTCCGGCCGGTATCACCAGACTGGAGGAACTGGAGACTTATGAGAAAAAGAGTCCGGCGGAGGTTTCGCCGGACTTTGCGTCTGTATTTACGGAGCAGCTCAAAACGCTGGTCAAAAAAGACGGACGGCAGCAGGACGGAAGACAGAAGAGAAACGGGAGAGACTTATGATGAAGGGGAAAAGGAAAATTGCCAGGGGACTTCTCTGTCTGGCGGCATTTATCAGGGTGTCCGCGGCATGCGGACAGATCGCATATGCGTCGGATATCTCTCTGACACTGGAGGGAAGCTCCGGAAGCGGAAAGCCCATGGATATGCTGGATATCATGTTCCTGTTTCTGTTTCTGGCTGTGGTGCCGTCTCTGCTGATTATGATGACGAGTTTTACCCGGATTATCATTGTTCTCTCATTTCTGCGCAATGCGCTGGGCACACAGCAGTCTCCGCCTAACCAGGTGATGATCGGACTGGCTCTGTTTCTGACGCTGTTCATCATGAACCCCGTGTTTGCCAAGGTGAATACGCAGGCTTACGAGCCTTATAAGGCAGGGGAGATCACGAGGGAAGAGGCGTTTACCCGGGCACAAGAGCCGATGAAGGAATTTATGTTAAAGCAGACGGAGAAGAAGAGTCTGGATCTGTTTCTCTCCATCTCAAAGTCTGAGGTACCAGATGTGTCGGGAGGACCGGAAGCTTACATGAAACTGGGGCTGACGGTGCTGGTTCCGTCCTTTATTTTGAGTGAGTTAAATAAAGCGTTCACCATGGGATTTCTGATCTATATCCCATTTTTGATTATCGATCTGGTGGTGTCCAGCACCCTGATGTCTATGGGTATGGTGATGCTGCCGCCTACCATGATCGCACTGCCATTTAAGATTATGATGTTTGTTCTGGTAGACGGCTGGAGTCTTGTGATCAAGACGCTGGTTGCCGGATTCCGATGATGAGGGGGTACATAGTATGACTGCGGACCAGGTGATGGAAGTGATGAAGGAAGCCATGATGGTTGCATTTGAAATAGCAGGGCCGCTGTTAATCGTCAGCATTGTCGTGGGGCTGATCGTCGCTATTTTTCAGGCGGCGACGCAGATTCATGAGCAGACGCTTACGTTTGTCCCAAAGCTTCTGGTGATTGCGCTGGTGCTTCTGGCGCTGGGGTCCTGGATGTTTAAGGTGATGGACGAGTTTGTGGTGGAGCTGTTTGCGATCATGGCGTCGCTCTAACGCGGGGAACAGGCGATGGACAGCGGCGTTTTAGAGTATTTCGATGTGTTTTTGCTGGTATTTGCGCGGATGGGCGGGCTGATCTTTGTCCATCCGGTGTTTGCCAGGAGGGGGATTCCTGCTATGGTGAAGACCGGCCTGGTGCTGACGCTCAGCCTGGTGATCGCGCCGGCGGCGGCTCAGGGAGTTACCGCCATACAGGCCTACAGCACCTTTCAGATGGCGGAGGCTCTGATCCGCGAGGTGATCATGGGGCTGGTGATCGGAAGCGTGTTCCAGCTGTTTTTCTATATGGTTTACGTGGCAGGAGATTTGATGGATACGGTGTTCGGACTGTCCATGGGCAAGGTCATGGATCCGGCGGGAGGTGTCCAGACCGCTATCTTAGGACAGTTTATCAATGTGTTCTTTTTTCTGTATTTCTTTGCGACCGGCTGCCATCTTTTGACGGTGAAGCTGTTTGCCTATACGTATGAGGTGATACCCGTGGGGGCGGCCAGACTGGTGACTCAGGATATTGCCTGGTATCTAGTGAGTATATTTGGCAGTGTTTTTCTGATGGTGATCAAGCTGGCCCTGCCTTTTGTGGCAGCGGAGTTCGTGCTGGAGGTGTCCATGGGCGTGCTCATGAAGCTGATTCCCCAGATTCACGTGTTTGTTATTAATATCCAGTCAAAGATTCTGCTGGGTATTTTATTAATGATGCTGTTCGCGCGTCCGATTGGGGCGTTTATTGACTCCTATTACGGGATGATGATGAGTGAGGTACAGAAGGTCATGATGATGTTCGCATCATAGGGCGTACCAGGTTTTATTCTGTATACAGAAGGGAGTGATGAACGTGGCGGCAGACGAAAAGACTGAGAAAGCCACCCCGAAACGGCGGCAGGACGAACGAAAAAAAGGAAATGTATTTCAGAGCAACGACGTCATCGCCGTCTGTTCTCTGCTGGTGCTGTTTAATTCCCTGAATGCGCTGGCCCCCAAGATCTACCGCACGCTGAAGACGGCTATGGAGCTGTTCTTTTCTTATGCGGCCTCCACGACGCCCCTGGCGGCGGACGATTTGTCCGACAAGCTGTTAAAGGCCATGCTCCTGTTCGGACAGGCGGCGCTTCCCTTGCTTTTTATCGGAGTGGCAGTCGCAGTGGTCACGACGTTCTTTCAGACCAGGATGTCATTCTCCACGGATGTCATGAAGTTTAAGATGGACCGGATCAGCCTTCTAAAAGGCTTTAAACGGATGTTTTCCATCCGCTCGGTGGTGGAGCTTTTAAAGGCGCTGATTAAGATTACCATCCTGGCCTGGGTGATTTACAGTTATATAGAGGGGAGAATCCACGAGTTTGCACGTCTGATGGACGGTACGGTACAGGCGGCTTTCGTGTACGTCGGGGACACTGCGGTGTCACTGGTGAACACGGTGGGGGTCGCCTTTATTTTTCTGGCCGCCTTCGATTACTTATACCAGTGGTGGGAGTATGAGAAGAATCTGCGCATGAGCAAGCAGGAAATCAAGGAAGAGTACAAGCAGACGGAGGGCGATCCGCAGATCAAGGGACGGATTCGGGAGAAACAGCGCCAGATGGCGTCCATGCGTATGATGCAGAATGTCCCGAAGGCGGATGTGATCATCAGGAACCCGACCCATTTCGCGGTAGCGCTGGGATACGATTCCAATGCGAACCGGGCTCCCGTGGTACTGGCGAAAGGCGCGGATCATCTGGCGCTCAAGATTGTGGAGGTCGGTGAGGCCAACGGAGTTTATATTATGGAAGACAAGCCGCTGGCAAGGGGGCTGTATGCCAGTGTTGAGGTGGATATGGAAATTCCTGAGGAATTCTACCAGACCGTAGCAAAGGTGCTGGCATTTGTTTATAAGCTGAAGAAGAAAGACATCTGATCCCGGAGAAAGGTATTGATATTCGGGGAAAGGTATTTGATTTCGTGGATAACCGTGATGGAAAAGAGGAGTACTGTGGATAACACCATGATTTTATTCGACAGAGTGACAAAGACATATGGAACGGGTCAAAAAGCCCTCGACGATGTGAGCCTTCAGATTGAAAAAGGGGAGTTCGTCTTTCTGGTGGGGAACAGCGGAGCCGGAAAGACGACGCTTCTGGAGCTGATCCTGAGGGAGACGGAGGCGGACCAGGGAAATATCGTGGTGAACGGCATCGATTTGAGGCAGCTGAAGGAGCGGCAGGTGTGCCGTTACCGCCGGTATATCGGCATGGTATTTCAGGATTTCTGCCTGTTTCCGGATTTTACGGTCTACGAAAATGTGGCATTTGCCCAGCGTGTCATCGAGGCGGACCATAAACGTATGCGGAGCCGGGTCATGGAGGTCTTAAGCCAGGTGGGCCTGGAGAAAAAGGCCGGATGTTATCCGGGACAGCTCTCCGGCGGGGAAAAACAGCGGACGGCCCTGGCGCGGGCGGTGGTAAACCAGCCGGTCCTTCTTCTGGCCGATGAGCCTACGGGAAATCTGGATCAGAAGAACGCGGAAGAGATTATGCGCCTGCTGGAGAAAATTAACCGTCAGGGTACGACTGTGCTGGTGGTATCCCATAACCAGGAGCTGGTGAAATACATGCACAAGCGTCAGATCGCGCTGCGGTATGGCAAGGTGATCAAGGATAACAGCAGGGGAGGTCTGATGTATGGCTTTTAGGACGTGGCTGTATTTATGCCGGCTGGGCTTTAAAAATCTATGGCATAACAAGGTTTACACGGCGGCCTCTGTTCTTACCATGGCGGCGTGTATTTTTCTCTTTGGCATCTTTTATATTGCAGTCTTAAATCTGGACGGCGTGCTGCAGAAGACGGAGGAAGAGGTCTATGTGGCCGTGTTCTTCGAGGAGACGGTAGCACCCGAACGGGTGGAGGAGATCGGGGGGTTAATCCGAAAGAGACCGGAGGTCGTAAGAACGGTCTATACTTCCGCGGATGACGCCTGGGAGGGCTTTCGAAATGATTACTTCAAGGACGGCGAGGTGCTGGATGGAATCTTTGATGGGGACAACCCGCTGGCGGCGTCCAATCACTATCAGGTCTACATCGGAGGGATCGAACAGCAGGAGGGCTTCGTGGAGTATGTGAAGAGTCTGGAGGGAGTCCGCAAGGTGACGCACTCGGCGGATACGGTGCGTGCGCTGCTGCGTATCAAGACGGTCATATCAAGGCTGATTGCGGGGAGCGCGGCGATTCTGCTCCTGATCTCCATCTTGCTGATTCACAATACCCTTTCTGTCGGTATTGAGTCTCAGAAGGGGAAGACCAGAGTCATGCGGCTGATGGGAGCCAGAGAAGAGTTTATCAGTGTGCCGTTTCTGGTAGAGGGTCTCGTTATGGGGCTGGCAGGAATGTGCATCCCCCTTTTTCTTCTGTTTGCAGGGTACCGCTGGGGGCTGGAGCTGGTGGCGGCCGGGCTTAATCTGTATGGCGGCGCAGTGAGTCTGCTGCCGCCGTCGGAGGTGTTTCCGAAACTGACCCTGGCGTCTGTGTTTCTGGGGCTGGCGACGGGAATTGCGGGGGGCTGTTCGGTAATGGGGAAATTGAAGAAGTGAGTAAATCAGCGGCAGGATAACCGGAGCAGGTTCCCTGCCGCTTAAAATATGATTGACGCCGGAGTATATATGTAGTATGCTGAATCTATCGTTTCGCA
This sequence comes from Hungatella sp. L36, assembly GCF_014288035.1. Lineage (NCBI taxonomy): Bacteria > Bacillati > Bacillota > Clostridia > Lachnospirales > Lachnospiraceae > Hungatella > Hungatella sp. L36. The sequence goes on along the minus strand of NZ_JACOPC010000014.1, from coordinate 90,444 downwards.
CGGACATTCTGTCCGCGAAAATCTGATAATCTATATTTTAACAAGTCAAAAAAATTATCCCAATGCAGTGAAGAGATTGAGTAGAGGTGGGTGATGCGGTTTGGTGAATTAGGATGGATACACTTGAATCTGTTGTCGTATTAAAATATAATAAAAGGAGAACGGTATGAGTGAAATTGCATATCAGAATAAGGACGTTACAGCGAAAGTGATGGCCGAAACCCTGAAAGGAAAAAGTCTGGCGGCGTTCGGACTTCCGCACTTGAAGATCATGGATATTCTGCCGACGAATCTGCCTGCCATTGAGAGCAATGAATTAAGGCTGGCGAGAAATTTGCCGGAGAAGGAGGAGCAGTTAAAGGTTCTGGCGGGAATTTTAACCTTTACAGATAAAGTGATTGATAAAATGTATGCCAAACGGCTGAAGGAGGAGATGCAGATGACACTGGTTGGACAAATGCTTATGGATGAGGGAATTCAGAAGGGCAGAGAGGAAGGCAGAGAGGAAGGCCTCCGGGCTTTGATTCAGGATAATATTGAGACCGGGATTTCCAGAGAACAGATCCTTGAGAAACTGCAGAAAAGGTTTCAATTGAGTGAAGCTCAGGCAGAAGAGTATTACAACCGATTTTCAGAAGAGTCATGAATGGAAGGGACTTCCATGATAGAAAGTAAATAGAAGGAAGGCGGTATTTTTGGCGTTTGTTGAACTTAAGGACGTGAGAAAAAGCTATCATATGGGCGAGATCACCATCCACGCGGTGGACGGAATCAGCTTTACCATAGAGAAGGGTGAATTCGTGGTAATCGTGGGTCCCAGCGGTGCGGGAAAGACCACGGTGTTAAATATTCTCGGAGGGATGGACACTGCCACCTCGGGGGAAATCCGGGTGGACGGCGTCAACATTGCATCATATTCGGAGAAGAAGCTGACGGGTTACCGGAGGAATGATATCGGCTTTGTATTTCAGTTTTATAATCTGCTTCAGAATCTGACAGCTCTGGAAAATGTGGAGCTGGCGCTTCAGATCTGCAAAAATCCCCTCGACGCGGAGCGGGTTCTGATCGATGTGGGACTGGGGGAACGGCTTAATAACTTCCCGGCGCAGCTTTCCGGAGGGGAGCAGCAGCGGGTGTCCATTGCCAGGGCGCTGGCGAAGAATCCTAAGCTTCTGCTCTGTGATGAGCCAACGGGGGCGCTGGATTATCAGACCGGAAAGGCTATCTTGAAGCTGCTTCAGGATACCTGCAGGGAGAAAAAGATGACGGTGATTGTTATCACCCATAATTCGGCGCTGGCGCCGATGGCTGACAGGGTGATACAGATAAAGAACGGAAAGACGGGGAGTATTGTGCTGAACGAAAGGCCGCTTTCTGTGGAAAAGATCGAGTGGTAGGGGAATATACGTGTAAGACCGGCTGGAGCGGACTGCTGGTAGAGACTGCTGGAATGGACTGATGGATCGAGGGCGGATGGTGTTTGAATGAAGAACGCAAAACGCAAGGACTTTATGGTGGAAATAGGGCGCAGCATGAACCGGTTTTTATCGATTCTTTTTATTGTTGCGCTCGGAGTTGCGTTTTTTGCGGGAATCCGCTCCACAAGACCAGACATGGAGCTGTCCGCCGATGCCTATTATGATGAAACGAATTTGATGGATATCCGCATAGTCGGTACCCTGGGCCTGACGGAGGATGACGTGGAGGCGGTGCGCCAGCTCCCGGAGACGGAGTACGCGGAAGGCGCCTATACCACAGATGTGCTCTGCGAAGGCGCGGACCGGGAGAAGACTGTGCGGATTTTTTCGATGAGCAGATCGATCAACCAGTTTACACTGCTGGAGGGCCGGATGCCGGAGCGGGCCGGCGAATGCATGATGGACAGGGGAAAGGCGTATCAGGGACAGTTCGCACTGGGGGACACGGTAAAAGTCTATTCCGGCACGGATGATGCGCTTTCCGACACGCTGAAATACGATACGTTTACGATCGTGGGTATCGGCATGTCTTCCCGGTACCTGTCTCTGGAACGGGGGACGACGACCATCGGAAATGGAAGTCTCGATACTTTTATGGCTGTAACACCTGATAATTTCAGCATGGAGGTATTTACCGACATTTATGTCCAGACGAAGGAGGGAAAAGCTTTTCTGTCCTATTCGGATGAGTACCAGGACTATATGGACCGCGTAACGAAAGAGATTGAGGATACGCTCTCAGAACCGCGTTCTGCCGTACGGTACCGCGAGGTGACAGACGAGGCGAACCGAAAGCTGAATGACGCCAGAAGAGAGCTGACGGAAAAGACGGCGGAGACGGACCGGAAGCTCGACGACGCGGCCCGGCAGATCGCAGACGCGCAGAAGAAGATCGACGAGGGAAAGACAGACATTTTAAAAGGACGGGCGGATCTGGAAAAGGGAAAAAATGATTTAGAAAATGCAAAAAACGATCTGGAAGACGGAAAGCGGACGCTGGCGGAAAAGGAGCAGGAGTTAGAAGACGCCAAAGTGACACTGGCGGAGAAAGAACAGGAACTGGAAGACGGGAAAGTGACGCTGGCGGAAAAGGAACAGGAGCTGGAGGACGCCAGGAAGGAAGTTGCCGACAAGGAACAGGAGCTGGAGGACGCCCGCAGGAAATTCGACGAGGAGCTGCCGGGAGCCCGTATGGAACTGGATGACGGATGGCTGGATTACGAGATCGGGCTGGAAGAATACGAAGAGGGAAAGGAAGAGCTGGAGGAACAGCAGGAAACCCTGAAGGAGGGCTGGAAAGAGTACCGGAAGAACGCGCCGGAGGTGGAACGGAATTTAAAGAAAGCTTTAAATGGGCTTCTGTCCATGGGCATTCCCCTGGATATAACGCCTTCTGAGATCGGCCGCATCCAGGTGGAGGACTTTGAGATTGATGCGTATGCGCCTTATCTGGAGATGATACCAGGCGGTGAGGGGGCGCTTCTGGTGGAAGGAGTACATACGATACAGGCCTCCTATCAGGAACTGACTTACGGTGACGCGGCCGTGAAAGAAGGAAAAAAGGAGCTGGCGAAGGCGAAGAGGGAGCTGGCAAAGGGGAAAAAGAAGCTGGATCAGGGCGAGATGAAGCTGAAAAACGCCCGGCGCAAGCTGGATGAGGGAGAAGAACAGCTGGCGGATGCCCGACAGAAGATTATAGACGGCGAGCAGAAGGTGACGGATGCAAAACAGGATATTGCCGATGGTGAGGGAAAGATCGCAGATGCTCACCGGGACATTGCCGATGGGGAAGTGAAGATCGCGGATGCCCACTGGGACATAGCAGACGGAGAGGCAAAGATTCCAAAGGCGGAGAAGGATATCGCAAAGGGTGAGGCGGATATTGAGGAGGCGCAGAAGAAGCTGGACGACGGCGAGGCGGATTTGGCGGAGGCGAAGGTCAAGTACGAGGATTCCAGGCAGGAGGCGGAGGAAAAGATCGCGGATGCGGGTAAGAAGATTGACGACGCCCAGAAGGACATTGACGATATCAAGGAGCCGGAGTGGTACGTGCTGGACAGAAACGCGATCCAGACGTATGTGGAGTTTGGCAGCGACGCAGAACGGATCGGGGCGATCGGGAAGGTATTCCCCTTTATTTTCTTCCTGGTGGCGGCTCTCGTCAGCCTGACCACTATGACCCGTATGGTGGAGGAACAGCGGCTGCAGATCGGAACGCTAAAAGCGCTGGGATACGGGAAATGGAGCATTGCCTCCAAGTATATCGGCTACGCCCTGGCGGCCACACTGGCAGGAAGCATTCTGGGCGCGGCGGCGGGAGAGAAGCTGCTTCCCTACGTCATTATGACGGCGTATTTTATCCTGTATGAGAATCTTCCGGTTATGCTGACTCCGTTTAACCTCTATTACGCGTTTCTGGCCTCCGGTCTGGCTCTGGCGTGTACGGTTCTGGCAACCGTATTTTCCAGTTACAAGGAGCTGCTGTCGTCCCCGGCGGCGCTGATGCGGCCTGTACCGCCGAAGCAGGGAAAACGGGTGCTGCTGGAATACGTGACACCGCTGTGGAAACGGCTTAAGTTCATACAAAAGGCCACTGTGCGCAATTTGTTCCGCTATAAAAAACGATGCCTGATGACAATCTTCGGTACCGGCGGATGCATGGCGCTGCTCCTGGTGGGGTTTGGTTTAAATGACTCCATTTCCACACTGGGAGAGAAGCAGTATAACGATATCTGGACGTACGATGTGCTGGTACAGACAGACGACGAGGCGGATGAAGCGGAGCAGAAGGCGCTCCGGTCCTTTATCTCCCAGGGAGATGTGGACGCGTGGCTCCGGGTGGAGGAAACCATCCTCGATGTCTCGGAAGGCGATGTGACGAAGGAAGCCTATTTATTTGTTCCGGAGGACTTGGAGGAGGTGGACCGGTTCGTCCACCTGCGCAGCAGGGAGAGCCGGGAGGCGTATGTTCTGGATGACGACCACGTGCTGATTACGGAGAAAATGGCGGGGCTGTTGAATGTGAAGGAAGGCGATACCATTTATCTGAAGGAGGATGAGGGGGTGCTTTATCCTGTGGTGGTGGGAGGAATTGCAGAAAATTATCTTCATCATTACGTGTATATGACACCGGCTCTGTATGAGAAGGTCTATGGAAAGGCGCCTGAGTATAACACCATGTTTCTTGATATAAAGGATTTGAATGAGGAGACGCAGAACCGGCTGGGGACGGAGCTTCTGTCTTTCGATTCCGTGATGACGGTGACCTTTATCGGCACAATGCGGGGACAGATCAGCGATATGCTGGACAGTCTGAATGTGGTAATCTGGGTACTCATTATATCGGCGGGGCTTCTGGCCTTTGTAGTGCTCTATAACCTGAATAATATCAATATCAACGAGCGCCAGCGGGAACTTGCGACAATGAAGGTGCTGGGATTTTACAATCCGGAGCTGGCGGCCTACGTATACCGGGAAAATATTATGCTTACCATACTCGGGAGCATGGTTGGCATCGTGATGGGATATTTCCTGCACCGCTACGTGATGACCACGGTGGAGGTGGATATGCTGATGTTCGGGAGGCAGATCAGACCTATAAGCTACGCTTATAGTGTTTTGATGACTTATGCGTTTTCCGCGTTCGTAAATCTCGTCATGTATTATAAGCTGAAGGGAATTGATATGGTGGAATCGCTCAAGAGTGTGGAATAATCACGTTTTTTGTGTTATACTAAGGGCACTTAATAAAAAAACAGACCGGAACACCCCGGCAGGATGCGTCCGGCCCGAGGTGTTCCGGTCTGTGAAAGAACAAAAACAGAGGAGAAGCATTATGAAAAATACGGCATTAGTGATTATGGCGGCAGGCATCGGAAGCCGGTTCGGCGGCGGAATCAAGCAGCTGGAGCCGGTAGGACCCAGTGGTGAGATTATCATGGACTATTCGATTCATGACGCGCTGGAGGCCGGATTTAACAAGATCGTGTTCATCATCCGGAAGGACCTGGAGGAGGACTTTAAGGAGATCATAGGGAGACGGATCGAGAAGATTGCCCCTGTAGAGTACGCGTATCAGGAACTTACCGATCTTCCGGCTGGATATGAGAAGCCCGCAGACAGGACGAAACCATGGGGAACGGGCCAGGCGATTCTGTGCGCGAAGCAGGTGATCCATGAGCCGTTTATCGTTATCAATGCGGACGATTATTATGGAAAAGAGGGATTTAAGAAGATCCACGAGTACATGGTGAATCAGATGGATACGGAATCGGAGGTATTCGATATCTGCATGGGCGGATTTATCCTGGGAAACACATTGAGTGAAAACGGCGGAGTTACCCGCGGAGTATGCCAGGTGGACGATAACGGCGTGCTGGTCGACGTAACCGAGACGTATGAGCTTCAGAAGGACGGGGATGTGGCGAGAGGCCGTGACGATGACGGCAATCCGGTGGAAGTGCCGATCGGCCAGCATGTGTCCATGAACATGTGGGGACTCGCCCCGGCATTTTTAGAGGAACTGGAGCGCGGATTCCCTGTGTTTTTAGACGGCCTGAAGGAGGGCGACATCAAGACGGAGTATCTGCTTCCGAGGATTATCGACCGTCTTGTACGTGCGGGACGTGCCCGCGTGACGGTTCTGGAGACACCGGATAAGTGGTTTGGAGTTACTTACCGGGAAGACAAGCCAACGGTAGCGGCGGCGATTAAGGAGCTGGTAGCAGACGGCGTTTATCCGGAGAAGCTGTTCGAGGATTAAAAAGAGTTAGAAAAGGGTGCGGCAGGATGTGGATTTTGTTCATTTGTATCTGAGAAAACAAAATCTGAAGCCTGCAGCACCTTTTTTATCATCTTAAGGCAAAAAAGAAATGATTTGGAAGAGACGCCAGCCGGATTAACGGTTTAGTTCCGTATTATTCAGAATACTTCCCAGCAGCTTTCGGTCGGATTCCGTGGTGATGATTTCCGAGATTTTCTTCTTGTTGAACTTCTTTAAGATGCTGTGTACCTGGGATTTTACCGTGCTCATCTCCACGCAGCGCATCTCGCAGATCTGGCGTTTATTATAGCCGGTGGAGAGCAGATATAAGGTATCCAGCTCCTTTGGCGTCAGGGTGGAGAGGATGTTGAGCATGAAGAGAAAGCTGCTTTCATAAGTCTTGACCCGGCGGAATTCGCTGCGTATTTTGTCCGCGATCTCCGGGCGGATGGGGGACTGGCCTCTGTAGGCGGAGGTGACCGCGTTTACGATCTCCTCGTTGGAAGCATTTTTTAAGACGTAGTCGCAGGCACCTAAACGGAAGGCGGAAAAGACCAGCTCATCCTCCTCGTAAACCGTCAGGATAATGATCTTGATATCCGGCATCTCGGCCAGGATTTCTCCCGTGGCGCGGATTCCTGCGTCTTTGGCTTCCATCTCGATGTCCATGAGAATGACGTCGGGATTCAGTTTTCGGGCGGCTTTGCACGCCTCCTCTCCCGTTCCCACTTCGGCCACGACCTCGATCGCGGGACACTTCTTTAAGACCGCCGCATACCGTTTGCGGATGGGGGCCACATCTTCTGCAATAAGTACTTTTATCTTTTCTTCCATGAATGAAACCTCTTTTCCTATTTGGGGCGGATCTGTCCGCACATTGTCAGTGAATTTCAGACGCGCTCCGGTGTGATGTTCGGAAGCAGGACCTCCACGGTAGTGCCGGCGCCCAGGGTGCTGTTTACGACGATCTTTCCCTCGTGCGCGTGAATGACCTTATAGGTCAGAGTCAGTCCGATTCCCCAGTGTTTGGAATAGGGATGGGAGGAGTAGAAGGGAAGAAAGATGCTTTCTAAATTCTCCTTCGATATGCCCTTTCCCGTGTCCCTGATGTCAATCGCAATCCATTGTCTGGAGCTGCCGAGCGTAACGGCCAGCTCCTTTTTATCGTCCGGTGTGTCCTCCATGGCATCGATGGAGTTCTTGATGATGTTGTGAAGCGCCTGTTCCATGTAGACCGGATCCACCATGGCCAGAATCGGCTGGGGCGGAAGGTTCAGCTGGACATTTATGGACTCCAGCTCATGGGAGAAGATGGCGAGCGTCTCCCGGATCAGAGTCTGGAGAGAGTACTGCTTTAAGCTCAGCTCGCTGGTCTTGGTGCTCCGATGAATTTCGTCGATCCTTCCATAGAGCGTTTGACAGCGCTTCAGGATGCTGTCCGTCGTCTCCTTTACCCCATTCCCATCCTCTGCGTTTAAGGCCAGCGTCTCCACCTCGGACTGGATAGCCAGAATCTCATTTTTAATGTAGTGGCAGAAGATCTTCGATGTCGTCTCGGAGGAGCTGATTTCCTTGGAGATACTTAGCTCCTTGAGACTGGCCTGTCCGGAAAGCCGGGTAAGCATGTAGGCGCAGTAGGTGATGACGGCTGCGGCCGGAACCAGAATATAGGGCAGCGCCCGGTAAATGAAGGCATTGCTTCCGAGCTGCAGGGAACGGTAGGAATAAGTTCCTGCAATTCTGGAAACCTTTAAATAAAAGTCCGGTGAGGAAGAGATAAAGTAAATGTATACAAATGCCAGGGTGGCGTAGCTGATGGCCAGAAACAGGTGGTTATAGCGGAACAGCTTCAGCTTCGGTGCTTTGATAAACGCAGCCAGGAGCCCCAGAAAGCACAGGAGAATGACCGCAGTATTGATGGTGTGTGTGACTGCATATATTCTGTCCTCTAAATAAAGGTACTGCTGCACCGTCAGACGGGCCGGGTATAAGAAGTAGTAGGCCTTTAAATTCGTATAGGGATCATAGAGGATGAACTGCAGCAGGCAGTAGCCCCATACGACCCGTTTAACCGCCTTTTGAACCCGCAGGGAAAACGGCTCGTAAAAATGGAAGACGAGATAAACGCTGATGATTAAGATGCTTAAGCTGGAGGCATTCATAATCCGTATGATGTTGCTCTTGCCAATATCGATGAAGAACAGCCATCTCCACAGGAAGTCGGGAAGGTAAAAATAATCCTTAATGAGATTATAATAGTAGGTATCCTTTGAAACGTAGAGAATGATGCTGCAGAGTGCTGCGAAGTACGGCAGAATCAGAATCATGAGAAAATCATGATTTCCTTTCAGCCTCTGAACCAGTGTAAACAGAATCAGAATGAACAGTAATAACAGCAGATAGAACATAGTTTACCCCTCCCTTCCATGGCTAAATAGTAACACAAATCATTCCCGGTGAAAAGGAGGATAAAATTTCAACCTGTCCGGGGGTGAGAATACGTGATATCGTATGGGTATCAGAAAACAGGAGGGGATTTGAAATGAAGTTAAGAAGATTGAGCGCGGTACTACTGGCAGCGGCACTGGCAGCGGGAACACTGGCCGGATGCAGCGGGGGAAAAGAAGCGGGCACAGAGGCGGCTTCCGGTGAGAAAGTGAATTTAAAGTTCTATATCTGGAGCGATGGAGAAAACTACACGAAAGAGATTGTGGACAACTACAACAAGAGCCAGGACAGTGTCAATGTGGAAGTGATCAGCATGCCGAACGAGACGTACGACGACAAGCTGAAGGTCATGCTGTCCGCGGGAAGCGACGCGGATTTAGTCAATGTCCGTTCTTTGGACCAGGTTATGCAGTTTAAGGAAGCGGGCGCCATGCTGGATATCACGGATCTGGTGAAGAACAGTGACCTGGATATCAGCAAGTTTGGTTCCATGTGGGATACCTGCTATCCGGATGGCGTGATCACCGCACTTCCCATGAGATCCAGCTGCTGGATGCTGTTCTATAACGCAGATATTATGAAAGAGGCCGGCATTGACATGTCGAAGCAGATGACGTGGTCCCAGTATGGGGATATTGCAAAACAGCTGACAAGCGGAGACGGCACGAAGTACGGCGGCTGCTGGGTGGACTGGAATATCTACCAGTGTATCGGAACCCAGAAGGGCGTTTACTTAAATGACGACGACATCTCTGCGGTAAAAGACGGGCTGGCTACCCTGGGCAGATTCTTCCTGGAAGATAAGTCCCACGTGCCGTTAGCAGAGGTAAAAGCCAACGACAGCCAGTATTTATCCGACTTTGAAAACGGCAGAGTGGCCATGCTTCCCAACGGCGAGTGGCTGATCAATATGCTGATGACAGACGAAAAAGACGGCAAGACGGATGTCAACTGGGAAGTTGCTCCGCTTCCGGTTCCGGAGGGCGCGGACCCCGGCGCAACCTGGGGGGCATTCCAGTTCGCGGCGATTCCAAAGGATGCCAAACACCCGCAGGAGAGCTATGATTTCTTAAAATATTTATGCGGTGAGGGCGGTTCCGAGGTTCTTCCGAAATACGGCATGCTCCCGGCGTACGGCGGCGATGCGGCCAAGGATGCATTTGACGAGGTGGTCGGCAAGGAAAGCGTATCTTCTGTAGCTTTTAATTCCAAGAAGATTCCGGAGGCGCCTTCTTATGAGAAATACAACGATTTAAAAGTTGCATTTGCAGAGAATGCGGAATTATATCTGTACGGGGAAAAGACGCTGGAAGAGACCATGGATAAATTTGAGCAGCAGAGACAGGACATCATGAGTAAATAATCTGTCAGGCATGAATTTCGATACACGCTCTGACTGACAGATGCGGCATGGGGAAGCAATCGAAGATCTGATTGTTTCCCCATATGTGTTCAGCCGACACGCGCTAGAGAGGATATGGATATGGAAAAGAATAATAAGATTAGGAAATACATAAAAGGATATCTCTTCATCCTTCCGAATTTCATCGGTTTTTTCGTCTTTATGGCACTCCCCATCATCATGGGGCTGGTGATTTCCTTTACGGATTACAACGGATTCAGCCAGTTTAATTTTGTGGGGCTGAAAAACTATATCGACATGTTCCACGATGAATATTTCACGGTATCGCTGAAGAACAATCTGGTCTACACTCTGGTGACGGTGCCGGGAACCATCGTGTTTGCGCTGCTTTTGGCCGTGGGTGTCAATAAGGGGATTAAGGGAAGCAGTCTCTTTAAGACCATGTTCTTCCTCCCTAACATCAGCTCTATGGTTGCGGTCGGTATAGTCTGGGCCATGATCTTCAACCCGACCCAGGGACCTTTAAACCAGGTGCTGATGGCCCTCGGCGTGGCAAATCCGCCGCAGTGGCTGTCCGCGACGAAGACAGCGCTGGGCTCTGTCATGGTGGTGGCCATCTGGAAACAGGCGGGGTACTACATGATCATCATACTGGCCGGTCTGCAGTCCATACCGAGCCAGCTCTATGAGGCAGCTTCCATTGACGGTGCAAACAGCGTGGAAAAGTTCTTCAAGATCACACTGCCCATGCTGTCCCCGACCATGTTCATGGTCACCATTTTAAGCATCATCAACTCCTTCCAGGTGTTCGATCTGGTCAATATCATGACGCAGGGAGGACCGGGGCGCTCCACCAATGTTCTGGTTTACCGCATCTATCAGGAGGGCTTCCAGAAGCTGCAGTTCGGATATGCGTCCGCAATGGCATATTTCCTGTTCATCATCATCATGGTTATAACCCTGATTCAGTTCCGAGGACAGAAGAAATGGGTTAATTACATGTAAACCGGGGAGGGAAAAGAAATGATGACAAAATCGTATAAAACAAAGACGAAGGTATCAAACGGCATTCTGTTTGTGGTCATGCTGCTTTTGGGAATCTGCATGATTATCCCGTTTGTATGGACCCTGTCGTCTTCCTTTAAAAATAACAATGAAATTTTCGCCTACCCCATCAAATGGATTCCGGAGGTATTCCGGTGGTCCAATTACGCGGAGGTATGCGAGCGCATTCCGTTCGTTACATACTATTTAAATACTTTAAAACTGGCGGTGATCGTCACCGCCGGCCAGGTGATCACCTGTTCCCTGGCAGCCTATTCCTTTAGCAAGATGCAGTATCCGGGCCGGGATAAGATATTTCTGTGCTATCTGGCAACGCTGATGGTCCCGTGGCACGCAATCATGATACCGCAGTTCTTAATCATTAAGACCCTGGGACTGAACGACTCTCACTGGTCCCTGATCCTGATCAATATATTCAGCGCGTTCGGTGTGTTTTTACTCCGTCAGTTCATGATGGGGATTCCGGAGGAACTGTCCGAGGCGGCCAGAATCGACGGGGCCGGAGAGCTGAAGATCTATTCTCAGATCGTATTTCCCATGTGTAAGCCAGGGCTGGCGACGCTGGTCGTATTCACATTTAACTTTATGTGGAACGACTATATGGCCCCGATGATTTACCTGACATCCGATAAGCTTAGAACCATTCAGATCGGCCTGGCCTCCTTCCGTACCCAGTACGGCTCGGAGTACGGCCTGATTATGGCAGGCACGGTGTGCGCCCTGATTCCGATGCTGCTGATCTTCATTGTTGGGCAGAAATATCTGGTGGAAGGAATCGCATTCTCCGGTTTGAAGGGGTAAAACGTATGGCATTTTCTGATAAGGTATCGAAGATTTTATATGGCGGAGATTACAATCCGGAGCAGTGGACGCCGGATATATGGGAACAGGACATGGAACTCCTTGAGCAGGCCGGAATCGATGTGGTGACGTTGAATGTCTTCAACTGGGCGTCACTCCAGCCGTCAGAGGAGACGTATGACTTCGCGGAGTTGGATGCGGCGGTGAAGCGGGTGACGGAACAGGGGATGGCCATCTGTATGGCCACCTCCACCGGGGCTCATCCGGCGTGGATGGCCAAACGGTATCCCGAGGTCCTGAGAACGGATTTTGAAGGCCGCAGGAGGAAATTCGGAGGCCGCCACAATTCCTGTCCCAACAGCCCTGTATTTAAGCAGTATGCAAAGCGGCTGGCCGGGAAGCTGGCGGAGCGCTACCGGGAACAGAAGAATATCGTGCTCTGGCATGTGAGCAATGAATATGAAGGCGCGTGCTACTGTGAAAACTGCGAGAAGGCGTTCCGTGTCTGGCTGAAAAAGCGTTACGGAACCATTGAAAATCTGAACCGGCTGTGGAACACGAGATTCTGGGGGCATACCTTCTATGACTGGGATGAGATCGTGGCTCCCAGCATGGTGAGTGAGCATTTCGAGGAAGCCAGAAGCATGTATCAGGCCATAACACTGGACTACAAACGGTTTAATTCGGACAGCATGCTGGCCAATTACCGGGCGGAGGCGGAAGCCATCCGGGCGCAGATCCCGGACGCCTGCATCACCACCAACTTCATGGGCGCGTATAAGCCGCTGGATTATAAGAAATGGGCGGCCAGCCTGGATGTCGTTTCCTGGGACAACTATCCGGCGGAGGGGGCCGATCCTGCCGCTATTGCCATGAACCATGATCTGATGCGCGGACTTAAACATGGCCAGCCCTTCCTCCTGATGGAACAGACGCCCAGCACCTGCAACTGGCTGAATGACAACCGCCTGAAACGTCCCGGCGTCATGCGGCTCCTCAGCTATCAGGCCGTGGCCCATGGAGCGGACACGGTGATGTTTTTCCAGATGAGGCGCTCCAGAGCGGGCTGTGAGAAGTTTCACGGGGCCGTCATCGACCACGCAGGCCATGGAAATACCCGTGTGTTTAAGGAGTGTCAGGCTCTTGGAATGGAACTGAAGGCACTGGGCAAAGAGGTGGTCGGAGCCCGTGTACCGGCAAAGGCGGCGCTGATCTTTGACTGGGATACGTGGTGGGCGCTGGAGTGCTCGGCAGGTCCCAGCGTGAGGCTTAAATATCTGGAGGAGCTTCAGAATTACTATCGGGCCCTTTCGAAGCTTCACATTCCGGTGGATATAATCGGTATGGAGGACGGCTTTTGTGGATATGAACTGATAGCCGCTCCGCTTCTGTATATGGTGAAGGAGGGCGTCTCCGGGCGGCTGGAGGAATTCGTGAGGGCCGGAGGGACAGCAGTTTTTTCTTATTTAAGCGGATATGTGGATGAGAATGACCAGATTACTCTGGGCGGTTATCCGGGAAAACTCAGGGAACTCACCGGAATCTGGGTGGAAGAGACCGACTCCCTGCCGGAAACGGAGCAGAATTCGTTCTGCTATGAAGGGAAAATCTATCCGGCCGGACTGCTGTGCGATATTATGCACACGGAGGGGGCGGAGGTGCTTGCCCGTTACCGTGAGGACTTTTATGCAGGCACTCCCGTTATCACCAGGAACCAGTACGGAGACGGTCTGGCCTATTACGTTGGAACACGGTCCGGAGGGGACTTCTATCTCAGGTTATTCACGGATGTGTGTAAGGAAAAGGGGCTGCGAACAGCCTCCCATGATACGGTGGAAACGGCGGCCGCCTTATCCGAAAAGGGAATCGAGATGACTGTGCGTAAAAAAGACGGCGTGGAATACCTGTTTTTATTGAACCATTCCGGGAAGAAACAGGAGCTGGCGGTCTCTGTCAGCGGAACGGATTTGCTGAGCGGGAGGGAGATCTGCCGTGGAGAGGTGTTTTCGGTTGATGCGGCGGGGGTTATGCTGGTGAGAGTGTTAGAGCGTGTCTGAAGCGGCATATTGAGCCCTAATTCAGTCAGCTGCACGCTTTAGTATAATAGAGATGAGGACAGGAAAATGGAGCAGAGACAGCTGATAGATTTGTTAAATGATATGAGCCTGGAGGAGAAAGCAGGACAGCTCTTTCAGGTAACCGGTGACTGGTTTGACGGCATGGAAGCGTTGGAGCAGACAGGGCCGGAGGCGGAGGAGACCGCCAGGATCAGGAAAAGCTACAGCCATCTGGCCGGTTCTGTGCTGGGGGTCTATGGAGCAGCCAATATAAAAAGGATTCAAAGCGCATATATGGAACGGCAGCCGCACCATATTCCCCTGCTTTTTATGCTGGATATTATCAATGGGTATAAGACCATCTATCCGATTCCGCTGGCACAGGGCGCCATGTTCGATCCGGAATTTGCGGGCGACTGTGCGGCCATGGCGGCGAAAGAGGGGGCGGCGGGCGGGCTCCATGTGACATTTTCCCCTATGGTGGATCTGGTGCGCGACGCCAGATGGGGGCGCGTGATGGAATCCACGGGTGAGGACGTGTATCTAAACAGCCTGTACGCGAAGGCAATGGTGGAAGGCTATCAGAGGCAGCAGGGCGAAACGGATTTTCTGGCCTCCTGCGTCAAGCATTTCGCGGGATACGGCGCGCCGGAAGGCGGGCGGGAATATCAGACGATGGAGCTATCAGAGGAGACATTTCATGAATTCTATCTGCCTGCCTATGAGAGCGCCGTAAAGGCCGGAAGCAGATTGGCTATGACCGCGTTTCAGACGGTAAACGGGATACCCGCAACCGTAAACAGGGCGCTGCTCCGGGATATTCTGCGCGGTGAAATGGGATTTGACGGCGTACTGATCTCGGATTACGCGGCGATCGGAGAGACGGTGGTTCACGGTGTCTCTGAAGACGGGGCGGATGCCGCGCGCCGTGCGCTGGAAGCGGGAGTCGATATCGATATGATGTCCGGCGTATATCCGGAGTATCTGGCCGGACTGGTAAAAAACGGAACGCTGGCTGAGGCACTTCTCGACGAAAGTGTCCTGAGAGTTCTGGAGCTTAAAAACTGGCTGGGACTGTTTGAGGATCCCTTCCACGGAGCCGACGAGGCGAGGGAAGCCCGCACGTCTCTCTGTGAAGAGCACCGGAAGCTGGCGTATGAAGCGGCGGTGAAATCCTTCGTACTGCTTAAAAATGAGGACGCCATCCTGCCGCTTTCCCCGAATCAAAAGATCGCATTTATCGGTCCCTACACCGATTCTCAGGATATGCTGGGCAGCTGGTCCTTTACGGGAGGCGCCGAAACCGGGGCGGTAAAGACCATACGGCAGGCAGCGGAAGAAGCGCTGGCCGGCTGGTCCGTGACGTACCATACCGGCTGTCCCGTACTGGCTCCGGGGACGGTGCTGGAGGGCTTTGACCGGTATAAACCTTTCAGCGCGCCGCGGGAAGAGACAGACCGCTGGAGGGAGGAGGCGCGAAAGGCCGCAGAGGAAGCCGATGTGGTGGTCATGCCCCTTGGCGAACACTGCTTTCAGTCAGGGGAAGCCGCAAGCCGGGCATTTATTGAGATTCCAGAGATCCAGCAGGACTTATTCCGCGCAGTTTCCGAAGTAAATCCCAATGTGGTGGCGGTGATATTCAGCGGCCGGCCTCTCGATCTGCGCGTTATTTCTGAGCGGTCCAGAGCCGTGCTTTCTGTGTGGATGCCAGGTATGGAAGGCGGCCGGGCGATTATCGATGTGCTGACCGGAACGAGAACGCCCTCGGGAAAGCTTCCCATGAGCTTCCCTTACTGTGTGGGGCAGGTACCGGTTCATTATGACAGCCTGATGACGGGACGGCCTTACCGAAAGGGAAAGCCGGAACGGTACGTCTCCAGGTATCAGGACATACCCGCCGATCCGCTGTATTCTTTTGGGTATGGACTGACCTATACGAGCATGGAACTTTCTGAGGTCCATCTGAGCAAAGACGAGCTGATGCCGGGGGAAGAGATCGAGGCGTCTGTGACCATAAAAAATACAGGGAAGCGGGAAGGAACCGAGACGGTTCAGCTCTATCTCCGCGATGTAACCGGCAGCACAGCGAGGCCGGTGAAGCAGCTGAAGGGCTTGAAACGCGTCACACTGCAGCCGGGAGAGGAGGCAAAAGTGGCTTTCTACATCGGGGAAGACCGTCTGAAATTCTTTCAGAAACCGGGATTATGGGACAGCGAGGCGGGTGCATTTCTCGTCTTCATCGGAACGGACAGCAGGACGGAGCATTCGGCGCCATTCTGGCTGAAAAAACAGGAAGCACCAGAAAATACTTGAGAGGCAGGAGGCAGTGGAAAACCATGAGAACCGTATTGATCCTTATGGATACATTAAACAGAAGATTTCTAAAATCCTATGATGAGAATGCGGAGGGGATTACGCCGTGCATGGATGCATTTGCAAAGGAGGCAGTCCGGTTTGATAATCATTTTATTGCCTCCGCCCCCTGTATGCCTGCCAGGCGGGATATTTTTACCGGACGCATGAATTTCCTGGAACGCGGGTGGGGAGGAATGGAGCCCTTCGACCGGACGCTTCAGGGAGAACTGCGGAATCATGGAGTCTATACCCACATTACCACGGACCACGCCCATTACTTTGAACTGGGTGGGGAAAACTACTGTTCCCTGTTCGATACCTGGGACTACCACCGCGGCCAGGAGAATGATCCCTGGATTTCGAGGGTGAATCCCCCATTCGGAGAGCCGCAGGCCTACGGCCGCAAATCGGTCCAGCATCTTTTAAACCGGCAGGAATATGCGCGCGGGGAGGAGACGTATCCGACTCCGGCCACCTTCCTGTCCGCCTGCCGCTGGGCCGAGGAGAACCGGGGAGCGAATGATTTCTTTCTGATGGTTGAGGCGTTCGACCCTCATGAACCGTTCGATGCACCGGACGCCTACCATGAACTGTATGGGGATGATTACAGCGGAAAGGAGTTCAACTGGCCGGGGTATGCGCCTGTCACAGAACCGGAGGAGGCCATATGCCATCTGCGGAAATGCTATCTGGCGACCATGACCATGGCGGACCGGTGGCTGGGCCGTTTCCTCGATGCCCTGAAGGAAAATGGGCTGTATGAGGATACCCTGGTGATCCTGACCACGGATCACGGTCATATGCTGGGAGAACACGGATTTACCGGAAAAAATTATATGCACGCGTATAATGAGATGGCCCACATCCCCCTCTTCGTGAAAATGCCTCAAGGAGAATGTGCCGGAGAGCATAGAAAACAGCTGACCCAGAACATCGATCTGATGCCGACAATATTGAAGCACCACGCTGTTCCTGTTCCGGAAACCGTAAAGGGAAGGGATTTGTCAGAGATGATTCTCCGGCACACACCTTCCCGGGAAGCGGTAATCTATGGCTGGTTCGGCCGTGCGGTCAATGTATACGACGGCCGCTATACGTATTTCCGGGCGCCTGCGAGGCCGGACAATAAGCCGTGTTACCAGTACTGTGCCGTACCGACGACGCTGTGCCGGTTCTTTGGTGAAGAGTACGCGATGGAAATGGAGATGGGGCGTTTTCTTCCCCATACGAGATACCCGGTTTACCGGATACCGGTTCACAATGAAACGGACTGTATGGGGGATTTAAGCTTTATAAGAGACTCCTGCCTCTGCGATCTTGAGCAGGACTACGCCCAGGAGCATCCCATAGAGGACGAAGAGTTGGAGGCGGCCATGTGCAGGAAGCTGGCCGCGGAAATGAAAGAGGCCCAGGCTCCGTTGGAACAGTATGAGCGCCTCGGGCTGTCGGAAAGGGGGATTTGAGGAAATGGACAGAAAGCCCAACATCATCTTTTTCTTTTCTGACCAGCAGCGCTGGGATACGGCCGGATGCTACGGCCAGCGTATGCCGGTGACCCCGAATCTGGACAGACTGGCAGAGGCGGGCGTCTGCTTTGAAAATGCCTTCACCTGTCAGCCGGTATGCGGCCCTGCGCGGGCCTGTCTCCAGACCGGGATGTATGCCACGGAACTGGGCTGCTACAGGAATAACATCGCCCTGCCTCAGGGGGAAATGACTCTGGCCCACTACTTAAAAAAAGCCGGATACCGGTCCGGATACGTGGGAAAATGGCATCTCGCCTCCACCGGCGGTGATTCCAATGAACCGCTGGAGCCCGGTGTGGAATACGTCTGCCGGGGAGTTCCAAAGGAGCGGCGGGGGGGCTATGACGATTACTGGGTCGCCTCGGATGTGCTGGAGGCCACCTCACACGGTTACGGCGGCTTTCTATTTGACGCGGAGAACCGGCGGGTGGAGTTTGAGGGATACCGGACTGACGGGGTGACCGGTTTCGCCCTGGATTATATGAGGACATGGGATAAGAATCAGCCGTATTTCCTGTTCCTCTCCCATATTGAACCCCACCATCAGAATGACCACCGGCGCTTTGAGGGGCCGGAAGGCTCGAAGGAACGGTTCGCAGGATTTAATGCGCCAAAAGACCTGGCATTTGCGCCCGGAGACTGGGGAAGTGACTGGCAGACCCAGTATCCCGATTACCTGGGGTGCTGCAGCCGTCTGGACTACAATCTGGGGAGAGTTCTGGCGTGTGTGAAGGAAATGGGGCTTGAGGATGATACGGTCATTATTTATGCCAGCGACCATGGATCCCATTTCAAGACGAGGACCGTGGAATATAAGCGGTCCTGCCATGATGGCAGCATTCATATTCCGCTGGTGATATACGGAAAAGACGCCTCCGGCACCGCATTTCTGGGCGGAAGGAGAGAAGGGGGGCTTGTCAGCCTCATCGATCTGCCGTCTACGATTCTGACCATGGCGGGGGTGACAGTACCGGAAGGCATGAAGGGCCGTCCGATTCAGGCGCTGTTGGACGAGAAGAAGCGGGAGACGTGGCGGAATGAAGTGTTTCTGCAGATCAGCGAGAGCCAAGTGGGACGGTGCATCCGGACGGAACGCTGGAAATACAGCGTCCGCGCGTACGACAGGAAGCCATGGCTCGACGCGGGAGCGGACACGTACCGGGAAGAGTATCTATACGATCTGGAACAGGACCCTGCTGAACTCGTGAATCTGGTCTGCTCGCCAGGGCACGAGGCCGTGCGGGCGGAAATGAGAACCAGGCTGATCCGGAGAATGGCGGAGGCCGGAGAGAGGGAACCGGTGATTCTGCCGTCATTCGGCCACACCACCATCTCTCTGGGGGCGCTGGCAGTGCTGGAGGACCTCGTCTGCCATCCGTTTACCTCTGAAATGATGAAAGAACTGCTTCCGGAAGGACTGGTAGAGAGCAAAAGCTGGGAACGGGTCAGAAAAATGCGTGTGAAGGAGGCTGCGTAAACCGTTTTAACGCCTGGCGGACAGGAATTTACAGACCGGCTGCTGGAAGAGATGGAGAAGCTGGAATTTGGATGGAGACAGGAAACAGGTAAGTAAAAACCGAGGAGGAACCATGGAATTTGTAAGAGTAAAGGGAAATGAATTTATTTATCAGGGACAGAGCATCCGGTTCGCCGGGCTGGGCATCGGGAGCTGGCTGAATCTGGAACACTTTATGCTCGGAATCCCGACGCCGGAAAAGCAGATGAAGGAAGCATTTACAGAGGTGTTCGGACCGGCTCGGTCAGCCCGGTTCTTTGATGATTTCGTCTGCTCCTTCTGTACGGAGGAGGACTTTAAGCTTTTGAAGGATACCGGCATCAACCTGATCCGCGTGCCGTTTAACTACAGACTGTTTCTGGATGATCAGAATATGGAGCTGCGGAAGGAAGAGGGATTTCGCTATTTTGACCGTCTGCTGGGCTTCTGCCGCAAGTATGAGATCTATCTTCTTCCGGATCTGCACAGCGTTCCGGGCGGGCAGAATCCGGACTGGCATTCTGATAATCAGACGGGAACGCCTGCGTTCTGGCATTACGATGTATTTCAGCAGCAGATCATATCCCTGTGGCGGGATATTGCCGCCCGTTACAGGGATGAGCCGTATCTGCTGGGATACGATCTTTTAAACGAGCCGTTTCTCATGCCGGCGGCGGACGGAAAGCTTCAGCAGTTTTATGAGAGGGTGACGGCTGCGGTCCGCGAGGTGGATGAGAACCATATTATTTTCCTGGAGGGGGATTCCTTTGCCATGGATTTCTCCTGTTTAAAGGAAATCAGAGATGAGCAGACGGCGCTGACCTTCCATTTCTATCCCACCGTTTGGGAGGCAGACTTATGTGATCCGGGTTATCCGCGGGGCGAAAGGCAAAAGGTGTTTGAACAGCGTTTCCGTACCATGCTCGACGGCCTGCTGCCCTTTAACCGTCCGCTGCTCTGCGGCGAGGCAGGGTACGATATTGCGGGGCACAGCCTGGAGCATGTGATGGAGATGGTGGAGGACACGCTGGGCTTATTCTGCCGGTATGGCGTATCCTGGACCTTATGGTGCTATAAGGATGCGCAGTTTATGGGGCTGGTATACCCGCGGGATGACTCAGAATGGATGAGCTTTGCAGTGGAAATGCGGACAAAATGGACCCATTACAGGGAAATGGAGATGGGGAAGTCTCTGGTGGAGACCATGTGTGCCCTCTTTCCGGGGGAGGTCGATGAGGAGCTGAAATACAGGCTCCAGTTCCGCCAGCGCGCGCTTCTGTATACGCTTCAGAAGGAACAGCTATTAAAACCGCAGCTTCAGGCCTGGGGCTGGGAGAGAATCAGTCGTATGCCGGATTCTTTTCTGTTTGAAAACTGCGGTTATTATAAAGAGTATCAGAAGCTTTTGGCTGTTTACGCCAAAGCGCTTAAGGAGAGCGGGAGGGGAACGGAGATGGCGGACCGCCGCATACATGCCCTTTAGCTTCTGCGGAGGTATTTATCGCTGGCTGATTCTGTATTTGCGGGCGAAGTCTACGGGGCAGTAGGACAGCTTTGCCTGCCTCAGGCCGGGATCACCCAGATCATCCTCGCGGTTTATCAGGACGGCGTCGGGAAATTCGTGGATGAGAAACTGCTGGTTGATGAACTGGTACAGGCCTTTTATCTCAGGATTGGCTTTCTCAATGTGTATGACAGCCATCTGCTCCAGGGGATTGCAGCTGCCGATGGTAAATGCCTCCAGAGTACCGTCTATATAGACTCCGGCCATTGTGATATCGAGGAGAGAGCAGCAGCGCAGAATCTCATGGATGCCCAGAATCTCATGCTCCAGCTGGCCTTCCATGCGCTCTTCCCTGGCGACACCCCAGCGTGCGAGAAAACTCTTGATCTCGGCACCGTCCGCACAGGTCAGCCTGCGGTATTCGAAGCGTCCCTCCCAGGTCCTGACGAAGGAGTTGACCAGATTTTTCTTCTTGTGCAGCTTTCGGCCGGCGAGAGAACGAAGGGCATCTCCGGAATATAAGTAGTCACGGGCATCCTCCAGCTCTTCGACATCGAATTCGTCCTCCGGCAGGTTCAGGAGGCGGACAGCGGCCTCGTCGGCCAGGAAGATATTTAGCTTTAATCCCAGGGTTTGGTTAAAATAGTCCTTCAGCACGTCGAAGGAATGGGGCAGGCAGGCCGCTTTACAGATGGGAAGGGCCGCGTACTCCTTTCCGTCCGCGGCAATACGAAGGAAGATCGTATTATCATCTCCGACCGCATAGCGTACCTGATAGTAATCTTTCCAGAGGAAAAGGCCTAAGAATACGCTGTCGCAGGTCTTGTTTTCTCTGAAGGTAAAAAGGGGTGCCAGCGTTTTCAGCGCGCTGGAGTCCAGATCTTTAAATTGCAGTTCCATATAATTCCTCACTTTATCGTTCAATGTTCTTGCTATTCTCCTATCATTTCCAGATAAGGCATTTGCCATTCTGTAATTATGTGGACAGCCTGATTTTCCAAAAGGCCATTATATGACAAAAGTGCGATGAAATCCACTGCTTTTTTATGGCAGATCATTCAGAACGGCAGATTGGCCTGTCCTGGTATAACGTATCACAAGGACTTATGATACGTTATACCAGGAGGCGTTGGGGCGGAAATACTGGCAAACAGAGCAGCAACAGGAAAAAATTCGTTTTTTCCCATCACATCCCGATAAAATGCGCATAAGATGGTTATGTATAGAAAGAAGCAGGGAGTGATAACCGCTGTGCAGGATAATTTAGAGCATACTTATGGGAATAACTTCCAGGTGCTGGAGCCGTATATGCTGTACGGAGACAGAAGCGCTATGGAGAATCTGCCGAAGATGCAGAGGGAACATATGTTACAGGATTTAGAGTATCTGCAGGGAATGTATCCGGGACATATGAAGCGGATTCAGGAATATGTGATGGCAGCCTGCGATCGTCTGGATTATAAAAACAGTCCGCTGTATGATGAATTTCCGGACCGCCTGATGGTGAATCAGGTGTGCGATTCCGTATGCCGCCAGATTCTGGAGGACGGAATTATAAACGGAGCAGAGCTTGGACTGCAGAATACATCGGAACAGCCGGGAGAAGAGACTGCGGAAACGGTAGAAGAAGTGGAAGAAGTAGAAGTGTACGAGGTAAACAGCGTGAATACCCAGGATGCGGATTGGAGAATGCAGCAGGTAGTACCGCAGACTCCGACGACATGGGGCCCGCCGTCAGGCCAGCGCCCACCGTCAGGTCAGCGCCCGCCGCAGGGACCACCGCCGTGGGGCCCGCCACCCGGGCCGCAGCCGCCACGCCCGCCGCAGCCGCCACGCCCGCCGCAGCCACCGCGTCCGCCGCAGCCGCCACGCCCGCCGCAGCCGCAGCCACCGCGTCCACCGCAGCCGCCACGTCCGCCGCAGCCACCGCGTCCGCCGCAGCCACCGCGTCCACCGCAGCCGCCACGTCCGCCGCAGCCGCCACGCCCGCCACAGCCGCCACGCCCGCCGCAGCCGCCGCGTCCACCGCAGCCGCCACGTCCGCCGCAGCCACCGCGTCCGCCGCAGCCGCAGCCACCGTGGGGGCCGCCGCCATGGGGACCGCCGCCACGTCCGCAGCCGCAGCCGCGTCCGCCGCGCCCGCCTCAGAATCCGGGAAATAACTGGCTGAATGATATTGTAAAGATTCTGCTTTTGAATGAGATGCATCGCAGACGGTGCCGTACAGGGTTCTGTTTTTAAAGCTTCGCTTTTCTGAAAGAGTCACCTCCTGGACTGACCTTGGATAACGGATCAGGGATTACGGCAGCAGGATATGGGATAAGGCCCGGGATTTCCTTTTATTACAGGATATCCCGGGCCTTATTCCGTGTTACGTCTGCGAAGCTGATCGTAGATCTGCTGCCGTTGCCGCCGCCGTTGCCGCCGCCGTTGCCGCCGCCGTTGCCGCCGCTGTTGCCGCCGCCGTTGCCGCCGCCGTTGCCGCCGTCATTGTCGCTGTTATTTCCGCCGCTGTCACGTCTCTGGCGGAAAGCAATGTTCAAACATGCTCTAAGTGTGAAACAGGTGCGGAAAGGTGAGCTGCCTTCCCTTCCATATATTCTCTTTCCCCTTCAGCAAAAAGAGTGTGTCCCCCTTTTCTTCCGAGGGAACGCAGGTGTCCCCGGATACTGGCGAAAAGCCCAGATCTGCAAATGCAGTGTCTTCTTTTGCCGCCGCGGAGAGAATGGCATCCAGTTCCTGATGGGGATCGCAGAAGATATCGTAACACGTCATTACCGTATCTTCATACTCGGCTATTATAACCGCATCAAATTTTTTCAAATAAAATATACAGTTTTTCATAAAACTGATAGAATAAAACATTAGAAGCTCAAAATTGTTTACGACTGTCAGCTGTGAAAAAGGATTGGATTTCAAATAGCAGGAACGAAGCAGTTCCCTGTCGGCACCGCATTCCATATTCAGCCTTCTCATGCCGCCGGGATTGGGAATCACCGGCCGGCGGAACTGATACGTGGATTCCCTGATAAAGCCAAATCTGGGATAGAAGTCCAGAACGGAGTCATTGGCAAAGAGAAACATGGCATCGCACCGGTCCCTCCAGTCTTTTAAAATCTCACTGATCAGAATACGCGCCAGCCCTCTGCCCCGGTATTCCGGATCCGTCATGACAGTCCCCAGCTGCACATACCTCCGCATTTCCCCATTCCACAGGATATCCATGGGGTTGACGGATACATTTGATATCACTTTCGTCCCGTCGCGCAGCGCGTAAGGGACATTTTTGTCAGTCCAGAACCCCTGGCGGTACCATTCTTCAAACGTAAATCCGAATGTTTTCGCCGTCAGTTCATTGTAGGACGCCCGAACCGCGTCGTTTGTCCTCACAGACTTGTCCAGTACATAACGGTCAGTCATCATCCCATCCTTTCCGCGCAGTGCAGCACAATGGCACATGCGCCGGATTAACTCGTTGTTATCAACCGCGCTTCAGAAACCAGAGTCAGTTTTTTGCTGCGGCTTTCAGACTTATAGTATAGAATCCGGATCATGTGATGTCAAATATTTTATGTATATGGAATGTAAAATGGCCATCCGCTGCAGATTTCACCATCTTCCCAATTTTTTTCTTAATTCCTCCCTGATTTGTGGAACAATGTTCCTTTTTTTCATCTCCGCAATTATTTTTTCGAATTCACCTTTTGGAGCAGGCGGCATCACCGTGTCACAATACCTGTCCACACATTCAAATTCCTGCAGCAGCTCCCTTTCCTCTTTTGGTGTGAGTTCCCCTGTGTTTTTTCTTATCATGCCGTATCAATCCTTTCTATATCACTAATATATTACATAAACGGACAAAATATGACTGGATTAAAACAGTAAATGAATAATGCTCCGTATATAGAGCAATTATAGAACCTGGATACGATAGAATCAATTGAAAATGTTCGTTATAAGGAGCAAAACTGGATGGAGCAGAAGATTAAACAGGATATTGTAATCGGTTATAATATCAGAAAATTACGGAAACGGGCGGGGCTTACACAGGAACAGACTGTGGCGCGGCTGCAGCTGATGGAGTGCAATATAACAAGGGGAAATTATGCGAAAATCGAAGTCGGCCTGGCGAATATCCGTGCCACGGAAATGATGGCGTTAAAACGAATATTCGGAGCTGACTACAGCGAGTTCTTTGTACCGATTCCGGATCAAAGAAAATCCTGATATTTTCGGAGAATGCCGGCTTTATCCCCCTTCCCGGCTGCAGGTTAATAAAGTTTTAAGTTGTAGTTTTGTTGGATATTGTATAGAATAAAAGGGAAACATAGGGAAAATAGAGGAAGTCTGACATGAAACGATTAGGGAAAAAGATAGGAATACTATTTATTATATTTATTGCGGCGATCGCAATCTACTTTGTGTGGAATCAGAAAAGAACGGAAAAACCTGACTCCATTGTTTATACTGCCATGGATGAGGCGGCTCTTCCGGTGGTCTCGGCCACCATGTTCGGGAGAGACGTTAATTTTCTGCACGGTTATACGCAGGATATGAAGCAGGCGGTGGCGAGAGATTCGCTTACCGTCCTTCCGTCTGACCGCGCGTTAAATATCCGGATCGCGGACTTTGGCGGCAGCATACGCGGCATCAGTTACGAGGTGAGAAGTCTGAATCTGGAGCGCCTCGTGGAGCGCACAAGCCTGACTGAATGGGATACGGCGGATGGGAAGACGACGGCTGTGCTTCCTATTCAGAATCTTCTGTCCAAGGACAGGGAGTATTTGCTGATTCTCTCTCTGGACACGGCGGAACAGGGCGAGGTCCGCTATTACACCCGTATTCTGTGGACGGACAATGAGAATGTCAAGGATATGATAGATTTCGCCGTAAACTTCACCACGAAGACCTTTGACTACGATCAGGCGAGAGAGCTGACGACGTATCTGGAGACAAATGCGACGGAGGACAACAGCTCTCTGGGTCATGTGACCATACGATCCAGCTTTTCCCAGCTTACCTGGGCCGGCCTGGACGTGAAGCCTGTTGGGGATATCCGTGTGACGCTGAAGGATTTAGACGGAATTATGTGTACTGTCCGCCTGGATTACCAGTTGACGAGGACCGCGGAAAACGGAATCAACGAGCTCTACGAGGTGGAAGATGATTTCACCATGAAGTGGGACAGCAAGCGCATTTATCTGATGGATTTTGAGCGAAATACCAACCAGGTTTTTTCCGGACAGCGCGATCTGTTTTCCGGCAAGCGTATTATGCTGGGGATCATGAATGACAGTGAAGTCCGGACGGAAGCGAGCCCGGATGGACGCCATATTGCATATGTGGTCAACAGAGACTTGTGGTCCTATGACCAGTCCTCCGAGAAGGCAGTCAAGATCTTCTCTTTCCGCAGCGGCGACGAAGATGAGATCCGTAATGGCTACGACCAGCACGATATCAGGATTCTGTCCATCGGCGATAACGGCGATGTGAATTTTATCGTTTACGGATATATGAACCGGGGGATTCATGAGGGGGCCATGGGAATCGCCATGTACCAGTACAGCAGCGACGAGAACGCCATCAAAGAGAAATTCTTTACGCCCGTGACCCAGTCCTTTGAGATGCTGAAGGATGACATCGATAAGCTGGCTCATCTGGGAAGCAACGGTATGCTGTATATGATGGCGGACCACGCCGTCTACGGCATCGATTTAAACAGCAACGAATACATGGTTCTGGCAGATTCCCTGACGGATGGAAGCTTCGCGGTAAGCAGAAGCGAACGGCGTTTCGCATGGCAGGAGGGTAGTGATCCCTACGGCTCCAGGGTGATCCATCTGATGGACTTAGACACGGGAAGCAAGAAGGAGATTACCGGGGAAGACGGCAGTCTCTGCCGGCCTCTGGGCTTCGTCGGTGATGATTTCATCTATGGACTGGCGCGGGAAGGCGATATGTGGATTGAAAACGGACGCGTGAAGGATGCCCCCATGTACCGCCTGGAGATCATGGATGATATGGGAGCGATCGTCAACCAGTATGAGTATCCCGATACGTATATTGCCGATGTGGAGGTAGAGGAGAACCGGATTCGTCTGACGAAGATCGCGGGGACCGGAGACCAGTCCTATACGAAATTAAAAGATGATATAATTGTCTGCAATGAGGAGCTGAAGGAAGATCCGTTAAAGGGGATCGGCTGGTACGCATCTGAAGACCGGAGAAAGCTGTATTTTGTGCAGCTCGATAAGGAGGCTGCGTCTCACGACGTGAAGGTTTCCGTACCGAAGAAGATGGCGTATGAGTCCGCCGAGGTGGTGGAGTTAAAGTCAAATGCGGGGCCATCGGAAAGCCTGTTTTATGCCTATGGCGCCGGCCATTATCTGGGAAGCAGCCGGAGCTTTACGGAGGCGCTGAATCTGGCATACGATAAGATGGGCGTGGTGACGGACAAAAACCAGGAGATCGTCTGGAACCGTGTAAACCGTTCGCCAGCCCGCAGCATCAAGGATCCGGAGAACAAGGGAGCCCTGCTGATCCGCCATATGGACGAATTCAGCGGAAGCATGCATTACGATGACGGAATCCTGATGCTGGATGCCCGCGGCTGTATTTTAAATCAGGTTCTGTACTTTATCAGCAAGGGCTGTCCGGTGGCCGTCTATACGGAAAACGGCGGTTACGAGCTGATCAGCGGATACGATCAGTACAATGTAACCATTTACAATCCGACGACAAAGGAAGCCCGTAAAATGGGCTTAAACGACGCCTCTCAGTATTTTTCAAATGTCGGAAATGACTTCGTCTGCGGCGTTTTTACGGAATAAGAAAGTGCGTTCTCTTTACAAATCCGCAGGATATGTTATAATCATTAAAGACACAAAAGAAAAACTTAATAAATTTGTAATAGATTAGATCATAATCAGAGGTGTGGAATGGAACAATATATTATGAAAGGCGGCAATCCGCTGGCTGGAGAAGTAACCATCGGCGGAGCCAAGAATGCTGCCCTGGGTATTCTTGCTGCTTCCATCATGACGGATGAAGACGTTGTTATCGAGAATCTTCCTGACGTCAGGGATATCAATGTATTACTGGAAGCCATCGAGGAAATCGGAGCTGATGTTGAGCGTATTGACAGACATACCGTCCGTATTAATGGGAAGTACATCCACGAAGTTTCCGTGGATGACGAATATATCCGTAAAATCAGAGCCTCTTATTATTTTATCGGGGCTATGCTGGGCAAGTATAAGAGCGCTCAGGTACCGCTGCCGGGCGGCTGCAACATCGGCAGCAGGCCGATCGACCAGCATTTAAAGGGCTTTCGTGCGTTAGGTGCGGAAGTGAAGATCGAGCGCGGCGCGGTGATTGCGCATGCCATCGATTTAGTTGCCAGCCATATCTATCTGGATGTGGTCTCTGTGGGTGCGACCATTAATATCATGATGGCGGCAACCCTTGCAGAAGGACAGACCATATTGGAGAATGTGGCGAAGGAACCACATGTGGTTGACGTGGCGAACTTCTTAAACAGTATGGGAGCCAATATCAAGGGCGCCGGTACGGATACCATCCGTATCAAGGGTGTAAGAAAGCTTCACGGCACGGAGTATTCCATTATTCCGGACCAGATCGAGGCGGGCACCTTTATGTGCGCTGCGGCGATTACCCGCGGTGACGTTACCGTAAAGAATGTGATACCGAAGCATTTGGAGGCTATTTCAGCCAAGCTTCTTGAGATGGGCTGTGAAGTGGTGGAGTTTGACGACGCGGTGCGCGTGGTAGGCAAGACACTTCAGAGACATACCGATATCAAGACACTGCCGTATCCGGGATTTCCGACCGATATGCAGCCGCAGATGACGGTGACACTTGCGCTTGCGGAAGGCGCCAGTGTTGTAACCGAAAGTATCTTTGAGAATCGTTTCCGCTACGTAGATGAGCTGTCCCGTATGGGCGGCAACGTAAAAGTAGAAGGCAACGTAGCCGTTATCGACGGCGTCAAGAAGCTTACCGGAGCATCCGTGAACGCGCCTGACCTGCGTGCGGGAGCGGCGCTTGTGATCGCGGGACTTGCAGCGGAAGGCTATACGATTGTGGAAGAGATCGGATATATACAGCGTGGTTACGAGTGCTTTGAAGAAAAGCTTCAGGGGCTCGGCGCGATGATTGAAAAAGTGGATTCCGAAAAAGATGCGAAGAAATTCAAATTGAAGGTCGGATGAGTGAGTTAGACCAGCAGTAAGGGAAAAAGGGAGGAGCGCTGTGTTGAAAACAGATCATTTGATTTTCAATACGGCCGCTCTTGTTATGAATCGATATAAAAATCGTGCAGAAACAGGATTGCAAAATTTGGATAATCGTGCTATACTGTGCAAGGTAAGGGGCATTGGCGCAGCTGGGAGCGCGTTCGCTTCGCATGTGAAAGGTCGTGGGTTCGAATCCCATATGCTCCACGGTAAAGGTCTGGTAGATACCAGGCCTTTTATTTTTGTGCTGAACTTTTTAACAGCAGGTTCGGATTTTGCTTTTTCTGCTTTACGTGAAAGGGTCCGATTTTTCTTGCCTGTGCAGAAAGCTGTACGTGGAAATGCTTTTCTGTGCGTTGCAATAAAGAGAGTGTCACATCAGCCGATATCGTTGGTGTGACACTCTCTTTTTTTGCCTATTTCACTCTGTCAAGCAGGGCCAGTGCGCCCTGATAGTCAGCCTGTTTCTCCAGCAGTCCCCGGAAGAGTCCGGCTGCTTTCTCCTTTTCACCCAGTCCCAGAGCTCCGAGCGCCCGCAGATAATTGCAGTACTGTGTGCTGCGCAGCTGGATATTATCCTGGAAAACCTCAATTTCAGGAAGGGATACGGCAAAAAAGTCATAGGCTGCCTCATCAAATAAATGTTTTTCTCCATAAAAGATCAGCTGATGGAATGCCTTTCTGGCGGCTTCGGGCCGTCCCAGCTCAAGATTTGCCAGACCCTGGTAGAAAATAAAGTCTGAAGGCTGATCGTTATAGTATAGTACGCTTCCCGGTTCCTGAGGACCCGAGGCGGCCAGGAGAAAATACTCAGTGGCTTTTTCTTCTTCTTTCATTTGACGGTAAGCGATTCCCATGTAATAGTGGGCTTCATTGTCAGGCACGTTGGGCAGCTTTCCCTCACCCAGGTTTTCCGGATAGGAGAGCGTCGCCGTCAAACAGGTCAGGGCATCGTGAGGGCGTCCTGCCTCCAGCTCCCGGTGAGCCAGCCGGATCAGCGCATAACGGTACTGGGCGCTTGCCTTTCCTTCTCCGCCTTCCCATGGATGGAAACGGTGGGTACAGAGCGCATCCAGGGCAGTTTCCCATTTCCCGGTGCAGTTCAGCAGGGTAATATAGCGCAGATACAAATCGTCCCGGTCATGGACCAGATCAGGGTGGGACTCCAGCCGTTCCAGCCTCTCTGTGTTAGACTGGTTCAGTCTGGCCGCCAGCTGGTCGTATTCCAACAGAAAACGAGGATAATCAGGATCAATGGCGCAGGCCGTTTTCATCTCCTTTTCAGCCCTGGCCCCATCCTGCAGCTTGTTATAGCAGGCAATGGCCAGATTCCGGTGGGCTAAGGCTAAACCGTCTTTCTGTTCTACGGCTTTCTCCCAGTGTGCGATTGCGGATTCATACTGTTTCTTATCGTATAACAGGTTTCCAAGGTAGTAGTGAGCCATGGGCGCCTCAGGCAGTAACCCGACCGCTGTTTCCAGAATACGTATTTCCTCCACACGATTGGGGAAACAGTAGTCCGGCGAGGCCGCTTCCGCCTGGGTGAAGCAGGATATGGCTTTATCCGGATCGTTCAGTCTGGTATGGATATAGCCCTGATAGTACTGACACATGGGATTGCTGTCTTTGCAGGCATTGAGAACACAGAGCGCATCCTCATAGAAGCCGGCATTTACATAGTCCAGGGAGACCTCCAGGTAATTGTGGGATTCTCCGCGCATCTTTTCTTTCCAGTAGTCAAAACGGCCGTCATATACAGCCTGTTCATAAAGACAGCTCATATAAAGCGGATCGATCTCAAGACTTTCCTTTAACAGGGCGGAGGGATCCAGTCCGAGCTTACGGAGGAGAGCCGCTTTTAAGGATCGGGCCTTCATATTATGCCAGTTTCTGAGCATGGACTTAGAGGCAAAATCCAGTGCATCCTCGTACGCCCCCTTCTCCGAGGCCAGACAGGCCAGCCAGTAAAAGGCGGAGCTTTGTGTTTCCGCACTCCAGGTGGCCTTATAGAAGGCATCGTAAGCCTCTTCCTTCTGTCCGTCGGCCATCAGGGCCAGACCCAGGTTAAACCAGCACTCTCCCGAATAGGGATTCGGATTCTTCCACGTCTGCTTTTTAATGGCAGCCCGGAAATAAGGGATGCTGTCTTTGATGCGTCCTCTCTTATAGAGCAGAAGACCGTAGCTGTTGTTCAGACGGATATCCGTGGAATCCCTTTTCAGCCCCTCCAGATAATAATCCGCAGGTTCAAAGGTGGCGTGACGGTACTGCTCCAAATGAGTCCCGGCCAGATACAGCTCTTCCGTGGACTTCATTTCCTCCGGGGATTTCATCGGTTCCGCTGGCTCTGGTATCGGCTCGGGCTGTTTCTCATAGACGGTGTATTCCACTAATACTTTATTCCCGCAGGAAACCGTCACGGTGCAGCCGCTCAGCCTGTCCGGCGCGGGGAAGGAAGCTGCGTAGCTTGTTTCCGGGCTTAAGTCTGCGGTGTTCTCATAAAGAAGGGCCCGGGGATTTTTCTGTGTAACCTGGATTTTTGCCTGTTCATATACACCGGTCGTGTAAACTTTTAGAACGGCAGTCCCATCCGTGCCTTCAGACAGGCTTACGGCTGCCTCTCTGGTGGCGTTTCCTACCCGTCCCACCCCTTTATAGGGCATGAAATACTGTACAAAAGCCTTTTCCTCGTGAGGCTTCAGCCATGTAAAATCAGGCTGATTGTCGGTGAATACGCCGGTCATCAGCTCAATATAGGGTCCGTCGGTTTCCGTTAAATTCCTGTCCCAGGTACGGCCGAAGTCGCCGTTTCCCCAGGTCCACTGTTTTTTACCCGGAGAGACATGGTGATCCGCGACGTGGAGCAGTCCCGCTTCCAGATTCTCATCGTAATTTCCGATAAAATCATAATCGGAGTGAGCGGCCATGTAGGATGTCGGAACCTTTACATTCTTATAGCGGGAGATGTCCACTCCTGCGGAATAGTCGCATTTGTAATACTCACCGGTGGCGATGGGAAATGTGGAAACAGCCCGTTTTCCATGGTCCATGACGGCATGAACATCAGGAGGAAAGACAGAAAACGTATCATCATTAACCGGAACCGCGGGATTTGCCCACCACAAAAAGGTCTGGGGAAGATCCGTATGATTATAAAGCTGGCCTTTGATTTCAATGTAGGCCTTTCCTGGATAAAGGGAGATAGCGGCCATCCCTTTTGTGCCATACATCTTGTCCGTCTCACCGACATATATGGTGCAGGAACCGTCGTCATTGGAGGTAAATGTATAATCGACTGGTGAGTAGGTGGATGGCCTGTGATGCTGGGGCCAGTTAAACTCGATTCCGCCGGAGATCCATGGTCCGGTGAGCCCGACGAGGGCGGGTTTGATCACATGATTGTAATAGACAAAATCGTACCCGTTCGTCTTATCATAGGCCCTCTGGATTCTGCCGCCCAGTTCAGGAAGCACACAGACCTTTAGATATTCGTTTTCCAGATATACAGCACGATAGGATACATCCTTTTTATCGTCCAATACTTTTTCAGTGACAGGCAGGGGATATACCTTGCCTGTGCTTCCCTGATAAGCTCTTTTTTCAATAAATAAAGGACTTTTTTCCGGAGGAGCCATCGAATAGGTAGGGATGATACAATCCTCCTCCCAGATTCTTACATGTTTTGCCATAAATGAATCCCTCTTTCTACTTTATTATACCGTTATTTTATCATGGCAAAAATAGAAATAGAAATGCCTTATCATGAATAAAGATGGACAATATTCCGCAAATATGATATTCTCGATTCATGGATAATTTTATGGGATGGAAAAGAGACGGGTTTAAGGGAGAGCGGATGTTTGTGCTTCCTACGGAATCCTTCCGGGATTATGTGGAGCATCCTCAGGTAAGAAGAATGTATCTGACCGATGTGGGATTTTTCCCCTGTGCGGCGCACCATTACCGGGAGAGAAGAGATGGAATTGAAGAATTTATCTTCATTTACTGCACGGAGGGCAGTGGTACCATTGAAGTAGCGGGCAGCAAATATGTGCTCCATGAAAATGAGGCGTTCTGTATTCCGCAGTTTACGGGACACTGTTACTATGCGTGTGAGGAAGATCCATGGAGTATATTGTGGGTGCATTTTAAGGGAGAGGACGTCCAGTATTTCCCCCTGATGGAGTATCGTGTGGTAAAACTGAATTCTCAGAATGCTACGAACCGCATGCTGTTTCTGTTTGAGCTGCTGTTCCGGGTTCTGGAGGCGAACTATACTCTGGGCAATTTCATCTATATTTCACAGGTTCTGTCCCTGATTCTGGCGGAGACCTACGACCGGGAAAAGCACAATTCGACCCAGGAACAGAACCGGCACGTGACCAATGTGATCCGGTATATGTACAGGCATTTGAATGAAAATCTTACGCTTAAGATGATCGTGGATGAATTTGAGCTGTCCAGGAGTTATCTGAATTCTATTTTTCAGAAATATACCCGCCATGCGCCTCTGGACTTCTTTATACATCTGAAGATGAAAAAGGCGTGTGCCATGCTTCGCACCACCGACATGTACATCTATGAAGTGGCTCAGAATCTGGGGTACTCAGACCAGTATTATTTTTCCCGTGTATTTAAAAATGTAGTGGGGATGTCGCCGAAGGAATATAAAAACAGCGACTATTTTCATTATAAAGAATGACGGGTCTGGAGGGAGGAATGCTGCGTGAAAGTAAACGAAAACCGGATCGCGCCGGAATCGGAATATTTTGTTTATTCTCCCAGTGCGGTGGCGCGAAATACATTTTTCTATCCAATATGCACCGGACACTTTATTTATGAACCCCATTATGAGCTGCGCAGGACCTCCTACGACAGCTATTTGCTGATGTACGTACAAAAAGGGCAGTTTATACTGGAATATGAGGGGAAAAAGCAGACGGCCGGTATGGGCAGCTTTGTCCTCCTGGACTGTTACCGCCCTCATGCCTATTACTCAGACACGGGATGGGAGAGCATCTGGTGTCATTTTGACGGGCAAATGGCCAGGGCGTATTACGATCTGACGGTGTCTTATCTGGGTAATATTTTTACGCTTGTCGATGATTATCCTGTGCTGAATAAGATGACAGCCATTTATCAGACCTTTGCAGAGGGAAGGCCCATACGTGAGGCGCTGTTGTCCAAGCAGCTGACCGACATCTGGACCGCTCTTCTCCTGGATCAGGCGGAGCGGCCCGGATCCAGGAAGGTTGGGAGAGTCTCCGTGTGGGACGGGGATTCCATTGGAATGGAAAATGTAATTTCTTATATCAATGAGCATTTTACCGGAAAAATTACGATTCAGACGCTGGCCGAACAGGCGATGCTCAGCCAGTACCACTTTATCCGCATGTTTAAGAGCTATACCAGTTTTACGCCTCACGAATACATCGTAAATATCAGAATCAGCGCGGCAAAGTATATGCTGAAGAACACCGGCCTTTCGGTTAAGGATATTGGCCTGGACGCGGGCTTTCCCAGTGAGAGCGCGTTCTGCACGGCTTTTAAGAAGAAAATGGGGATTACACCTACGGAGTACCGCAACAGCATGGCGTAGGGAATAACCGCATTTTTTTGAAACAAATTCCGCAACATTAGGAAATACTTCTGCTTTTGTTTATAGTATAGTAAAAACAGTTGCAGCAGTTACAGAAAAAGGCTTAAGTATTTCAGCAGAAGGAGCGGGACATGTATTATTCATTAGAGGGGAATTGGAAAGCGGTTTTAAGCGACGGAACAGAGGGGGATATCAGACTGCCGGGAACGTTGGATGAAAACAGGCTGGGGCATAAGGATCTGGGGCTGAATCAGTGGCATTCTGACGCAGAGAATGGCGGCGGAGGGTTTAATCCCGATGCGCCCATAGCCACGCGTTTTACCAGAAAGTATACGTATGAAGGAGAGGCGCTTTTTTCCCGCAGAATATCCTTTAAGCAGGAGGATGGGGAACGGGTCTTTCTGGAGGCGGAGCGCTCACGCTGCCTGAAATTGCTGGTGGATGGCAATGAGGTGCCTCATTTTATTCCGGCCTCCATCAATACGCCTCAGGTGTTTGAGGTGACGGGAATGCTGGGTGAGGATACAGAGCTGACCCTTGTTTCGGATAACAGCTATCCCGGACTGCCCCATGATGCCATTGTATTTTCCTCGGCGGCCACGGACGAGACACAGACAAACTGGAACGGAGTTCTGGGATACGTGAGGCTTCGCACAGAAAAAGAGGTCTTTTTATCGTCGCTGCGGGTATACCCTGTGCAGCAGACCCTTACGGTGGCAGCCGATCTGTCTGTGAGTGGGATGGGGCTGAGGGCTGGCACGGGAATGGAGGATGGATCCGGTACGGCAGACCGTTCGGGAATGGCGGACGGTTCCGGCACGGCGAACGGTGCCGGTATGGAGGAAGGCACGGGTATGCCGGAGGCGGACGGTGCATGGCATGGGACGCTGACGATTCGGTCCGAAGCTCTGGCGGAGACGTGTATTACCACTCCCGTCACGTTATCGGAAGGCATGAATGAGATCAGAATAGAGGGACTTCCCCTCGCTGAACATGTAAAACGCTGGGATGAATATGAAGGAAACTTATATGAACTGTCGGCACTTCTGACCGGAGATGTAGAAAAAAGGGTGACCTTTGGTGTGCGGGATTTCGGGGATAATGGAAAGGGAAGGCTCGCTCTGAATGGGAGAACCATTTTCCTGCGAAGCGAGGCAAACTGCGCGGAATTCCCGGAAACCGGATATACGCCTATGACGGAAAATGAATGGACGGACATTCTGAATACTTACAAGGCTTATGGAATTAACTGCGTCCGTTTCCACTCTCACTGCCCATCGGAAGCGGCGTTTGCGGCGGCTGACCGGCTCGGTATGATGATGCAGCCGGAACTGTCCCACTGGAATCCCAATGACGCCTTTGAGTCCGGGGAGAGCTTTTCCTATTACCAGCAGGAGCTTGCCCTGACGATCCTCTGGCTGGCCAATCATCCCTCCTTTGTCATGCTTACCTTTGGCAATGAGCTGTGTACCGGCGAGACGGGGCGTGAGCGGATGAGCCGTATGCTGGAGCAGGCGCGCGCTTTGGACAGCACGCGGCTGTACGCGAACGGATCCAACGTACATTATGGAAGAATTGGCTGTGATCCGGACAGCGGCTTCTATACATCCCAGTCCTATTTTGAGGCGCCTCTGCGCGGAACCTTTGCAGGAGAAGCAGAGCCGCAGAAGAAGACCGGGCGTATCCGCGGATATATTAATAATCAGTACCCCAATACCAGAACTAATTATGACGCTTCGATGGAGAAACTGCGGCAGACATTCCAAAAGCCTGTGTTCAGCTTTGAGGTGGGGCAGTTTGAGGTTCTTCCGGATTTTGAGGAGCTGACCGCTTTCCAGGGAATTTCTGATCCGGCAAATTTCCGTATAATCCAGGAAAAAGCGGACATGCTGGGGCTTTCCCCTGTGTGGAAACGGTATGTGGAGGCATCGGGGGAGCTTTCCCGCATTGGATACCGGGAGGAGATAGAAGCAGCCATGCGCACGAAAGAGCTGTCCGGGATTTCGCTCCTGGGGCTTCAGGATTTCCCGGGACAGGGGACGGCGCTTGTAGGCATGATGAATTCCCATATGCAGCCCAAGCCATATCCCTTTGCCAGACCGGAGCTGTTCCAGTCCTTCTTCAGAGACCAGCTTCCTCTGGTACAGATGGAAAAATATACATACTGCGCGGACGAAGTGCTGAAGGCGGACATTCTGGCGGCAAATTTCGGCAAAAAGGATATCTGTGAAAGACCGGCATATGAGTTAAAAGGAAGCGGAATCTCAGTAGAAGGGACTCTGCCTGAGGCTGACTGCCGGATGGGAGAGCTGAGCCATGCCGGGACATTGGAAATTCCGCTGAATATGGTTAAAAAAGCAGCCCGCCTCGATTTGACCGTAAGGATTGGAGAGATGAGCAATACATATCCGGTATGGGTTTATCCTGCCGAAAATCCAGTGTGTCCTGAATCCGTCTATGAGACAGAGCGTCTGGACAGCAGGGCGAAAGAAGTTTTGGAGGCAGGCGGGCGTGTGTACCTGACACCGCCTTCCAGAGAAGAGAATCTGCCCCACTCCATTCGGGCTCAGTTTACTACAGACTTCTGGTCTGTCGGTAATTTCGCCGCTCAGGAGGGCGGCATGGGGCAGCTCATTGATGAGAAACACCCTCTATTTGAGGAATTCCCTACGGAATTTCATACAAACTGGCAGTGGTGGCCGATGGCCGGCCAGAGGGCGGTCATTCTGCCTCAGCCGATGAAGGCGATTATCACGGAGATGGACAGCTATGCCTATATGCGTCCCATGATCCAGCTGATGGAATGCCGCTGCGGGAACGGAAAACTGATGCTTTCTTCTCTGGGACTGCAGGAGCTGCAGCAGTACCCCGAAGCGAGGGCGCTTCTGTCTGCCATTTACCGTTATATGGACTCAGAAAGATTTGATCCTGAACAGAGTATGGAGGCGGAGATCATTGAGGAACTGGTAAGATAAATATAGTACGCGGTATTTAGTGGAAAAGGGCTGTCTCCCGGATTATGGGAGATGGCCCTTTTCTGATTGTGGTGATTCGTGCAAAGAGGGGGAACACGATCGTTTATAATGCTAAAATAGTAAGAAAAATATCTTATAAATAAGCAGAATGACGAATAAATGACACTTTTAAAAAATGGAGCAGTGTAAAATAATCCATCAAAAGGAAATATACATCATTTCTGTTGTGCATAAATGATGATATACTTGTTTTATTAAAAGCAGGCAGGAGCCTTCAGGGGTTCAGCAAAAATTAAAAAAATGGTAACTGTTGACAGGCTTTACAAGCCGCTGCACTAAGCGTCCAAAGGGCACCTGAAGAGTGACAGCGGCATGTATCGCACGTAAGAGACCAGAATGCGGCCTCTAAGTGCTCGGAACGAGGAGAAGGAAAGGAGTAATTGTTATGAAGAAAAGAATGTTTGCTATTTTGCTTACAGCGGCCATGGTGATGACGTCTCTCAGCGGCTGCAAAAGCTCTGACAGTGGTGACAGTAAAAAAACGACGGCTGCGGAAGAAAGTACATTATCTGATACCAGGGGCGGAGACGGGGAGGAAGTGACTCTGACCATCTGGGACTGGGACGAAGCTCATCTGACTCATATGACGGAGTGGTATCATGAGCGCCATCCAAATGTAAATTTTGATACACTGGTAGTCTCGACAGACGATTACTTCCAGAAGCTGCAGAGCGCTCTGGCCAGCGGAAGCGGCGCCCCCGACATTATATTGAGTGAGATCGGTTACAGAGGAAAAGTGTTCGATTTAGGTATTCTGGATGACCTCTATAAAGAACCGTACAATGTAAAAGCGGATGAGATGTTTGACTTTGTTACCCAGCTGGGAGCAGGGCCAAACGGTGAACTGTACGGCGTGGAACAGCAGATCTGTCCGAGCGGTTTTGCATACCGCAGGGATCTGGCCAAGGAATATTTGGGAACGGATGATCCGGACGAAATAAGCGCCATGATTTCCGACTGGGACAAGGTATTTGAAGTTGGTGAGCAGATCAAGGAAAAGAGCGGCGGCAAGGTAACGATATTCCCTGGAATGACGATTTTTCTGAATGGTATTTTAGTGAATCAGAATGTAAGCAATTATATTGATGGAGATACGGTGGACCTTACAGGACGGTATCAATCCGTTCTGGAAACGGCAGCCCGGTTTAACCAGGCGGGACTTCTGGGAAAACAGGAGGATAATACACCGGCATACAATAACAGCTATTCATCGGGAGAGATTATGTTCTACCCCTGCGCTCCATGGAGTGTAAAGTGGGGAATTGCCAGCAACGATCCCAATGGTTCCGGTAACTGGGGACTGACCAAGGCTCCGGGAGATGGATATACATACGGCGGCACATCGGTAAGTATTTATTCAGGAAGTAAAAATAAAGAAGCTGCATGGGAGTATATCCAGGAAGTCTACTGTACAGGAGACGGTGTGAAGGAAGCATACGAGCAGTATGGCTTCATGACAGGCTTCAAGGCGCCATATGAAGATGAGAATTCCTATTTCTTCTCAGAAAAAGGACAGTATGATGATTTCTTCGGCGGCCAGAAGCTGGCTGATTACTTTATCAATACAATCGCCGTTACGACTCAGGGCCAGGTTCAGACCAAGCATGAGGCGAATGTGAAGACCGCTCTGAGAAGTGTGGCTGCCCAGATGACTGCCAATTCATCCATGACAGCGGATCAGGCTCTGGAAATACTGAAAACAGAGACCCAGACACTGATTCCGGGCGCGACCTTAAAATAGAACGATTAAGGGAAAGCTGCCGGGAATGGCAGCTTTCCTGATTATCACGGCGGCTCATGCCAGTATACTGGTAATCGTTCAAACAGGAGCAAAATGTAAAATGCACAGATTGGAGCCAATCATGAATAAAAAGAAAAAAAGTGCCCTGCATAAAGCGGGTAAATGGCCTTATCTATTTTGCCTTCCCTTTCTGTCTGCCTATTTTCTGTTTAGCATGTTTCCCATGCTGTATTCTCTGAAAATCAGCTTTTATGACTGGAATGGTTTCGGGGCAAAGACCTTTGTGGGAATAAAGAATTACCTGGATCTGTTTACCAAAGACCCTCTGTTTCTCAAATCTCTTGGAAATACGATTATTTTAATGGCGTTTTCCACTCCCATTACCGTGCTGCTTGGTTTAGGCGTTGCCTATCTGCTCTTTGATATTGGGCGGGGCAAGAGAATCTATCAAACCGTAAACTTTTTCCCGTATATTACAACGCCTGTGGCAATCGGCTTCATCTTTTCTTACTTATTCGACTGGCAGTCGGGATACGTAAATAAGCTGTTGATCTGGCTGGGGGCTTTAAACGAGCCGTTTTTCTGGCTTGGAAGTGAGATCGCTTCTAAAGTAATTATAGTGATCATGATTGTGTGGCGGTATCTGGGATACTACATGACCATTTATCTGGCGGCGATGACGTCCATTTCGTCAGAGGTATACGAGGCCGCGGCTGTAGACGGAGCCAGTAATTTTAAGATATTTACAAAGATTACCGTGCCCATGCTGCGCAATACGACCAGATTCTTAATTATCACATCCCTGATCGGCGGCCTGCAGATGTTTGAGGAACCAAAGCTTTTATTCAGCGGATGGGCTTCTCTGGGGAACGGGCAGACCGGAGGCCCTGGCCACACGGCTCTTACTACCGTATGGAAATTCTTTAATGACGCATTCAGTCAGGATTCCAGACTGGGGTACGGTTCCGCCATGGCCTACACACTGTTTGTCATAATCATGCTGTTTTCTGTGGTTGGCTTCAGACTCAGCAGGGGAAAGGATGGGAAAGGTGAATAATAAAGCAAGAAGACGTATAGGTTCCGTTGTAAAACAGCTCCTTCTGATTTTTATGACACTGATCATGTTTTTCCCGCTCTACATCGTATTTATCATGGGTACCTATTACAGTGAAGATATATTTAAGGCAATGCCGATTCTGCCGAGCAGCTATCTGCTGAATAATCTTCGCATGGTCATCTCGAAGGGGTATTTTCAGGCGTATTTAAACTCTATCATCGTTTCTGTCTGTTCAGTAGCGATCAGTGTGCTCATTTCCACGATGATTGGCTTCGCCCTTGCAAAGTATAATTTCAAAGGGAAAAAAATCATCTTTGGGTTTGTCATGGCTATTATGATGATACCCGGACAGATTTCACTGATCGGCTACATGCTGGAAATGAGAACGCTGCGGCTTTCCAGTACGCTGCTTCCGCTGATCTTCACATGGGCGGCTCATCCGCTGGGCGTGTTTCTCATGACTCAGTTTATCAGTGACGGAGTACCGGATGAACTCCTGGAATCGGGACGGCTGGACGGCTGTTCGGAGCCGGGCATCTTTTTCAGGCTCGTTGTTCCCTGTGTGAAGCCGGGGATTCTTACACTCTCCACACTGGTATTTCTATGGTCCTGGAACAATTACGTGCTGCCGGTTATCATGATTAACAAACAGGAACTCTTCACGATTCCGCTGATGGTAAATAACCTGTCCAATTCCTTCAGAAGCGACTATGGCGCCATCATGTGCGCACTGGCGCTGTCTGTTCTGCCCATGATCGTGATCTTCAGCCTCTGTTCCAAAACATTTATTAAAGGAATAGCGGCAGGCGCGGTAAAAGGGTAGTGGGAACATTATAATATAAGGAGCAAAAATTATGGCATTGGAAAGAAAAAGCTTAAAAAACTGGAAGTTCAATCTGGGAGAGGAAATGATCTGTCCGGAACAGGCGGCAGAAGTGTCGGTTCCTCATACGTGGAATGTGGAGGAAGGGACAGAGGATTACTGGGGAACCGGGTGGTATGGTTATACCTTTATCCCGGAAGAGGACTGGAAGAATAAGAGAGTACAGATACTGTTTCACGCGGTCTATCATGACGCCTGTGTCTGGCTGAACGGCGAGGAAGTGGTCTGCCACCAGAACTCCGGTTATACGCCGTTTGCGGCAGAGCTTACGGATTATCTGAAGTTCGGGGAGGAGAATCTGCTTTCGGTGAAGGCGGACAATCGTTTCTCTCCTGACATGCTTCCTTATGAAAGGAGCTTCGACTGGGCGAATGACGGAGGTCTGATCCGGCCGGTGGAACTGCTGGTTACGGGCGGAAGTTTCCTGACCAGTCCCCAGGTGACGGCCAGGCCTGTGATTACGGTAAGTGACTGCCGCCAGGACGGAGGCAGCGCCGTATTTGGCTTAAAGGCCGGAATTAATGGGAGTACGTCTGAGCAGCATACTCTGGAATGGGAGCTGTACGAGGGCTGCGATGGTGCAGAGACCCTGAAGACCGAGGGCTGCGAGGTATGCAGGGGAAGCCAGGCAGAGATTTCCGGGAGACTTCTGGATTCTATAAGATTTTGGCATTTCGACAGTCCCAGCCTCTATACGCTGAAGCTGGTGCTGAAGGCGGAGGGCGCTGTTACAGACCGGCAGTCCATTGTCTTCGGTTTCCGGGACATTCATGTGAGGGGCAGCCAGATTATACTGAATGGAGAGCCGGTCCGTCTCGCCGGTACGGAGTGGATGCCGGGCTCAGACCCCGCATGTGGAATGGCAGAACCCAAAGAAGCGCTTGAAAAAATGCTGCTCTGCCTGAAGGAATCCAACAGTATCCTCACCCGCTTTCACTGGCAGCAGGATGATTGGGTGTATGACTGGTGTGACCGGCATGGTATGCTGGTGCAGGAGGAGGTTCCCTTCTGGGGGGCGACTCCTTCCGTAGCAGGGGAGCAGCAGTGGAAAATATTTAAGGAACAGCTTCAGGAAATGGTAAGTGCTCACCGGAATCATCCCTCTGTTTTTGCGTGGGGTGTCGGAAATGAGCTGGATGGCCAGGCGGAGGAAACGATCCAGTACATCAAGGATGCAGTGGCTTATACCCACCGTATGGATCCGGACAGGCCGGCAAACTACGTCTCTAACTCGATTTTCAAAGCTCCCGCGCTGGACGGAACTGCACACGGGGATATCATGATGGTCAATGATTACATCGGAACCTGGCACGGAGATCTGGATCAGTATGGAGAATGGGACCGTATTGTTGCTGCCAATCCGGATAAACCGGTCATACCGTCTGAATTTGGCCTGTGCGAACCAGCCTTTTCGGGGGGAGACAAACGAAGAGAAGAGATTTTCCTGGAAAAATTAAAGTGCTATAGGAGCTATCCGAGTATTGCAGGAACCATTTATTTCTGCCTGAATGACTACCGGACCCAGATGGGGGAAGACGGTGAAGGAAAATGGAAGAAGCGGGTTCATGGTTCCGCCGGGCTTAAGGGAGAGCCGAAGCCTTCCTATTACGCGGTGCAAAGAGAGTATGCTCCGGTAGAGGTATCCGTCCAGGAGGGTGAGATTACTCTGATATGCCGGGATACTCTTCCCTGCTATGAGGTAAAAGGATACCGGATGAGAATCGGGACACAGATGCTTGATATTCCGGATCTGAAGCCGGGAGACCGGTGGTGTGTGCCTTTGAAAGGGATCGGGGCAGAAGAAAGAATTGAAATATTCCGGCCAAATGGCGAACGGGTTAAGTAAGGGGAAATGGAGAAAGAGGCCATCTGATGGCTTCTTTCTCCATTTCTTCTTTTGTGAACTGTACCATGGCCTCCTTATTCCAGCCAGTGGTGGCCAAAGGTGTTTAAGAGCATTTCCGCCTCCCTGGGGCCGCGGGTTCCGGGGAGATAGGGGTACAGCGGCAGATTCCGGGAGGCCGCAAGCTGTTTTAGCTGTTCAATGTAGTTCCAGCTGATCTCGATCTGATCCCACTGGGAAAACCAGGAACGCTCGCCTTTGATGCAGGCGGTGAGGAGCCGTTCGTAGGCCTCCGGTGTATTGACCTGATTTTCTAAAATACAGTTCTGACAGAAATCCATGCTGGCGGTCATTACCTCTTCTGAATCGCCCGGCCGTTTGATGTTGAACCGGAGATAGATGCCTT
Source organism: Hungatella sp. L36 (assembly GCF_014288035.1). Classification (NCBI taxonomy): domain Bacteria; kingdom Bacillati; phylum Bacillota; class Clostridia; order Lachnospirales; family Lachnospiraceae; genus Hungatella; species Hungatella sp. L36. The sequence continues at coordinate 46,771 of NZ_JACOPC010000014.1, read as the reverse complement.
CCGTCGGCTGAATCTTGATCAGAAGAATATCGGGCTCTGTTTCGGGATTGGGGCGGCGGAAGATGACTGCCACCTCGGTTTCACGCAGTCCGGTCTTCTTGCCGGTGCGGATATAGAAGGGCGTCCCGTTCCAGCGGTCATTGTCGATAAAGAGACGCATACAGGCATAGGTCTCCGTACCGGATTCCGGGGATACCAGAGGTTCGCTTCGGTAACCGTCGTACTGTCCCAGGATGAGGGACTGCTCCAGATCTTCCGGCGTCACCAGCTTAAGTGCCCTTAAGACCTCCAGCTGCCGCGCGTGCATCTCCTCGCTTGTAAATGCGCCGGGCCGTTCCATTGCCAGAATGGACAGTATCTGAAACAGATGGTTCTGCACCATGTCCTTGAGGGCTCCGCTGGCATCGTAATAGCCGCCGCGGTTTTCCACCCCCACGTCCTCCAGCGCGGAGATTTCCACTGCTTCGATCATTTCCCCGTTCCAGGCATTTGCGAAGACCGGGTTGGAAAAACGGATTGTCTGTATGTTTCGTATCATTTCTTTGCCGAGATAATGGTCGATGCGGTAGATGTTTTCCGGGCCAAAGCACGATTCCAGCTGGCGGTTTAACTCTTTCGCCGAGGAAAGTGTTTCTCCGAACGGCTTTTCAATGATGATTTTTCCTTCTTTTAAATTGGAAAACGTCTTCAGACCCGCCGCAATGACGGAAAAAAAGCGGGGGGCGACGGCAAGATAGAAGATATGGGACGCCGCCTGCATTGCCTCATACGATTGTTCCAGTCCTTCATAGGCCGTCCCGTCGGAAAAATCCATCCGGTAATACTCCAGATGCCGGGCAAAGTCTGCAAAGGACTCCTCCGAATAGGGGAGGCGGGAGAATCTGCGGATCCAGTCCCGGGCCAGGGCGGTATAGGAGGCGGTATCGTAATCACGGCGGCCGATCAGAAGGATTTTGCTGCGGGCGGGCAGCTTCCTGGTCCGGCTCATGGTATACAGAGCCGGAAGCAGCTTGCGAAAGGTCAAATCGCCGGTACCGCCGAAGATGGTAATGCAGGTGTCATACTTCATGGCCGGCCCTCCATTCGTGATGGAATATGCCTTTCCTGTCAGTGCGCTCAAAGGTATGTGCGCCGAAGAAGTCGCGCTGCGCCTGAATCAAATTTGCTCCGGACGCCTTCGCGCGGAAGCTGTCTAAATACGAAACTGCGTTAAAGAATGCCGGAACAGGCAGACCAGAGGAGACGGCCAGGCCTGTGGTCTTCCTTAAATTCTCCTGGTACCGGTTGATACGGGATAAGAAGAAGTCGTCGAAGATCAGACTCTCCAGCTCCGGATCCTTTAAAAAGGCTTTGGTAATGTCGTTTAAAAACTCGGCCTGAATAATGCAGCCGGCGCGGAAGATGGAAGCGATGGTGCCGAGGTCTAAATTCCAGCCAAAACGGTGGGAGGCATCCTGCATCAGCGAGAATCCCTGGGCGTATGCGATGATTTTACCCGTATAGAGCGCCTCGCGGACCATTTCTGCAAAAGCCTGCTTGTCTTCGACGGCCGTGACGGCTGGGGAATGGATGAGGGAAGATGCTTTTTGGCGCCGCTCCAGATGGTTTGACATGACGCGGGCATTGCAGGCAGCGGTGATCATGGAGATATCGACGCCCTGTTTCAGGGATTCGATGCTGGCCCAGCGGCCCGTTCCCTTCTGTCCCGCACTGTCGAGAATATGATCGATGATATCCCCGTCAGCCATGTCGTCGGCTTCGAGGAAAATGTCGGCGGTGATTCCGATGAGATAGCTGTGCAGTTCTCCCTCGTTCCAGGTGCGGTAGATGTCCGCCAGCTCCCGGTTGGTAAAGCCGCCGGCGTACTTGAGCAGGAGGCAGGATTCGGCGATCAGCTGCATGTCGGCGTATTCGATGCCGTTATGAACCATTTTTACGTAATGTCCGGCGCCCTCAGGGCCAATATAGGCGCAGCATGGTTCATTTTTTGCCTTAGCGGCAATGGTTTCGAGGATCTGATGAACCGATTCATAGGCTTCACGGGAACCGCCGGGCATGATGGAAGGGCCGAACCGCGCGCCTTCCTCCCCTCCGGATATACCGACGCCGAGGTAGCGCAGCCCCTTTTCTTTCAGCAGCGCCGCGCGGCGGTTCGTGTCTTCAAAATAGGAATTACCGCCGTCCATGATAAAATCACCTTCATCCAGAAGCGGAATCAGCTGATCGATCACGGCATCCACGGGCGCGCCGGCCTGAATCATCAGCATGATCTTTCGGGGCCTTCGAAGGGCGGAAACCAGTTCGGGCAGACTGAAAAATGGGATCAGATTATGATGCGGATGTTCTTCCATGACCTTCTGCGTGACTTCAGGACTGCGGTTATAGCCCGCCACCAGGAAGCCGTGATCAGCCATGTTCAGGGCGAGGCTGCGCCCCATGACGGACAGGCCGATCAGGCCGATGTCCAAAAGCTCGGGAGTGGATTCTGTCTTCTTTAAATTTTCTTTCATAGATGTACGTTCCTTTCTTTTTAAAATGTCAGCAACAGGTGACGGATTCGCTTAGACCGGCGGGGCCAGGACCACGGACACGGCCTCGGGAGCAGGGACTCTGGAACATAGTTCGGTAAGCATGCCGGTGTCAGGATCCAGCCGGAAGCTTACCAGGCCGCCTTCATAGCGGTTGACTGCGAGCAGAAATTTACTGCCACCGGTGATTATGAAATCTCTGGGATAGCTGCCGCCGCTTTCCGTCTGCTGAATCATTTCCGCCTCAAAGCCATGCAGCCGGTAAACGGTGATGAGGTCCGCGTGCCGGGTTGACAGATAGAGAAAGCGTTCATCGGGAGAGAGGCGGATGGCCGCGGATATGGCGGCCGGAGACCAGACTCTGCCCTCCGGAAGCAGCTTTTGTACGCTCTTTAATGTGAACTGGGGGCCGTCTCCGGCCTCGTACAGGAACAATTCATTGGAGAGTTCGCTGACGAGGAAAAAACGTTTGCGGGCCTGGTCGAAGACGCCGTGTCTTGGGCCGGTGCCCTTCGGGAACGTGATGGAACCGGCTTCTGCAAAGTCGCGGTCCATATCGAACAGCAGGATCCGGTCACGAAGAAGGCAGGGAACCATCATAATGCGGCCATGAAACAGAATCTGGTGACAGCCGGCTTTATATCCGGTCTCTATGCGTTTGTAAAGGGTGATGCCGCCAGGTTCTTTCCGGTAAATGAGGATGCTGCCCTCATGGTAATTAGCCGTATAGATAAATGCGTCATCCTGAATGACGTAACAGGCGCTTCCTGTCTCCTCGAATAATTCGCCTGTCAGCCGCGGGCGCTCTCCTGCGGTATCAATAAGGCAAACACCAGCTTTCCCGTCTTTTACGATGGGGGAGGCGAGCTGCCCGTGATATAGGGACAGGTATTTGGAATCGGGTGCTGTATAATACAATTCCGGTCCGGTTATGATACCCGTATCAGAATCAAACTGAAAACGGTAAATACCGTCACTTTGCGCAGAGAAGTATGTTCCGAGATAACCATTTTGTACTTGCAAACTTTTGCCTCCTGACTTATAATAAAATATGTAATAAAAATAGTTACAGTTTCTAACTGTTATTATAATGATTACAGTTAAGGATGTCAATGGTTTTTCCTATAATTTCGATGGGAAAGGAGGAGATTAATACGATATCACTCATTTGGGAGTATTTTGGCAGTCATATGGGAGACTATCTTACCGTGCTCCGGGAGCACGTGGTGATCAGTCTCATGGCGCTGGCCATATCCGTGCTTCTGGGAATATCCATAGGATATGTCTGTGTCCGCACTCCAAAGCTGGAAAAATGGCTGGTTGGGACATTTCAGACCCTGCGTATCGTTCCCAGCCTGGCGATCCTGATTCTGCTGATTCCATTGCTGGGAACAGGAGTGAAACCGGCTCTGGCAGCGCTGGTATTGCTGGCGGTTCCGCCCATACTGCTCAATACAGTTACAGGGTTGACGGAAGTGCCGGATTTTATGCTGGAAACGGCGAGAGGATTGGGAATGACAGAAAAGCAGGTGATGTTCCGCGTGAAGTTTCCGATGGCATTTCCCCTCATCATGACCGGTGTGAAGACCGCCATGATCGAGATCGTGGCCAGTGCCGCCCTTGCGGCTAAGATCGGAGCGGGCGGGCTTGGCGGCCTGATATTTACCGGCCTGGGCTTAAACCGCCTGGATCTGCTTCTGGTGGGAGGCATCTCCGTGGCTCTGCTGTCCCTTGCATCGGGAGCGATTCTGGATGGAATCGAAAAAATGCTGACGCCGTATCTTAGGACGGCGCCGCGCAGAAGGAATATAAGAGAGAGAAAGAGAGGAATCATATGAAAACACAGAATAGAATCAAGAAAATAGCTGCCCTGGCTCTTGCCGGCGTGATGGCGGCAGGACTGACCGCGTGCGGGGGATCCGCTTCCGGAGGGGAGACCATCCGGGTGGGCTCCAAAGATTTCACTGAGAGCCTGGTGGTCTCGGAAATCTATGCGCTGGCCCTGGAGAATGCCGGTTATAAGGTGGAAAGAAAACAGGATATCGCGGGATCGGTCGTTCATACATCCCTGATTAATAATGAGATTGATCTGTATCCGGAGTACACGGGAACTGGTCTGCTTTCGATTTTACAGATGGACATGATAACGGATCCGGAGGAAGTATACCGGACGGTTAAGGATGAATATGAGAAGCGTTTCAGCGTGACATGGCTGGATTATTCGAAGGCGAACGACGGACAGGGACTGGTGATCCGGACGGATGTGGCAAAACAGCTGGGGATCAGCACCATTTCTGATTTACAGGAGCATGCTCCGGAACTGCGCTTTGCCTCTCAGGGTGAATTTGATGCGAGAGAGGATGGCCTCCCGGCGCTGGAAAATAAGTACGGCACTTTTGACTGGAAATCCAGCCGTGTATATGACGGCGGCTTGAAGTATGAGGTGCTTTTAAATGGAGAAGCCGATGTGGCGCCTGCCTATACGACGGAAGGGCAGCTGGCAGAGAAGGACAAGTTTATGCTTTTGGAAGACGACAAACAGGTGTGGCCTCCGTATAATCTGGCTCCGGTGGTCCGTGACGACACACTCGCAAAGAATCCCGAGATTGCGGATATCTTAAATAAGATCAGCGCATCTCTGGACACGGATACGGTTACCGCGCTGAATGCAGAGGTAGATGTGGACAAACGGGAGTATGAGGAAGTCGCCCGGGAATATTACGATACGATTAAGTAAGGAGAGGAGGGACTCATGTCTCAGACTGCCATTGAATTTCAGAATGTAACGAAACAATTTGACAATGCCGCCCTTCCTTCGGTGGATCAGGTCAGCCTGACCATCGAAGAAGGCGAGTTTATAACGATTCTCGGATCATCTGGAAGCGGAAAAACCACTCTTCTGAAGATGGTAAACCGCTTATATGAGCCGACAGGCGGAAAGATATTTCTGTTTGGCGAGGACATATCCACGGTGGATGTGGTAAAGGTGCGCAGACGGATCGGTTACGTCATACAGCAGATCGGCCTTTTTCCTCACATGACCATAGCGGATAACATCTCCGTGGTTCCCAAACTGCTCAACTGGGATAAGAAACAGACCGTCGAGCGGGTGGATGAGCTCCTTAACCTGGTGGGACTCCTTCCGGAGGAGTTCAAAAACCGGTATCCATCCCAACTGTCCGGCGGCCAGCAGCAGCGTGTGGGGCTGGCCCGGGCGCTGGCGGTGAATCCGAAGATTATGCTTCTGGATGAGCCGTTCGGAGCGATCGACGCGATCACGCGCATGAAGCTGCAGGATGAGCTTCTTCGAATCCACGGAGGGCTTAAGAGGACCTTCCTGTTCGTGACTCACGATATCAACGAGGCGTTCAAGCTGGGAAGCCGCGTGATTGTGATGAATGAGGGAACGGTCAGGCAGTTCGATACTCCCGCCCGTATCGTGAAGAATCCGGCGGATGACTTTGTGGCCTCCCTGATCCGATCGGCCAGGGAGCAGGAAGAATTCTGGAGGATGACCATTGATTGAATATGCGTTAAAATATCCCGAGAAACTGTATGGGGCGCTGGGCCAGCATCTGGTACTGGTCGGCGTCACGCTGGTGCTTTCTCTGGTGCTGGCGGCCGTGCTGACCGTCTGCGCCATGTATTATAAGACCGTGTCGAATGCCCTGGTCCATCTGTTTTCCGTAGTCTATTCGATCCCGAGTCTGGCCATGTTCGCCATGCTGATTCCCGTGACAGGGCTGGGAACGAAAACGGCTTTGATTGTACTTACGCTTTATAACCAGTACCTGCTCCTGCGCAATTTTACGGCAGGCTTAAACGGCGTCGATTCCGCCATCATTGAGGCGGCCGCAGGAATGGGGATGACGACCATGCAGATCCTGTTAAAGATCCGCCTGCCTCTGGCAAAACGGTCCATCTTTACAGGAATCCGCCTCGCCATTGTCTCGACTACCGGAATCGCCACGATCGCGGCTACCATCAACGCCGGCGGTCTGGGCACAATCCTTTTTGACGGCCTCCGGACGCTGAACGTGGTGAAAATACTCTGGGGAACCGTGTTGTCCGCAGGGCTGGCCATCGCGCTAAATGCAGGGCTGGAGCGGATTGAGAGGAGACTTTAGACGGCGGCGTGCGGTCAGCTGTTCACGCCGTCATCCGGTTGGCTCCGGCTCCCGAACGAACTGTATTCCGACAGGCGTCGTATGGAGGTGGCGTACTCGGAAGGCGTCATCCCCGTCAGCTTCTTAAACTGTCTGGAAAAGTAGTGTACCGAGGTATAGCCGAGCCGGTCCGATATCTCAGTAAAATTCAAGTGATTGTCGCGGATCAGCTGTTTGGCTGTTTCGATCTTCATGGAAGAGAAATAGTCGATCACCCCGCACCCGTGCGCCTCCCGGAAAATCTTCTGGAGCTGGGAACGCCCTGTCAGCGTATCGTGGCAGATGGTATCGATGGAGAGACGCTCTCCGATGTGTTCCTCCATGTAGCGCACGATCCGGCTGTAGGCGTCGCTCTTAATGCGGACCTCCGGCTGCCGCCGGGGCCCGAACTGTCCCGGATTCTCAAAATATCTGCGGTAGAGATGAATGATCAGTTCCTCCAGATAATTGGCGATCATCTGCTCCGCCCCGAATGCCGGAGGGGCGGACTGCCGTACCAGTTCTTCCTGATAAGGGTCGTCCATCCGGCCGGAAAATGCGTTGCGGGCTTCTATAATAATTCTCGCCAGCAGTTCCCGTTCCGTCTCTGAAACGGTGAGCATTTTCCCCTCAAACGCCTTCATGCAGGGGGAATGACACTCAAATCCAATAACCACCAGGTTCGGCGCCACTTCCCCGTTAGTAATGATGTTATGGAATTCACCCGGTTTGTGGAAGATAATATTTCCACGTTTCAGAGGGACTCTTTTCTCTCCGGCCATTACGTCAATCACGCCCTTGTCCACACAGACAAATTCCCAAAAATCATGACTCTCACCCGGAAATGAGAAATTACTCATATATTCGAAATAGTGTATGGAAATGACTTTGCGTACAACGGCGCTGGTCCGGAGCACCGTACTCTTGTATTCCATGAACGCCTCCTTTCAGACTGTACGTACCATTCACAGCCCGCGCCACCCCTGTTTCCCGCCCTGTCCCGGCTGGCTCATGCTCTGTTTCCAGTTCCGGTTTCGGGGATAAGCACTTCTAAACGTGCAGAATTTTTCTAAAAGCCAGTGAAAATACCCAAACTCGCTGCGCTCAAACAGGTGGGTATTTCCCCTGAACGAAAAATCCTGCGCGTTAAGAATTGCTAATCCCCTGCAAAGTCACAGGAAACGGAGCATGAGCCAGCCGGGACAGGGCGGGAAACAGGGGGTGCGCGGGCTGTGAACGGTAACGGCTGTACCTGTGTGAAATGTGAAACGACTCCGTTTCGTGTTTACAGTATATCATATTCTGTGGTAAAATAGTAAAATGTGTACGATAATGCAAATAAAATAGCAGATAGTGCAAATATATTTTCCTGTGTATTCACTATACTGGAGTTAGTAAAACGTGTTCGGCAATCAAGTCACTACGGACTGCCGGGGCGAGTTGAAAATAAGGAGGTAGTTGCGATGACTAAGAAACCAGTTCTGGTAATTATGGCAGCAGGGATGGGGAGCCGTTACGGCGGTCTTAAGCAGATTGACCCGGTAGACCCATACGGTAACAAGATCATTGACTTTTCTATTTACGATGCGGTGGAAGCCGGATTCGAGAAGGTGGTATTCATTATTAAGAAGGCCATCGAAAAAGAGTTTAAGGAGCAGATCGGAGACCGCATGGCGAAATACGTGCAGGTGGAATACGTGTTCCAGGAGCTCGATAAGCTGCCGGAGGGCTACAGCGTACCGGAAGGCCGTGCGAAGCCATGGGGAACGGCTCATGCGATCCTGTGCTGCAAGGATGCGGTAGACGGACCGTTTGCAGTGATCAATGCCGATGATTACTATGGCAAGAGCGCATTTAAATCCATTTATGACCAGCTGGTTGAATATTCAGACAACGAAAAGTATCAGTACACAATGGTGGGCTACAAGCTTTATAACACTTTGACAGAGAACGGACATGTGGCGCGCGGCGTCTGCACCACGGACGAGAGCAGTCATCTGGTGGATATCCACGAGAGAACCAGAATTGAAAAGCACGGTGACATCGCGGAATTTACAGAGGATGACGGTGCGACCTGGACGGAACTTCCGGAGGAGACCATCGTTTCCATGAATATGTGGGGCTTTACGGCCAGTGTCTTAAAGGAGATCGATGCCAGATTTGCCGCCTTCTTAGATCGTGAACTGCCAAAGAATCCGATTAAATGCGAATATTTCCTGCCATTTGTGGTAGATGAACTGTTAAAAGAGGGGAAAGCCGACGTGACGGTGCTGAAGAGCATTGACCGCTGGTATGGAGTTACTTATAAAGAGGACAAGGAAACGGTTGTGAACGCCATAAAGGGGCTCAAGGAAGCCGGATTCTATCCAGAAAAATTATGGGAGGAAGCGTGATGGGAGACGCACAGTGTGGTAAAATCAGAGAGGCCATCGACCTTTTAAGCTTTGAAGGGGAACCGATTTCCTGGGAACGTTACGGAAGCGGTCACATCAATGACACGTTTCGGCTGGTATGCAGAGACGGGGAGAAGGAGCATTTATACATACTCCAGAGAATCAACCATGAAATCTTTACCGATCCGGTGTCTCTGATGAGAAACATCGCCGGCGTCACTTCCTTCCTGCGTGAGAAAATCATCGCACAGGGCGGTGATCCGTACCGTGAGACATTAAACATCGTAAAATCCAGAGACGGCAAAGATTACGTGACAGACAGCGACGGAAATTACTGGAGAGGTTACTTATTTATCTCTGGCGCCACCTGCTTTGACAAGGTGCGCAATCCAGACGACTTCTACCAGAGCGGTAAGGCGTTCGGCCATTTCCAGCGTCAGCTGGCCGAATATCCGGCAGAAGAACTGACGGAGACAATTGTAAACTTCCATAACACACCGGTCCGTCTGGAGACATTTAAGAAGGCGGTGGAAGAGGATGTGTGCGGACGCGCTCATCTGGTGGAAGAGGAGATCAAGTTTGTCATGGACCGCGCCGATGAGGCCGGAGCTGCCATGAACATGCTGAAGGAAGGAACGCTTCCGCTCCGCGTAACCCACAACGATACGAAGTTAAACAATATCATGATTGACGATGTTACGGGTGAGGCCCTGTGCATCATCGATCTGGATACCATTATGCCGGGACTGTCCATTTTCGATTTCGGCGATTCCATCCGTTTCGGTGCCAATACAGCCGATGAGGATGAACCGGATGTCAGCCTTGTTTCGCTGTCCCTTCCGCTGTATGAAATCTATACAAAGGGATTCCTGGAGGGATGCCAGGGCAGCTTAACCCAGGCGGAGCGCGATATGCTCCCTATGGGTGCAAAACTCATGACCTTTGAATGTGGTGTGCGTTTCCTGACTGATTTTCTGCAGGGTGATACGTATTTCCGTATCAGCCGTGAGAATCATAACCTGGACAGAACCAGAACCCAGTTCGCTCTCGTCGCCGACATGGAGAAGAAGTGGGCCGATATGGAAGCGATCGTGTGTAAATATTAAGGATATCAGGAGGAAAATAAATGAGAATTTTAGTGACCGGAGGCGCCGGATATATCGGAAGCCATACATGTATAGAACTGCTGAATCAGGGACAGGAAGTCGTTGTTGTCGATAATTTATGCAACTCTTCAGAGGAATCCTTAAACCGGGTAAAACAGATTACAGGAAAAGATGTAACCTTCTATAAGGCAGATTTACTGGATAAGGCTGCTATGGAGGAGATCTTCAGCAAAGAGACGGTTGATGCGGTGATTCATTTCGCCGGCTTAAAGGCAGTAGGCGAATCCGTGGCAAAGCCGCTGGAATACTACCATAACAATATTACCGGCACGCTCGTTCTGTGTGACGTGATGAGAAACCATGGCGTGAAGAAGATCATTTTCAGCTCCTCAGCTACCGTATACGGAGACCCGGCGTTCGTTCCAATCACCGAGGACTGCCCGAAGGGAAAGATTACCAATCCATACGGCCAGACGAAGAGTATGCTGGAGCAGATTTTGACTGATTTACATACCGCGGATCCGGAATGGAGCGTGATTTTACTCCGCTACTTCAATCCGGTGGGAGCTCATAAGAGCGGTCTGATCGGAGAAGATCCGGCAGGTATTCCGAACAATTTAACTCCATACATCACCCAGGTTGCCGTAGGCAAACTGAAGGAAGTGGGCGTATTCGGCAATGACTACGATACACCGGATGGAACAGGTGTCCGTGACTACATTCACGTCGTGGATCTGGCCATCGGTCACGTAAAAGCAGTCGATAAACTGGCTCAGTCCGAGCCGGACGTACGCATCTACAATCTGGGAACCGGCAAGGGCTTCAGCGTGCTTCAGATGATCGAGGCATTCTCCAAAGCCTGCGGAAAACAGATTCCATACGCAATCAAGCCAAGAAGACCTGGCGATATCGCCGAGTGCTATGCGGATGCGGCGCTTGCTAAGAAGGAACTGGGCTGGGAAGCAGAAAGAGGAATTGACGAGATGTGCGAGGATTCCTGGAGATGGCAGTCCAATAATCCGAACGGATACAGATAAGATTGATCCCGGGAAGAAGAGATTCTTCCCGGGATATTTATTTCCACGAGGGTCACGGTGACTCGTGGGCAGAGCTTGCGGGTGACCGTGACGGATTTTTCAGGCTGTCATACCACGCCTCGACCTCTCCCTGCGTTTTGCTGTTGATAAAAACGGTGTATTCCGGCAGACGAATGGCCAGTATAGGCCGGACATTCCTGTATATATACAGCCGGCATTCACCGGTTTGATTCCCGTAGAATTTGCCGAGAAGATAGTCGTTGGTGGCCGCGCCGTTGGTCCTGCGTAGCGGTTCTTCCGGGAGGCTGTCGAGGAGCTCCGCCTCCAGAATGTCGTCTCTGGAAAAGGAGATATTATACATTCCCGCGGTCACCTCCACGTTGGCGCCGCGGAGGGAAAGCTGCGGCTGCACAAAATCCATCCGCACAAAGACGGCGCAGATCCAGACGAGGAGAAGGATGGTCCCCGCCGTTATGGTGCCGGTTATGGCTTTTGCAGCCGGTTTTGCCATGTTCATGCTGAAGTTGGCGCTGCACATCCGGTCCTGAACGAAGAAACGTTTATCGTCAGGATTGCTGTACCAGCCATTTTTCCAGTACAGGTCATCGTCTACCAGGAGCGGTGAGCGGTCGGCAGACAGGATATCATTCCGTTTATTTTCCAGCCACAGGATGGAGGCAGTAATCAATACGATCACAGTGATCTGAATGGCCAGGAAGAGGAAGAATTCCAGTGTAGTTGTCGAACCGCGTACGGCCAGCGGAATCAGCAGAATGGCCATGGAGAGAAGCATAAGGTAATTGGAGGCGATCCACATCCCGGACCAGACACGCTTCGTTAAACGGTTGACTGCCAGATTGATCTTACTGTCATTGCTGTATACCACATTCTCCCGGTGACTGTACCAGACGTGTACGAACCAGAATATCGCTTCCATGAGAAGAACCGCGCCTGGCAAAAGAAAGCGCAGATAGCTGTCTCCGAAATATTCCCGGAGATGAGGAAGGAAAAACAGCGCCAGGATACTGGCCAGAATTACCGGTAAGTGCCACCAGTGGGAAAACGGCAGCTTTTCAGACACGGAGGAGACTGAGGTATCCACGATCACCGTCCGGACGGGCTCGCCTACAATCCATTTCTTTGATACTTTCAGGCTATACATGCGGCGGTGGGCAAAAAACAGGAGCCCCATGGACACGACACAGAATTCCAGGAGCCAGAGTGTCCAAACGATCATAAAGATGGAAAGATGCCCCAGGGAGAGAAGCGCGGCTCCCGTTCCGGCAGCCAGATTAATGATGTAAAAATTCCGGTTTACTTTCCTGTAATGAGCGGTCAATGCAGCGGTGTCTTTATCCAGAACCGCCGATTCCGGGACATGGACACCAAATATCATGCCTTCCCGGTAGCGGTGTTTTCCGCCGTATACTGCGGCAAAGATTCCCACGATGCTCCAATCTGTGATTAAGAAAATGACTAATAGCGCAATATCCATGTCTGTCCTCCGTTGTTTCTGTCAGTGCCCTTATGAATGTGGCTTTATGAGCGTATCCTTATGAATGTGTCCTTATGAGTGTGTCTTTATGATGGCTCGATCGCCGGTTCCATATGCGCAAAAATTTCTTCGCAGATCGTCAGAAATTCCTTCTTATCCATTCCCTTTAAGCAGGCTTCCGCTCCGATCAGCTCCAGCTCTTCCTTTAGTTTTTCACGGTACTGTAAGGTCGTGTCCTTCATCGGACGTACGGTCGCGCCATTTCTCCGGTCTATCTCGATAAAGCCTTCCGCACGGAGAATCTGATAAGTCTTGTTTACCGTCATGGTGTTGACGCCCGCATCGAGGGCCAGCTGACGTACCGTGGGAAGCTTTTCACCGACTTTCAGTTCCCCTCTTCCGATTCCGGTAACAATCTGGTTTCGCAGCTGGACGTATATGGGGACAGTGCTGGCCGTGTTCAGACGAATAATCATGGAATAACCTCCTTTCTGAAATAAGTATTATTTGTATTATATATAGTAATACAAATAATACTTATTGTCAATAGAAATAGAAATAGAAATAGAAATAGAGACAGAAACAGAAATAGAAATAGAGACAGAAACAGAAACGGCCGCCGGACAATTCCGACGGCCATTCGTATGACTGTTACAGGGTTGGATAAACCAGCTCATGCAGGAGTTTAGGGAGCTGTTCTTCCATGGTTTCATCGCCAAACTGGCAGGTGCCGACGTTCTTGTGACCGCCGCCGCCGTATTTTAACATCAGGCTTCCGACATCAAGAGACGCGGTGCGGTTTAAGATGCTGTAACCGACTGCGACAGAGCAGCCGATGCCGCCCTTTCCATTGACGATCCATGCGGAAATATTCTGCTCCGGATACATGCTGTAGATCAGGAAACGGTTGCCCGTATAGATGGGATCGACTCCCCGCAGGTCTGAGATGATCACATCCTGTTCCACTCTGGTATGTTCGGAAATCATGGCCATGAATTTCTCTGTCTGCTCAAAATAGACCTCGATCCGCTCCTGTACATCCGGAAGATTTAAGATTTCCTCGGTGTTCATGGTGCGGCAGGCGTCGATCAGACGCTCCATTAACTGGTAGTTGGAGATCGTAAAGTTCCTCCAGCGTCCCAGGCCGGTTCTCGGGTCCATCAGAAAGCCGATCAGTATCCAGCCCTTCGGATTCTGGATTTCATCAATGGTGAGGTGACCGGAGTCCACCTTGTCCACGGCCTCCATCATCTCATTAAAATGAGAGAAACGCTCATTTCCGCCGTAGTATTCGTAGATAATCCTGGCACAGGAAGGGGCCAGACGGCTCTCTCCTTTGTATTTGCCTTCCAGCTCGAGCCTCTCGAACTCGCTGGAATGATGGTCGAACCAAAGGCCGCAGCCTTCTACAAAGGGGACATTTGCCAGACAGTCATCCTCTGTGATCTCGACGAGACCGTCCTGTAAGTCCTTCGGATGAGCAAATTTCCAATGGTCGATGACGCCTGCCTCTTTTAGAAGAGCGCCGCAGACGAGACCATCAAAGTCAGAACGTGTTACTAATCTCATGGTTTCATTTCCTCCTGCTTTTGACATTTTCGTACATTTTATGTAATTACTGTCTCTATCATATCACTTTTGAGGGCGGATGAACAGTGAATAAAAAAGTTTGCATCCTATGGAAAATACTTGACAAGGCTCCCTTCATACGATAATATTAATATCGCAACAGAAGTAACAGGAAACAGAATAACAATTGAAAAGTACGTAATATCCCTTATTCAGAGTGATGGAGATAAAAGGATCTGTGAAGTCACGGCAACCCCGGCCTGAATGGCGCACATTGGTGTGCAGTCAGGAGAGGGCGGAAGGTGCCAACCTGAGCGAGAAATCGAGCAATAAGAGGATTTGATACATGATTTATCAAGTCCGCATTGCTGCGGGCTTTTCTTTTTGTTATTCCCGCGGACAACGAGTCAAAGTCAAGCTTGTTTGAATTTGGCGACTGCCGCGAGGGTTGGAAAACCGGCAGCTGGCTGCAGGTTATCTGACTCCCCCATGTACATAAGGAGGAAATGACAACATGGAGAAATTATTATTTACATCCGAGTCCGTGACGGAAGGCCATCCGGACAAAATGTGCGACCAGATTTCCGATGCGATTCTGGACGAGATGTTAAAGCAGGACCCGATGAGCCGTGTGGCCTGTGAGACTTGCTGTACCACAGGTCTTGTACTGGTTATGGGTGAGGTGACCACTCACGCATACGTGGATATCCAGAAGGTAGTCCGCGAGACGATTCGCCAGATCGGCTATGACCGCGCGAAATACGGCTTTGACTGTGATACCTGCGGTGTGGTCGTATCCCTGGATGAACAGTCCCCGGATATCGCTATGGGCGTAAACAAGGCTCTGGAAGCGAAGGAACACACGATGTCTGAGGCTGAGCTGGATGCAATCGGCGCCGGCGACCAGGGCATGATGTTCGGTTTTGCCAGCAATGAGACGGAAGAGTATATGCCTTATCCGATCGCCCTGGCACACAAACTGGCGCTCCAGCTGACGAAGGTGCGCAAAGACGGCACATTAAAGTACCTGCGTCCGGATGGAAAGACTCAGGTTACGGTGGAATACGATCAGAATGGCCGTCCGATCCGCCTGGAAGCAGTGGTTTTATCGACCCAGCACGACGAGGCCGTTACCCAGGAGCAGATTCACAAGGATATCAAAGAGTATGTATTTGACGCTATTATCCCGGCTGATATGATCGATGAGGAGACCAAGTTCTTCATCAACCCGACAGGACGTTTCGTTATCGGCGGACCGCAGGGAGACAGCGGACTGACAGGAAGAAAGATCATCGTAGACAGCTACGGCGGATATGCGCGCCACGGCGGCGGCGCCTTCTCCGGTAAGGACTGCACCAAGGTAGACCGTTCAGCGGCTTACGCGGCCCGCTACGTGGCTAAAAACATGGTGGCTGCAGGTCTGGCGGATAAATGCGAGATTCAGCTGTCCTATGCCATCGGTGTGGCACATCCGACTTCCATCATGGTGGATACGTTCGGAACAGGTAAGTTAAGCGATGATAAACTGGTTGAGATCATCCGTGAAAACTTTGACCTCCGTCCGGCGGGAATTATCCGCATGCTCGATCTTCGCAGACCACTTTATAAGCAGACTGCCGCATACGGACATTTCGGAAGAAATGATCTGGATCTGCCGTGGGAGAAGCTGGATAAGGTGGAGCTATTGAAGAAGTATTTATAAATGGAATAACGCGATCACTCCAGTGTCCGGCCGGGGTGGGAAACAAGTGAGAAAAGACAGGTGAGAAAGAATTGGCAAAGCGTTTCAAAGCGCTTGAAAGATTCTTTTTCACCTGTTTTTTTGCGTGTTAATCCGTCTGGGAGTGACAAGTGACTATCCTCTGGAGCGCCGCCGCGTGACTTTCCGCCATGAATATGTTATAGTCAGCTTAACAGATTATTAGGGGAAAATAAGGGATACATGAGCGTACAAGGACGTATGGTATCCATGAGAATGGAGGAATCGCAATGGGCTGTGACATACATCTCTTTGCAGAAGGGTATACCGCCGATGTTCGTGATAACGCGCTCTGGAACAGGGAGCCCGGTAACCGGCGCTGGAAGAACATCGAACACTGGTATCGGGACGATGTGTGGGCGGATTTAAGGATTCAGGGCGATGGCGGCTTCAGCCGTCGTGATTTGATCGATGGGCACCGCGATTATGGGTTGTTTTATCTGCTGGCCGGAGTCCGGGGAGAAGAGGAGGAAAGCTCCTGGCCCCCGATTGCGAAGCCGCGAGGCCTGCCGGAGCAGATGGACGACCTGGTTTTTCGGTATGAGACAGACGAGATGGAGATCGGAAGCATTGACTGCCACGATCTCTCCTGGCTGACGCTGCGAGAACTGAAGGAAAGCGGCTACGGAGGCCGGATGCCGTTAAAAGGCTGGGTCAGGGAAGAGGACTACGAGAAAATGCTGGAGTTTGATGCGGCCGGGAAACCTTACCAGCTGGCGTTCATCGATGAAAAGAGCAAGGAGACACCGGAGGCCGGGCTGGTCTGCCGGGAATGGCTGGGGTACTTAAATCTGAACCTGACCATGCTGATCAGCCGGCTGGAGGCGCTGAAAGAGGAGTGGAGAATCAAAAGTGATGATGAGGTACGCATCGTGTTCTGGTTTGACAATTAGAGAAAGGCGGTGAGACCGGTTATGCCGGCATACTTTAGTGTGGTTTTTCAGTTTCGGAGAAAAGAGCTGTATCCCGGTTTTGTATCAGATTTTTACCGGGATCTGGGGCAGGCAGGATTTGTATTTCAGAGCGGATGCTATGAGGCAGAAAACATGAGTTTTGAAGAACTTGTCCGCTATAATCAGGCACGCCTGGACGATAATTTTGAGTTGGGATACGAGGAGGATGGCAGGAATGATTATAAGCAGGTCTATTTCAGCCATTCGGAATATGAGGAGGTCCGGGGCTTTTGGATGAATTTCCGCGGAATCCAGGAAATCCGTTTTTGTCTCCTTATTCCGGAGTGGGAGATGATGGAGTGCGAAACGATGGAGTGCGAAACGCTCTGGTATTTTAAAATGAAAAAACTCGCTCCGGTACAGCGCATGGCAGTATCGATGTGGTCCCGGGGCAGTGCGGCCGCAATTCAGACGGAACTGGAGCTGGATGACGGAGCCGTGAGAATGAGCGCACTCCAGGGCGGAGCAGAACCGTCAGTCAGACCATTTGCAGTGATCCCGGCCGCATGCGGCGGACATGCATACGTAAATCAGTACACGGTTCGGAATCTGGAGGCAAACGGCCTTCTGCTGACCGATGAAATGATGACAGAAGGGAACGGCAGTTTATAAAGGGACAGGCAAATTTTATAATAGTTTTATAAATGCGGTCTTCATTCTGTGTTATAATATTTTTGTATAAAATGGAATACTATAAGCAGAGGAGAGACGCACGTTGTGAAACTAAAATTAAGAACACGTCTGGCGGTCGCTTTTGTGATCATTACCGTGGTGCCGCTGGCGCTGATTTACGCGGTTGTGGCGGGACTCAGCAATTATCAGATGAAATCGTTCCGCAAGGCGTATAATTTAACAGAGCAGGTAAATCTCTTTTCCGGCAATTCCCTTCAGATTTTTAACCGGATGACGCAGGTTGAACAGAAAGAAATCGAGAAGATTTTAGACAGCAGCCCGGAGAAGTTTAGTGATATGGAATATATGCAGAAGCTGAATGAAAAGCTGTCGAATAAATATGCATATATGATTGTACGAAAAGACGACCAGATCGTATTTGACGGAAACAGTCATGTGACCCAGGAGCTCCTCGATCAGCTGCCCAAGTATGAAGACGTGGACAGCAGCATTGACGGAGCCATCTATCTGGATGGGGATACGCAGCATCTGGTCAAGCAGATGGATTTCCTTTACCCGGATGAGGGAAAGGGCAGTGTGTTCATTGTATCCAATGTAGATGGACTTCTTCCGGAGATCAAGGCCATGATGGCGGAGATGCTTCTGGCGGTAATTCTGATCATCGTGTTTACGGACGCGATCCTGATGATGTGGGTCTACAGTTCTGTGGTACACCCGCTGGGGCGGCTCCAGGAGGCCACGAAGAAGATCAGGGATGGCAATCTGGATTTTGCACTGGAAGTGGAGAATGACGACGAGATCGGCCAGCTGTGCCAGGATTTCGAAGAGATGCGCATGAGGCTGAAGGAGAACGCGGAAGAGAAGATCCAGTATGACAAGGAAAATAAAGAGTTAATCAGCAATATTTCCCACGATTTGAAGACCCCGATCACGGCCATCAAGGGTTACGTGGAAGGAATCATGGACGGAGTGGCGTCCTCACCGGAGAAGCTAGACCGGTATATACGGACCATTTATAATAAGGCGAATGACATGGATAAGCTGATCGATGAGCTGACGTTCTACTCGAAGATCGATACGAACAAGATCCCGTATACATTTTCCAAGATCAATGTGGCAAGCTACTTCAGAGACTGTGTCGATGAGGTGGGGCTGGAGATGGAAGCGAGAAATATCGAACTGGGATATTTCAACTATGTGGACGAGGACGTGATGGTCATCGCCGACGCGGAGCAGATGAGACGTGTCATCAACAATATTGTCAGCAATTCAGTGAAGTATATTGACAAGAAGAGCGGAATTATTAATATCCGTATCAAGGACGTGGGAGATTTTATCCAGATTGAGATTGAGGATAATGGAAAAGGCATTGCGGCCAAAGATCTGCCCAACATTTTCGACCGGTTCTACCGGACAGACTCTTCCAGGAACTCCTCTCAGGGTGGAAGCGGTATCGGGCTTTCTATCGTAAAGAAGATTATCGAGGACCACGGCGGAAGGATCTGGGCGACCAGCAAGGAAGGTATAGGCACAGAGATACACTTTGTGCTAAGAAAATATCAGGAGGTTATTGCAGAATGAGCAGGATACTGATTATTGAAGACGAAGAGAGCATTGCAGAGCTCGAGAAGGATTATCTGGAACTGAGCGGCTTTGAGGTGGAGATTGAGAATGATGGAGAAGCCGGACTTACGAAGGCTCTTCATGAAGATTTCGATCTGCTGATTCTGGATCTGATGCTTCCGGGCGTGGATGGATTCGAGATCTGCCGTAAGGTCCGGGAAGTGAAGAACACCCCGATTATCATGGTATCTGCGAAAAAAGAGGATATCGATAAGATCCGCGGCCTGGGACTGGGCGCCGACGATTACATCACGAAGCCATTCAGCCCAAGTGAGATGGTGGCCCGTGTCAAGGCTCATCTGGCCAGATACGAAAGACTGATCGGAAGCGGAACTCCGGATAATGAGATTGTCGAGATCCGCGGCCTGAAGATTGACAAGACCGCGAGACGCGTGTGGGTCAACGGAGAGGAAAAGAGCTTTACGACAAAGGAATTTGATTTGCTGACCTTCCTGGCACAGAATCCGAACCACGTGTTTACCAAGGAAGAGCTGTTCAGCAAAATCTGGGACATGGAATCCATCGGAGATATCGCCACAGTCACGGTTCATATTAAGAAGATCCGCGAGAAGATCGAGTTTAATACGGCGAAGCCGCAGTATATCGAGACGATCTGGGGCGTGGGGTACCGGTTCAAGGTGTAAGACGGGGCGATAACAATGAAGGAAAAACTATATGAAATACCAATGAATGACGCGATGGATGCGGATGACGAATGTCCATTCTGCTACGTGGAACGGAAGACGGAGCAGGAGTTAATGGACTTTGTCCTGGGTTCCTGTGCCTCGTATATGGAGAGCGATACGAGGGAAGCGACGGACAAGGCGGGATTCTGCCGGGTCCATCAGAAGAAGATGTTTGATTATGGCAATGCACTGGGGAACGGATGGATTTTAAAGACGTATTATAAGAAGCTGATTCAGGAGATGAAGTCCGAGTTTAAGGATTACACCCCTGGAAAGACCTCGGTGATGGACCGGATCACGGGAAAAGCCGGCAAACGGGAAGGCGGAAATCCCATTGAGAAATGGGTGAACGAAAAGGAGCGGACCTGTTATATCTGCGACCGTTTTCATGAGGTCTATGAGCGATATATCGCCACATTTTTTCATCTGTACAAAAAGGACGCGGCTTTCCGGGAAAAGGTTAAGAACGGAAAGGGCGTCTGTCTCCACCATTTTGCAGAGCTGTGTGCAGGGGCGGACCGGTATTTAAACGACGCCGAACGCAGGGACTTTTATCCCATGATCTTTGATGTGATGCAGCGCAACATGGAGCGCCTGTCCGCGGATGTGGACTGGTTTATTGAAAAATACGATTACTTAAACCGTGATGCAGACTGGAAGCAGTCCAAGGATGCCATTCAGCGGGGCATGCAGAAGATCCGCGGCGGATATCCGGCGGATCCGGTTTACCGGATGAAATAGGATATCGGATGTGCCGAACAGGAGATAGAGTATGTCAAATAGAATATAGAATCTGCTAACCGGAATTGGATCTATGTAACGGGGCGTTGTAAAACAGAGGAGTAACCATCTGTTTTACAACGCTCCATTTTTGTGCCTTAAAACAGAAAGGTGCCGTAAAATCACCAAAACCGGTAATTGGGCGATCTCCGATCCTAATAAGGAAGAAAGCCGGCGTCCGGTCAGAACGCCAACGCTGCGTTGAACCTGTCTTTTCTATACGGATCGTAAAAACCGTCGCTGATATCCCAGCCCTCGAATTCCTCCGGAGCGAACAGCAAATGCTCCGTTCTGTGGGACCGGATGGGAAGCTCTCCGATCAGTACACTCTTTTTTGCCACCCGTAACAGTTCCTCCGCAGCCCTCTGAGCGTATTCCTTATCATCAAAATAAAGAAATACGCCGTAGCAGATGACCTTGTCAAAGGTCTTGTCTTTAAACGGCAGATTGGCGGCCTCGCCGACCAAAACCGGATTGTGCAGCAGCTCGATGTGGCGTCTGACAAGTGTAGGGGAATAGTCGATGCCTGTATAATCGCAGTCCAGATACTGGGCCAGTGCTCCGGCGCCGCATCCGACCTCCAGTACCTTATCTTCCTTCTGAATATCGAGGCGGCGGCTGATCTCAGCAGCCACCTCTTCCATATCAACCTGAGTGCGCTCGTATCCGTCGAAGGCCAGAAGATCCTCTATGCCGCCCTCAGCCCTTCCCTTGCGCGTCCAGATCTGCTTCCAGGTTTCTTCTTCTGCGGGTATGATCTGCCCTGCCTCCGTTTGTATGATGGTGTGATTTGTCTCTGATTTCCTGCTGATGTTCTCCAATTCGTTCATGATTGGTCCTCCTTAAGGTGTGCACTGGAATAAAGATATTGTTCAAAAATATAATAATTTATAAATTATTGAACATCCTAACAGCAAAAAAGCAGTTTGTCAATAGCATTTTACATTAAAATATTTTTACGCCTTTTTCTTTTCCTTCATAATCAGAAAGATACTGATACACATAGCCGCCAGTTGTGAGACCGGTACTGAGAGCCATGTTCCGCCGATCCCTGTCATTTGCGGCAATATGAGCAGCAGCAGGAACAGGATTATTACTTCCCCATAGATCATAATGTAGGCCTGCAGGTCTTTGTCCGTAGCGTAGAAATAGGCTGTCGTCACCCTGGATATGCTGACAAATAAGTAACCGCTCAGGAATACAGGGAGAATATCTGCAACGCGCGCTGTAATCTGGGGAGAGGCGCCGAACAGCGCGGCCGCCTGTCCCCGAAGAAGAAACAGCACTCCCATACACAGGAGTGAGACCGCAGCGGCAAAGCTATACGCCAGGTTACGGAACTGCTTTGTACGGTCGTGACGGCCCTCACCGTAGGAGAGGCTGATCAGCGGCTGACAGCCGTCACTGACACCCTGAAGCAGGAGGATGATGATGGCGGAAATATAGCTGACCGGCGCATAGCAGGTGACGGCCGCCGCACCGCCTACCAGGGCCGCGCTTTTATTGATCAGGATCAGCGTGATATTAGGTGAAAATGTGAGTCCGAAGGGAGAGAGCCCTACCTTCAGAATCGTTTTGAAGAGAAAGGTACCATCTTGTCCAAAACGGAGCAAAGGTTTCTTCTTTTTGGCAATGAAAAATGCCACGCACACCAGAAAGGTTACCGCCTGTCCAATAACCGTCGCAACGGCGGCTCCCATCATGCCGAAGGGAAGATGCCATACGAACAGGTAATCGAGAAATATGTTCGTTAAAAAACCTGCGATCATAGCGGCCATGGCCGAAACCGCGCCTCCCATATTGCGAATGAAGGGAACGAGCCCCGTTCCCAGAACCTGAAAAATGGCTCCAAAAGCAATATAAAGAATGTACTCCTGCGCCAGCTCCCCAATCGTGCCAGACGCTCCAAAAAAGCGGAGGACCACAGGGGCGCTTAACAGCAGCAGCGCGGATAAAAAAATTCCGGAAATGGTCAACATAATGAGAGACATACCGAAATACTGGCGGCCCCTTTTATGATTTTCCGTGCCGGCGCTGATGGCGTACTGGATTGCGCCGCCCATGCCGATTCCGGTGCCGACGGCCTGTAAAAAAGCTGTCAGCGGGTATGCAATATTGACTGCGGCCAGGGCGCTGTCGCCCAGGGCGTTGCCGACGAAAAAACCATCGGCGATGGCATAGACGCCCGACAGCGCAAAGGCCAGCATGGACGGAATGACGTAGTGGAAAAATTCTTTATGCAGTTTCATTTGAGTCTGTCTCCTTAAATAGTTTGTTATAGAGCGCGGTGCTCTCTAACAGTGCTCTGGCATTCTCCTGGCCCATCTTTTGCCAGACGGACCTTTCATGGGTCTGAAGATCGGAAGCCGTGGCTTCCATAAATAACCGGCCCGCGTCAGTCAGCAGAATGACCTTGCCCCGCCGGTCTTCCTCCGAAGGCACAAGTGTAATCCAGGCGCGCCCGGCAAAGTTTTTCAGGATGGTGTTGACCGTCTGTTTCGGAAGCTGCCAGTGGGTGCAGATGTCTTTCTGAAGACAAGGGCCGTCCGGCTCCATGATGGAAAGGATAACCAGGAGTTCATAATAGGACAGACCGCGTTTTTTGGCCCATTCTTCGTACAGGGCGCTGGTTTCCCGCCAGAGTACGGTGTAGTGTTTTAGCTGTTCTGTCAGAATATCGTACATGATTGAGCTGACCTCCGTTTTATAGATTAATAGTCCGATTACGGACTAATCGTAACATGCAGTAAGAATTTTTGTCAAGGAAATATTTTCTGAATTTTTTTGTTTAGATGGTTCTGGATTTTGTTTGTCGGGCAAAGGTAAAACAGGGGATTTTCAGAGTTGGGATTTGTGACTTGCGGTAGTTTCTTCTATGATATATAATGGGGCGGAAGAGGTGCTATGAAATGGAAGAGATATTTTGAAGAGAAAGAGATAGGATGATAGGAAAGAAATACATAAAGTACTGCGATAATAGAAAGGATAGGGGGTATCGCCGATGCGTGAACTCGAAGTTCAGCTTTCAAAAAAGGATATTCTGCGCATGATGTCGGATATGAGGCTTAAGAAGGACGGGATGAAGGAGTCAAAGATCCAGGCTGTCATGCTTATCATTGCCGGAATATCCCTGATCTACACCGTGGGTGTTGTGCTGCTCGGCGGTCATGACCCATCCATTCTCTGGTGGATAACCGATCTGTGTGCCGGAATCGGGCTGTGGCTTGGTTTTGCCGTGATAATCACGATTCTCATTAAAACGGTTCAATACTTCAGAATCATAAAAGGCCCGCTTATGCACCGGCAGCTGGTACGGTTCGGAGAACATCGGATTGAGATGTGTACGGAGGAAGGCGTAAGCTGTTATCCTTACGCCTCCATTTTATATGCGGAAAAAACGAGGCATCAGATCCTGGTTTATATGAAACGGATTGGGACGGTAAAGACTCTGCTGACACTTCCGGATTCTGCGTTCACCGGCGAAGCCGAAATGGACTGCTGCCTCGCCTTTCTGCAGGAAAAGCAGCAGCAGGAGGCCTTTATGGATCCTCTGGACCAGCAGGCGGAGATCATATGCCCTGAAGAACAGGTATATTCCTTTGCATTTATTCAGGAGGAGGCAGAATGGCTGGATGTGCTGACTGCAGGCAAGTATTATATGATGCGGACGAGGTATGCGCTTAAAATACCAGAAAGCATGACTGTGATACTGTCGTTGTTACTGCTTACAGGCGTTGGAATCTTATCATTTATACGGGACAGAGATCCGGTGGCTGCTGCGGTTTATGGTATTTTTATTATTCTGTTTATTGGTATGGCTTATCAGATATTTTACAGCAGGAAATGGATTTACCGCGGCGTAAAACGAGCCTTAAAACGCGGTAAAACTGTGCCGGACAGGACTGGCCGCCAGGTAATTTCCTTCGATCGGTCGGGAATCAGCCTCTGTACGGATACGGAACAGTGGAACCTGACTTATCCCACAATTTACAAGGTGGTGGAGAGCAAAAAAGAGGTATTTATTTTTACGAAAGGTCCGTATTTTTTGAATATTCCAGTTTGGGCATTTCAGGCAGAGAGGGAAAAGCTGGAGGTCCTGAACTACTTAAGAACGCGCGGAATTTGCGTGTTACAGAAAAATATATAGCCGGGATATCATGGATATAAAGAAAACTCCTTGACATGAAAAAATATTTCTGTTATAGTTTAAACTTGTGAAACGAGAGGATGAAGGTCTGAAACGTATACCTGACACCTCTCGTTTTCTTTGCGAAAAGTGTGTGTGCGGCCGTCGGCAACAGGTGAACCCGGCAGGCCTAGAAAGGACTTATTTATTTATGGAGACAATGAGATTTGATGAATTACAGCTAGACGAAAGAATTCTGCGGGCAGTTGCGGACATGGGATTTGAGGAGGCTTCGCCGATTCAGGCGCAGGCGATTCCGGTACAGATGGAGGGCAGGGACATTATTGGCCAGGCTCAGACAGGAACCGGTAAGACGGCCGCATTTGGTATTCCGCTGTTACAGAAAGTGGATCCGAAATCCAAGAAACTCCAGGCGATCGCCCTGTGTCCCACCAGAGAGCTTGCAATTCAGGTGGCTGACGAAATCCGTAGATTAGCAAAATATATGCACGGTGTCAAGGTTCTTCCGATTTATGGCGGCCAGGACATTGTAAAACAGATTCGTTCCTTAAAGGATGGTACCCAGATTATCATCGGAACACCGGGCCGTGTGATGGATCATATGCGCCGCAAGACGGTGAAATTTGACCATATTCATACCGTAGTTATGGATGAGGCTGACGAGATGCTGAACATGGGCTTCTTAGAGGATATGGAGACCATTTTAAGCCAGCTTCCGGAGGAGCGCCAGACTGTGATGTTTTCCGCTACCATGCCTCAGGCGATTGCGGACATTGCGCACAAGTTCCAGAAGGAACCGGTGACTGTGAAGGTGGTTAAGAAAGAACTGACTGTTCCGAAGGTAACCCAGTATTATTATGAAGTAAAGCCGAAGACAAAGGTAGAGGTTATGTGCCGTCTGTTAGATATGTACGCACCAAAGCTTTCCGTTGTGTTCTGTAATACGAAAAAGGGCGTGGACGAACTGGTACAGGCACTTCAGGGACGTGGCTATTTCGCGGAAGGTCTGCACGGTGATTTGAAGCAGATTCAGCGTGACCGCGTTATGAACAGCTTCCGTAACGGCAGAACCGATATTCTGGTGGCCACCGATGTGGCGGCCCGCGGAATTGACGTAGACGACGTAGAAGCCGTATTTAACTACGATCTCCCGCAGGATGACGAGTACTACGTACACCGGATCGGCCGTACCGGTCGTGCTGGCCGCGAGGGTATTGCATTCAGCTTTGTGGTTGGAAAAGAAGTTTATAAGCTTCGCGATATTCAGCGTTACTGCAAGACCAAGATCATTCCTCAGGCGATTCCTTCCCTGAATGACGTGACAGGCATTAAAGTCGATAAGATTTTAGAGAATGTGGCGGATACCATCGAAGAATCCGATTTAAGCGAAATGATTAATATTCTTGAAAAGAAGCTTCTGGAAGAAGATTATACTTCCCTGGATCTGGCAGCCGCGCTGTTAAAGATGATGATGGGCGAAGAGAGTGAGGACATTGTCGACACAAGAGAACCACGCTCTCTCGATGATTTAGACAGCTATTACAGCGGAGGAAGCCGTAATGGTAACGGACGCGGAAGAGGCAGAAACAGCGGCGGCCGCGACAGCCGGTATGACAGCGGCCGTGAGGATATGGCCCGTCTGTTCATCAACATCGGAAAGAACCAGAACGTGAAGCCGGGTGACATCCTGGGAGCCATCGCAGGCGAATCAGGCATGCCGGGCAAAATGGTCGGAAGCATCGATATGTATGACAAGTATACATTTGTAGAAGTGCCGAGAGAAAACGCTGATGCAGTGTTAAAGGCCATGAAGGATGTAAAGATCAAGGGTAAGAATATTCACATGGAAAAGGCGAACGGCGGCAAGAGCAAATAAAACGCCGGGGCGAATTGGCGGCAGTAGGCCGGTGAAGTCTGGCTGGCGGATAGATAGAGCAGTTGATGAAGAACTGATAATTAGAATCGTAAGAAACGGTTGTGTAAGGGCGTAGTGAAGTGCGCTCGTATACAGCCGTTTTTGATATGAATCAGTGGTTTGGAGGTCTGGTTTGGAGGTCTGATCTGGAAGAATGATGATGCTGTGTAATTTTGATATTTGGCAGGGACGGAGATATTTCTTGCGTATTGAAAGGAAAGAGGATAGAATAAAACTTAGCTAAAAGAAATTTATATATGCTGGAATTAATTCGAATCGTATAGAACAATCGGGGAGAACGATTAATATGGAATGGAAAAAGAATGACAGGATTCAGGTGACAATAGAGGATATGGGAGATACAGGTGAAGGAATCGGCAAGACCGATGGTTACACCTGGTTTGTGAAGGATGCAGTGATTGGAGACGAGGTGGAAGCCAAGGTAATGAAGACAAAAAAGTCTTATGGCTTCGCCCGCTTAGAGAAAATCATCAATGCGTCGCCAAACCGTGTGACGCCGCGGTGCCCGGTGGCCCGCCAGTGCGGCGGCTGTCAGCTCCAGGCAATGGACTACAAAGAACAGTTAGCTTACAAAGAACGGAAAATCTATAATAATATTACACGAATCGGCGGATTTGATGAGGTTCCGATGCTGCCCATCATGGGGATGGACGAGCCATGGAGATACCGCAATAAGGCACAGTTTCCCTGGGGACTTGATAAGGGCGGTAAGATTATAACCGGATTTTATGCAGGCCGGACCCATGCGATCATTGAAAACGGGGATTGCCTGCTGGGGATTGAAGAAAACAGAGAGATACTGAAGATAATCAAAAATCATCTGGAACGCTGCCATATAAGGCCATACGATGAGGCATCCCATTCAGGCTTAATCCGTCATACCCTGATTCGAAAGGGGTTTCATACCGGCGAACTGATGGTATGTCAGGTGATCAATGGAAAAAGCCTGCCCCATCAGGATGAGCTGACTGAGCAGCTGTTAAAGATACCGGGAATGACGAGTATTTCAGTCAACATAAATCGTGATCAGACCAATGTGATACTTGGAAATGAAGTCATCAACCTTTATGGGCCGGGTTATATTACGGATTCGATCGGCGGAGTGAAATACCGCATTTCCCCGCTGTCATTTTACCAGGTAAATCCGGTGCAGACGGAGAAACTCTACTCCACAGCCCTGGAATATGCGGGACTGACCGGCGGAGAAACCGTGTGGGATTTATATTGTGGGATCGGTACCATATCATTATTTCTTGCACAGAAGGCGAAGAAGGTGTATGGCGTGGAGATCGTGCCGCAGGCCATCGATGATGCCCGGGAGAATGCCAGGATTAATGGGATAGAGAACGTGGAGTTCTTCGTCGGAAAAGCGGAGGAGGTACTGCCCCGGGAATATGAGAAGAACCAGGTATATGCCGATGTGATTGTCGTGGACCCACCGAGAAAAGGCTGTGATGAGGTCTGCCTGGATACGATCGTGAAAATGGGACCGAAGCGGGTGGTCTATGTCAGCTGTGACTCGGCTACGCTCGCGCGGGATATGAAGTATCTGGCGGAGAGAGGGTATGAGGTGGTGAAGGTGAGAGGGTGTGATATGTTTCCGCATAGTGGGCATGTGGAAACAGTTGTATTGATGTCACGCCAGAAAGCTTGATTTTACTAGGGTTTATCAGCGATAACAAAACCGCCTACTCAACCTAAAGTGTGTTTTTGCGTTTGTGGGAACATATCAATACATTTTCATGAGTATTTTATATTTAATGAGGTTGAGTTGACAAGATAGATATATTAAAGAATTTGGGAGGAGAATAAAATGAGCAGGGTTACTCCGGTATATAGAACAGAAGATGAAGTTCGTGATGAGGCAAAACTGATTTTAGGCTTTGATAAAATTGAAGATGGTATTAAACAAGGAACAGGACAGATTACTACATTTAATCAGTTGGGATTTCAGGGAGTGAATAGAAAGCCTGATGGTTGGTACCTTCCAAAAGACAGAAGTATGCCGGCAATAATTTTGGAAACAAAATCAGAGAAAGAGGATTTATCAAATCGAAAATGGGTGCAGGAGTTGTTTGATAATATCAAGGTCGTTGACGCCCAATATGATAAAATCATTGGAATTCTTTACAATGGACAGGATATTCGTGTTTTTAAATATTATGAGGAATTGACGAAGTTATCTAAACAACTGCAAGATAAATCATATTATTTGTCTGTTTATAATCAAGAAGCAGTTGATAAACAGGCTATTTATAGGTTAACTGCGAAAATCAATAATTGTCTTCATATTCGTTTCGGTATTAAAAATTTATATCATAGAATGATTTTTACAGCGTGTGCATTGGTAGCAACTAAGGAAGGTGCTACGCTTGCAAAGAGCATGGATTATAATGACTTCCATAATGCAATCCTTAATCAATTGAATAAATCATTGAGAGAGAGCAAAAAGAGAAATAATAAATTACAACTTTTGGCTGATATTTATACTAAAATTGAAATGAATTCTCCTGATAATCAGACGGCTATTGATGATTTCATCGGATGGGTGAAAGAAATTTCTGGTTATGTTACATCGGACAATTGGAATGGCGAAGATGTTATGGGGATTTTCTTCAATGAATTTAATAGATACAAAGCAAAGTCAGAGAATGGTCAAATCTTTACCCCTGACCATGTGACATCTTTCATGTATCGTTTGATTCATTGCGATATGAATGACAGAGTTTTAGATGCAACGTGTGGAAGTGGAGCATTTCTTGTGAAAGCAATGTGTAACATGATTAAAGAAGCTGGTGGAATCAATACGGAAAAGGCTGGTTACATTAAAGATGTACAATTGTTTGGTATTGAATGGGATAAAGAAATTTATGCTCTTGCGTGTGCTAATATGCTGATCCATAAAGACGGAAAAACAAATTTGGAACAGTTAGATACAAGAGGCCAAGAAGCGTGTGATTGGATTAAGAGCAAAGATATTACAAAGGTCTTAATGAATCCACCATATGAGCGAAAATATGGTTGTATGCAGATTGTTCAAAATGTTCTTGATAATGTTCCGGCACATACAGAATGTGCATTTATTTTACCTGATAAAAAACTGGAAAAAGATTTTACAGATAAAAAGATTGGCAATAAATTATTGAAAAATCATACGCTGAAAAAGATTATCAAGTTGCCTGAAAATCTGTTCTTTGGTGTAGGAATCACGACAAGTATTTTTATCTTTGAATCAGGTGTTGCACATGATGAAAAAGATATTTTTGCTTGCTATATCGAAGATGATGGACTTGAAACTGTTAAGAATCAGGGACGACAGGATATTAAAGGAAGATGGCAAGCGATTGAAGATAAATGGGTGAAAATCATTGAAAATCCAATTTGCAATGAAGCAAATGATGTTCGTGATTTTATCCAAGTAGTTAATCCAAAGGAACATTTATCATATCAGATGCCAGAGAAACCTTTTGAAATTTTTGAAGAAGATTTTATTAAAACACTGATGGATTATGAGATGTTCAAGCAAGGAATTGATGCTAAAGAATTTGGAAACACATTGCTTCAAAAAGCAATGTACAGTAGTCATGTCGAATCTGATGAAAACGGTGTTAGAATCACCTTAAAGGATGGTGATGTTGATGAAAAAATTTGACACATCGAAATGGGGGGAATTTAGGTTAATAGACATTTTGAAATGGGAAACACAAAAAGAAATTAATCCGAGATTGATCCTTAATAGCATTGATGGCGAAGAGCAATATGCCTTTATTGGGCAGTCGTCTGTGAACAATGGCTTAATATCATATGTTAATATCGGAAAGGAAATGTTAAATAATATTGAATCAAAACCATTGTTACTTATTCATTCCAATAATCACGTTGTTGTTTATGTGGATAAACCGTTTTATTTGAAGGATGGTCATGGTGCGACTAGCGTGTTGAGTTCAGAAAATCTAAATGAAAAGAATGCGATGTTTCTTATTTCTGTTTTAAATTCTTCGCTAGATAGGGTTTTTGACTACGATATGAAAGCAACTAAAATAATGTTGAAAAATCATAAAATAAAATTACCAGTAACAGAGAGTGGTAAAGTTGATTGGGAGTATATGGAAGAATATATAGAAAAACTTGAAGGAAAAGTTACTGCTTCGTTAATTGTGTTAGATAGAGCAAAACATATTCCTAAAAAGAAAGCTGATTTTTCTGATTGGAAAGACTTTGGTGTTGTAGATTTTTTTGATTTGTCATTGCCGAAGGGAGATATTCAAGTTAAAGGTTTAGATGATGGTGACATTGCTCTTATAACTCCAAGTAATACAAATAATGGGTTAATTCAACGAATTCCACGTAATAGTGAAAGTACGTTGTATGATGCTGGTTGTTTAACTGTTGATATGTTTGGAAATGCTTATTATCACGAAGAAGATTTTTTTGTTACAGCACATGGTCATGTAAATGTTTTAATACCTAAAATTAGTATTAGTAAAGGCGTTGGATTATTTATTGCAACAGCTATAAAATCTATGTTTATACAAAAATATGGGTTTAAAGACATGTGTACTCAAAAGGTATTAAAGCGTGAAATGATAAAACTTCCAATCACATCAGATGGTGTTCCAGATTGGAATTATATGGAACAATATATGGAACGATTGCAAAAAAAAGCGGAGCAACTTATCACTTGCTTTGGTTGAAAAAATATGGTCATAGAATATGTTCATGATATCAAAGCAAAGATAGTTTAATCTAAAATACTTTATGAGTCCATTGCAAAAATTGCAGGTCTGGTAATTATAGTAGATATGTTCCCGCAAGCAGACAAAACTCGATGGATATGTTTCCGCCGACAAGCAAATGCGAAAAACACCGTTGATATGTTTCCTTGAACCTACAATGGAGAAAATCGGCAAAAAAAGGCGATATGACATTTATTCTATCCTCTCGTGCCATGTGGAGACCGCCGTGCTTCTCGTGCGGAAACCTTGATTCTATGGGCGTTTGCGGGATTATTTGGGGAAAATAGAGTTGTGTTTTTAAGGAAAGTGAGATGGATAAGTTCTCGTATGGGCGGGGACGGGGATAACGCCGGATAGTTCAAAAATGAGAGTTTTGTTGGGCAAAAGATACAATCTGGCAAAACCTTTACTATTTGGAAAAAGATATACTCTATGGCAAAACCATGGGTCAGGCTTTTCTTTTATATTCGAGCACATGTTCCTGCCATGGGCTGTTTATATTATATGTAGTAAATTAAAACTTTCCAGATAATAGAATTTCGGAGGATTATCTGTGGGGAAAAGACGGAACAGTTTCAATAAGTATATAATGAGTGGTGTGGAAATATGATTGTCTCTGATAGAGAAAGATACCTGGCCTGTACATTTGCGACTACTCCCTGTACCCCTCCCTGCTTTGAAATCAAGAGTATAGATGCCATAACGGTGTCTTGTACTTTTCATCACTTTGATATATCTCAGTCTTTTGCTAATGAATAACTCTGGCTTCTTTTCTTGTGAAGTTTTGTTGAATTTAAGTAAAATGTTCATTAAAATAAGAAATGTATTAAGAATTTCTACGAAGTAAAGATATGGGGGAAATATGAATACAAAAGAAAATTATACATATAACCAATTTTCGAAGAAAACGGTACGACATAAGGCTATTATGCATGCTGTTGAGACATTGACTTTTAAAAGAGAGAAAGCATGTTGCGTTGAACGAAATTATGTTCGGAAAATATATGATTATTATAATTTATCAGAAGATATTAGTAAAGACAAGCCTAATGGAATTTGAACTTAATATGTACAGCATTAAAAAATAACTATAAATCTATAATTGACAAGAAGAAATCGACGGATTGTGGGGGGGAATCGTATTGGATAATCGAAATCAAATGGGAAAGAATAAAGATGGAGTTGTATTTCCAGTTGCTCCAAAACTTTCCGAGATGAGTGATGCTTACTTGAAATTTATAGAAGAAGTGAAAGCAGAAATCCTAAAGCAGAAGATTTCTGTTGTATTGAATGCAAATTCCAGTATGATCTGCCTTTATTGGAACATTGGCAGAGCCATTCTGAAAAAACAAGAAGAAGGCTGGGGAGCTAAAGTAATTGACCGCATGGCTAAGGACTTAAAGGACGCCTTTCCTGAAATGTCCGGATTTTCGCCAAGAAATATAAAATATATGCGGAAATTTGCCGAGAGCTGGCCTGATTTTGAAATTGTGCAACGGGGCGTTGCACAAATACCGTGGCGAACCAATATTTCCTTAATGGATAAACTGAAAGATGAAGAAAGTCGCATTTGGTATGCACATAAAGCAATCAAAAATGGATGGAGTAAAACTATCTTGGACTTGCAAATAGAAAGTAAATTGATGGAACGTTCGGGAAAAAGCGTAAATAATTTCCCGGCAGCACTTCCGCCAGTGGACTCTGATATGGTCAATCAAGTATTTATAGATCCCTATCTGTTTGATTTTCTTGGAACTGATATGCCTCGGAGAGAAGTAGAGATCGAGAGTTAGAGTAACTGTGCAAGAGCTCGTTGCATAGTTAGAATCGTGTTATGCAGAATACAATTTGTAAGAATAAATAAACTATACTTTGCTTATTTTAGCCACTGATATTTATAAAATTGAGTCTATCGATTTTGGTAAGTGGTTTTCTTTTGCCAAGGATATCCAAAAACGATTCAGCAATAAAATTCATGCTTGATATAAATACGGTTCTAACAGAGCGGTAATGCAGAAATAACTGCTGTAACTGTGATGAATTTTACGGAAATATTAAGGCGCGAATGGCAGAGTCATACGACTCAGGCTATAAAAGGGAGAATAAACATGAACAAGGAAGCTTTCACCAATAAAACAAGGGAGGAATTAATCAGTGGCGCAATACGTGAGTTCAAATCCGTAATTGACTTTTATCGTATGGAATATTCTGAGAATCTAATTTTACTTTTTAACGATTTAGGGTATCTACTGCTTTGCCGGTTAATTCATGAATATGGAACAATTAAAAAATGGAAACGTGACAATTCTGATTTTCGAAGAGAAGGAGATTCTTTGGGAGTTAAGGATTTTTCGCTGCAGTCGGCAGAGGAGATCACTTCCTATCTCAATAAGCTGGAATACAACTTTCGGGTTGCGACCGAATACGAAGATCAATTGGCATTTCTTAAGAATTATAAGCTGACAATAAAGAAAAATTCAGTTATGCGTCCGATTCTGGAGATCGTCAATGAATTGTATGAATTACAAGACAGGTCAGGGGGTACAGACCTGTTATATGATGCCGTGCAGAGGATCTTAGAATTATGTATAAATAACAAAGCAGAGAAAAGCAGATATATTTTACCGGATGAGATAATAAAGTATTTGGCACAGATATTGGATGCAGAACGGAAATTTACAAATACAGACAGAAAAGTATCCATACTGGATCCTCAGTACAGCTCAGGAAATATGTTGACTGCAGCAAGCGGTTATTTTAAAAATTCTCAATTATACGGTTTTGAAAGCGATAACAGCTTGAAGATTTCCGCTCAAATCCTTTTTATCCTTGCAAATATTGATGTTAATACGGGAGAAGAAAACTTTCTGACGAATCGCCTTGAAAAACGATATGATATTGTGCTTGCCAATCCATCCTTTACGAATGATCCAGTGCCTGAGAATAGTAATGTGTATGAGCCTCCACTGCCGGAAGAGCTTGGGCATATCAACGGAAAATACAATCTGTTTATTGTTCGCACCTTACAGGCGTTGGAAACGGAAGGACGTTCTGCGATTATCGTTCCTGACAACTTTCTGTTCTCATCTAAAAAAGAAAATATGGAAGTGCGCAAATGGATACTAAATACATATTTGGTAGAAGCGATTCTATCGTTGCCGCAGGATACATTTTTTACAAATGCAACAGTGGCTTCCAGTATTTTAATCATTAGTAATCCCATGATGCTGGGCGGTTGGAAGGATAGAATGCCGTACCTGTTCTTTTATCAGATGAAGCCGGATAACAGCGACGGGGAGCCGGGAAACTATGATGAATTACTATATGTGTGGAACAGGCGTGATGAGTATTACAAACAGTGGGTGCAGTTGTCTGAAAGAAGTTTGTTGGAGAATTACAACAATATAAAGACGCCTGAAGAGTGGGACAGGGTTTATTTCTGGTTTGCTGACAGAAAGACAGTGAAGGAATCAAAATGGAACATGCTTCCGGGGTTTTATCAGCCGCCTAAGAGACCGGAATTAGAGTTTGAGGCTCCTGAAATACTGCTTCATGATGTGATTCAGGAACAGAAAGAATTGCTTGAGGCTCTGGAAAAACTTCTTGAGGAGGTTGAGAGCTTATGATAAACTGGCAGCGAAAACTGTTAAAGGATATAGTGGTTCGTTGGATCAAAGGATCTACGCCTGAGCGTTCCCATAAGGAGTATTATACCAATAAACCAGGAATTCCCTGGGCCAGAGCAGGCGATTTAAACGGTGGAATTCTAGTGAATACGGAGGAGTATCTGACTGCCGAGGGGGCAGAACAGATAAAAGGGTGGGTTCCGAAGGGAACCGTGCTTTTATCTGTCTCTGGTACCATAGGTAAGACAGCGATTGCGGGAATCGATTTGAAAATTAATCAGGCAATCCAGGGGATGATTTTTGATGAGAGTATGATTCTGGCAGACTATGCATACTATTACTTCCAGTTTTATAAACCATGGTTGGAGGAAACGGCGAATGCAGTCACAATACCGAATCTGACAAAAAATCAGTTGGAGAATACAGCTATCATTTTTCCATGCCTGGAAGAGCAAAAGTGTATCGTCAATGTAATGAAGCATTGGGAGAAACTGCCTGGATGGCAACAAAATGGGATGATGGAAGTAAAACGGGCCATATATGGTGTTATGCATAAACGGCTCGGATATTTGATGGATATCCGTAAAATGGAACGACTAAAAGACTGCGATTCAATTAAAGTGTTAGCAGGACGTTCCATTAAGAAAGAGGAAGGAAACGTAAGTGTGCAGTATATCAATTCGCTTTATGATACGGAATGGTCCATGACAGCTGCAAATGAATATCCGGCAGTTCAGTGCACGGATATAGACCGAAACCGGTATTTGTTAAGGAAAGATGATTTACTGTGCGGACGAATCGATGGAGGCAGGAGTGTTCATTTTGTTCTGGTGATGGAAGATATGGATGAGGTAGTCTGGGGCAGGAATATTTTTCGGGTCAGAGTAAGCAATGATTGGATACGACCGAAATTTTTGCTGGTATGGATGCATTTTTGTTCGACATACCTGGGAGAACTGTTAGGCTGGGATAAGGCGGTTTCCGACGCGTCTTTTATCGGCAATATTCCCATTCCATCAATCCCGCTTTCTGAGCAGGACAGATTTGTGAAAATAGTAAATAAGATGTTAGAGGTTCAGCACAGGCAGGCAACGGTATATAAGAAGATAGAGAGACTTTTTCAGTCGCTTTTGGCTGCTTCTTTTACTGGGAATCTGACAAGGCGGTATCGTTTGGTTCATCTTTTGGATGAGCCTGACTATGCTGCCATTTTGAGGCATTACCGTGCGAAAGGGATGCAGCAGATAAATGGAGAGGTACCAGCAGGTTCCGGCAGTTGGTATCAGGAGTTTGATCAGGAAAAGAGGGAATTAATCAGGCATTTGTCTGTCTTTCAGAAAGAAATTTTACGGATTTACGTTGTATCCAAAGTTCCGATGCCGATTCATATCGCGCTTAAAAGAATCGGTATGAGTGATCAAACCATTTTAAGAGGATCTTCTATTCAGGATGCGATTACAACCGTAAAATTGTTGGAAGGTCTGGGATTTCTCGAAAAAACGATTCCTGATAAGATAAATTTCTCCGGAAGAGCGGTTGTGGACTCAAGAGGAGAACCAATCACGATTCAGAAATATCAGGCTTCTCATGGAAGCTAGGAGGGAAAGATGAAACTGGAATATCTGTATGTGGATGGATATAAGGGGTTAAAAGAGCTGTCTATTTATTTTAAGGAGCAGTCGTCTCCTGTATCAATTGATTTTCTGATCGGTCGGAATGGTTCCGGCAAATCAAGTGTGATTGAAGCACTCGGCCTGATTTTTACACGTATTATGCAGGATGAACTGCCTGGATTTCACTTCGAAATGAAATACCGCATGCGAGACGGAACCGATATTTATGTAAAACCGGAGGAGAAAAACATTTACGATGAGACTGGACGGCGGCGAAAACTCTATATCGAGATCGCGAAATACGGAGAAGTAAGTCAGGTTTCTTCGATCCCGAATGAGTATTTGCCCGATCGCATCATTTCCTATTGCTCTGGAGCTAACAATTCTATGGAGGAAATATTAATTACATCACCAAGGGAATCCCTGGCCAGTGATCTCTACGATCTTTCGATTTTGGACGAAGAAGATCAGGATCATGAGGAGAAAAATTTGGTCTTAAGTTTTTATGAACAGCTTGACAGCAGTCCGCGCGTTATTTATCTGGATGCTGTCACATCGAAAATTGTTTTGCCTGTGATGTATGCTGTCTTACCTTTGGAAATGCAGGGAAAAAATATCGAATCGGAATTGAAAAACTACTGTGGACTGAGAAAGAAGCTGGCCAGCCGATTAAATATGAATCTGATTCCGGTGGCATTTTCGTTTAAGGTTTATGATGAGATGCTGGGGCATGCCATCGACACACCGCAGATCGGTATGCTGCGGCAGCTTATGTCGAGCGGCCACAACAACAAGAAGGGATTAAGCGACTGCATCGTGAACCGGTCATCATCGAACCGGTTGGATGACGATGGAAGTATAGCCACGGAAACAGTGGTTGTGTTCCGGTATACAAAGTATGATCAGTCTGATAATGGGACGTATTATCATCCTGGATTGCAGAAGTATTTTGATGGGAATCCGTTTGTGTTGATGTCGGCATTATTAACCGCATATCGGGAAGGGATTATAGGTGATATCCATTTTTCTTTCAGAAATGGGGAGGAAAGGGGGCTCTATGGAATGGAAGCGCTGAGTGATGGTGAGTTGATGTGGCTGGCACGTACAGGCCTGGTTTTACTGGCCCAGAGACACTGCGGAGAAAATACGCTCTTTCTGTATGATGAACCGGATGTTCATTTTAATGATGATTGGAACAGGGATTTTATAAAAGTCTTATATGATCTAAGCCACAGAACATGGAATGAATTCCTGATAGCGACTCATTCAACGTTGATTTTGACAGACGCCATGTATGAACAATTAAATCTTTTTGACAACCGCTCCGGCGGAAGAACGGAGGTTTGTAACGCAGGAACTTCTACATTTGCCGCTCAGAGAGATGAAATTTCAAAACTGATTTTTGATACGGAACCGATCGGAGCATATGCCGCCGATGCGGTAAAGCGCATGATGGGTGAAAATAATCTGGATAAAATGAAAGAAAATATAGGAAGATTAGGCCCCGGATATCAAAGGTTCCGCCTGTATGAACAGTTGTATTCCATGTTAGATGAGAAACAGGACTGAGGTGATACTATTTTTTGGGAGATAGATAAGGACAACCATGAAGCTGATTTAAACTGTATTAGTGAATATCTGCTGTCTGTGTTTGAATTTGCTTCAGTTTCTAAAAGCACCGTATTTGATAAGACAGAATGGCTTTCATTCTCACCCGTAAACGGGAAATGGATTTATGAGCTTTATGAAAAGGATGCGGAGAATGGAAAACCGATGCGGCAGGCAGTCGAACGCCTTTTTGCGATGAGTATGGAAGAAAGGGAAACGATTTATACGGCCATCGCTCATGATATGAAATTTGCGGAGGACCCTGCGAATGGTTTTCAATTTGAAAGTATTGGATTAGAGAAAGGCGCACAAAGCGTGATAAGTGATTTTTTTCTGTATTTTTACAATGTAGTGTTATGTTCAGCACATTTTGCACTACAGGGTCTCACAAAAGATAAGTTCGGCAGAGCAGATTTTGCGCAGGAATATTTTAGCGGTAAGAACAAGAAAATAAAATATATTTGCCCTGTTTGTTTACAAACAACCACAAATGCAGAAAGAGAAGACGATATCGAACATTATTTTGCAAAAGCGTGGATACCCTGTCTTGCGCTCCATCCTTATAATCTTTATTTTATCTGCCCCGTCTGTAATGAACGGTACAAGAGTATGAAGCGTGTTTTTCATGATGGAATTATAGATGTGCGCAGGGTATTCCTACCTTATATTGATACCATCAGAGACAGGGTAAAGATAGAATTTATTCACGAAGAGGAGAAAGACCGGATCAGCCTGGAACCTGCCGACGAGAGTGAAACATACATAAATGAAAAAATAGATTCGTTCAACCAACTGTTTGACCTTGAAAACCGCTGGTCTGGTTTCATGGAATACTATTTTGAAACGAGATCCAGCCTATACAAATCTCTGGATTTCAGTGATATCGATGAGTTGAAAGAAGAGATGAGGAGAGATTTGAAAAAGGCGGCGTGTTTGGCGGTGAACCGGCCGGAAACATATTTGGAGACAAAATATTTGGAGTGGATTTATGGTTCCCAGCTGAAGGCCTTTTATTCAAATATGGTACAAAAAGACCGCAATACAGTTGTTATTTAAATCTAAAAAACTTGTATAAAATTTATTCAGGAGGGAGAATAATCGTTGAAGTGCAATAACTGCGGCGGGAAAATGGTCAAATGGAAATACCTGAATTCTGAGGAAATGGAAACTTATTTATTGAGTGAAGAAAAACGGTCAGACAGCGTAGGTACATATGAAGAATGGCTCAGGTCACTGCATACGGATGAACTGGTTTTAACTTCCTTAAAAAGAATAAATTTAAGCGGGGTAAAAGAGAAGTATTATGTAAGGGTAATAGAAAAGACAACAAAAAACGGTATAAAACTGAAGCATCTTACAAAAATATTCTGTTATGGCACAGGGGAGGTCAGATATGAGGGGGAAAGCAGATTTGCTCCAACTGCAATCTATAAGGTACTCCCGATTGATGAAACGATCGACAAAGTCATTCGAAATTACTGCAAAGATGAGGTTAATTTTGACATTGATGTATTAAATAACCTTATAACGAAAATAAAAAAAGATTGCGATCAGGGGGATCAATAAGATGGCGTCTGGTGTGAATTTAAAAGAGTTTACATTAGCCGTGGATCAGGCAGCACAGAAAATGGACCAGGGGCTGCCGCAGCTTTTGATTCACAGTATTGCGCGGAAAATACCGGAAGAGAGGGCGCAGGCGCTGTATGATTATTTCTCGATTTCGTTTTTTTTAAATATCAGTCTGGAGAACATGCTGAGTCTGGGAAAAGAAGAATTGGAAAATTTACCGAAGTTCTGGGAGATGCGTCCGCCAAAGAGGCAGTCCTGCGCAAGTATTGGCAGGCGTTTCCACGGCATTCTGCATTTCATGCAGAACTGAGAGAAAATGGGATGAAAGATACACGGAAAAATAAGACAAGATGACAGTAGGGAGAATTTACATGGCATATAAACCGGAATTATGGGCGGAAGCTAAGAA
The DNA here is from genome assembly GCF_014288035.1 of Hungatella sp. L36. Taxonomy (NCBI): domain Bacteria; kingdom Bacillati; phylum Bacillota; class Clostridia; order Lachnospirales; family Lachnospiraceae; genus Hungatella; species Hungatella sp. L36. The sequence continues at coordinate 6,420 of NZ_JACOPC010000014.1, read as the reverse complement.
AAAATGCAGACTTGGAGTGAAAGAAATTGAGATGGCGAAAGAAATGGGATTAAACCCCAGGAGCCTGATTAAGAATATACCAAATCCAAAGGAACAATGGAAACTTCCCGTCAAGGATTGGATTCATGAAATGTATGAGGAGAGGCAAAGAAAAAAGAAAGGGTGATACGGATGCTGGAACCACAGGAAGTGAATGTTCAAGCCAGGAAAAAAGAAAAAGAAAATATGAAGTTCCGTGCATTTTTAAAAAATCACGGGGATGAAGAAACCCTGGATAAGCAGTTTTTAGAATTACACCAGAAGCTGTTTGACGGTTATGACTGCAGTAAATGTCGGAATTGCTGTAAAATGTATGCGGGAAGTATTCCGAGAGAGGATATAAGCAAAGATGCGGCTTACCTGCATATGACAGAGGAAGCCTTTATCAAACGGTATCTTTGCCGGAATTCTATTACAGGAGCATATGAGACCATACATAGTCCCTGCGATTTTTTGCAGGAAAACGGCGAGTGCCTGTTAGGCGAGTGTAAACCGGAGAACTGTGTAAAGTATCCCTATACGGATCAGCCGGAACGTTTATGGAGCCTGTATAGCGTCCTGGAGGCTGTAGAAGTATGCCCGGTAGCTTTTGAGATTTATGAACGGCTAAAAAAAGAGTACGGTTTTAAGGGAAACAGATAAAGAAGTAAACGTAAATTGGCTTTATGCTTTTCTCTTTTGCTGCAGATTTGGGTATGGTGGGCGTGTCGAAATTAAATCTCAACCCCATGAAACCCCAAAAAATTCCGCGCCGCCCGAGACAGCGGATACTCCTTATTAACAATAAATGCGCTGGTAATAAACAGATTGTCATCAGAAAAATGTTTCACTGCCAAATCCTTAATATGCTGAAAGTCGGCGGTTGTCAGTGAGGCCAGCGCGATGGTGCCGAAGGATCTGGCCCACTCGATGGCGGTCGCATTGGAGGAGGTAATGATAGAGATATTCGGCGCAAGCAGGCGGTGGCCAAAGGAAGATCGGACCAGGTCCAGGCAGTCAAAGGGAACCGCCAGCGGGTAATCTGCCAGTTGAGCGATATCGAGAATATCACCTTTTTGCATCAGAGGATGATCCGGTTTACAGATAGCGACGATCTCCTCTTTTTCATAGGGGTAGACGGCCAGGGAGGCATAGCCGGGGAGGCTGGAACGTATGAGGCCGATCTCCGTTACGTGGTTGAGGACATTGGGAATCGCAAAATCACTGGGAATTTCGTAAAAATCAAAATTTACATTAGGGTATGCCGCCCGGAAATCATCGAAAAGGTGGTGCAGAAAATAGGCGGAGTTTCCCGCAGGGATTGACAGCTTTAGCAGTTCGGAAAAAGCTGTCTTTTTGCTGTGTATCTCGTTGTGAAGTTTCTCCTCGGCCTGACAGATCTCTCTGGCATGCAGATAAAAGACTCGCCCTGCATCGGTCAGTTCCAGTTTGTGCCGGTTTCGGATTAGCAGCTTCGCCCCATAATAGGCTTCTATATTTTTTAGCTGATTGCTCAAAGATGGCTGAGCGATCAGCAATTGATTCGCCGCGGCCAAAATACTTCCGCATTCCACAATCGTAACAAAATTTCGGTAAGACTCTAAAGTCATAGAGCAAACCTCCTTACTAATATAATAAAAATATTATATAAAATATGTAAAAATGATAGTTTTATTATATTAAAAAATATGCTACAATGCAAATTGTTTTTAAAAATACATGCTTATAAAAGATATAATATTTATAAGCAATACTAATTAATGAAAATAAGGGGGACTAAAGATTACGATGAATGCTTTACTGACAGATTTACTTGCCGTATTTGGTGTTGTTTTGAACGCGCTTCCTCAGGGACTTTTGGCGCTGTCATTTGGATTTGCAGCTGTCCCGACGGCGATGGCGTTTTTTATTGGAGCAGCAGGGAATGTAATAACGGGAAATGTGGCGCCTATTTCATTTCAGGCGGAGACCATAACCTATGCGGGAACCAGCGGCAGGAACCGCTCGGAGCGGTGTACCATGATCTTTATAGGTGCGGTTATTCTTGCGGTGGTCGGCGCTTGTGGGATGCTCACAAAAATTGTGGATTTTATTGGGACAGATATTGCGAACGGAATGATGGCCGGCGTGGGACTGATCTTGACGAAAGCGGCTGTCAACATGGTGAAGGAAGATCACATTGCCGGCGGAGTGTCGCTGGCTGCGGCTGTTATCACCTATCTTTTGACCAGATCCAGTGCCAATACGCTGGTTTATACAATTGTTATTTCGGTTATCGCTTCCAGCATTGCTTCCGCGGTTCTGAATAAAGAAAAGAAGAATATTGTTATTGCCGACGATAAATTTAAGCGGCAGAAATTTACGATAAACGGAACAGTTATTTTTGGAGCACTCGGTATGGTATGCTTAAATATCGGGTCCAACATTTCCTTTGGGGCGATTACTGCCAGCATGGCGGGGGCAGATACTTTTAATGTGGATCATTTAACCCTGATCTCGTCCCTTGCGGACATCGGCTCCTCCTTCTTCGGCGGCGCACCGGTTGAGTCAATTATTTCCGCTACCGCAAATGCGCCCCACCCGGTATGGGCCGGAGTTGCGATGATGGTAGTGGTAGGCGTGATTCTTTTAAGCGGCCTGCTTCCGAAAATCGGCAATTACGTTCCGTCCTCGTCCATTGCAGGCTTTCTGTTTGTGCTGGGCCTGTTCAAGACATTTGTGCTGGATGCGCCTGCGGCGCTTGCGGTTAATCCGGCAGTGGGCGGAAGTGCACTCGTTGTCACGGCAATCTCCAATCCGTTTCTCGGAATGCTTGCCGGAATTGCAGCCAGAATTCTTGGCATGTAAAGGAGAAAATCATTGATGAAAAACTATGAACTAAATCTATTTGGTGTAAAACGGGAACTGCCTTTTATTGATCTGGAGGATAATCTGGCATTTGCAAGTTTTGTCATTATGGGGGATACGGAGCTTATTATGGCCTGCGCGCCTAAGCTTGCCGAGAAGATCGGGGATGTGGATGTCATTATAACCGCGGAAGCCAAAGGAATTGCGCTGACCTATGAAATCAGCAGAATTCTTGGAAAAAAGGAATTTATTGTTGCAAGGAAAAGCATCAAATCCTATATGAGCGGAGTCGTGTCGGTGTCGGTACACTCCATTACGACTTCAGGAGAGCAGCACTTGTACCTGGACGGCCATGATGCAGAGAGTCTCAAGGGGAAAAAGGTGTGTATTGTGGATGACGTCATTTCCACCGGAGAATCGCTTTACGCGCTGGAGGCACTGGTGGAGAGTGCCGGGGGAATCGTCACCAAAAAGGCAGCAGTGCTCGCAGAGGGAAATGCGGCGGAGCGGGATGATATTATCTTTTTGCAGAAACTGCCGCTGTTTCAGAAAACGGAAGATGACGGATATGAAATTAAGGAGTCATAAGGGCAGAAGAAGCTTCAAATAGGGTATAGATAGACGGCATATAAAGGCAATATATAAAGAATAAAAAAGCAGATATCATATCATTCCAAGGGGAATGGATCATATCTGCTTTTTATAATAAAACAATTCATAAAAGCATGCTTTGATGAAATTGAAGGAATCTCTTTACAACAGCAATCCAGGCAGTATAGAAGAAACAAAAATATACATTGATTATAAGCAAAAACGCCTTATAATAGAGCTTAAGACGATTCAAAACCAATAACAGGAGGTATTCTTGTGACAGACAGATTGGAAACAGACCGATTGATTCTCAGACCATGGGATGAGGCGGACGCGGAGTACTTATACAACTATGCAAAGGATGACAGAGTAGGCCCCATCGCAGGATGGCCGGTACATACAAGCGTGGAGAACAGCCGGGAGATCATTAAGAATGTCCTGTCGAAGGAGGGAACGTATGCCGTTGTCTTAAAGGAGACCATGCTCCCGGTGGGAAGTATTGGATTGATGGCTGGCAAAGACAGCAATCTCAATATTCCCGATACAGAAGCGGAAATCGGATACTGGATCGGAGTTCCTTATTGGGGCCAGGGGCTGATTCCGGAAGCGGCACGCGAACTGATTCGGTACAGTTTCGAGGAACTGCATATGGAAAAGCTGTGGTGCGGATATTTTGATGGAAATGAGAAATCACGCCGTTCTCAGGAAAAGTGCGGCTTCCTTTTTCACCATACCAATGAAAATATTCACTGGGAACTGATGAATGATACCCGCACAGAACATATCAACTGTATGACAAAGGAACAGTGGGAAAAGACAAATACACAGAGAGTTCAGGTAAAGTCATGATATTTCAGCTGATGGGATTAACGGCGCTGCTCCTCTTTTATGGGGTTTATTTTGGAAAAATGGCAGCGCAGAGAAAGCAGGGTATCCAGACCGATCACATTGCCAAAGGCGGAAAAAAGGGACGTCTGTTCCGGGTGGAAATGACCATGAAGGCGGCGACTTATGCGGTCCCTGTTGTGGAAATCATAAGCCTGCTTTCCGGAATCAGCCGGATGCCGGATTTGATCAGATATTTTGGGGCGTTGGCAGCATTTGCCGGAGCGGCGTGTTTTGCAGCTTCTGTTTATACGATGCGGGACAGCTGGCGGGCCGGGATACCGGAAGGCGATAAAACGGAGATTGTGACGACTGGAATCTACAGTATGAGCCGCAATCCTGCATTTTTGGGATTCGATCTGGTGTATATCGGCTTGCTGCTCATGTTTTTTAATCCGGTGTTACTGGTATTTTCGATTTTCGCAATGGTGATGCTGCACATGCAGATTTTGCAGGAAGAAAAATATATGGCAGATACATTTGGCAGCGAGTACGAGAAATACAGAGAACACGTTTATAGGTATATAGGGTCGAAATAAAGGTATGGAGGAAATACAAATGAAACGTGAAATGGGTATAGCGAGATGCGGGCTTGCCTGCTGTCTGTGTTCGGGGAATGAAACGTGCGCAGGCTGTAATTCCGGGGAATGTCCGGACCGGGACTGGTGCGAGAATCGGAACTGTTCCATGGAAAAAGGAATTGAAGGCTGTTACGTCTGTGACGAATCCTGTTCCAAAGGGCTGCTGGGCAAAATAAAACCGCTTGGATTCCGCACATTTATTCAGCGATACGGCGTGGAAACGCTGCTGGACTGCCTGGAACGCAATGAAAAGAATGGAGTCCTGTACCACAGGGAGGGCATTAACGGAGATTACGATGATTTTGAAGATGTGGAAGAACTGATTTCCTTTATCCAGTCTGGAAATAAAGCGTAACGATGGTATACAGGGAGAATCAGAGAGGAACTGCGGTATGAGCCTGAACAGTGCCCGGACTGACAGCGTATAATTTATGGCTGTCAGGGAGAAAATAACAGGGTAACAATCAATTTCAGATCATTCATAGGGGATGTATTTGCAGCTGCAAATATATCCTCTTTTTACAGAAAGGAGGTGATCCTGTGGACAATCATAAAAATATACCCAATAGGTTAATCAATGAAAAATCGCCTTATCTGCTGCAGCACGCTTACAATCCCGTGCAGTGGTATCCCTGGGGCGGGGAAGCGTTTGAGAAAGCAGTGCTTGAGGATAAGCCTGTTTTCCTATCTATTGGGTACAGCTGACTTGTCTGCATGGAAGTACATGTCACTGGTGCCATGTGATGGAACAGGAATCATTTGAAAACAATACAATCGCGGAGCTTTTACTGATGTGTGATAAAGAAGTAATAGAAGTGTAAAAAATTTTGCCGTTCCTATCCGGCACATGAGGTATGTCGGATAGGTCGGGCGGTTATTCGGGCAAGTCCACCTTGCCAACAAAAGAATAATAAATCTCAATGTCCTGCCTACGGGTCTTGTTCTCGTCATAGCTGCACTCATGCACAACGATTTTCTCTACAAACTCCCGCAACAGAGTAGGGGTAAGTTCTTCAAAGCTGGTATGCCGCCGAACAACATTCATAAACTTTTCTGCGTTCACGGTGGCTTCCTGTGCTTTGGAAAGCTCCGCTTGGATAGCAGCGGCTCTTTCTTTCAGCTCCCGTTGTTCTGCTTCATAGTCTGCCGACAGCTCTGTGAAACGCTCGTCTGATATGCGCCCGGTCACGCTGTCCTCATACAGCCGCTTGAAAATAGCGGATAACTCGGCTATGCGTTTCTCGGTGGCTTCCAGCTCCTTTTTCTTGGCGGCGTTCCTGCGCTTGCCCCCGTCCTCGTTCTGCTCAATCAAGAGCTTCATAAACCGGGCTTCATGCTTTGCCGCATAGCTTGTCACTTTCCGCAGATTGGAGAGTACGCCAGCGGTCAAGAGGTCGGTGCGGATAAAGTGCGCCGTACAGTCATGGGTGCGTTTCTTGTAGTTGCCGCAGATATAACAGTCCTGCTTGCGCTTGTCCGTCTGGTATCGCTGCTGATA
>NZ_JACOPC010000013.1:0-216406 GCF_014288035.1 Hungatella sp. L36 | reverse complement strand
GGCCGGGACGGTCCGAACAGAATAATCAACGCCTGTGGAGCTGGCATAAGACCTGTTAGATAGAAGGGCAATTGGCGCTGAAACAGGAAGCTCGTGTATTTATACATGAGTATGTTCACTGATATAGGATTCCAATTCTCACTTTTTATGGTAAAATAGCCATAGAGAATGGAAATTGGAGGTTTGACAGACTTTGGAAAAGAACATTTGGCTGGATAAATTAAGGGAAGAAGACAGGGATACGGTATTTTCCATGACTTCCGACCCGGAGATCGTAAAATATATGCGTTTTGATACCCATGAGAAGCCGGAGGAGGCAGAAGAACTCATCCGGCATTATACGGTAGGAGGAAATTACGGCTTTCTCATACGAATTGCAGACAGCAAAGAACCGGTAGGAGTCGCCGCCCTGAAACAGGATGAGGAGAACTGCGGAGAGTATTCGGTGTCTCTGTTCAGTTTTCAGAGATTCTGGAACAAGGGATACAATACCGCCGCGGTGGAACTGCTGAAGACATTTGCACAGGAACAGGGAATCAGAGCTCTGAAAGCTTATGTGGTGGAAGAAAATTACGGTTCACGAAAGGTGATGGAGAAATGCGGATTTCAGATACAGGAGATCCTTCATTTTGATGATTTTCCCTCTGGATTATACGTTTACGCTCTGCCAATGGAATCAAGCGTTGTACCAGATATAGAAAGGATAATACCATGAAACTGTTTGGAAAGAAGGCTCAGCCTAAAAAGGAAGAACCAAAGACGCAGGAAGCAGTCCTGACACTGTATGCCTGCAGAAAAGACGGGAAGGCCGTGCCGGATATTGCATGCCGTCTGTTTGCTGATGTGATGGACAGGATCTTTTATACGGACGAAGATGAATTTCAGATTCGTTTTAAGGATGGCACAACATCGGTTTTCCACCTGGTAACGGACGCCGAGGAGACGAAGGTGCAGTCCAATGGAATGGCCAATTTCTTTTCCCAGGCCCCTCTTGAGAATGAGGAGGTGAAGGAAGCGGCCCTCTGCCAGATGCGTCTGTTTAATTGTATCATAGGAATCCGGTTCGAAATCGACGGGGACAGCGACAGGACAAACGGTATCATACACTCCATTTATGGCATGGCGGAAGAGCTCAGCGCCTTTGTGCTGTATCCCAATATGTATCTGTATCACTGGGATGGCCGCCTGCTGCTGTCGATTGACGGAAAGAGTGATTTTGAAGAATTTTATCCGCAGGCCAGCACCACGATTCTGGATCGTGAGGTGAATGAGGAAGAGGCAGACAGAGAACGGAAAATGCGTTCCATCGTCATTTTAAAGGAGAAGGGGATTCCCTTTCTTGAGCATTTAAAGGCGTCGGTGTTCGAATCGGAATGTAAAATTCCGGACAAGGAAGTGATCATTCATCGCCTTGCCTGTATTTTTACCGCTTGTGTCCAGTCTGAGATTTATACCAGCGGCCAGTTTGAAAACTGCAGGGAAATGGCGGCGGAAGAGATCGCACAGATGGAGGAACGCTATCAGATTTTGGATTGGCTGTCACCGGAAGAGCGGGACTATCTCGAAAATCCGGACAAGGATCCGGCGCTCCATAACCGGTTTGGATGGCGGTACGAGTGCTGCTCTGTACTTTTGTGGGCACTGTCCATGATGGAGTTGAAGGAACCGACAGAAATTTGCGATGCCTCTGAGCTTGGGGCTGTCATGTGGAACCATACCTTTGACAGCCTGATGGAAGCAGCGGTGCTTCGCAGCAGGGACGAGATTCTCGACATGCAGGATCTGGTACTGCGGTATGACTGGGCCTGCGTCGATGCGAGAGTCCACCACAAGGAGGTTCCGATGCTGTGCAGTGATATTGTTTTCGAATGGCATTACGCGCTCAACTGGCTGGTGCAGGCCGATGGAATCGCAGACTGGGACCGGGTGACAACGACGACGTAGGAGTGGAGAGGAATTCACGGATACAGCTGTTCGACTGCGAATACCGCGTGTTATCGGCAGCCGGTGGATTTTCCATGAAATATGAAAAGAAAGAGGACGGGACACAGACCGCTTTCCACGCAAATTTATTTCACATATCTTTTTCTCTCACATAGATCCTTCGGCAGTGGCCGCATTCGATTTTTGCATCCGGTACCACTGCCGTAGTTTTTTTACTTCCCCGGCCGTAAGGACAATCTTCCATTTCCCATCATCCGCAGTTTCGATAAGCCCGGTCCGGTATCGCCCGTTCCCGGAAAATTTCCCTAATTCCTTTATAAAATGAATGTGAAATGCATAGGCCCTGTTAGGAATGGTAAACCAATCGCTGTCTGCATAAATAACATCCCGCCTGTGGATTTTCGTCTGCTCAAAACACTCATTAAAACTGACTTCCAAATAGAGTTCCTCCCGCTGCAGCCAGGATAAATGATGCAAGATAGAAACAAAATAACAAATATCAGGAGGAACCTGTCTTTCCGCAGCTGAGTGTTTGATCAGTCGTTCAGATTAATTACCGCCCCTACAGGGCAGGTCTCCTGACACAACCCGCACCGGAGACAATGGTCTCCCGCAATTTGATAAGGCTCCCCCGGCGTGATGCATTGTTGCGGACATGCCTCCGCGCACCGCCCGCATCCGATACATGCGTCAGTGATGGAAAATCCGCTCACTTCCTCATCCGCCCCTCCGTAGGAGAAGCTTGCCCGGTTGATTGGATAGTGAAGCAGATCAAACCATTCCCCGCTGCCTTCATAAATCAGAAATGCATCAAGTATATAACGGCTGTCACCCGGATAGACCTCATTCATGCCCGGATTCTGGAGAAATACCTCGTCCACCCATTTCTTATCTGCAAGGCGCAGGCGTCCCGTGAATTTCAGCGACTGGCATTCCGGGCACATGGCGCTTAAGGCAATCTCACCGCTGGCGGCCAGCTGCTTATAAAAAGGCTTGCCTTTTGAGGTTACGATGTACATTCCGTCATCATTGGCGATCATGATATTGATGATCCGGCTCTGCGGATGGCCCCCGGCGTCCACCGTCGCGGCGGATGCGATCTTGACCTGCCGAAACATAGTTACATACTTCTTTGCTTTTTCGTTCATGGAAAACACCTCCTGATGATGTAAGCTTACTCCTTTTGAACAGGATTGTAAATGGCAGACGACCGAAATGACCCGTTTGGCTTCCATCTGCCTTTTTCTCATTTGCAACCCGTTTTATTCTGTGATATGATAAAAAGATACGATTAAGTAAACGAGGTGGCAGCGGATGAAAGAGAACTGTGGTATCGTCATCCTCTCCGGCGGCTCCGGCCGCCGCATGGGGTACGTCAATAAGGCCGATCTGGACTATCACGGAAGGAGCTTTGCCGGGCAGATTATGGAGGAGCTGTCAGGCCTGGGGCTGCCATTTTTCCTGTCCACGGGAATTTACGGGAATCCAACCGAAATTCCTGATAACTGCACTGCAATTTTGGATCGTCCGGTCGATGGACAACAGGGACACATCGGTCCCATGGGCGGCATCCGTTCCTGCTTTTTAGAGACGGACGCGGCCGGCCTTCTGTTTGTGCCGTGCGACATGCCTCTGATCCGGGCTGAGATGGGACGCCGCCTGATGGAACGGTGGACGCCGGAATACGATGCGGTGATCTGGAAGACGCGCGATGGCCGGATCCAGCCGCTTTGTGGTTTTTACTCCAGAACGTGTCTGACTGCGCTTGACGGATGCATCGGAGAAGGAAACTACCGCATGATGGAATTCCTCTCCCGAATCTCGTGCCTCGTTCTGGAAACCGGCCGGGAACACCTCCCGGACCGCTGGTTTTTAAACGTCAACGACCGTGATGCCTACGGAAGACTGGAACGGACAGTCTGTCCCGTGCTGGCGGTGAGCGGAAGCAAGAATACAGGAAAGACAACGCTTCTCGAGCGGCTGGTTTCGTTGCTGGCTTCCAGGGGAATCCGTGCTGCGGTAATCAAACACGATGGTCACGAGTTTGAGGCGGATGTGCCGGGAACGGACAGCTTTCGCATGAAGCAGGCCGGCGCGTATGGCACGGTGGTGTACTCCGGCAGTAAGTTTTCCATGGTAAAGGAACAGCCGGGTTTACAGGCAGACGCCTTCTTTTCCTTCTTTCCGGAGGCGGATTTAATTTTACTGGAGGGGCAGAAGCAGTCGGATTATCCAAAGATCGAAGTGCTGCGGCAGGAGGTCTCGAGAAAGCCCGTCTGTGACCGTTCGACCGTGCTGGCCTATGTGACAGACGGAGGATGGGAACCGGATATGGCTGAATCTGCGGCCAGGACAGAAACGCCAGAGCATTGCAAAGTACCAGAAACGATCGCTTCAAACAATCTGGATGCTATATTAGAAGTAATCATTCATTTTCTCGACTCCGCAGACCCGGATAACAGCGGCAGCCCCAAAGCCGCAAAAGCCCATCACAACAGCGGAGGACATGCCGTATGACCATGGATGAAGCATTTGAAATATCCAATATTTTGAGATGTGCCAGCCCGGCCAGCCGGACGGAGATCGCTTCATTCGCTTATATGAAGCGGTATGAGAAGGGGCAGCACGTGTTCTACGACCGGGAAGATCTGACCTGCTTCTATATCCTTCTGGAGGGAATGGTTTCGCTCTATAAGCTGAACACTCTGGGGGAAAAGAAAGTGATATTCGTCTACGGCCCGGGAAACCTTCTGAATGAAGTCCTGTTCGAGGATATTCCGGCTTCCATCAACTGCGAGGTCCGGGAGGACTCCCGTGTTCTCGTCCTTCCGAAGGACAGGCTGTGGCATGTGATGGCGCGGGACGGCGAGCTGACAAAGGCCGCCTTCAACTCCATGGCCATAAGAATCCGCCGCCTGTACCGCCAGATGAAGAACACCACCAACGCGCTGAAGGGAGAAAAACGCCTCGCCGCCAAGCTCTACATGCTGGCCAGAGATTACGGGAAGGAGACGGAGAGAGGGATCTCCATCGAAATGCAGTTAAGCATCACCTATCTTTCCGAAATGCTGGGCTCCAAGCGGGAAACGGTATCGAGGCAGGTGAAGAAACTCTGTGACTCGGGCCTGATCCTTATGGAAAAGAATCATTTCTGGATTCCCAACCTGGAGAATTTGAGCAATTATTTTAAACAGCCGTGATGAAAATCACGGCGTTTTTTGTACATTTCTGCTATAGTTAAAATATTAACGAAAAAAGAAGAATCGATGCATGGCGCTGACAGGCTGTCACAACGGCTGTGCAGCGGGATCAATGATTGACGGGAAGGAAGGAACGCATGAAAAAAGTACAATCAACCTGCAACTACTGTGCCCTGGACTGCAACCTGGATTTTTACGTGGAGGACGAGAAGATCGTCAGGGTGCTTCCGACAAAGGGGTACCCGGTCAACGACGGCTTCTGCTGCATCAAGGGACTGTCCCTGGATAAACAGCAGACTGTGGTGAAGACCTCGCCGCTTCCGAAGATCCGGCAGGCGGACGGTTCCATGAAGGAAGTTTCCTGGGACGAGGGATTTCAGTATGTGGCGGATCAGTTACAGGAGCTTCAGGCAAAATACGGCCGGGAAAGCGTGGCGGGCATCAGCACCGGCCAGCTGACCATGGAGGAATTTGCCATTTTCGGCCACGTCATGAGAAATTACTTAAAGACCAATGTGGACGGCAATACCCGTCTCTGCATGGCGACCGCGGTCGTGGCCCACAAGCAGAGCTACGGCTTCGATGCCCCGGGATACACACTTAAGGATCTGGAGCTTTCCGATACGATTATCTTCATCGGGGCCAATCCGGTCGTTGCCCATCCCATCCTCTGGAAACGGGTGCGCCAGAATCCCGATAAAAAGGTGATTGTCATCGACCCGAGAAAATCGGAGACAGCCATGAACGCGGATTACTGGTACCCGGTAAAATGCAGGGGAGACTTATATCTTCTCTATACGCTGGCCAACGTTCTCATCGAAAAAGGCTGGATCGATCAGAACTACATCGAGGCACACACGGAAGGCTACGGGGAATTCAAAGAATTTGTGAAACCATTTACCCTGGACCAGGCTCAGGAGACCGCGGGACTTTCCCCGGAGCAGATTCTGGAGCTGGCGCAGCTGATTCACGAAGGAAAGCGGGTCTCCTTCTGGTGGACCATGGGCGTGAACCAGGGCTATGAGGCGGTCCGCACCGCGCAGGCCATCATCAATCTGGCGCTGATGACAGGCAATATCGGCCGTCCGGGAACCGGGGCCAATTCCATCACGGGCCAGTGCAACGCCATGGGCTCCAGGTCCTACAGCAATACGGCGGTTCTCTACGCCGGCGGTGATTTCACGAATCCGGCCAGACGGGCTAAGGTGGCGGAATCGCTTGGCGTGGACGAGAGTGTGCTGGCCGAGAAGCCGACGGCGACCTATAACCAGATCATCGAAGGCATCAATGAAGGACGGATCAAGGGGCTGTGGATTCTCTGCACCAATCCGCGCCACAGCTGGACCAACAACGAGACATTTGCAAGCGCGGTGAAGAAGCTGGAGCTGTTTGTGGTTCAGGATATCTACGACACCATCGAGAGCGCCGAGGAGTGCACGGTCTTCTTCCCCGTAGTTCCGGGAATCAAGAAGGAAGGCACCTATATCAATCTGGAGCGCCGCCTTTCCGCCATGCGCCCCTGCCTTGCGAAGAAGGAGAATGAGATCACGGACTACGAAGCCATATTTGGCGTGGGTAAGGCGCTGGGAATGGGCGGTCTGCTGAAGGGCTGGGAGACGCCGAAGGACTGTTTCGAACTGATGAAGAAGTGTTCCAAAGGAATGCCGGGCGACATTACCGGCGTCACATGGGAGATGCTGGAGAATTCCAACGGAGTCCAGTGGCCGTTTCGGGAGGGAGAGGCGCTGGAGGACGATGAACGACGCCTGTATGAGGACGGCAATTTCTTCACTCCCAGCAGGAAAGCCCAGTTCAAATTTGAGGCGCCCATGGAAAATCCTCTGCCGCTCACGGAGGAGTATCCGTACCTGTTCAACACCGGAAGAGGCTCGGTCGGCCAGTGGCATACCCAGTCGAGAACCAGTGAGGTTCAGTTCATCGGCGACGTATCGGCCAGGGAAGCGTATCTCTTTATGAATCCCGGGACGGCCGCCGCGTATGGTCTGGAGGAAAATGACCGCATCCTGGTCCACTCCGTCAACGGAGAAAAGGCCGGTTTTCAGGTGCGGATCTCGGATCAGGTGCGGGAAAAAGAGCTGTACGCCCCGATCCACTATATTGAGTGCAATAAGCTGACGCCTTCCGTCTACGACCCGTATTCGAAGGAGCCATCCTACAAGGCGACGCCAGTCTGGTTTGAGAAAATGGAAGGAGGTAACGCGGATGTACCGGATAAAAATTGACAGAAGCCGCTGCATCGGCTGTCTGACGTGTGTGACAGCCTGCGTCGTCAGCCATGAGAGCTGCGACGCAAGAAACCGGGTGGTGATCGACAGCGAGTCAAAATGCGCACCCATTTTCTGCCGCCACTGCGAAAAGCCGGAATGTGTATACACCTGTATGACGGGAGCTATGCACAAGAATCCCGATACCGGGTTTGTGGAATACGATAAGGAAAAATGCGCCAGCTGTTACATGTGCATCATGGCCTGTCCCTACGGCGTGCTGAAGAGCGACCGGGTCGAGCATAAGGAAATTATGAAATGCAACATGTGTGTCCACCGTACCCAGGATGGTTCCCCCGCGCCGATGTGCGTGGAAATCTGTCCCATGGGAGCGATTACTCTGGAGGAGGTGAAGGGATGAGATACGTGGTATTAGGCGCTTCCGCAGCCGGAGTCAACGGCGTGCGGCAGCTTAGAAAACACTGTCCGGAGGCGGAGATCGTGCTGGTATCAAAGGATGACGCCGTTTATTCCAGATGTATTCTTCACCATTATCTGGGAGGAATCAGGACGAAGGAGGAGCTTTGCTTCGCAGAGTCCGATTTTGAGACAAAGTACCGGGTGGACTGGAGAAAGGGCGTTGTCTGTTCTGCGCTTCGGGAAGCAGAAAAAAAGGTGGTTCTGTCCGACGGAACAGAGCTTTCCTACGACCGTCTTTTAATTGCGACCGGTTCCCATACCTTCCTTCCGCCTGTAGAAGGCTTGAGAGAGGCAAAGGGCGTCTTTGGATTTCATAATTTAGACGAGGTGGAGCAGATTCGGGACGAGGCGGCGAAGGCAGAGCACATCGTTGTCATGGGCGGCGGCCTGGTAGGCATCGACGCAGCGGTGGGATTTCTCCATGGCGGCAGACGGGTGACGCTGGTAGAGATGGAGGACCATATACTGGCGAAGCAGCTGGACCGCCGCAGTGCGAAAACGTACGAGGAGGCCATGGAGAAAGAAGGCATCCAGTTTTATCTGGGCCGGGGCGTAAAGGAAGTGCGCATGGGAGACGGCGGAGAAGTCACTTCCCTGCTGCTGACCGATGGGACGGAAATCCCCTGTGACATGGTTGTGGTCACCGCCGGCGTGCGTCCCAACGTCGAATTTCTAAAGGATACCGAAGTGGAAATGGACCGGTTCGGACTGGTGATCGACCACCACGGCCAGACCAGTGTGCCGGACATTTACGGCGCGGGCGACGTGACGGGGCGTTCCCCCATCTGGCCTGCTGCGGTGAAGCAGGGCATGACCGCAGCGGATAACATGGCAGGCGTTCAGACCTCCATGGAGGACTTCTTTGCAAGCAAATCCACGATGAATTTCCTGGGAATTCCCACCATGTCCCTGGGAGTTCCGGAGATACCGGATGAGACGTATACCGTAGTCATGGAGGACAACGGAGAGCAGTACCGGAAAATCATTCATAAAAATGGGAAAATATACGGCGCAATTCTTCAGGGAGACTTGTCCTACGGCGGCGTACTGACCCAGCTGATTGCCAAAAGAATTGATGTGTCACGGGTAAAGAAACCGCTGTTTGAGATCGACTATTCCGATTTCTTCCATACAAAGGAAAACTTTGAATTCTATTATGAGGAGACGTAATCTATGAAAGAACGTTTGAAAAATATGCCGATTCCGGTTGTAGCCACCATGCTCGGCGCCGCCACCTTAAGCAACATCTATCAGGGACTCGGATACGACTGGATCCGCCACGTGACCATGTGGGCCTCCACCGTTGTGCTTCTGTTTTACATTGCAAAGATTGTCCTTTATCCTTCCATAGTAAAAGGAGAGTATAAAAATACGGTCCCGGCCAGTCTCTATGCAGGTATCACCATGGTTACCATGATTCTGTGCAGCTACTATAAGGACTGGTTTCCCGGTGCGGCCAGAGTGGTTTTAATCGCCGCTGTCTGTATCCACGCGGTTCACATCGCCGTGTTCCTGTTCAACAATGTCTTCCATGGCGTGAAGCTGGATACCTTCGTTCCCAGCTGGTTTGTCACCTTTAACGGAATCATGGTTTCCACGGTGGTCGGAGCCGCCATGCTTCCGCCGGTTATGGCGAAAGCGGTATTAATCTGGGGACTCTGTATCTATACGGTAACTATCCCGTTTATGATCTGGAGACTGGCGGCGAAGGAAGTGAAACCGGCCGTCTGGCATACCCAGGCCATCGTGCTGGCCCCCTGCAGCCTCTGTCTTGCCAGCTATTTGAATCTGGCTGCGGAGCCGAGTATGATCCTGGTGAGCGT
The DNA here is from genome assembly GCF_014288035.1 of Hungatella sp. L36. NCBI lineage: Bacteria > Bacillati > Bacillota > Clostridia > Lachnospirales > Lachnospiraceae > Hungatella > Hungatella sp. L36. Next base: position 206,734 of record NZ_JACOPC010000013.1, on the reverse strand, counting down.
CCTTTTCCTCTGCGTATTTTTATCCCTGGTGTTCATTATCGTGAAGCTTCCGTCCTTCTTTGCCGTGCCGTTTGCGCCGGGATTTGCGGGACTCACGTTCCCCATGGCAATCGGTATCGTAGCCTCCAATAAGGCGGCCGCGTTCTTCACGGGAGCGGGCCAGGAGACTCTGGGCTATGTGGTAAAACAGATCGCCGGAGTGCAGATTTACTTAACGACGGCCATCATCGGGATGGTGCTGTTCGGATTCATGAAATTGCTCTGCTCCCCTGCGAAGAAGCAGGTGTAACAGGATTTGAGGCGCGCCGGGAAGCGCGCCTCTTTCGTCAGATCTAAGGGAAAACAAAAAGAAATCGAATGACAGGATGGGAAGAGAGATGGATACCAGGAAAACGGGAAGCGAAGGAGAAGAGCGGGTGACATTGGAACGGGCAGTCCGGGTGCTTTTGGATCACTGCAGTATCATAGCGGAGACCGAACGGTGTTCGGTGCTCGACTGTACAGGGAGAATTCTGGCGGATGACGTGTATGCAAAGAGGGACCAGCCGCCCTTTGACCGTTCGCCGGTAGATGGCTATGCCTGCCGAAGCTGCGATATCACGGATGCATCAAGCGAAAATCCGGTTTATTTAGAGGTAGTGGAGGAGATCGACGCCGGCAGCTGGCCCACGCGCGCCGTAGGCTCCGGCCAGGCCGCCCGTATTATGACGGGCGCTCCGATTCCTGCGGGTGCGGACTGCTGTATTTATCAGGAAAAGACCGATTACGGGGAGACGTGCGTGGCGGTCTTTCAGGGCTGTCCGCGGCATGGCAATTACTGCTTTCGCGGTGAAGATATTCAGGCGGGCACTGCGGTCCTTAAGAGGGGCACACGCCTGACCTATGTGGAAGCGGGAATTCTGGCCGGGCTGGGGCTTTGCGAGGTAACGGTTTACCGGAAGATCCGGGCGGCTGTGCTGGCCTCCGGCGATGAACTGACGGAGCCGGGCCAGCCCTTGCAGCCGGGGAAAATATACGACAGCAACTTATATTTCCTGGCTGTCCGTTTAAGAGAGCTGGGGATCGAGGTCCCTGTCTGCCGCCGTGTCCCGGACAGCGAGGCTGAGATGGCAGAAGCGCTTGGCGATGCGTGCCAAAAAGCGGATCTGGTCATAACGACAGGCGGTGTGTCTGTCGGAAAGCGGGACATCATGCACCAGGCCCTCGCCATGGCCGGGGCCAGAAGGCTGTTCTGGAAAATCCTCATGAAGCCGGGAATGCCCACCATCGGCTCCGTATTAAACGGAACTCCGGTGATCAGCCTTTCCGGAAATCCCTTTGGAGCACTGGCAGACTTTGAACTCCTGTGCCGGCCTGCGTTTGAATCTATGACGGGGGATTCCTTCTATGCCCCCCGGATGAGGAAAGCCATCCTATCCCGGGGATTCTTAAAATCCAGCCCATCCCGCCGTTTTTTAAGGGGCCGTTTCGAGAACGGGGAGGTCTGGATTCCCGAGGTCAAAAAACACGCTTCCGGGATCCTCAGTTCCATGGCGGGCTGTAACTGTCTGGTGGACATTTCAGCGGGAACGGAGCGGATAGAGGCCGGAGAGAGTGTGACGATCTGCGATCTTTCCCTTGACAGATAAGGGAGACTGGCGGGAAATGGAAAAAAGTATACCTGTTCAGCAAGATAATGCTTGTAAAATTCCTCCGTATCGGATAATATTATCTGGTATTTATACATGGGAATGCATAATAATAAATCGAAGGCTCATCAGAAATCGGGTTAGGCCTTCGTAAGATACTCAGGAGGAAAGTAATGAATTACGGTATTTTAAGCCTGCTTCCGCCCATTATTGCGGTCATACTGGCAATTAAGAGCAAGAATGTAATCCTGTCCCTTTTTTGCGGCGGTTTTGCAGGCGTGATGATTTTCAGCCACGGGAATCCGTTTCTGGCTGTGAAATCGATGATTGGAGATTATTTATTCGTACAGCTGACGGACAGCTATAACGCGGGAGTGATTGTCCTGATCATCTTTATCGGCGGCTTCATCAAGCTGATGGAGAAATCGGGAGGTGCCCAGGCATTCAGCCAGAGTGTCTACCGCTACGTGAATACGAAGCTGAAGGCCCAGCTCTGCGCCTGGGCGGGCGGCATCGTAATCTTTTTCTCAGATCTGGGCACACCGCTTCTGGTAGGGCCGGTGTTTCGCCCCCTGTTTGACAAACTGAAGATTTCCAGAGAAAAGCTTGCCTGGATTCTGGATTCGACCTCCTCGCCGGTAGCCATTCTGATTCCGTTTATCGGATGGGGCGTCTATATTATGGGTCTGATCCAGTCCGAATTCGACAATCTGGGAGTAATGGATTCCGACTATACGACGTTTGTTCAGGCGATTCCATTTCAGATTTACGCAATTCTGGCAATTATCATGATTCCGCTGGTTGCCTTTACGAAGCTGGATTTTTCCCAGATGAAGAAGGCGGAACTCCGTGCCGGGAAGTCCAACGAGACGTTTTCCTTCATGCAGGAGGACGAGGAGAAGGGCAGCGCGGAAACGGGATATTCCCGGAAGAACGCAAAGCCGGTTATGGTGGTTCTGCCGATACTTGTGGTGTTTGTGACGCTGTTCGGCACGCTGGCCCCGGCCGGTTTCCCGTTTAAGAAGGTGGACGGCAATGAGTTCCGGGTTGCCCTGACTATGGGGTACTTCTTCGGTGCAATTGTGCTGATGGCATTTATCTGTATTTTTAAGGTTATGCGGTTTAAGGATACCTTCAAGGTGTATGTGGAAGGCATGAAGGGCATGACGGATGTAGCGGTCACCCTGATTCTGGCCTGGTCTCTGGGGAAAATGATCAGCGGTCTTGGAACCGCGGAATTTATCGTGGAATTCCTCCAGGCCATGCGCTTTTCCGCGGCTCTGGTACCAGCCTGCATCTTCCTGTTTGGCGCGTTTGTGTCATTCTCCACAGGGAGCTCCTGGGGAACCTTTGCGATCATGATGCCGCTGGCGATTCCCATGGCACAGGCGTTCGGTATACCGTTTGCCATCGCGGTGGGCGCGGTCTTATCCGGCGGACTGTTCGGCGACCACTGTTCCCCTATTTCAGACACTACGATTCTCTCCTCAACCGGCGCGGAGTGTGATCTGGTGGAACACATCAGGACGCAGCTGCCGTATGCGGTGGTAAACGGAATCATAGCATTTGCCGCCTATATTATCGCGGGAGTGACGAAGAGTCCTGCTGCGCTGCTCTTTGCGGTTGCCGCGCTGGTGGCGGTTATGATCGTCTTTAACCGCCTGCCTGATAAGATGGGAAAAAGGGCATAAAAAGAAGCTGTTAGTTATGCCGCGCAAGCCGCAAAACCCCCGTATTTCCATGTATAACCGGAAATACGGGGGTTTTAATTTATCATAACTAAACGTTTATAATTCCGACAGAAACTGATCTGTTTCCCGCCGGTTTTTTAATATGACGATTTTCACATCATCCGCTTCGCTCATCATATCATAGAAACGCCTGCGGGTTTCTTTGTGATGAGTCCAAACACTCTTAATAAAACGTATCTTTTCCGCATTCAGTTTTTCCGGGCAGTTTCCTCCCATATCCGTGCGGCTTTTACCATAGTTTTTCACGAATCGTCCAACCACTCCGCTCAGACATCTGATCCGGGAAAAATCCATGAAAATGACGGCGTCACAGTACTGCAGCCGGAGCGGGATTGTGCGCGAAATATTACCGTCGATAATCCATCTGGGCTGAACCAGTTCCGACATCAAAAGCCGGTCAAATTCTTCATCGGACACAGGCTTCCAGTTATCGTTCCAATACAGTGCGTCCAGATGGGTCAAAGGCAGGCTTAACTTATTCGCCAGCTTATTTGAAAGGGTGGTTTTTCCGCAGCCATTGCCGCCGATAATCAGTATTCTTTCCAATCGTAAATCCCCCGTGATCAATCAATGATTATCTAACAGTATAAGGCAGCGGACTTCCAGTTGTCAATGGCCGCGGCAGACTGTAAAAAAATAATAGCATTGCTGTCACACCGACAGATGGAGCACTTCATAAACCGTTCCTTCTACAGACGAGTCCGGTTTTTTGCCGAAAAAAGAATACTCCTTCTGCACCCATTGTTCCGGATCACAGAGCAGCACCTTCCCGGTACAGCCGTTTCCAACTGCGGAAAAATGCGGCCGCACCATTTTCCGGGACGCTGGAAGAGCCTGTTCTGTTTCCAGCATAAACCGCGAAGTTAAAAATTCTTTTTCAAGTTCCACAAAAACGGGAATTCCCAGTTTTATGCGCTGTCTCCCAAACGAGGACACAATATTATCGTAGTACCCATCCCATATAAAATGGATCATTCCGGGACTGTCCTTCCAGAGATACAGCGGGGAATATTCGTTGCCGCCTTCTGATCCGCCTTGATTTTCCCGTATCAGATAAGCCTTAAACAGCAAATCTTCAAAACCATCTGTCTTCGTCCCGTTATGTCTCACGCGCTGGCGTATGAGATTCATGTCGTAATGATCCGGCAGCGCTATTTGATACTGCATTGCAATCATAGGAAGCTCCTTCTTTCTGTATCATCCAGTGCCGGGCCCGGCGGTGATGTTTTTACTATTTAATTATACAGAACTGCCGCCGTCGTGTATAATAGTTGGTAATGATGTCTGGTATCATTTTAAATGATGGAGGGAGCTATGGAAAGTCAGGAACTCAGAATATTCCGGGAGGTTGCCCGCGCAGGCTCCATCTCGAAGGCGGCCGGTCAGCTGGGATACGTACAGTCGAATGTGACGGCAAGAATCAAGAAACTGGAGGAAGAGTTAAACGCCGTTCTGCTAATCCGGCACAGCAAAGGGGTCACTCTGACCGCGGAAGGGGAGCGCCTGCTAATCGCCTCGGAAGATATCCTTGACCGGATCGACAGAGCAGCAGCCCAAATCAGGGACCGCAAAACATTTCGGATCGGAGCGGCTCATACGCTGTCGATATCCAGACTGCCGCTGTGGCTGACCGCATTTCAGGAACAGCTTCCGGAAATGAATCTCTCTGTGGTCACGGACAGTCAGGATCATCTGGCCCAATATCTGTCCGAAGGTAAGGCTGACTGTGCCTTTCTGGAGGCGCAGTACGTGACAGAGGAGATGGAGACACTGGCTTCCTTTCAGGAAACACTCTGTATCATCGCCCCATTCGGCTGCGCGGAACGGGAGATGATTCAGATGCCGGCCATAGTAAATAAAATAGCCGCGTGCCCTTACCGCGCCCGTCTGCTTGCATGGTTTCAATCCCATGGTGTGCCTGCTCCACGGATCATCGAGATGGACACGGTCGAGGCCATACTCCGCTCCGTCGAGCTGGGAATGGGGATTTCCCTTCTTCCCGCCAGCGTCCTGTCAGAACGGCAAAATATTGCGGTATCAGGTGAACTAAAAATGGATCCTGTCCGGATTTTTCTGTCCGTCTGCAAAGGCAGTTCCGGCAGGGCCTCCGAAATTCTCCGGGAAATTATCATAAATGGGGCGAAATCATAAAATAAAAAATATTTTCTAATAAATAATCACGACATACAGATGTCCTGTTTATTTGCTATAATAGAGAAAAAAGCAGCGAAAAGAAGGCTTGAAGGAGAAGGGTATGACAGAATCAAAGAAAAAGGCAGTATTAAAGAGCAGGATCGAGCAGGTATGGGAGGTTGTGACAGATCTAAGCGACTGCAGCTGGCGCAGTGATCTTCAGAGAATCGATGTACTGGAGCCTGGGAAAACGTTTGTGGAATACACGAAGGAGGGCTTTCCGACCACGTTTGTGATCACCCGGTTCGAGCCGCCGTACCGGTATGAATTTACCATGGACAACGCCAATATGACAGGTACGTGGACCGGTCTGTTCCGCCGGACGGACGAAGGCTGTGAAGCGGATTTTACAGAGCGGGTGGACGTGAAGAAGTGGATTATGAAGCCGTTTGTCCCTGGTTACCTAAAGAAGCAGCAGGAGCAGTATTTTAATGATCTGAAGGCGGCGCTGGGCGAGTGAGCGCAATTGGGAAGATTGACCTATCATGAGTAACAGGAGGCGTTTATGAAAATTGACCGACTAATCGGAATCCTGTCCATCCTTTTGCAGCAGGAAAAGGTGACGGCGCCATACCTTGCCGGGAAGTTTGAAGTATCACGGCGAACAATCAACCGGGATATCGAAGACATCTGCAAAGCAGGCATTCCGCTCGTAACCACACAGGGGCCCAATGGAGGGATTTCCATCATGGAGGGGTACCGGATCGACCGGACTGTACTGACTTCATCGGAGATGCAGTCGATTTTAACCGGACTTCGCAGCCTGGACAGCGTATCCGGCACCAACAAATACCAGCAGCTTATGGACAAGCTGGCCATGGGGAATTCTTCGATTCTGACCTCAAACAGTCATATCCTGATTGATTTATCGTCCTGGTACAAATCCTGTCTTGCGCCGAAGATCGAACTGATTCAGGCGGCGATCGGCGCAAGAGAATACATCACCTTTGCGTACTTTGGTCCTTCCGGCGAGAGCAGAAGGAAGCTGGAGCCGTATCTTCTGGTCTTTCAGTGGTCCTCCTGGTATGTGTGGGGATACTGTACCGATCGTGAGGATTACCGGCTGTTCAAGTTAAACCGGATGCTGGAGCTGAAGGCGCTGGATGAGCGCTTTGAGGAGCGGAAGGTTCCTGCGTATGATATGTCACCGGACAAGGCATTTCCGCCGCGGATTTCCGTCACAGCGGTCTGCGAGGCAGATATGAAGTGGCGGCTGATTGAGGAGAGCGGGCTGGAGAGCTTTCAGGAGAGGGAAGACGGAAAACTGGTATTCAGCTCCTGCTTTTCCGATCCCGGAAGCGTATTTAGCTGGCTGCTCAGCATGGGAGACCGTGTGGAACTGGTGGAACCGGAAGAACTCCGGGTGGAATTTGCCGCCATGGCAGAGAAAATTTGTCGTATTTACCGTTAATGATGACATACAGTTGTCGTGATTAAAGTGTTATCCTGTAAGCGTACATGAGAAAACCACAGAAGTGGTGGAAAAGAGGACAACCGGATGAATTACGAAATCGTGACACTGCCTGAGAAGAAGGCGGCAGGAATAACAGCAAGGACGAATAACCATGCGCCTGATATGGGAAGCGTCATAGGCGGGCTGTGGGAAAGTTTTTATGCGAAAGGGGTTTACGACAGTATCCCCGCAGACAGAAGAGGCTGCGTCCTCGGAATTTATTCAGACTACGAGAGCGATGAGAACGGCGATTATGATATGACGGCAGCCTGTGAGGTGGCGGATGATGCCGGGCTTCCGGAGAACTTAAGGATCCGCACGATCCCGGCAGGCAGATATGCGAAGTTTGTAGTCAGGGGAGATGTGCAGCAGGCCCTGGTTCAGTTCTGGATGGAACTGTGGAGTATGAACTTGAATCGTACGTTTCAGGCTGATTTTGAAGAGTATCACGGGATGACCGGCGAAGAGGCGGAGATCCATGTCTATATAGGATTGAAAGAGGATTGAACAACAGGAGAGGGAATGATGAGTATGGAATTCAAACGGGTTACTTTGGAGAATATCGAAGAAGAGCACATCTGCTGTGCCATATCGGATAAAAAGGGAGAGACCTGCGTGGCCTCCAAGAAGGCGTGGCTGAAGGAACGGCTGAAAGAGGGACTTGTGTTCGAAAAACTGGATGTGCGCGGAAAGGTATTTATCGAGTACCTGCCGGCGGAGTACGCCTGGGTGCCTGTCGATGCAGATGGATACTACTATATCGATTGTCTGTGGGTTTCCGGCCAGTATAAAGGACAGGGCTATAGCAGCCAGCTGCTGGAGCACTGTATCGCTGAGGCCAGGGCTAACGGGAAGAAGGGGCTTGTTATACTTTCCTCTAAGAAGAAGATGCCGTTTCTGTCGGATGGCTCCTACTTAAAGCATAAAGGATTTGTGACAGCCGATACTGCCGCGCCGTACTTTGAGCTTATGGCACTCCCATTTGAAGACGGGACACCCCTGCCGCGCTTTTTAGAGTGTGCAAAGACCGGTGAGACCGATGAAAAGGGATGGGTTCTGTACTACACAGCGCAATGTCCCCACACGTCGAAATACGTTCCGATTCTGGCGGAATACGCCAGGACTCAGGGCATTGAGATCAAGACAGTAAAACTGGAATCCCGGGAAGCTGCAAGGCGCGCGCCAAGCCCATTTACAACATACTCCTTATTCTATGACGGGAAATTTGTGACGAACGAGATTTTATCAGAGAAAAGCTTCGAGAAATACAGGAAGAAAGTGTAACGTGCTGCGCAAAACGCAGATCAATTCACACTTTCCCTGGTCTGAGAAAAGAAAAAGGAGACCGATGATATGTCTGATATTGCAGCAGATTATGAACTTCAGGCAGACAGGCTGCGCAGATTGCTAAAGGCGAAAAAGACCTTTGAACCGGCTATGGAATTGGCACTTGACCTTCATGCGGTCACACATACGGGGGTGGTTTCGGGAAGCAGCAGCCCCACGTTTTGCGATCATGTGCTGGAGGGCCTGACAGATGAGGATTACAGTGTGATGCCGACTGAGAAAGATGAAACCATAGCCTGGCATTTATGGCATATAGCCCGAATCGAAGATCTGGTCAGCAATCTTCTGATTGCCAGACAGTCTCAGATTTTCGATGATGATTGGATGGATCGCATGAATGTGACTGTCAAAGACACCGGTAATGTTATGAGCGACAGCGAAATAATCAGTTTCAGCCGGCACGTCAAGAAACAGGAGCTGATCAATTACCGCAATGCGGTAGGCTGTCAGACCTGTGCCGTGATCAAATCACTTACCCCGAGCGACTTAAAACGGAAACCCGAGTCCGAATATTTGGACCGGCTGGTCAGCGAGGGTGGTTTACTGGACCGGAAGGGGTCTGTCTGGCTGAAGGATTTTTGGGGGAGTTATACGGTGACAGGACTTTTGCTGCTGCCTTTGACACGCCATCATATGATGCACCTGCCGGACAGCGCTGCGATCAAAGAATTTATAAAAAGCGGTGCCGTACCTTTTCTGAAAGGATAATTTTCTCCATAAAAAAGCAAAAAAAATGTGGACTCCGGCGATCCTAAACGGAAATCGCTTTTTCCACACCTATATCATACCATAAAAATCTCTTTTTTTCAAGACTTGTAATGAAAGTCTGAAAGGCGTAGAATCAGTACTTACCAAATACGGGGAGGAAAAGAGATGCAGGAGAACTGGTATGAACTGATGGAAACAGTACAACGGAAGCAGGAACTGGAAAGAGTGCTGGCTTGCAACGAGAAGACAAAGTCCTTCGGACTCACACTCACTGAGGAAGATGCTGGTAGACTGATGGCGAGCCGGCGTGATTCCCTGAGGACGCAGATGCGGGTCGAATTCGGAAAGGGGATATTGCCGGAGATTATAGAGACTTTCTGTGATTCTCCCTATTTGCAGCAGGAAAACTATGCTGATGTGATTGCGGAGCTGCAGGAAATCTTCTATCTCTATAAGAACGAATCAGAAGACAACTTAACGGATGAGGAACTGCTGACATTTATGAAAGAACAGTTTGACGGTGTCTGTTACGGTTCCGTCGCCTATCTGGAGGAAACGTGCCTGGAACGTTTTGCGAGGGCGATTCGCGCCGGATACCGGGATTACGTGGAGGACGGTGGAAAGGGAGAGTACGAGAAATTTTCACAGGAAGCACGTTGGGACAGGGATCTCTTTTTGGAGACACTCTTTGACCTGCTCAGTTAGGAGGCGGACATGGACTATACGATGGAAGAACTGCTGCCTGTTGTCGGAAAACTTATGGAAAAGTATACCAGTCTTTCCAGCACCTCCGTCACCTATGAGACGGCACAGCAGCTGATGGGAGCGGTGCTTTACTGCCTGCGTGAAGCAGAATATGAAGCGGTGAAGACAGGAAAAAACAGCGTAGCCACCGCCTCAGACACGGATTTATGGAGGTTTTACCAGCAGGGGTATGAGGTGGTTCTGGAGAAGACCGCCAGGGCCAAGAAGGTCTACGATCAGATCATTGCGAATTTTCGTTCCTTCGGTAACCGCTGTTATGAGGATACGGTCATCAAAGGGATGCCGGAATTCTTTGTCCATTACAATGCCAGATTCCGGCCCCAGGATCATCTGCTCACTCTGGATTACCCGATTTTACGGCCTGTAGGGAAGCGAAAGGGAATAGACGCCATCTACTTTTATTTATCCTGTGTTCTCCTGGAACAGAGATTCTTAAGCAAGTTTCCGGAAGCGTACGGAAAGGCGGTCCTGGAACACTACCATGGGGATTATGAGGATCTGGTCCTGAATGTGGCTTCTGTCATTATGCGGAATCTGGTGATTCATATGATGATGGGGAAAAAGCTGTCCGGGGATACGGTGACGGCAGACGATACGGAGCGGTTTTGCAGCCGTGTGAAGAACTGTGAACCACAGAAACTTGAGGAAGCCATAGGTCAGCTGATGGAGCAGCTGGCAGGCGGCCCGGAGGGGGACAGAGCCCTGTTTTCCTATCTGTCCTGCGACAGGAAGGATTTTGCAGCAGAACTTAGGAACGCCGCGGAGTATGGATGCATGGACCGTATGATTGTTTATTAGAATTACGCAGAGAACCCATTTTAAGCATAGTTATGGCACTATAATAACATTATAATAACACAGGAGTCTGCAATTCAGGAAAAGGAGGCGGTTTTTATTGAAGATGCCTGAAGCAATCGGCAGTCAGCTATTTGCACCATGCGGAATGAACTGTATGGTGTGTTTTGCACACTGCAGTACTAAGAAGGCCTGCGGAGGCTGCCTGGGAACCGATGAGAGCAAGCCTGGACACTGCCGGACCTGTCTGCGAAAGAACTGTGCAGCTGAAAGAGAGCTATCCTACTGCTATGAATGCAGCGATTTTCCATGCAGAAGAATCCGGGATCTGGACAGAAGCTATCGCAAACGCTATGGCGTCAGCCTCATAGAACAGTCCCTGTTTGTGAAGGAAAACGGCATAGAATTATTTCTGGAAAATGAGCGGAAACGCTATACCTGTGCGGCCTGCGGAGGTGTAATCTCTCTCCACGACCATCGATGCAGTGAATGCGGGCGGGTAACTTCTGGATAATTATTTATGATGAAGAAAGCGGTTTAAAAGAATAACAAAATATACATAATGCACAAAAAAATAAAGATTTATTGATAAAAAGGCGAATAGACTAAAAAACTTTTAGCGTATATAATAAATTTTGTGATTAAATATTGGTGCTATTCATTATGTATATCCTGAGAATTGGCTCAGAGTCTCTACCAACTACCGTAAAGAGTTGACTACATAGTTTATGTAGTTGACTCTTTTTTTGGTAATTTCATGTTTGTTGGTGGAAGGGAGCGACAATCGTAAACCTTTAAAATATAGACTACAGGATAGCAAAGCAGGCAGTCTTAACAGGCAGTTTATTTAAAGGAAGATGGAGGACATATTATTGGAACGAAAAACAGGATTCGCAGACAGGTTTTTTGGGATATCCCAGAGTCATTCAAGCGTTAAAACGGAAGTACTTGCAGGAATCACAACATTTATCACAATAGCCTATATCCTTATTCTGAACCCACAGATTTTATCCGACCCATACTTGATTATGGGAGATGCAGCGATGGCGCAGAAGATTGCCAACGGCGTCTTTATCGGTACCTGTATCGGAGCGTTTATTGGTACGATCCTTTGTGCATTGTATGCAAGGGTTCCGTTTGCTCAGGCGCCGGGCATGGGATTAAATGCATTTTTTGCATACACCGTGGTGCTGGGAATGGGATATACGTATGGACAGGCGCTGGTTATCGTATTTATATCCGGTATTTTTTTCATCGTTATTACCGCAATCGGTCTGCGAGAGGCGATAATCAGATCAATTCCCGACGCGGTTAAAACAGCGATTACCCCTGGTATCGGTCTGTTTATTACAATTATCGGACTGAAGAATGCAGGAATCGTCATTTCCAATCCGGCCACACTCGTAAGCCTGGTTGACTTTTCCAAATGGAGAAGCGGCGCGGATATGGTTTTGATCAATGGCGCGCTGGTGGCACTGGTTGGTCTGGTCATCATGGGAATTCTGCATGCGAGAAAGGTAAAAGGTTCCATTCTTCTGGGAATTATAGCGGCAACCCTGATTGGAATCCCGCTTGGTATTACGCATCTTTCAAATTTAGATATGAATCTTGGAGTGAAATTCCAGGATTTCGCGGAAGTATCATTTTTAAAGATGGATTTTGCCGGCCTGTTTGCCGGAACAAACTTTGTGGAAACGCTGTTTACGGTAACGATGCTGGTCATCAGCTTCTCCCTGGTCAACATGTTTGACTCCATTGGGACACTTCTCGGAGCAGCTAAACAGTCGGGGATGATTGATGAAAACGGCGAAGTAATCCGGATGAAGCAGGCCTTAATGTCAGATGCGGTCTCGACATTGGCAGGCGCAATGGTAGGAACCTCCACCGTTACCACTGTGGTGGAATCCAGCGCTGGTATCGCGGAGGGCGGAAGAACGGGTATGACGAGCCTTGTAACCGCTCTGATGTTCCTGGGAGCCATTCTCTTTGCACCGATTGTCAGCATTGTTCCGGCGGCGGCCACTGCCCCGGCACTGATTTTCGTGGGGATTCTGATGCTCGGTAACATCAGAGATGTGGATTTCAGCGACATGAGCAACGCACTGCCGGCCTTCTGTACAATCGTATTTATGCCATTTACATATTCGATCGCCAATGGTGTCGCATTCGGACTGATTACCTACTGTCTGATGAATCTCATGACAGGCAGAAGGCGGGAAGTGAAGGCTTTAACGCTGATGATTTCGTTTGTGTTTGTTGTAAGATATGCGTTTATGACCTTGGGATAGAATGGGAGAGCGGTTTAAAAGAGCTCTTGAAAAGATATGATAAAGTGTGGTAAAATCGAAACACAAAGATAAAAACACAGCCCGGTAGGTAGTCCGGGCGCAGCGGACAATATTCGTGAAACCGCTGTCAGTAACCTTCCTCCTTAGGTCGTCCGTTCTTTGTCTATTTTGAATCATATAAGGAGGATATCATTATGGACAAAGTATCGCTGACCTTTCGGGTATTTTTTGAGGACCCGTTCTGGATCGGAGTCGTGGAACGGATTTCGGATGGAACGATGGAAGTATGCAAGATCACCTTCGGTATAGAGCCGAAGGATTACGAGGTATATGACTGGCTCCTTAAGAATTATTATCGGCTGCGATTCAGTCCGGCCGTGAAAGCTGAGGCAAAAAAAGAACATACCAACCCGAAGCGCAGGCAGCGGGAGGCCAGGATGCAGACTGCGGTCTCCGGCATCGGAACGAAGTCGCAGCAGGCCTTAAGCCTGCAGCATGAGCAGCTGAAGGAGGAACGGAAGATCCGGACCCGCGAGCAGAAAGAAGCGGAAAAGGAAGCCAGATTCGAATTAAAACAGCAGAAACGGAAGGAGAAGCACAGGGGCAGATGATTCTGCCTCCTGTGTTTTTTTTATATTTCATGATAACAGGCAATACCGCTATGGAAACACCCAGGTCCTCCGTATAATCGAATCCCCTGTTTGAGGACTTTTCGTTACTCGTTTCATATTATGTTTCATATTATATTGTAAAGATCAAAATCGGGTAAAAGAATATGAAAGAAACAGGCTATCGGCGGGACGCGGCACTGGAATATGCAAAGAAATGGGCCATGGGCAGAAATCCACGGTATTTGGACTTTGAGCATTTTGGAGGAGACTGCACGAATTTCGCCTCACAGTGCATTTACGCGGGGAGCGGGGTCATGAACTATACGCCGGTGATGGGCTGGTATTATAACAGCAGCACTGACAGGACGCCGAGCTGGACGGGAGTGCAGTATCTTTACAATTTTCTCGTAAATAACAAATCGGTTGGTCCGTACGCGGCAGAAACCGGTCAGGACGGTGTACAGCCGGGAGATCTTGTACAGCTGGGCAATGCCAACGGTTTTTATCACAGTCCGGTAATCGTCGCAGTCACGGACGGCCGCATTTACGTGGCGGCGCACAGCTTTGACGCTTATATGCGCCCTCTTGATTCCTATTTATACGTGAAATCCCGCTTTCTGCACATACAGGGAGTACGCAGCTGGTAGATACCGAAAGCAGAAAACAGGCAAAAGCTATTGACTATTGGGTTACCAGATAGTTTATGATAGGAAAAGGCAAAGCCAAAATAAAGAAAGAAGGGGAATCATGTATATCCATGTTGAGCCGGTAAATGACAAGAACCGTGAGGCGGTACTGGCTCTCAAAATTCACGAAACACAGAAGGGATTTGTGGAAAGTCCCGAACAATGCTTAAAGGAGGCAGCGGAAGAGAAATGCTGGCGTCCGGTAGGCATCTATGACGGAGAACAGCTGGTAGGCTTCTCCATGTACGGTTATTTCTGGCAGTATCTGCCATTTGGCCGTGTCTGGCTGGACCGGCTGCTGATCGACCGGGATTATCAGGGCCATGGCTATGGCCACATCGTACTCCCGATGATGATCGGGAAGCTGAGAAGCGAATACCACAGAAAGAAGATTTACTTAAGCGTAGTCGAAGAAAATCAGGGTGCAATCCACCTCTATGAGAAATTCGGATTCCAATTTAACGGAGAGACCGATGTCCATGGAGAGAAAGTTATGGTGCTGAAAGAAACGCTGAATAGAAGCGCTGAACGAAGCGCTGAAAGAAACCTGAATTAGTTGACAAAATTGTAAAAATATGATATATTATCTTTCAATAAAAGGGAGTAGCGAACCATCATCCGATGGATTTTAAATCGTCTTCTTGGTGTTTTTATAAGCACCCGTATAAAATGAAATGTGCAAGACTTTTATTGTGGCAGGAACTACCACGGTAAGAGTCTTTTTCTTTTCTTCATAAAGGAAGTTCCAGCCACGCACGAAAACTTTTAGTTGTCGTCAGACAGGAAGGAGAATCAGTATGGAAGAAGAGAGAAGAAAACAGGAAGTAGAAGAGGCGATCGCCGCCGCAAACCGGGTGCTCATGAATCTGAGGCAGGCCGAAACCGCGCTATCAAGTGCAGGCAGCTGGGGAATCTGGGATATGCTGGGAGGCGGAATGTTTACTACCTGGATCAAGCACTCCAGGATCGATGATGCGAGAACGTCTCTGGAGGAAGCAAGACGCAGCTTAAGAAGCCTGCGCAGGGAACTGATGGATATTGATATACCGGCAGATTTCAAAATCGATATTGGGGAATTTCTTAATTTTGCCGACTATTTCTTTGATGGATTGATCATAGACTGGATGGTCCAGGCAAAAATCAGGGAGGCGTCGGACAACGTGAGTGAAGCCATACGCCGTGTGGAGACGCTGCGGACCAGACTTCACGAAATGCTGTGAACAGAGGCAATTCCCTAAACAGGCAATACATTTACAGGAGAGGAGGGCTGAGCCGGTTCACGGCCTGGCCCTCGCCGGATGCAGGAAACAATCTGATGAGGTCTTTCACGAAAATACTGTTTATGGTATACTAATACTGCATTGCGCTGCGCAGTACTGGGAGCACTTGATGTTGACTTGATATTGACTTGATATTGAAATGGAGGAATCAGTTTGAAAGAACGCGAGATAAAATACGATTTTCTAAGGGCGGTGGCGGTTCTGGCGATCATTATGGTCCACGCCATACCGGCTGTCTCTGTCAATGATAAACAGTGGTGGTTTGCAGCAGTCATGCAGCCGCTTCTGCTCAGCTTTGTCGGAATATATTTTATGCTCAGCGGTCTGTTCCTTCTGGATTCGGCGACCGGAGATATCACGCAATTTTATAAGAAACGGGTAAAAGTCATCGTTATCCCGTTTTTATTTTTCTCGGTCCTTTATTATCTGTTCTATGTCAGCCGCAGCCAGGAGGTCTTATCCTGGTGGGAGTATCCGGTGGAATTCCTGCGGGATTTTTTCAGTGGTACAGTGCCTATGGCGGACCATATGTGGTTTATGTATGTGATCATAGCGCTCTACCTCTGTACGCCGTTTCTGGCCCGTATGATGAAGGCGATGAATGATAAGGAACTGAAATATTTTATTCTGCTCATCCTTGGAGTCCAGACACTGACCAACTATGCCGGCGGATTTGGCATCGGACTGGATCAGATTCTTGATTATATGGTGTTTAAAGGCTGGCTGATCTACTATGTCCTGGGATATGCGCTGAAGAGGCTGTTCAAACGGGAGGAATTTAAGTGGTTTGCCCTTGCTGGAATCGTGGGGCTGGCTCTGACACTGCTGCAAAAAAGGTTTACGCCTGGCTTTGTACCGGGAATTCACGATTTGGCGCCTACCATGATCGCCATGTCGGCGGCAGTGTTCTTACTGTTTGAGTGCTATGGCAATTTAAAATGCAAGGTTGCCAGAACAGCCGCTGTCTGGATGAGCCGCCACAGCTATTCGGCCTATCTGGCTCACTATCTGATTTTAAAGGCCGCAGCCGAATTGCTGGTGGATCAAACCGTGGTGAGACATTTTTACGTTCCGCGCATTGTCTGTGCGACGCTGCTGACCGCGATTCTGTCCTTTGCGGCCGCATGGATCTTAGACAGTACGGTGATTCGATGGCTGCAAAATTTAATTAAGACGGATCGTGGCAGATGAAGCAAGGAAAATGGACCAACGAAAATGAATCAATAGAGATGAATCAATATAAAGGGGAGATGTACGAGATGTCAGGAAAAAACTGTGAAAGCTGTATGTATTATACATACGACGAGGATTACGAATGTTACGTATGTGATATGGATTTGGACGAAGATGAGATGATCCGCTTTTTAAGAGGCGACAGCGGCGGCTGTTCTCATTATCAGTTTGCCGATGAATATAAAATCGTCCGAAAGCAGATGTAAGACATAAAAAAGCCCCATAAAAGGGAGGAGCCGGTATCCTTCTGTAAGAATACCGGCGATTATGAAAAAAATTTTATCTGATGTAAGGCATAAGCATCTTTCTCTTATGTTATAAGTATATCCGGTAAATATGAAGATAGTTTGACCGGGATGTAAAAAGATTATGACCAGAATATGAACAGAACGCGCTTCATATTAATTCGATCCTAAGGGACAGGCAGTTCGATCAGAAAGCTGCGCTGCCGTCATATGTAACGCTCTTCAAATTCTGAAATGGGAATCGGTCTGGAAAAAATATACCCCTGCACCATGTCGCATTTGATCATACGGAGGTATTCGACCATCTCATCTGTCTCAATTCCCTCTGCCACTGTGTGTACCTTCAACTTTTTAGACAGCTCGATGAGGCATGCAATCACATCTTTCGCCTTTTCACCAGCCATATTGACAAAGAAGGAACGGTCCAGCTTGATCGTATCCACATCAAATTCCTTGAGCAGTCCCAGCGAGGAGAATCCCGATCCAAAATCGTCCAGGGAACATAAAAATCCAAGCTGATGCATCTGGCGGATCATTTCCTTTACTACATTAATCTGGCGGTTGTCAAAGAAGATGGATTCCGTCAGCTCAAACTCGATCATTCCCGGCGGTATCTCGTATTCTTTTGCAATATCTGCAAATTTCTTCAAAAAATTATGTTCCAGGAAATGCTGGCGCGATAAATTAACGGAAACGGGGATCGGATTTTTTCCGCTTGCGATCCATGCGTGCAGCGTTTGGCAGACCTGTGTAAAAATATAGAAATCCAGGCTGCATATTTTTCCGTTCATCTCGAACAGAGGTATGAAATCCGAGGGATAGATCACACCCTTTTCCGGATGAATCCAGCGCACCAGCGCCTCGGCGCCTTCCGCCCGATTAGTCTCCAGCAGGATCTTCGGCTGTAAATACACTTTAAAATCATGATTTTTTATGGAACTGTCAAATAAATCATTTAGCTCCTGTTCCATCTTCATGCGCTCGGTCAGGCTGTTGTCGTAAAAGGCGCATTTTTCCCTGTGTTCGGCAGTCTGGCTCTGGCATGCCAGTCTGGCGCGGTCCTGCAGAAGCGTGATCTCCAGACTGGGGTCATCCACCACACAGGCTCCCTGCCGAAACGTCATGTGGCAGGCGGGCAGATCCGTGCTGCGAAAGGCGTTGATTTCCCGGATCATCTCATCCAGACGGTTCTGAAGTCTCTCCGGTTCGTGTTCTTTCAGACACAGGAAGAAGTGATCCGATTCCACACGGGCGGCAAATTCATCGTCCTCAGGCCGGAGCTGGCGTTCCAGGACCTGGTATAAGTAGGCCAGAATCTGGTTTCCGGTCGGTATGCCCAGGCGTTCGTTGATGAGCTTAAAGCCATTGACATTTACCAGCAGGATGGAATACGTATCGGGAGCCATAGTTTTGGCCAGTTCCGTGTATTTCAGTTGAAATGCCGCATTGTTGGGACCTCCGGTAAGCGGGTCCACAAAGGCCAGACGTTCCAGCTGTTTCCTGTGAATGTGGTAGAAACGGTATACCGAAAACAGGAACAGGGAGAAGAGCAGTATGGTCAGTCCAATGATGACAAATGACTGCAAAATATAGCGCTCCGCGCCGCTGGACAGAAAATTCGCAGGTATGAGCGTCAGCAGAAACCAGTCATTCACACCGAGTGAATTGTAGGACAGGATCAGATTTTCCTTCGTAACTGCCGTAAATTTCAAGATCCCGTTTTGGTTGCTTTTCATGTTTTCCTGCATTCGGTGAATTTCATCTATGACCTTCTTATCCTTATTCTCCCTGAAAATATCATCCAGCCGCAGAAATGGCTTTAAGTCTGTGGGTGAAATTACCACCTGTCCAGTGCTGTTGATGATGCAGCTGAGCATCTCGCCGTCAAAGTTCTTAGTGGAAATCATGGCCTGCATATTCTCCTTGCTTCTCACACCGATGAGAACTTCGTCGATCTGGCCTTTCCTGGATATTGGGACCGAGTAAAAAATACTTTGTCCCCCTATGTAATTCGCCTTTACCTCCCCCTCAAAAGAGGCGAGAACGCCGTCAATCTGAAAGAAGTCTGCGGAAGCGATCCAGGGAGGAGCGGAATCGCCGTCAGAGGAAATGATGGTGCCATCCCTGTGCAGCAGAATCAATGGGTCAAACTCCAGGATCTGCGCTTTTCTGTGTAAAAATTCCACCAGTTGTTCTTCCCCGGTACACTCCTCATCCAGATGGGAAGCCGTATCGGATATTGTGACGAGGCTCGTCATTTTATTGGTCAGGGCGTCGTGGATATCGCGGGCGGTCTGTACGGTTACGTCGTCTAAGTATTTTTGTGTGCTTTGATTTAAGGCTATGCGCAGATCAGCCGCATTTCCGATTAAAATTGTAAAAACCAGAAGAATCCCTACGGACAGGACTCCGATTTGCAGGCCTTTCCTGAAAAAGGGATTGTGAAAATCAGGTTTTTTCTGTTCTCGTATTTTCATCTATATTGTCTCCATTTATAAAGAACATTGTGATAGTTATACTCCGTTTTATTTTAATTTACCCTATTTGAGAAATCAATATAATATTTGTGTACGTTAGCATATAGTATAGAGAGAAAATGTGATATAATGAAGGTGGTTTTGTGAATTATGAGGCAGGCCAGGGAGAAGAAAAACGGTTCTGGGAAGAGGCATTATGAAAGGTAGATAAGATGGAAGAGAAGAGGACACTATTTGAATATTTATATAAAAATCTCAGAGAGCAGATCATGACAGGATACTTAAAATATGGAGATCCGCTGCCATCCATGAGCCAGCTCTGTGAAAATTACCATGTGGGGATCCGGACGGTAAAGGATGTTCTGGCCGCATTGAAAAAAGAGGGGCTTATCCATACCGAAGAGAGGAGGCCTTCAATCGTGGCGTATCAGCCGGACTGTGAGGTGCAGAAGGAACATGCCATAAGATCCGTGCTGGAGCGGAGACATACGATTCTGGAGGTCTATAAGACGATGGAGCTGATTATGCCGCGGCTTTTCGCATTTTCCATGGTATCCTGCGGCGGGGAGAAGGTGAGCCTGAGCTTTCGGCAGCTAAAACAAAGCAGCAAAAAAGAGATTACTGTCCGTTGGAAGGCTTCATCGGCGGCGCTGCATAATCTTTTGGATGCTTCGGACAACCTGCTGTTTCGGGATGCGTTTACGAGCCTTGAGATCTGCGCGCGGGTCCCATTTTTCCTTGAATTCCGGAAGTCTCCGGCATTTTCGGCTTCATACAGGGCATATAAGGATCCGCTGTGGATGCTGGAGGCGGTCAATACAGGTGATCCGAAGGAAGTGCGCCGGTGCTTTCAGACAATGTATCACGCGATCGCAGGCGATGTTAAGCAGTATATGGAAGAACTGTCGGTTATGGTTCCATTTCCGGCGGAAGAGGAGAAAAACTATTATTACTGGAGTCCGGAAAAGGGACGGGACCATTATTACATGCAGATTACCCGCGATTTGATTGATAAGATTGGAGTGGGAACCTATCGGGATGGGACGTTTCTGCCTTCTGAGGCCGCACTGGCCGAAGAATACAAAGTTTCTGTCTCTACGATCAGGAAAGCGGTGGCCATGCTGAATAAATGTGGATTCTGCCATACATACAACGTTAAGGGAACACAGGTGACGCTGTTCAATGACGATGCAACCGTGCAGTGCATGAAGAACAAGGTATTTAAAATTGATACGCTGCTTTATTTGAGCGGGCTTCAGTTTATGGCTGTCGCGGTCTGGCCTGCTGCCATGCTTACTGCCGAATCGATGAAAGGGGAAGCCAGGGGCCTGTTGGAAAAAATAGAGCAGACCGGAGCGGTTCCGCTGGATCTGATTATGCATTCCATGGCAGAGCACCTTTCCCTGAGACCATTTCAGGTGATATTGCAGGAGGTGAGCGGGCTGCTCCACTGGGGATATTACTATAGTTTTTACAGCGATGGTTCCACACAAACCAATGAACTGAACCGGCGGTGCCGGAAGGCAATGGATTGTCTGCTTGAGGGGGAGGCAGAGGCATTTGCCCGTCAGCTTTCGCTTTGCTACTGCCATGTGCTGGAGGTGGTCCGGGAGCACATGGTTCAGTGCGGGCTTTATGAAGCAAAAAATCTGGTCACGCCAAACCCGGAAGATTGGGAAGAGACTGGGGAATAAAAAATATTTAAAAAGTTTTCAGATGGCTGCGATAAAATGTAAGTCTGCTCCGTTGTAAGGATGAAAAGGAAGAAAAAACCAGTTTTACACGAAAGGAGTAAAGACATGAAGAAAAATTTTATGGCGGCCATAGCGGCAGCGGCAACGGTAGCTTTAGGAGGATTGGGGCTTTATCTGGGGGCTCCCAGCCAGTATCTGGCATTTGATATTAACCCGAGCATCGAATTGAAGGCGAACAGGCTGAATCAGGTCGTTTCTTTAAAGGGGACGAACGAAGACGGAAAAAAATTGTTACAGGAGTATCGCATGGAGGACAGGAACCTGGACCACGTCCTGGAAGATGTGGTCGATCTGCTGGACCACGCGGGATATTTTACCAACAAGGACAAAAATGATATCCTACTGACCGTAAAGTCCGGTTCGGCCTCAGAAACCACGGTTAAAAATGTGAACCACCATCTTGCAGACTATCTGGAGGAATGTCAGATCGAAGGCCGTGTTCTGGATCAGCATGTAAGCCTGACGAAGGAATTAAAGAAGCTGGCGGAGGAACACCATATATCTGCCGGACGTATGGCTCTGATCGAAAAGATTTTGGCAAAGGATGACAGTGTGACGGCCAATCAGCTGGCGAATATGCGGATCAGCGATCTGGTGGCTTACGCAAAGGACGAGGGAATCTCTCTGGATGCCCTGGAAGATAAGCTTGACCACGCCAATGACTGGTACCGAAGCGATAGGCTTGAATGGCTGGAGGATGAGCTGGATTGGATGGAGGAGAGTGAGGCGGCAGGCGGGAAGTATGATGATCGTTACGATGACGATGATCGTTACGATGATGATGATCGTTACGATGATGATGATCGTTACGATGATGATGATCGTTACGATGACGATGATCGTTACGATGACGATAATCGTGAAGATGACGATGATCGTTACGATGATGATGATCGTGAAGATGACGATGATCGTGATGATGACGATGATCATGAAGATGACGATGATCGTGATGACGACCATGACCAACATGAAGACACTGGCCGTGAAGGTTGATGACGACCATGATAATGACCAATATGATAACGCTGGCCGTAAAGGTTGATGGCAATCAATATGAAGACGCTGGCCGTAAAGGTTGATGGCAATCACTATGAAAACGCTGGCCGTAAAGGCTGATGGCAATCACTATGAAAACGCTGGCCGTAAAGGCTGATGGCAATCAATATGATAATGCTGGCCGTAAAGGCTGATGGCAATCAATATGAAGACGCTGGCCGTAAAGGCTGAAAGCGACCAATATGATGACGATGACCATTAAGACTTATGACGACCATTATAATAGCGAAGCTGCCATGATAACGAAACCGCTGTTACCTTCGTGAAAGGTGATATAGATCGAAGGCAGCAACGGCCTCAAAAATAAATATTGACACAATTTTGAACAGAAAAGTCTGATAAAGGGAGCGCGGGAATAGCCTAAGAATAGCAGATGGCTGATATAGTATTCCATGATTTCAATACTGGTGTGCGGTGAGGAGAAGTGAGTATGATATTTTTCATGGTAGTGGGAGGGGAGCCGGAGAGACACACACAACGGCTTATTATAGATGAAAATCTGATCGTGCGGATTGGGCAGGATGACCGGTCCGCGCTTGAGGAATTCTATACCCTGACGGAGCGTGTACTGTACAGTTACGTCCTGGCGATCGTTAAAAATCCGTATGATACTCAGGATGTTGTACAGGACACCTATTTAAAAGTACGGGCATCCGCGCATCTGTATCAGAAACAGGGGAAGCCGATGGCGTGGCTTTTTACGATCGCCCGAAATCTCGCCATGGACTTATTCAGGCGGAATTCCCGCTTTTTATCAGAAGAAGCATTTGAGATGGAAGACACGATGGAATATTCTTATGTGACAGAAATCACAGACAGACTGGTTTTAGAGACAGCCATGAATATTTTAACAGAGCGGGAGCGGCAGATTCTTTTGCTTCACCTGGTGGGGGGAATCCGACACAGAGAGATTGCTGCGAATCTGGGGCTTCCGCTGTCCACGGTCTTGTCCTGCTACCAGCGGACGCTAAAAAAATTGAGACGATATCTGGAAGGAAAGGAGTAAGGGCGATGAGTAAAAAAATGGAGACACCACAAATCAAAAAATCGCTGAACCGGGCAGTAGACCAGCTTCCTCAGCCTTCCCTGCAAAAAATAATGGATACACCAGTGGTAAAAATGGAACAGATGGACACCGCCACCAGGCAGGAGCCATGGAAAAACAGCTGGCTCCACAAATTGTGCAGTCCGGCACAGGTGCGGCATGTGGCAGCCGTATGTGGCTGCCTGCTATTCTTTTTTGCAGCGGGTATCGGCGGCGTATACTCCTATGAAAACATACTGGTAGACAGTATTGTAGACATGGACGTGAATCCAAGCTTTGAATTGAAAATAAATAAAAAAGACAGAGTCCTTTCCTTTACACCTCTGAACGAGGACGCAGCTCAGGCGGCAGAAGGACATACGTACAAGGATTGGAACGTTGAAGATGCGGTTAAGGATTTATACCGGATTATGGAAGAAAAAGAGTATCTGACAGATGATCGGAGAACTGTTTTAATTTCAGTAGAAAATAAGAATCCGAACCGTGTAAGCCAGCTCCAGAGCCAGTTAAGCGACTGTATCAGAAAAACAGCCGAGGAGAGTAAAAAAACGGTCCGTATAGTGACACAGGAAAAGAAAAAGGATCAGGCATTGAATCAGACAGCCCAAAATTATCACATTTCCAGTGGTAAACTACAGTTTATCCGTATGATGACAGCGGCTTATCCGGATCTCGACGAAAAAACTTTGTCAAAGATGTCCATGGAAGAACTTTACCGCATTATCTTTGATCGTGAAAAGGAAAAACCGGCATGGCTCCAGATGGACGAGGAAGACTGGAATGAGTATAAAGAAGAAATGAGAAAAGAGAAATACGGCGATGGAGATACAGATGACCATGATTCAGACGATGGGGATTTGACCGATAAAGATTCGGATGACCATGATTCAGACGATGAGGATTTGGCTGATAAAGACTCGGATGACCATGATTCAGATAATAAAGATTCACGCAATAAGAATAAGAATAAGAATAAGAACACCCGAGATACAGATGATAAGGATTCCGACGACAAAGATTCGGATGCCCGGGCTTCCGTTGATAAGAATTCAGCAGGTAAAGATTCCGACCACGGGGATTCGGCCAATAGGAATTCCGAAGGCAAGGACTCGGAAGACCGAAAATCAAATGACCGGGACTCTGACGACGATGATTCCAAATCGAAAGATGATGAAGACAGCGACGATGACGATGAACACCAAAATTCTGATGACGAACGCGATGACGATTAAGACTCCACTCCATAAACACCCCGGGCCACGGCAGGTATTCCTGCCGTGGCCCGGGGTTATTTTAACTCATTTACTTCAATTAATCCAGTTTTGTATAACCGTAGCTGTTTACAATCGCATCCAGCTTGATTCCGTTCTTACAATCCGGACAGTTCTCCGGCTCGGAGAGACGGAAGTCGGGAAGATCGGAAGAATCGAATACCGCATTAACCGGATATCCGTCGATCTCATTGACTGCGGCGAAGATAACGGAGATGCCTTCCAGAATGCCGCCGTAGGATTCGATGCAGCGAATGCTCTTTAAAATAGTACGGCCGGACATCGCGGTAGCGAGAACGACTAATACGTGTTTATCCTTCAGCATATGCTTGATGTTGTCACGAACGACCATCTGTCCGGCGGAATCGAATTCCGGAGTCACGATATAAGTAGTCTTGTGGATATTCGTGGTGGTAACGCCGAGCTCGGATAATTCCTTTGCTACATAGGCGCCGATTACCTCACAGCCATCCATACAGATGATGGTATCGATTGGAGTCTTGGAAGCAAACGCTTTGGAATAATGCTTGAGCTCTTCCGCTCCTACGCCGATCAGCCCTGATAAATCAACACGGTTTACGTATCTCTTCACCATGGATTTGGCAACCTGCTCAGCTTCCTCCTGACGCATCTTCAATGTGGTCATGTCAATGTAGTAGTTAATGTGAAAACGGTCGGATGAAAAATGTCCTTTTGTTACTTTTAAAGCCAGCTTATCATTGTCTCTGGCGCGAATTTTGGTTTCCTGCCCCATACTCATAAAAAACAACCTCCTTTGTCATATTACTTCTATTATAACCGATGTCAACCACAGAAACTATAACAAAGGTTAACTTTTTTCGTTATTCTGAAAAATGATAGCTGTCCAGAAGCTGATTTTTCATGTGCCACAGCTCATTGGAGAGGTCCACATGCACCTCGTGAGGGTTTACAAGACGGCGGGATTCATCCCAGAGCGTATCCAGTTCTTTCTTGCAGTACGCCTGAATGTCCATGACCGCGGGGGATTCGTAAACGCATTCTCCATCTTTAAATACCGGAACCATCAGATCACGGAGATGATAGGTGTTGGGAGCCAGGTGCGTCTTTTTCCAGGTCTCGATGGGATCGAAGAGCAGCAGTGAATTATTTTCATCATATTTTTCGCCCTCGAGGCAGATTAAATCGGCAATGATTTTTCCGGTTTCCCTGCTGTAAATACGCTTGATGCCTTTATTGCCCGGGTTGGTAATCTTCTCGGCATTTTCGGATAACTTGATCTTTGGCACAAATTTTCCGCTCTTCTTATCTAATATGGCAGCCAGCTTATATACGCCGCCGAAGGACGGGCAGTCCTTGGAGGTGATCAGATTCGTGCCGACTCCCCAGGAGTTGATGGCAGCACCCTGGATCTTTAAGCTGTTGATCAGAGACTCGTCCAGATCGTTGGAGGCGGAAATGACTGCGTCTGGGAATCCGGCATCATCCAGCATCTTTTTCGCTTTCTTGGATAAATAGGCAAGATCGCCGCTGTCGAGACGAATTCCGTAGAAGGTCAGCGGGATTCCGGCCTCCTTCATTTCCTGAAATACCTTGATGGCATTAGGAACACCGGATTTCAGCGTGTCGTAGGTGTCCACCAGCAGGATGCAGGCGGAAGGATACAGCCTGGCGTAGGTGCGGAATGCGGTCAGCTCATCCGGAAAGCTCATGATCCAGCTGTGGGCATGAGTTCCCTTGACCGGGACGTTGAACATCTTACCGCACAGAACGTTGGAGGTCCCGATACAGCCTGCAATCATGGCTGCCCTTGCGCCGTAGATACCGGCATCCGGCCCCTGAGCCCGGCGAAGTCCGAATTCCATGACACCGTCGCCGCCGGCCGCATATACGACGCGCGCTGCCTTTGTGGCGATCAGGCTCTGATGATTGATGATATTTAACAGCGCCGTCTCAACGAGCTGCGCCTCCATAATAGGAGCAATCACTTTTACCAGCGGTTCACGCGGGAAGACGACAGTGCCTTCCGGTATGGCGTAAATGTCGCCTGAGAATTTAAAGTGGCGCAAATACTCCAGAAAGTCTTCGCCGAACAGTCCCGTGGATCGCAGATAGTCCACATCGTCCTCTTCGAAATGAAGATCTTTGATATATTCAATTACCTGCTCCAGACCGGCACAGATCGCATAACCGTTGCCGCCCGGATTTGTGCGGTAAAATGCGTCGAAGATTACGGTCTCATTGGCATCCTTTTCTTTAAAATAGCCCTGCATCATGGTTAACTCGTATAGATCCGTTAATAAGGTTAAATTGCGCTGGCTCATATGTGTTCTCCTTCTGAACGTTTAATGTGGGGGCGGAGCAATTGGGACCGTAAGGCCCGGGGACTCTGTCCTTTTTGGACATTATACCATAACTTTACAAAAACGCAACGTGATTGATAAAAAAATAACAATCTATAATATCAGAATAATAGAGAAGAATAACTAAAACAAATGGAGTAAGACAAATAAAATAATAAATATTTCGAATAATTATATACAATTTGACAATTACGAAATAATTTATTATTTTTTTATAAAGAGTCTTGCAAAATGAAGAGAGATACTATATAATAAAGCTATCAAAGGAAAGAGATACAAGATATAGAGAAACCTCCCGGGAACAGGAAGCGGGAAGGATAAAAATAGAAAGAAAAGGAGGTAGATTCCACCGAAAACATAAGTCTCGTCTGATTTCCAATTAGGAAGCGGACAATAGGAAAAACCATTCGGCCACAGTGAAAAGCCATTCCTTCTATGATGAATAAATGCGAAAGCATGGATGAAGTAGCAGGAAAAAATCTATATATCTTTTACATATGCCTATATTTCGTTATAAACTGCAAAGGAAAATTCATCGTATGAGTCGTATGACGAGAAAGTATGATTCGTCCGAACAAAGGTTTCCACATATGTAGCTTACTAACATATAGAAGAATGAAAATGACGATGCAGAGATAAACCAGATGATAGATGAGGCCCGGTAATGGAGTGGCGAAGGTAAAAAATTTCATATAGAGCATCCAGGTACACAAGTATCAGTGACAAAACAAAAAGTGAGGGTAAAGTCCAATGGATGAAGTAGTCTAGGAACGGGTATCGAAGTTCATGTGAATGAGTCGGTACCCGTTTCTATTTGCGTGCAGACGGCTGCCGCAGCAGGACTGCGCAGTTATGAAAAAAAGATTAAGGAAAAATGTAAAAAAACGCTTGACAGAAATAACTGTAACTGATATTATTACAGTATAAGAACTGAAACAAAAAAAGTTACAGAATGGAGCGGATGAGATGATAAAAGGGAAATATTTGATTACGGCGGGAATCGCCGCAGCGGTTTTAGCACTGACGGCGTGTTCGGGCGGCCGGGGGAGTGCTTCCGGCAAGGAGACACAGAAGACGGCGGCGCAGAAAGCGGAGGCCGGTGCGGAGGCCCAGGCTTCACAGTATGTTAAGTTTAAGCCGGAAGAGGCAAAGGAAGTTATGGATTCGGACGATGCGCTCATCGTGGTGGATGTAAGAACTCCGGAGGAGTATGCGGACAGCCGGATTGGCGATGCGATTAACATTCCGGTGGAAGACATCGGAGAGGAGATGCCGGAGGAGCTTCCGGATCTGGATGCGAAGATTATGGTCTACTGCCGAAGCGGCGTGAGAAGCAAAAACGCGGCGGAGAAGCTGTTGGGCCTTGGTTATAAGAATATTATTGATATAGGCGGTATTAAGGACTGGCCCTATGAGACCGTGTCTGGTGATGAAAAATAAAAAATGGTGATAAGAAAGGAAGTTTTGAGATGAAAAAGTATGATGCGGTTATTATAGGATTTGGCAAAGGCGGTAAGACTCTGGCGGGAAAGCTGGCCGGTGAGGGAAAAGCGGTAGCGCTGATTGAGAAATCGGATAAAATGTATGGCGGTACCTGCATCAATGTGGGATGTATTCCATCCAAGTCTCTGGTGAGAAGTTCCCAGATGACGGAAGCAAAGGGAAAGATCTCTTTTGAGGAAAAGGCGGAATTATACAGGACAGCTATTGAGGAAAAGAGACGCGTTACTTCCCTGCTTCGAAAAAAGAATTTTGACAAGCTGAATCATCTGGAAGCGGTGACCATTTATAACGGAACTGCCAGCTTCCTTTCCAATACACAGGTAAATGTAGTGCCGGCAGACGGTTCGGAGGCGTTTACTTTAGAGGGAGATCAGATCTTTATCAATACGGGAAGCGCTCCGTTTGTGCCGTCGATTGAGGGAATAGAGGGCAATCCCCAGGTTTATTTAAGTGAGACATTTATGGATTTGGAGAAGCTTCCAAAGAAGCTGGTCATCATTGGCGGCGGCTATATCGGGCTGGAATTTTCGTCCATGTATTCAGGATTTGGCTCTGAGGTGACGGTCATTCAGAACGAGGCACGCCTGATTCCGAGAGAGGATGAAGATATCGCGGCCGAGATTCAGAAGGTTCTGGAAGAAAAGGGCGTTAAATTTGTGATTGGCGCGGCTATTTCCGGGATCCGGAAAGAAGGCGACTGGTCTTACGTCCATTACTCTGTCGATGGAAAAGAGGGAGATCTGGAGGCGGACGCGATTCTGGTCGCTACAGGAAGAAGACCTAACACGGCAGGATTAAATCTGGAAGCGGCAGGCGTGGAATTGACGGCCCGCGGCGGCGTCAAGGTAGATGACGGCTATAAGACGACGGCTCCGAATATCTGGGCTATGGGAGATGTGGCCGGAGGACTTCAGTTCACCTACGTTTCCCTGGATGATTTCAGGATCGTGTGGTCCAGCCTTCACGGCGGGGCATATGATGCGAATGCGGGCAAGAGAAGCCATATTCCGTACAGCGTGTTCATTGAACCCTCCTTCTCAAGGGTCGGTATGAATGAGCAGGAAGCGCGGGGGGCCGGTCTGGATGTGAAGATCGCCAAACTGCCGGCGGCCGCGATTCCGAAGGCTGCTGTCTTAAACAGAACCAAAGGCCTCTTAAAGGCAGTGATTGATGCGAAGACGAATAAGATATTGGGCGCGATGCTGTTCTGTGAGGAATCTTATGAGATGATCAATATCGTGAAGCTGGCCATGGATCTCGATGCGGACTACACGGTATTGAGGGATCAGATTTATACGCATCCGACGATGAGCGAGGCACTGGGTGACTTGTTTGCGGTCTGAAAAAAACTGGTCTGATGAAACTGAAAAAAATGCTTGACAAATTATGCTTTTTCATATATCTTTGACTTAAGGATAGTTATTGCTTCGGGCAAGCTTGACCTTGTATGATCGGATTTGAGTGGCAGCAGCCATTCTTATTGATGATGCAAGGTCTTTTTTATTTCTAAAATGAATCGGAAGGGGGATTTCGATGATCTTTAAGAAGAGACTGAACAACAATGCAGTCATTGCGGAGGACGAAAAAGGGCGCGAGAAGATACTGGTGGGATGCGGGCTTGGGTTTCAGAAAAAGGAAGGCTCCGAGGTGGAGGAGCAGAAGATCGAAAAGATTTTTTCTCTGGAGGACGCCGGGCAGAGGGAGCAGCTGAAGGAGCTGCTTCAGGAGATTCCTGTGGAACACGTAAAGCTGGCGGACGATGTTCTCTCCTATGCCAGAGTTCATGTGAACAGTAAGATCAGCACGAATGTCATCATTCCGCTGTGCGACCATATTTATATGGCGGTGGAGCGGAAGAAGCAGGGAATCGATGTGAAAAATGTGCTTTTGTGGGATATCAGGCGGTATTATCCCGCGGAGTATGATACGGGACTCTATGCGCTGCGCTGTGTGAAGGAGCGGTTTCATGTAAAGCTGGAGGAAGATGAAGCGGGCTTTATTGCCCTTCATATTGTGAACGCGCAGATGAATTTAAAGCAGAAGACGGTCCATGAGATCACCACTGTCATGCAGGAAATCGAGACAATCGTCCGCATGACCTGTAAAATCAGGCTGGACGCGGAATCTGTCTATTACCACCGCTTCATTACGCATTTGAAATTTTTCGCGGAGCGGATGTTTTCCGGAAAAACGTATGAGGACCAGGAGGTGGCGGCGCTGGCGGAGGTGATCCGGGCGCAGTATCAGGAAGCTTACCAGTGCGGCAGGAAGATTGCCGATTTTATCGGGGATAAATACCAATATACGCTGAGTGAAGAAGAGATTCTTTATCTGAGTATTCACATTGCAAGGATCGTTTCTGTCTCGCGGAAACCGCGGCCATGATTCATAAAAGGAAGGAAAGGAGGAAATCCCATAAGACATAGCGTGATATTTCATTAAGGGCAGTTACATTCAGTTGGCTCGACCTTCAGATTTCAAAGTCACATACCCTGAAGCAAGTGATGGGGTATCAAATATGCAGCACCGTGAGGGGCGGGATATTTGACCCTCGCGGCAGTCGTCAGATGGATCCGCAAGCGCGCCCGCCTGACTCGTTGCTCGCGGTAATCAATAGAAAGATGGAGGAAATGAAATGGGAAAATATGAAGAACTGGCAAGAGAGATTGTCAAATACGTGGGAGGAAGGGACAATGTTACCGGACTTACCCACTGCATCACGAGACTGCGTTTTAAGCTGGCGGACGAAGCCGCGGCCAATGATGAAGCGTTAAAGAACATGGAAGGCGTGGTCACAGTCATGAAGAGCGGCGGCCAGTATCAGGTGGTGATCGGAAATCACGTGGGAGAGGTCTATGAGGATGTCTGCCCGCTTCTCGATCTGGAGAAAGGGGAGGAGACGGCAAAGCCGGAGAAGAAAGAGAAGCTGTTTGACCGGTTTGTGGATACGATCTCCGGTATTTTCCAGCCGATTCTGGGAATTATGGCGGCCTGTGGTATGGTGAAGGGGCTGAACACGCTGTTTGCGGTGCTGGGATTATATCCCGACACATGCGGCGGATACTTAATCATCAATGCGGTGGGGGACGCGCTGTTTACCTTTCTTCCGCTGTTCCTGGGCTATACCTCCGCGAAGAAGTTTGGTTTAAAGCCCATGCTGGGGCTGGCGATCGGCGCGATCATGTGCTATCCGGCGATTCAGGCGGGAAGTATTTCCGCTTCTATGGCTCCGCTCTACACGCTGTTTGAGGGGACGCTGTTTGAATCGCCTGTGTATATCACATTCTTTGGGCTTCCGGTAATCTCCATGGATTATACCTCCACGGTGATTCCTGTTATTTTTATCGTATACTTTGCGTCGAAATGCGAGAAGCTGTTCAATAAGTTTGTACCCGATCTGGTCAAGTTTTTCTTTGTGCCAATGCTGACGCTTTTAGTGGCACTTCCGGCGGGATTTCTGGTTATCGGTCCGGTTGCCACCTTTGCATCCACGATTATCGCGGAGACAGTACTTACAATCAGAAGCTTTTCACCTATGCTGGCAGGAGCCATCGTTGGATTTACCTGGCAGATCCTGGTTATCTTCGGCCTGCACTGGGGATTTATTCCGGTCTATATCAACAATATCATGACCATGGGCTACGACAACGTGATGATGCCGTTCTTTGCTTGTACCTTTGCGACATCGGCCGTGGTTCTGGCTATCTTCATCAAGACAAAGGACAGAAAACTGAAGGAAATGGCACTGCCCAACTTTATTTCCGGTATTTTCGGGGTGACGGAGCCTGCGATCTACGGAATTACACTGCCGCTTAAGAAGCCATTTATCATCAGCTGTATTGCAGGCGGAATCGGCGGAGGCTTCTACGGTTTCTTCAATTTTAGAAAATTTATGATGGGCGGAATGGGAATCTTCGAGTTTCCGGCGATGGTGGAGCCGGACGGTTCCATGGGCAACTTAATCGTGGCTGTGACCGGGGCCCTTCTGACCATGGTGATCGCGTTTGTTATGACGATGATTGTCTATAAAGATAAGAAGAAAGAGGATTCTGCTGAGGACGGCAGAACGGACAGTGGCAGTGCAGACCAGGGAACGGCTGACAACAACCCAGAGTTCGCATCTCATGAGTTCCTGACCATCATGAGTCCCATGAAGGGCGCTGTTATTGATTTAAAAGACGTAAAAGACAGCGCGTTCGCCTCTGGAATTCTTGGAAAGGGGATTGCTGTTCTTCCGGAGGAAGGTCTGGTGGTGTCACCGGTGGACGGAACGGTTGTGACCATTTTCCCGACGCTCCATGCGATTGGAATTCTGTCGGACGAAGGGACGGAGATTCTGATCCACATCGGACTGGATACGGTGCAGCTGGATGGAAAGGGCTTTGAGGCTGCAGCGAAGCAGGGCGATCATGTGAAGGCGGGGCAGCCGCTGATGCGGTTCGATATGGAGCTGATCCGGGAGGCTGGGTTCCTGCTGGAGACGCCGGTTCTGATCAGCAATTATGGGAATTACCAGTCGGTGGACGCCGTTGTGAAGGCCGATGACGCGGTGGAGTATCAGGAACCGCTTTTGCGGATCGTTAAATAACCGGAAAGGAGATCGGAAAATGGGACTGAGTAAAGATTTCCTCTGGGGAGGCGCCACTGCGGCAAACCAGTGCGAGGGCGGCTGGCAGGAGGACGGAAGAGGACTCTCCAATGTGGACGTGTGCCCGGCAGGACCGGACCGTGAAGCAGTGATACGGGGAGAGCACGTATCGCTTGTCTGCGACGGGGAGCACCGGTATCCCTCTCACGAGGCCATTGATATGTTTCACCATTTCCGGGAGGACATACGCCTCTTCGGCGAGATGGGCTTTAAAGTCTACCGCATGAGCATTGCGTGGACGAGGATATTTCCCGGAGGGGAGGAAGAGGAGCCAAACGAGGCGGGACTGCGGTTCTATGAGGAGGTGTTCCGGACGTGTCACGAATACGGCATTGAGCCGCTGGTGACCATCTGTCACTTCGACTGTCCGGTGCATTTAATCGAGAAGTACGGCGGATGGCGGAGCAGGGAGATGATCGGCTTCTATTTGAAACTCTGCCGTACCCTGTTTGTCCGCTACCGGGAGCTGGTGCGGTACTGGCTGACCTTTAACGAGATCAATATGATTCTGCACGCTCCATTCCTGGGCGCGGGACTTCTGTTTCAGGACGGGGACGAGAGGGAAAAACTGAAATACCAGGCCGCTCACCATGAACTGATTGCCAGCGCCCTGGCGGTGCAGATGGCACACGAAATCAATCCGGAGAACAGAGTCGGCTGTATGTTTGCGGCGGGGAGCGTCTATCCGTACAGCTGCAGGCCGGAGGACGTGTGGGAAGCACTGAAAAAGGACCGCGAGAACTATTTTTTCGTCGATGTGCAGGCCAGAGGGGAGTATCCGGCCTATGCAGGGAGAGCGCTTGAGCGGGAGGGCCTTATGCCTGTGATGGAAGACGGGGACGAGAGGATATTGAAGAAGGGAACGGTGGACTTTATCTCCTTTTCCTATTATAACAGCCGCTGTGTCTCTACGGCAGACAGCGCGGAATCGGCGGAGGGCAATCTGTTTGCCTCTGCGAAAAATCCGTATCTGACGTATAGCGAATGGGGCTGGCCGATCGATCCCCTGGGACTTCGGATTACCTTAAACCAGATCTATGACAGGTATGAGAAACCGCTGTTTATCGTGGAAAATGGGCTGGGAGCACAGGATTTTCCCGACGAAAACGGAAACGTTGCAGATGACTGCCGGATCGATTATTTAAAGCGGCATATATGCGCCATGATGGATGCCGCAGAGCTGGACGGCGTGGATTTACTCGGCTACACGGCGTGGGCGCCCATCGATTTGGTGAGCGCAGGCAGCGGACAGATGAAGAAGCGATACGGCTTCATCCATGTGGATCTGGACGACGAAGGCAATGGAACGGGAAAGAGGATGAGGAAGAAGTCGTTCGGATGGTATCAAAAAGTAATAGGGACCAATGGGGAGTGGGCCCGTTACGGGGCAGAATGACGAAAATACGCGACAGATGCCCGAAATTTCGTCTTTTACTTGACATTTCCTCCCATAAAATCTATAATGAGAGGACATATAAGGCATAACCTGCCATTATATTATAGGAAGAAAGACGATGAAAGAGACAGTAGGACCGTGGGAAATCCAAAGCGAGCCGGGGAGGGTGAAAGCCTGGTGAGAGTAGTCATGGGACCGAATATCACTCTGGAGTCTCCGGCTGAAAGCTGTATAAGCGGTAAGCCAGGACGTGGTTCCTACGTTACAGGGAACGCATATGTCAGTATGCTGTAATAGGTGGTTTAGCGAAGCACGGCCTTCGTCCTGATTACGGGACGAGGGTCTTTTTTTCATTAGGAAGCTTATTTATAAAGGAGGTCAAAAGAGATGTATAACAAAGTTCCTACAGATCTAAATTTTGTAGCGAGAGAAAAAGAAGTTGAAAAATTCTGGGAAGATCACGAGATTTTCCAGAAGAGCATCGATAACAGAAAAAAGGCTGAAACCTATACCTTCTATGACGGCCCTCCAACCGCCAACGGAAAACCTCATATCGGCCATGTCCTCACCCGTGTTATCAAGGATATGATCCCGAGATACCGTACCATGAAGGGATGCGACGTGCCGAGAAAGGCCGGATGGGATACCCACGGACTTCCAGTCGAACTGGAAGTGGAGAAGATGCTGGGGCTGGACGGCAAGGAGCAGATCGAGGAATACGGTCTCGAGCCATTTATCAAGCACTGCAAGGAAAGTGTATGGAAGTACAAGGGCATGTGGGAGGATTTCTCCAAGACCGTCGGCTTCTGGGCTGATATGGATGATCCGTACGTTACCTATGAGAACTACTATATCGAGTCCGAGTGGTGGGCTTTGAAGCAGATCTGGGAAAAGGGCCTGTTATACAAAGGCTTTAAGATCGTTCCCTACTGTCCGCGCTGCGGAACGCCGCTGTCCAGCCACGAGGTGGCACAGGGCTACAAGGATGTGAAAGAACGCTCCGCTATCGCCAGATTCAAGGTGAAGGGCGAGGATGCTTATATACTGGCGTGGACGACCACACCGTGGACGCTTCCTTCCAACGTGGCGCTCTGTGTGAATCCTAACGAGTCCTATGTGAAGGTGAAAAACGGAGAATATACGTATTATCTTGCGGAAGCTTTGTGTGATACGGTTCTGAATAGTGAATACACTGTACTGGAGCGCTGCACCGGAAAGGATCTGGAGTTCAAGGAGTACGAGCCGCTGTTTGATTTCGTGCATCCGGCGAAGAAGGCCTTCTATGTGACCTGCGATACGTACGTAACGCTGACAGACGGTACCGGAGTCGTTCATATCGCTCCGGCATTCGGTGAAGATGACTCCAAGGTTGGTAAGAAATACGATCTTCCTTTCGTTCAGCTGGTGGATTCCAAGGGCGAGATGACGAAGGAGACGAAATGGGCGGGCACCTTCTGTAAGAAGGCCGATCCGCTGGTTTTAAAGGATCTGGAAGAGCGGGGCTTACTGTTCTCCGCACCGGTATTTGAGCACAGCTATCCGCATTGCTGGAGATGTGACACGCCTCTCATCTATTATGCGAGAGAATCCTGGTTCATCAAGATGACTGAGGTGAAGGAAGACTTAATCCGCAACAACAACACCATCAACTGGATCCCGGAGAGCATCGGTAAGGGACGCTTCGGCGACTGGCTGGAGAATGTTCAGGACTGGGGCATCAGCCGGAACCGTTACTGGGGCACTCCTTTAAACGTATGGGAGTGTGAGTGCGGCCATCAGCATTCTATCGGAAGTATCGAGGAATTAAAGTCCATGTCTCCTGACTGCCCCGAGACAATCGAACTTCACCGCCCATACATCGACGCGGTGACCATCACCTGCCCGAAGTGCGGGAAGCAGATGAAGAGAGTTCCGGAGGTAATCGACTGCTGGTTCGATTCCGGATCCATGCCATTTGCGCAGCACCACTATCCATTTGAGAATAAAGAGCTGTTTGAGCAGCAGTTCCCGGCGGATTTCATCTCCGAGGCTGTGGATCAGACGAGAGGCTGGTTCTATTCTCTGCTGGCTATCTCGACCCTGATCTTTAACAAGGCGCCATATAAGAACGTTATCGTTCTGGGCCACGTGCAGGATGAGAATGGACAGAAGATGTCGAAGTCCAAGGGCAACGCGGTTGATCCGTTCCAGGCTCTGGATGAATTCGGCGCAGACGCCATCCGCTGGTATTTCTATATTAA
This sequence comes from Hungatella sp. L36, assembly GCF_014288035.1. Lineage (NCBI taxonomy): Bacteria > Bacillati > Bacillota > Clostridia > Lachnospirales > Lachnospiraceae > Hungatella > Hungatella sp. L36. The sequence continues at coordinate 170,016 of NZ_JACOPC010000013.1, read as the reverse complement.
CAGCGCGCCGTGGCTGCCGAACCGCTTCCATGGCAAGGCCGTCATGGAAGGCCAGCGCAAGTTTATGGGTACTTTATGGAATACGTACGCTTTCTTTGTTCTCTATGCAAATATTGACGAATTTGATGCAACAAAATACAAACTGGAATACGATAAGCTTCCTGTTATGGATAAATGGCTTCTGTCGAAGTTAAATACTTTAATCAAGACCGTGGACACCAATCTGGGCAATTACCAGATCCCGGAGGCGGCCAGAGCACTTCAGGAGTTTGTGGATGACATGAGCAACTGGTATGTGAGAAGAAGCCGTGAGCGTTTCTGGGCAAAGGGCATGGAACAGGATAAGATTAATGCCTATATGACCCTTTACACCGCGCTTGTGACCGTCAGCAAGGTGGCTGCGCCGCTGATTCCGTTTATGACGGAGCAGATCTACCAGAATCTGGTGTGCAATATCGATAAGACGGCTCCGGAGAGCATCCATTTATGCGATTATCCGGAAGCGGATGAATCCTGCATCGATGAGAAGCTGGAAGACAACATGGACGAGGTCTTAAAGATCGTAGTCATGGGCCGTGCGGCCAGAAATACGGCGAATATCAAGAACCGCCAGCCAATCGGCCGGATGTTCGTGAAGGCGCCTCATGAGCTCTCCGTATTCTATCAGGAGATCATCGAGGATGAGCTGAATGTAAAGTCAGTTGTCTTTACAGACGATGTCCGTGATTTCACCAGCTACAGCTTTAAGCCGCAGTTAAAGACTGTCGGACCGAAATATGGAAAACAGTTAAACAACATCAGAAAGGCCCTTTCCGAGGTGGACGGCAACACCGCCATGGATACTTTGAATGAAAAGGGCGCCCTCACGTTCGACTTTGACGGCAGTGAGGTGATTCTGACGAAGGAAGATTTACTGATCGATACGGCTCAGATGGAGGGCTACGTATCGGAAGGTGATAATACCGTTACGGTTGTGCTTGACACGAACCTGACACCAAAACTGATCGAGGAAGGCTTTGTCCGCGAGTTGATCAGCAAGATTCAGACGATGCGTAAGGAAGCCGGCTTTGAGGTTATGGACCATATCCTCATCACCAGCGAAGGCAATGAGAAGATTGCCGGAATCTTTGGCGCGCACGGCGAAGAAATAAAGAGCGAGGTCCTCGCAGAAGGCATCACACTGGGTAAGGCAGCGGGATATACGAAGGATTGGAACATCAATGGTGAAAATGTCACTCTGGGCGTTGAAAAAGTTTAGTAATACGAAGCGAGGATTCTCTCAGATTGAAATAACCGATAGGAGGTCATTCACAATGAGTATGGGATTTGATAAAGAAACCTTTAAGAAAAGCGTTATTTATAACGTAAAAAACGTATTCCGCAAGACGATCGATGAGGCTACTCCGGAGCAGGCGTTCCAGGCAGTTGCCTACGCAGTAAAGGATGTCATCATCGATGAGTGGATTGCAACCCACAAGGAGTATGAGAAGCAGGATGCGAAAACCCTGTACTATCTCTCCATGGAGTTTTTAATGGGCCGTGCCCTTGGAAACAATATCATCAATATCATGGCGCTGCCGGAAGTGAAGGAAGTTTTAGATGAACTTGGCTTCGACTTAAACGCCATCGAGGATCAGGAGCCGGATCCGGCTCTCGGCAACGGCGGCCTCGGCCGTCTTGCCGCCTGCTTCTTAGATTCCCTGGCGACGCTGGGCTATCCGGCATACGGCTGCGGCATCCGTTACCGTTACGGTATGTTCAAGCAGAAGATTGAAAACGGATATCAGATGGAAGTTCCGGATGACTGGTTAAAGAACGGCTATCCGTTCGAGGTACGCCGCGCCGAGTATGCGACGGAGGTAAAATTCGGCGGTTACGTGAGAACTGTCTGGGAGAACGGCAGAGAGCATTTCGTTCAGGAGGGATATCAGTCCGTCCGCGCCGTCCCCTACGACATGCCGATCGTCGGCTACGGCAACAATGTGGTGAATACGCTGCGAATCTGGGATGCGGAGGCAATCAATACCTTCAGTCTGGATTCCTTCGACAAGGGCGACTACCAGAAGGCAGTGGAGCAGGAAAACTTAGCGAAAACCATTGTCGAGGTTCTGTATCCTAACGACAACCACTACGCAGGAAAGGAACTCCGCTTAAAACAGCAGTACTTCTTCATTTCCGCCAGCGTTCAGAGAGCGGTTAAGAAGTATATGGAAAAGCATGAGGATATCCATAAATTCTTCGAGAAGACAGTGTTCCAGTTAAACGATACCCATCCGACCGTGGCTGTGCCGGAATTAATGCGTATCCTGTTGGATGAGTTTAACCTGACCTGGGATGAGGCATGGGCTGTGACGACGAAGACGTGTGCTTACACGAATCACACCATCATGTCCGAGGCTCTGGAAAAATGGCCGATCGAGCTGTTTTCCAGACTGCTGCCGAGAATCTACCAGATCGTGGAGGAGATCAACCGCCGCTTTGTGGAGCAGATCCAGCAGATGTATCCGGGCAACCAGGATAAGATCCGCAAGATGGCCATCATTTACGACGGCCAGGTGCGCATGGCCAACTTAGCTATCGTCGGCGGGTTCTCCGTCAACGGCGTTGCAAGGCTGCACACCGAGATATTAAAGAAGGAAGAGCTGCGTGACTTCTATGAGATGATGCCGCAGAAATTCAATAATAAGACCAACGGCATCACACAGAGGCGTTTCCTGCTTCACGGCAACCCGCTGTTAGCTGAATGGGTGACTGGAAAGATCGGAAGTGAATGGATCACCAATCTGCCTCATATCCACCGTCTGGCGGTATACGCAGATGATCCGAAGTGCCAGCAGGAGTTCATGGACATCAAGTACCAGAACAAGGTCCGCCTGGCCAAATACATTAAGGAACACAACGGAATCGACGTGGACCCGCGTTCCATCTTCGATGTGCAGGTAAAGCGTCTTCACGAGTATAAGCGCCAGCTGATGAATATTCTTCACGTGATCTATTTATACAACCAGCTGAAGGATAATCCCAACCTGGATATGGTTCCGAGAACCTTTATCTTCGGCGCCAAGGCGGCGGCCGGATATAAGAGGGCGAAGCTGACCATTAAGCTGATCAATTCCGTGGCAGATGTAATCAATAACGACAAATCCATCGACGGAAAGATCAAGGTGGTGTTCATCGAGGATTATAAGGTGTCCAACGCGGAGATCATTTTCGCGGCGGCCGACGTCAGCGAGCAGATTTCCACGGCCAGCAAGGAAGCATCCGGTACCGGAAATATGAAGTTTATGTTAAACGGTGCGCTGACATTGGGAACCATGGACGGCGCCAATGTGGAGATCGTGGAAGAGGTTGGAGCTGAGAATGCCTTTATCTTCGGTATGACCTCCGACGAGGTGATCGGCTACGAGAACAAGGGCGGATATAATCCGATGGAGATTTTTAACAATAATTACCAGATTCGCCGCGTCCTGATGCAGCTGATCAACGGCTACTTCGCTCCGCAGGATCCTGAGCTGTTCCGTGACATTTATAATTCTCTGCTGAATACGCAGAGCAGCGACCGCGCAGATACGTACTTCATCTTAAAGGACTTCCCGTCCTACGCGGAAGCGCAGCAGAAGGTCGATCAGGCTTACCGCAATGAGTCCTGGTGGGCAAAAGCGGCTATTCTGAATGTGGCCTGCAGCGGTAAATTCACCTCAGACCGTACGATCGAGGAGTATGTAAACGACATCTGGCATCTGGAAAAGGTGAAGGTAGAAATAGAAGCAAATCAGTAAGGCAGTGCAGAATAAGCGCTTAAGAGAATTACGGTGGGAAAATGCAGCGAGAAGCGCCGTCGGCAGGACGGAACAGCGGGCGGCATTTTCCCACCGTTTTGTTTTTGAGTGCCGTCTGCGGCGGGGATTTGATTTAAAAGAGGAAAGCGGGGGAGAATATGACAGAGAGTACAGTCGGAAAACGGGGATTTGAACCGTCGAAAATAACGATTTACGTGAAAAACAGAGGTATTGTGCTGGAGGAATCGTCCATGGCTCTTGTAAACAGGGATACCGGTCTGATTATGGCCATGGGAAATGAGGCGGAGGAGGCGATGGATGCTCCGCCGACTCCTGCTGTCGCCGTCAATGCGCTGCGGAGGGGAATCGTTGCCTATTTTACATTGTCTTCAAATATGTTCCGTTTTTATTTACACCGGGCTCTGGGATATGATCACTCATTTGTGAAGCGTCTGATCGGTATCTCCATAAAAAAGCCGCGGATTGCAGTGTGCGTGCCGGAGGAACTGACGGAGGTGGAGGCAAAGGCATTTTCAGAAGCCTTTTACCAGGCCGGGGCGAAAACGGTGTATCTCAGCAGTATGCCTTTGGAAACCGCCGTAACCTCTCTGGGGGAACAGTGCTCCGTGTTTGTGGGAATTACATGGAGTGGGAAGGAAAAGGAACGTTTCTGCATAAACGAGAATTGTCCGCATAGAATTTTTTAAAGGAACTTGCGGAGGTTTTTAGTGGCAAAAAAAGTTGTAATGATATGCGTCATGGCATTGCTGCTTCCATATATAATAACCCTGGCATGGACAGGCAGAATCGAGGAAAAGAAGCAGGTACCGCTCATTACCAGCGGAAAAAAGGTGATTCTGGACCGGAAAAACGGGGAATCCTATATGGACGTGGAAGAGTATCTGCCCGGAGTCGTGGCAAAGCAGATTCCGGCGGAGTATGGGAAGGAAGCGCTGCGGGCGCAGGCTGTGATCGCCAGGACGTTTATTTACCAGAAGATGAACGGTCAGGACGAGGTGAAGGAATCGGAGCTTCATATGGAATATCTGGAGGAGAAGCAGATGGAGGCCATGTGGGGAAGCGAGTCCTTTGTGACGTATTTTCAGGCGGTGGAAGAGGCCGTGCGCTCGACGGCGGGCGAGGTGATCACCTATGACGGCAAGCTCATTGAGCCGCTGTTTCACCGGGCCAGCACCGGGATGACGAGAACCGGAGATGAGAGCCATCCGTATTTGCAGGCGGTGGCCAGCAAACGCGATGTGGAGGCGGAAGGCTACCTGACCATGATGACCTGGAGCAAGGAAGATTTTGCCGGCAGGATTAATCAGATCGCCGACAGCGTGCCTGTTGATGCAGGCCAGCTTCCCCAGTCCATTCAGATCATCGTCCGCGACGACGGCGGTTATGTGGGACAGATTCAGATCGGTACAAAGGTGTATACCGGAGAGGAGGTCCAGTATGCGCTGGGGCTGCCGTCTCCGTCTTATACGCTGGAGGAGTACGACGGCGGAATCCGGGCGGTCTGCCAGGGCGTGGGCCACGGTTACGGGCTCAGCCAGTACGGTGCGAAGTGTATGGCGGAAGAGGGAAAGACCGCGGAAGAGATTCTAGGATTTTTTTATAAAAATATTGTTCTGATTTCTGAATAACTCTTTCTCCTTTGGTAAGAATATTACCGAGGTGATAAACGTGAAAGAGAAAATGAGTCAATTGTTCAAGGATAAAGTATTCCTTGTCCTGTTGGTTTTAGGCCTGCTGACTATAGTTGCTGCGGCAGGAGTCATTACCATTCAAAGAGGAAACAATGATGGCCAGAGTCCATATCTTGAAGTTCCGGACCAGAAGGGTGTCATTGCAGAAGAGACGATACCACAGGAAAACCAGGTAGCAGTTGCCGGTGATTCCAACGCTGAGCAGAATCTGGATGCGGATACACAGGTTGCTGATTCCGCCAAGGCTACAGCGAAAGCAGAGACAGAAGCAGAAACCCCGGCGGTTAAGGCCGGAGCGGAAAAGGAGGCGGCCGCAGCGCTTGTCCTCAATTTTAACGATGCAACAAAGATGGCATGGCCGGTATCAGGAAATGTCATTCTGGATTACAGCATGGAGTCCACCATCTATTTCCCGACTCTTGATCAGTATAAATGTAATCCGGGCATCGTCATTCAGGGCGCCGTGAGCACACCGGTCGTAGCACCTGCAAATGCAAAAATCCAGGAGATCGGTTCTAATGAAGAACTGGGCAATTACGTCATTCTCAACATGGGAAATGACTATACGGCTGTCTGCGGTCAGTTAAAGGAACTGCAGGTAGTGGAAAATGAATATGTCGCTCAGGGCGACGTTCTGGGCTATGTGGCCGAACCTACGAAATATTATTCGATTGAAGGCGCGAACTTATACTTCGAGCTGGAGCACGAGAATCATCCGGTAGATCCGCTGGATTTCATGCAGTGAGAGCGTGCGGACCGGACTGTACCATACGGTGAAGAAAAGAAGGCAGGGCAGAAGGCTTATTGAAGTTTTCTGTTCTGTTTTTTTTGTGTAAATGGAGGTGGGGATGTGGTATAATAAAAATGAGGTTTGTGAGCGGTATTTTTATGTGTGGCCGTCGGGGAAAGGAGAAAAATAATGAATTACGATATACTGAAGAAGAATTTTGAAAAGCATGGATTTCATACTGCATATTTCGAGACAGGGGAGGAAGCAGCTTCCTACATAAAAGAGATGGTGAAGGGGAAGACGGTGGCACTGGGAGGCAGTGTGACGCTGCAGGAGATAAAACTGAATGAGGCTCTGGACGGGGAGTGTGCGCTGACCTGGCACTGGCTGGAGCCAGGGGCAGAGACGCTTAAGAAGGCGAAGCAGGCAGAGATCTATATCTGCAGTGCCAACGGGGTATCCGAGACCGGAGAGATTGTCAATATCGACGGGACTGGCAACCGTGTCTCCATGACGATCTACGGGCCTCAGAAGGTGTACTATCTGGTAGGCAGAAACAAGATTTCGCCCGATATGCACAGTGCACTCATGCGTGCAAAGAACGTGGCGGCGCCGAAAAATGCGCTGCGTCTGAACCGGAAGACGCCCTGTGCGGCGAATGGAGGGGACCGCTGCTACGACTGTGACAGTCCGGAACGCATCTGCAGAGCGACCGTCATCCAGGATCGCCCCTGTAACGGTGTGGAGGCGGAAGTCGTGTTTATCAACGAGGATCTGGGCTACTAAAAGTAACAGTTCAGCCCTCGTTTCAGGCTGTCGCGGTCCTTCCCGGCGCTTTCGTTTCCCGGACCTTTCCTGTGACTTTGCAGGGCATTAGCAGTTCTTAATGCGCAGAATTTTTCGTTCAGGGGAAATCCCCACCTGTCTGAGCGCAGCGAGTTTGGGGATTTTCACTGGTTTTTAGAAAAATCCTGCACATTTAGAAATGCTTATGCCCGAAACCGGAACAGGAAAGGTCCGGGAAACGAAAGCGCCGGGAAGGACCGCGACAGCCGGAAGTGAGGGCTGAACTGTTACTACTAAAATGTTATAAAAAAATAATAATTTGTTCATATGTGAACTAAGGTAATATGCTATAATAAAGACGAAAATAATGTGACGGGAGTGCGGCTATGAACATATTGTTTTTTTTAACACCAAAGTGTGAAGTGGCATATATTTATGAGGACGAGACTCTGCGGCAGGCCCTTGAGAAGATGGAGTATCACAAGTACTCCGCGGTACCGATTATCAGCAGAACGGGAAGATATATTGGAACCATCACAGAGGGCGATATGCTCTGGGGAATCAAGAATAAGTTTAATTTAAGCTTAAAGGAGGCCGAGCGCGTAACCGTGGCGGCGATCGACCGGAGACTGGACAACCGTCCGGTATATGCCAACTCCAACATGGAAGATTTAATCGACAAGGCGCTGAACCAGAACTTTGTTCCCGTGGTAGATGACCAGAAGAACTTCATCGGAATCATCACCAGAAAGGACATTATTCGCTATTACTACGATAAGTCCCAGGAATGCAGTCAGGCGGCACAGGCCTGCCGGAACGCGGGAGAGAAGGCACGGCTGGTGCTGGGATAGGAATTGTGAAAAGGAATCACAGGCAGGAAGCAAGGATATATGGTGTTTACGTGCTGCAGCAGGAAGTGAGTAATGGCACAGGAGAGTAAACGGAAATAGTACCAGAGTGTAAAACGCCTGTCGGCGGGAACGGTTACTTTTGTAACTGGTGTTTCCCGGCGGCAGGCGTTTTTTTATGTGTGTTTATGCTCTTGTCATTTTTTCTTTCTCTTCGTTTAGCAGAGAGATGGAATCGGCAAAGGTATTGTCGATCACTTTAAGCAGCGTGTCCTGCTCCAGAGTCGGGGAGTAGTAAAAGCCCTGCTGGTAGTCGCATCCGGCGTTCGTCAGGATATTCACCTGATTCTCGGTTTCCACACCTTCTGCGATGATGTTTAAATCCAGATCCTTGGCGATGTGGATCAGTCCCTCGATCACGCAGCGCGACTTCGGGTTCGTCTCCAGCTGCCATACGAATAAACGTTCCAGCTTCAGCGTGTTGACCGGAAGCTCCAGGATGGTGGCTACGCCGGAATATCCGGAACCAAATTCATTTAACACCAGCTCTACGCCCATGTCGGACAGTTCCTGCAGCATGATGTTGATGTTTAAGTATGCTGTGGTTAGGGCGCTTTCCTGGATCTCGATGGCAAGCTTGCCCTTGGGGATCTGGTAGGTATCGATGACGCGTCTGACCTCATCCAGAAAATCTTCCTGCAAAAAGAGGATAGAAGATATCGGGAGAGCGATGGAATCGAATTCCTTGCCTGCCTCGGTGAGCTTTGCGATACACTGGCCCACTTTATCCAGGGCGAAATATTCGAGGGAGCGGATCTGGCCGGAGTCTTCAGCGATCGGAAGAACCTCGCTGGCTCCGATGAGCCCCAGCCCCTTGATGAAGATGCGCATATAAAACTCTGCGCGGCTGAACTTTCCGGTCTCCATATTAAGCGTCGGGCGGTAACGGACCTCAATCTCTTCTTTTTCAATGGCGGTTTTTAAGTATAATGCGATGGTGTGGCGGCGAAGCAGCTGCTTCTGAAGCGTACTGTCGAACATAATGGCCTGGTTCGGTCCGCCTTCTTCCGCTCTTAAGACTGCCAGGTCGAGACATTTTAACAGCTCGTCCGGCGTCGCGGCGTGTCCGGGATAGGAGCACATACCCATCTGTACGGAACAGAGGCAGTCCGTTCCGTTCACTTTCCAGGCGTGATCAAACTGTTCGGCGATCTCTTCTGCAAGATCGGATGCCTGTCCCTGTGAATACTGGTCGAGGATCATGATGTATTCCACACCGATGTAGTGATAAACAGGTTTTCCTGTCTTTTCTTTTAAATAGGCGAGAATCTGGCTTAAAAGGTTCTCACAGTAATCGTAACCGAATACCTGATTCAGTCGTTTGAAATTCTCTATGTATACTTTTAATACAACTCCGCGGTCTGAGGGTGTATCCATGACTTCCGACAGATGCCGGTAGCATGCGTCACGTTCCAACTTGCTTTCTTCCGCCCTTTCAGTGATCACGGGCTCAGATTCCGCCGGTGACGGAGTGGGGATTGTCTTCTTTTGAAACCAACTCATGTGGTCTGCCTCCTGTTTTTGCAATTATTAACTTCATTGTAGTATAAAACAGGCATGAAATCAAGGAAGATTTCGGTAAATATCGAACCTACTTTACGAGAAGCATGACAGCTCCCAACAAAAACAAAATAACGCCGGTCAACCGGTTTAAAAGTTTTGGATCTGCTTTGTTTGCGAAAACGGCGGCGATTCGGGCAAACAGGAAGGTAAACACGATACAGAGTACAAGCAGGAACAGATCCGGCATGCCGCCGATGGCAAAATGGGAGAGGGACCCGGTCAAAGCCGTGAACGTCATGATAAATACGCTGGTTCCGACGGCAGTCTTTAATTCATATCCCAGCACGCTCGTCAGCAGCAGAAGCATCATCATACCGCCGCCTGCGCCGATAAATCCACAGATGAAACCGACCACAATGCCGCTCAGTATGGACTGGATCAGCTTTTGCCGCATGGTCTTGGATTCCTGTGCGTCTTTGGTCGTAAGGACCGGTCTCACTATGAATTTAATGCCCAGAAGCATGGTGAGGAAGACGGAAGCGTTCCCCATGGCGTGATTGGGAACCAGGGAGGAGATGTAGCTTCCGATCAGGGTGAAGATTAAGACCGCGGCCATCATCATGATACCGTTTCGGATATCGAGGTTTTTGTGTTTTCCGTAGGTGTAGGCCGATACGGCGCTGGCGAGAACATCGCTGGCCAGAGCAATGCCGATCGCCTGATAGGCAGGGACTCCTAAAAATGTGATGAGCATGGGGCTGATGACGGCCGCTGCGCTCATTCCGGCAAAGCCTGTGCCGAAGCCGGCTCCGAGGCCTGCAAAGAGACATACAATGATTTTTACTAGCATGGTAAGACCTTCTTTTCTTTTGTTTTCTTGTTTATTCCCGCGGGCAACGAGCTAAGTGCGATGGCTGCATGAGTTTTTGGCGGCGGCTGTGGGGGGGCAAATACTTTGCTGGTCATGGCGGTTCAAATACTCTGCTGGTCATGGCGGCTCAAATACTCTGCTGGTTATGGCGGTTCAAATACTCTGCTGGTCATGGCGATTCAAATACTCTGCTGGTTATGGCAGTTCAAATACTCTGCTGGTTATGGCAGTTCAAATACCCTGTTGCTCACGGCGGTTCAAGTTTCATGCCTCCGCTGCTTGCTGTGGGGGATTTGATTACGTTTGTTTTAGATTATCCATCATCCGTTTTAAAAGATCCGAGAACATCTGCCGTTCTTCCTCTGAAATCCCGCGGTTCAGCCGTTCGAAGAAATCCTCCTGCGTCCGTTTTAAATCCCGGGCGACAGGGGCGGCGGAGTCTGTCAGCTTTAAATGAATTTTCCTGCGGTCGGCGGTGTCCTCGTGACTCTCTAAGTATCCCAGGCTGGTCAGCGACTCTACGGAAGCCGATACCCCTGATTTCGCCAGCATGCGGAAATAGGAGATGTCCTTTGCTGTGTCGTAATCCGGATTATTGTAGAGAAACAGAATAATGTCGGCATCCATCAGCGATAAATGGTGCTGTGCGGCCGCGGTCTGAATGACCTGATTGTAAATCTTGTGAAAGGACTTAGCTCCGGATAAAATATCGCGTGTCTCCATATGATTCACCTCTTTTTCTTTGGATTTCCGCGAGCAGCCAGCCGGGTGCCAGGCTGTTTGAATGAGCATTTGGCTGTTAGCTCGAGTATTTGGCGACTGCCGCGTGGGTCAAATACCCTGCCGCTTGCAACGGAGTATTTAACTGATAGTATAACAGTTGTAATTAGTTTTAAAATGAACTGTTCTTTTTAGAACTATATCAAACTGTTCTGGGTTTGTCAATAGAAATACCGGTGAAGGAGAAAAGGAAGAAGTAAATTTCAGGATATCGGGGAATGATAACCGTGAGGTGAAAATATGAAATCAATCTGGACACAGACAACGAAAATACCCGGAAGAAATCCGCTTCCCGGTAATAAGAAAACAGAGGTTGCAGTAATCGGAGCCGGACTCTTTGGTATTCTGGCGGCCCATTATCTGAAGGAACAGGGAAAAGAAGTGATTGTGCTGGAGGCCAACCGGATCGGAAGCGGCCAGTCGGGATATACGACCGCGAAGATTACCTCCCAGCATAACCTGATTTACCAGAAGCTTGTAAACACCATGGGGGAGAAGCATGCCGCCGCTTACGCCATGGCGAACCAGCAGGCTATTCGGGATTATGAGAAGTTAATTGACAGATACCGCATAGCATGCCACTTTGAGAAGAAGGATGCCTATTTATTTTCGGTTAATGAGTCGGAAATTCTGAGGCAGGAGGCGGACTGTGCTGCCCGATGCGGCATACCGGCTTCCTTTGTCCGGGAGACAGAGCTTCCGTTTCCTGTTCACGGGGCGGTGCGTTTTGCAGATCAGGCACAATTTCACCCGCTGGAGTTCATCGAAGCGCTCTCCGGGGATTTAACGGTCTATGAGCGGACGACTGTCCGTGAGGTGAAGGGGCATGAGATTATCACGAACAGAGGTGTGGTAAAGGCGGCTCACATTGTATTTGCGTGTCATTTTCCATTTGTGAATATTCCGGGCTTCTATTTTCTGCGGATGTATCAGGAAAAGAGCTACGTGATGGCACTGGGGCCTGTAAAGGAGCTGGAGGGAATGTATCTGGGGATTGATAAAAACTCCTATTCCTTTCGGAGCGCGGGGGATACGCTTCTTTTGGGCCATGGAAGCCATCGGACTGGAAAGTGTCCGAAAAAGAATCCTTACGAAGAGATGCGGCGGTTGAGAGAACATTTTTATCCGGACACGGAGGAATACGGAAGATGGTCGGCCGAAGACTGTATGAGTGTGGACAGTGTGCCTTACATCGGCCATTTCTCCGGCGTGCTTGCGGACTGGTACGTGGCAACGGGATTTGGAAAATGGGGCATGACGACGTCAATGGCTGCGGCCAGGATCGTGACAGCGCAGATTATGGGAAGAAGGACGCCGTATGATGAGGTATTTACTCCGCAGCGGTTCAGGCCCAAAGCGGCGGCAGCCACATTTCTTTCCCATGCCGGTTATTCTGCGGCCGGACTCATGAGTGGCGCTATGCCAAAGGTTCCCCGGTGTCCTCATCTCGGCTGCAGGCTTGTATATAATCGGATGGACGGGCGCTATGAGTGCCCCTGTCACGGCTCACAATTTGAACAAAATGGAAAAATATGCGTTGGCCCTGCACAAGAAAGCCTTCCTTTCATAAATTGATATTAGAAACTCATCATATTGAAAGGAGTATTTCATCCTATGGATTGTTATACGAAACAAAGATGTCCTGGCTGCCAGCCAGTGCCGCAGGGCGCTAAAGGCCGTCAGGATGTTCCAATGGGCCCAGGCCCGGTGATCCGCCCGGATCTTCCTCTGGGATCCGGCCCGGCCGTTCGCCACGATTCGGCATCACAGCCGAATATGCCGATGGGGCCAGGACCGGCGATGCCGCCGGAGATGCCGATGGGGCGCGGAGGCGCAACGCAGCCGAATATGCCGATGGGGCGCGGGGGAGCGACGCAGCCGAATATGCCGATGGGGCGTGGAGGAGCGACGCAGCCGAATATGCCGATGGGGCCGGGGCCGGAGATGCCGCCGGAAATGCCGATGGGGCGTAGAGGAGCGACGCAGCCGAATATGCCAATGGGACCAGGGCCGGAGATGCCGCCGGAAATGCCAATGGGGCGTGGAGGAGCGACGCAGCCGAATATGCCGATGGGGCCGGGGCCAGCGATGCCTCCGGAGATGCCGATGGGGCGTGGAGGAGCGACACAGCCAAATATGCCAATGGGACCAGGGCCGGAGATGCCGCCGAATATCCCGGCAGGATGTGGACCTAACATGCGTTCGGAGATGCCGATGGGACCAGGGCCGGCGATGCCGCCGAATATGCCGATGGGTCGTGGACCAGCAATGCAGCCGAATATGCCGATGGGTCGTGGATCGATGATGCAGCCGGAAATGCCGATGGGTCGCGGATCGATGATGCAGCCGGAGATGCCGATGGGACGCGGATCGATGATGCAGCCGGAAATGCCGATGGATCGCGGATCGATGATGCAGCCGGAAATGCCGATGGATCGCGGATCGATGATGCAGCCGGAAATGCCGATGGGTCGCGGATCGATGATGCAGCCTGAAATGCCAATGGGCCGCGGATCGATGATGCAGCCTGAGATGCCGATGGATCGCGGATCGATGATGCAGCCGAAGATGCCGATGGGCCGCGGATCGATGATGCAGCCAGAGATGCCGATGGGTCGCGGATCGATGATGCAGCCGGAAATGCCGATGGATCGCGGATCGATGATGCAGCCGGAAATGCCGATGGGACGCGGATCGATGATGCAGCCAGAGATGCCGATGGGGCGTGGAGTTATGCCGCAGCCGGAGATGCCGATGGGGCGTGGAGCTATGCCACAGCCGGAAATGCCAATGGGCCGTGGCGCAATGCCGCAGTCGAATGCACCGATGGACTCAGGTACGGTCGCTCGCCGGGAGGTAATGTCAGGCCGTGAATCAGCCGTTCGCCCAGAAATGCCGACGAATTCCGGTTCTATGAATTCATCCTGTGATATCGATCAGTTTCCGGTAGGCATGGCATACGTTCCGTGGCAGCGCTGGCAGCAGGTCTATCCGGTTGAAAAAGCAATGAACAGAGGGACAATTTTCCCGGATCTGGATAAACCGTTTTCCATGGGGAGGTGCAGATAATGGCAAATACCGATATGAACTGCAGCGCTCTGCTTCAAGCAGTCTATGAGGCGAGCTTCGCTATGGACGATGTGATTCTCTATTTGGATACTCATCCCAGTGATCAGGATGCGCTGAATTACTACCAATATGTATCAGATTTACGGAAACAGGCAATGGATGCCTATGAGGCTCAGTGCGGCCCGCTGATGTTTGACGAAGTCCGGTCCGATAATTACTGGACCTGGGTCAACAATCCGTGGCCTTGGGAAGGAGAGTGCGGCTGATGTGGAGATATGAAAAGAGATTACAGTATCCGGTAAATATTACAACACCGAATCCGAAGATGGCGACGTTTATTATGAGTCAGTATGGGGGACCAGACGGCGAAATGGGTGCCTCCATGCGCTACTTATCCCAGCGCTACGCCATGCCATATAAGGAGTGCAAGGGACTCCTCACGGATATCGGAACAGAGGAACTCGCTCATCTTGAGATTGTAGCGACGATCGTTCATCAGCTCACCAGGAACTTAACGCCGGAGCAGATTGTGGAATCTGGCTTTGGTCCTTATTACATTGATCACACCACGGGTATCTGGCCGCAGTCTGCGGGAGGAATTCCGTTTAATGCCTGTGAGTTTCAGTCGAAAGGCGATCCGATTACCGATCTGGTAGAGGATATGGCAGCGGAACAGAAGGCCCGGAGCACCTACGACAATATTCTGCGCGTAGTGAAGGATCCGGAGGTCTGTGATCCGATCCGTTACTTAAGGGAAAGAGAAGTGGTGCATTTCCAGAGATTTGGAGAGGCGCTGCGGATTACCCAGGATAATTTAGACAGTAAGAATTTTTATGCTTTCAATCCCAGCTTTGATGTAAAGAATAATTGCTGATAAAAAGGGAGGGGCCGGCAAGAGGGGGATTCTTGCCGGCCAGAGTATGAAAAAAAGTTTTGTTTGGTTTTTCTCTGTTACATGTATTACTATACATGGGATATGTGAAGAATTTTTGATGAAATTATGAAAAAAATGTGTACATTTGAATGGGACAAGTATCAGGTTAGTAGTTGAAACCTTTACTCAAGATATTGTGTATACAGTATTTCAGCTTATTGCATGTTGTGACTTCACGGGAAATCTGGTATATTTGTAAGAGTATTGTAAGAGCAAATGAGACACAAGGAAAGAGGGGACAGGCATGATTTTAGTAGCAAAACGTGATGGGGCAATCGTGGAATTTCATCTGGAAAAGATCTCCGAAGCTATAAGGAAGGCGTTTAAGGCAACGGGGAAATTTTATACGGAAGATATTGTGGAACTGCTGTCGATCAGAGTGACGTCTGATTTTCAGGGGAAGATGAAGGGCGACCAGATTGCGGTCGAGGATATCCAGGACAGCGTGGAGAAGGTGCTGGAGGAAGCCGGCTATACGGACGTGGCAAAGGCATACATATTATACAGGAAGCAGCGGGAGAAGATCAGGAATCTCGGTAAGACAACGCTGGATTATAAAGATGTGGTGGACAACTATGTGAAGGTGGAAGACTGGCGGGTGAAGGAGAACTCTACGGTCACATACTCTGTGGGCGGTCTGATTTTAAATAACTCAGGCGCGGTTACGACCAATTACTGGCTGACGGAAATCTATGATAAGGAAATCGCCGAGGCTTATATAGGCGGTGATCTTCATATTCATGACCTGTCCATGCTGACCGGTTATAGCTGTGGATGGTCTTTAAAGAGGCTTCTGATGGACGGGCTCGGCGGAATTACCGGAAAGATTACAGCATCTCCGGCGAAGCATCTGGCCACGCTCTGCAATCAGATGGTCAATTTCCTGGGAATTATGCAGAATGAATGGGCGGCATCCCAGTCATTTTCCTCTTTTGATACGTATCTGGCGCCCTTTGTCAAGGCGGACAACCTCTCGTATGACCGGGTGAAAAAGTGTATGGAGGCCTTTGTCTTTGGCGTAAATACGCCGAGCAGATGGGGGACTCAGGCACCATTTTCCCATATTTCCCTGGATTTGATGGTTCCGGAGGATATGGCATCGCAGAAGGCCATCGTGGGTGGACAGGAGATGGATTTCACCTATGGGGAGTGCCAGGCGGAACTGGATATGGTGGACCGGGCATTTCTGGAGACTATGCTGGAGGGCGATGCCAGCGGACTCGGTTTTCAGTATCCGATCCCGTCCTATGGACTGACTCCGGACTTCGACTGGTCTGATAATGAGAGAAACCGGCTTTTGTTTTCGCTGGCTTCCCATTACGGTACGCCGTATTTTACGAATTACGTCCGCAGCGGACTGACACCGGGAGATGTGAGAATTTCCTATGACGGGGTAACTCCTGATTTACATGAGCTGCGCAGCAAAGCAGGCGGTTTCTTCGGATATGGGGAACATACGGGATCGATCGGCGTGGTTACGATCAATTTGCCGAGGATTGCATATCAGTCGAAGAACGAGGCGGAGTTCTATGAGAAACTGGATGAGAAGATGGATCTGGCGGCGCGTTCCCTGCGGACGAAGCGTGAGGTAATCTCCAATCTGCTGAAGAACGGCCTGTACCCATATACGGCCTGCTATCTGTCTGATTTCAGCAACCATCTTTCGTCCATCGGCATTATCGGGATGAATGAGGCCGGCCTGAATGCACCGTGGCTGGGAGAGGGCATGGAATCTGAGAAGACGAGACAGTTTGCCGCTGCCATGTTAAATCATATGAAGGAAAAGATCGTGGGATACCAGCTGGAATACGGGGATCTCTACGGTCTTGAGGCGACGCCGGCTGAGTCGGCTACCTACCGTTTCGCCATGCTGGATAAGGAAAAATTTCCTGGTATCAGGACGGCAGGGCACGAAGGAGATGCACCGTATTATACGAACAGTACGAAGCTGCCTGCGGACTACGATGGTTCCCTGGAAGATGCTCTGGCGAATCAGGATCAGCTGCAGCCGCTTTATACGGCAGGAACCGTGTTCCATGTTTATATGGAACGCGAGTTTGACGACTGGAAGAAGGCGCGGGATCTTCTGCACGACATAACGACCGGTCATGATATTCCTTATTATACGCTGTCGCCGATCTACTCTATCTGCCAGTCCTGCGGATATCTGCCGGGAAGGCAGAACGTGTGTCCCAAATGCGGAGGCCGCGCCGCGGTCTACAGCAGAATTGCCGGTTATTACAGACCGGTTCACGACTGGAACGAGGGGAAGGCACAGGAGTTCAAAAACAGAATCATGTTCCGTGTCTGAGTTTTGGCTATCCTGTAAGCAGCAGTGAATTTTCCGATTATGCACATCTAAGGTATATTCGCATATGATATAGTACAAACCTGATAAATTAAAGGAGATCAATCATATGTGTTGTTGTAATAATAGATGTAATGTAAATTGTGGATGTAATTGTGGATGCGGTTCCTGGAGCTGTGGATGCGGAAATAACAATAATAACAATAATAATTCCTGCTCATGCAGACCGAATGACTGGGCTAACTGCCAGTTCCGCCGCGGCTATGCTGCAGGCTTTAACGCAGGTTATGAGACCGGCTTCAGAGATGGCTTCTGGGCAGGCAATAATAACAACGTAATGCCGATTACGGCTCCTGGCACCGCTGCTGAAGGCGGATGCGGATGTGGCTGCCGCTAATCACCTCGTAAAAATGGATATTCGCTGACACGATAAGATCCGCCGGCACGTTGAGTGCCGGTGGAAACAGTAAAAAGAAAAAAGAAAAGCCAAAAGCCAAAAGCCAAAAGCCAAAAACAGAAAAGCTTTTATGAAACGCAGAGATGAGCCGTTTCATAGAAGCTTTTTTCCTGCGTTTCACCAGCGCATATCTGAAAATCCATTCCACCCGCTGCCCACTCCGCTTCGCAGCATATTAAGCCCCTATACAGTCAGCGCAGCCCGCTGCACCTCCTCCATTGGGAATCAATTTCCCACAACGTGTGACTTACAGCTGACGAAAAGCAATTTTCAGACACACGCAGGTTTTCAAGAGCCGATCATCCGGATAAGAAAAAATAATGACAAAAAAAGGGAATATAGTTTGGTGATATTGCACATTGTAAAACTGAATACATTATGCTAGTCTATATACAAGTCATTGAGGTTGTATACAAATTTAAAGATTTGAATACATTTTTAAAAACAGACCGGGATGACGGAATAACTGACCAGACCAAAAAAGAAATAAGTAAAGGAGAAACAAATCATGAACATGGATTACTTAACAGACAAGTTTTCGCTGGACGGAAAAGTTGCACTGATTACAGGTGCTTCCTACGGAATTGGTTTTGCAATGGCAAAGGGAATGGCTGCAGCCGGCGCAACGATCGTGTTTAACGATATCAAGCAGGAATTAGTAGATAAGGGAATTGCTTCTTATAAAGAAGAGGGAATCGATGCTCACGGCTACGTATGTGACGTAACCAATGAGGCTGCTGTGAATGAGATGGTAGCCCGTATCGAGAGCGAAGTCGGCGTGATTGATATTCTTGTGAACAATGCCGGTATTATCAAGCGTATCCCGATGTGCGATATGACCGCTGAGCAGTTCAGACAGGTGATTGACGTTGATTTAAATGCTCCATTTATCGTTTCCAAGGCAGTTATTCCGTCTATGATCAAGAAGGGACACGGCAAGATCATTAACATCTGCTCCATGATGTCTGAGCTTGGACGTGAGACTGTATCCGCTTATGCGGCGGCAAAGGGCGGCTTAAAGATGCTGACCAGGAATATTGCGTCTGAATACGGTGAATTCAACATTCAGTGTAACGGCATTGGACCTGGCTACATAGCGACTCCTCAGACTGCTCCGTTACGTGAGGCACAGCCGGATGGCTCCAGACACCCATTTGACCAGTTTATCATTTCCAAGACACCGGCAGGACGCTGGGGAGAAGCGGAAGACCTTGCGGCACCGGCAGTATTCTTAGCTTCCGATGCATCTAATTTCATCAACGGACACGTTCTCTACGTAGACGGCGGTATCCTGGCTTATATCGGCAAGCAGCCGCAGTAAATGACTGGAAACAGGGACCGGCGGGAACGGTAACGCTGCATAGCCGGCAATTGACCGCAAAGAAAGGTTATGCTATACTATGAGCACCCGGTGTACTTAAGCCTGGTTATAAAAGAACGAATATTCATGCCATGATTCTGTTTCCGGCAGAGCTCATGGCATGTTTTTTAGAAATGATGACGGAGAGGTGCCATGGAAGAGAAGACGAAAGCCTATAAAAACCGCGGGGAGCTCGTTTTTGAGACGTTAAAGCGGGAGATACTGGACCTGGAGCTGAAACCGGGGCAGATGATCAGTGAGAATGAGATCTGCGAGCGTTTCGGCGTTTCGAGGACGCCTGTGAGAGAAGCGGTCAGAAGACTGCAGGAGCAGGGGTTCGTCATTTCCGTGCCCTATTCCGGCACTCAGGTAACGCTTTTAAATTTGAGCAATATCAAACAGATGATCTATATGCGCGTGGCGGTGGAGACCATGGTTATGCGGGATTTTGTGGACATTGCGACTCCGCTGTGGATGGAGGAGGTCCGCTACATGATCAGAAAGCAGCAGGCCCTCATTCAGGAGAAGGGATTCGAGCCGGAACAGTTCTACCGCATGGATGCGGAGATGCACGCCATCTGGTTCCGGGCCACGGACAAGATGAAGCTCTGGGATATGATTCAGGCGCAGCAGCTTCACTATACCCGGTTCCGTATGCTGGATTTCGTTACAGAGACGGATTTTACCAGGATCATACGGGAGCATACGGAGCTCTTTGAACTGCTGGAGAAAAAGGATATTGCCGGGCTGGAGCGTTCCCTGAAGGAACATCTCTATTACAGCATGAAACGCATGAAACACCAGATCGATGTGGAATATAAAGATTATTTTGAACAGGAGGAATAGACGATGGCGAAAGTATCGATTACCATAAAAGATGAAAATGGCGCGGTAAAAAGCTCTGTCTGCGGTGAGGAACGGGCCGTTCTCGTTTACGAGGGCACGTACTGCGAAGGAGATACCATCACATTTACGACAGACGCAGTGAACCAGCACTACGTGGTTCGTGTGGATGACACCATGGACGAGGCGCTTGTTTATATCACGAAGCCGGAAGTGGTTTATGGGATCCCATTTGATGAGAAGAAGGTTTCCTATAATCCCAAGTCATTTGCCGGGGAGAAACACTATCTGACCATGAGAACAGCGGAGGCGTATGAGACCGCGGCTTACCGCAATCTTGCGAAAAACGTGATGGACCAGCACGGCGATCCGGGCTGTTATCCCCATGTGTATGCGAATGTGGAGACACGCGGCGAAGCGGTGTTCGCAGCGCGCAATGCCATTGACGGCGTGGTTTCCAACGAATCTCACGGTGAATGGCCGTATGAGTCCTGGGGAATTAACCGTCAGGATGATGCGGAGATGACCCTGGAATTCGGCCGTCCCGTGGATTTTGACAGGATTGTTCTCGTTACGAGAGCCGATTTCCCTCATGATAACTGGTGGGTAAAGGCGACATTTACCTTTTCTGACGGCACCACGGAAGTGGTGGATATGGAAAAGAGCGTGAAGCCTCATGAGTTCAGAATTGAGAAAAAGGGAATCACCTGGTTGAAGCTCAGCAATTTGATCAAGGCAGATGATCCGTCTCCGTTCCCGGCGCTGACGCAGATTGAAGTTTACGGGAAGTAAGAGACTGCAGGAAGCAGGAGAAAATGAAGTGCAAATATAAGGTACGCAGCCCCGCCGGGGTCTGCGTACCTTATTTGTCAATTTCTTCACGATATTTGAAATTTCCTCTTTCCCTTTTTCCTTTATTCGAGTAAAATGGTACTATGACAGACACCATTGAGGGGTGGTATAATGAGTCATAATAAGGAGGAAAACATATGGAACTGCTGTTTATGGAGCCTGTGTTCAAGGAAGCAATATGGGGAGGCACGAAGCTTCGCGACGTGTTCGGCTATGAGATTCCAAGTGATACGACAGGCGAATGCTGGGCTGTGAGCGCCCATAAGAATGGAGACTGCCGGATCGCCGGCGGTATGTATGACGGACGGCTGCTGAGCAGCCTGTGGGAAGAGAAGCCGGAGCTTTTCGGGAATTATCCGGGAGATCAGTTCCCTCTTCTCGTCAAGATTATTGATGCAAAGGCGGATTTAAGCATTCAGGTTCATCCGGATGACGAGTATGCGAAGGTTCATGAGGACGGATCGCTGGGAAAGACAGAGTGCTGGTATATTCTGGACTGTGACCCGGGGACGGAGATTGTCATCGGCCACCATGCAGGGAGCCATGAGGAGATGGAAGCCATGATCCGCGGCCATCAGTGGGACGAATTTATCCGCAAGGTCCCGGTAAAGAAGGGCGACTTCTTCCAGATCAATCCGGGATGCGTCCATGCCATTAAGGGCGGGACTCTGATTCTGGAGACCCAGCAGAGCAGTGATATTACATACCGTGTCTACGACTATGACAGACTGTCTGATGGAAAACCGAGGCAGCTGCACGTGGAACAGAGCATTGCGACCATCGAGGCGCCGTTTAAAGAGGCCTCCTGTGACACCTTTACGGAAAAGATACCGGGGGCTGTGCACACGCACCTCATTACGTGTCCGTTCTATTCTGTGGACAAGTATGAGATCGACGGCGTGTTTACCAGGGAATTCAGCCGGTTTTTTGCCAATGTCAGCGTGATCAGCGGCAAAGGCTATGTAAACGGAATTCCGCTGGAAACGGGACAGCATTTTATCGTTCCGGCAGGAGCGGGAGAATTGAGATTTGAAGGAAAGATGTCGGTGATCTGTTCCAATCCGGAGTCAGGGACTCTGTAGGAAGCTGCGGCACATCGGGATTCAGATAAAGGAAGAATACAGACAGGAGGAGTAATGAGATGAGACTTGGAGCATTAGAGGCAGGCGGAACAAAGATGGTTTGCGCCATCGGTAACGAACAGGGTGAGATATTTGAGCGGGTTTCGATTCCGACGGAGACACCGGAGATTACGATGCCGAAGCTGATTGCATATTTTAAGGACAAGGAGATCGAAGCGCTGGGAATCGGCTGTTTCGGTCCTATCGATTTAAACAGAAAGTCAGAGACCTACGGATACATTACCACGACACCGAAGCTGAAATGGGCCAATTATAATATAGTAGGCGCGTTCCAAGAGGCGCTGGGTGTTCCGGTTGGCTTCGACACGGATGTGAACGGCTCTGCGCTGGGTGAGGCGACCTGGGGCATCACAAAGGGGCTGGAAAACAGTGTGTACTTTACCATCGGAACCGGAGTGGGCGCCGGAATCATTTCCAACGGAAAGCTGCTCCACGGCATGCTTCATCCGGAAGGCGGCCATGTGCTTTTAGCGAAGCATCCGGACGACACGTATGCGGGAAAATGCCCGTATCACAGAAACTGTCTGGAAGGTCTGGCTGCGGGTCCAGCCATTGAAGAGCGCTGGGGCAAGAAAGGAATCGAGCTTGCAGACAGGAAGGAAGTATGGGAGATGGAGGCCTTCTACATCGGCCAGGCCATCGTGGATTACATCGTGATCCTGTCTCCTCAGAGAATCATTCTGGGCGGAGGTGTTATGCATCAGGAGCACATGATGCCGTTGGTGAGAGAAGAAGTGAAGCGCCAGCTAAACGGCTATATCCAGACAAAGGAGCTGGAGGATTTGGACAGCTACATCGTTCTTCCAAGCCTGAATGACAATCAGGGAATCATGGGAGCCTTAAAGCTCGCCATGGATGAACTGGAGCTGGCAGAGTAAGCGGGAAATTGCCATTTTTCTCCTAGTGATAAAGCGGTACCAGTATGTTATGATACATTTTGTAACAGAAATGTAACAATTTTGTAATATACAAGGAGGACTTTATCATGAGAAAGTTACCATTATTTGTTCTGGCAGCAGCAACCGCACTGAGCATCGCCAGTGTACCGATGACGGCTCACGCAGCGACCATCCAGGTAGTTGGAGGCGGCAATGGTATGAATGGTTATATGACTAACTGCAGCGGACAGACCGGCAATTTGGCAAATATGTTAAATCAGCTGGGCGCGGGTACGGGCAGCAGAGGCAGCTTGGGCTGCGGTCTCGGTCAGAACTTAGCGGGTAACGGATCCTGCGGTTACGGCCAGGGCTGTGCGGACAACGGATCCTGCGGCTACGGTCAGGGTTGTGCAGATAACGGATCCTGCGGCTTCGGTCAGAGCTGCTCCGGCAACCAGAACTGCACCAACGGTCAGAGCTGCGGCGGAAATCAGAACAGCGGCATGAACGGACAGAATTTTCCTTTCATGATGATGCGTTAGAGCACTTTTCAAACACGCTCTGATTCACGGTGCGGCTACGGAAGAAAAACAGCGTTAGAACGAATAGAATAAAAAGAAAAATGATACATAAACAGAAATAAAAAGCAGATAAAAAAGCAGAGAAAAGAATCTCCGCCTCGCAGATCGGAATGCGCGGCGGGGATTCTTTTTTTCTCCTGCGATTTTCTTCTGAAACAGGAATACGACACATCCCCCAATCTGCCTATTGACTTTTAATTTCCACACCGCTATAATCCATTACGTTTAAAAAGATAAACACACTTCTAAACACACTTCAGGGCAAAACAAGGAGGCTTGGAAAGATGAAGCAGATATGGGCCATATTTCTCAGAGATATAAAGAACATAGGAAAAAATCCGGTGGCGGTTATCGTAGCGCTGGGAATCATGATACTGCCGTCGCTGTATGCGTGGTTCAACATCGCGGCGAACTGGGATCCTTACGGCAATACGAAGGGGCTCCGGGTGGCTGTGGCCAGTCTGGATCAGGGGACACGGATCGAACAGCTGGACACCACCGTAAACATCGGTGACATGATTATTTCCAATCTCCATGAAAATGATCAGATTGGATGGCAGTTTGTGGATGAGGAACAGGCGGTGGAGGGCGTGAAGGCGGGCCGTTATTACGCCTGTGTCATCATTCCGGAGGACTTCAGCGAGAAGACGGCCAGCATCTTTACGTCGAACGTTCAGAAGCCGACGCTTCAGTACTATGTGAATGAAAAGAAAAATGCAATCGCCACGAAAATAACGGATAAGGGCGTCAGCACCATCCAGCAGCAGGTGAATGAATCCCTGATCAGCGCTTCTTCAGAGGCACTGGGGAAGGCATTTCACGTCACCTACGGTACGGTGGAAGGGAAGAAGGAGGATCTGGCGGATGAGATGGTGTCCTCCATGAAGGATGCCAGAAATGACCTGGTTCTGATGGGCAGCTCGGTCGGCGCATTAAAATCGTCTCTGACCGCGGGAAAAGGTCTTTTGAGCAGTGTTCAGGCAATGCTTCCGGATTCCAAAGAGCTGCTTAAGTCGGGGCAGGACACGGGAGCGGAGGCCAGCCGTCTCATCCGCACCTCAGAGGATTTGTCCGACACCATGACAGACAGCGTGGGAAATGTGCTGGACATCGAAGATGGCCTGATGGACTCTGTGGACCGCTCGGTCCGCGATGCCATTGACCGCTGGGACCGCGATGCGAACGCGGCAGCAGGGGAATTAAACAAGGCCTCTGACGTATTAAATACACTGCTGAATGTGAACCAGAAGCTTTATGATCTGGTGAACAATTTAAAGGAGAAGATTCCTGGACCGGGAAAGGTTCTGGGAGTGCTGTCCGATATGATTACCAGCCAGATCGACAGGCAGAAAAATATGATACATATGATAGAGACGGCGGAGGACACGGTATTAAGGACGGGGAAGCTTCCGGAGGACGCCAGACAGGAGATCAGGAAATCACTGGAGGAGATGATGGATCAGGGGTCGCGGATTACGGATCAGTATCACAGCCAGGTGAAACCGGCCCTGACGGCAGGACTGGACAGTCTTTATGACAGCATTTCCGCCGCGTCCGATTACGCAGTCGGTATTAACGGGCTTCTGCCGCAGATTGACGGCACCCTGACTCAGACCACGGGTTCCTTTGACAGTCTGATCGAGACGCTGGACCAGACTGCGTCCATGATCGCGGCCGGTGAGGAAAAACTGGACCGCATCATCGATGAGGTGGAATCCGTGGAGGAGAGCGAGAGGCTGGCCAAGATTGTGGAGATCATGAAAAATGATCCGGAGACCATGGGGGATTTCCTGTCATCCCCGGTGAATCTGGAGGAGAATCAGATCTATCCCATTGAAAATTACGGTTCGGCCATGACTCCGTTTTACACGATTCTCGCCATATGGGTGGGCGGTCTGGTCCTGGTGGCTGTTTTGAAGTGCCGCGTTGTGGAGGACGAGAAAATTCAAGGCGGTAAGGCGTATGAAAAATACTTTGGAAGGTACTTCATCTTTATGTTGTTCGGTGTGGCGCAGGCGCTTATTGTGTCGCTGGGAGACCTCTACCTGCTGAAGATCCAGTGCCTGGAGCCGGCGAAATTCGTGCTGGCGGCGGTTCTGGCGAGCGTGGTGTTTGTCAATATCATCTACACGCTCACCATCTCCTTCGGCGATGTGGGGAAGGCCCTGGCGGTCGTCCTGCTCGTTATTCAGGTGGCCGGGGCAGGGGGAACCTTCCCGATTGAGGTGACGCCGCATTTCTTCCGTATGGTCAATCCGATGCTGCCGTTTACACACGCCATTAATGCCATGAGAGAGTGCGTCGGCGGTATCTACGGAAATGCCTACCGCGAGGATATGGCAAAGGTCCTCTTATATCTGCCCATCTCCCTGTTTGTGGGCGTGGTTCTGCGAAAACAGGTGATCAGGTTGAACGATTTCTTCGAGCGCAAGCTGGAGGAAACTGGGGTGATGTAGGTTTAACAGCCAGCTTCGGCGGCGTGGCAGCGCATTCCGGCCCGGTAGTGGAAAATCATGATTCCGCCAATGGTGAGTGCTGAAAACAGAGGGAACAGAAGCCAGACATACGACAGGGAAAGACCGCTTACGATCAGACTTCCCAGTACGGAGGCGGCCAGCCCTCCAGCCCGCAGGGAAAGGGAGAGAACCGACATCATGCTTGCGCGCTGGTCATTGCCGACGTCCTCGTGGAAGACTGTATTTTCAATCAGATTCCCGGCGCCCAACACAATGTAGACCAGGACGAAGAGGGCCAGAAACAGCCAGACCCGGTGGGTAAATCCCAGGGCGGCGACGCTTAACACGAGAAGAAAACGCAGGATCCAGTATGTACGCCAGCTCTTTTCCGGTGTGAGCACTGCTTTTTTGGACTGCATGGCTGCCTCGGCCGCTTTACTGCCGATGGTGACGCCTAAGTAGCCCAGGCAGGTGACCACACCGAAGATCCATCCCAGCTGCTCGGGGAGAAATGTCTTGAGCGTCGGCTGCCAGTAGACTTCGACGGTACAGAGAAGCAGCCCGTAGGCGGCAGACATCAGAACAATGGTGATGACCGAAAGGCTGTTTCGGAGGGAGTGATACAGGCCCCGGAGCTGCTCCTTAAACTGGAGGACGGGGGAAAGGGGGCTCCTTTCGCGGGCAGGCTCCTTCACAAAGCAGGCGGCCAGAAACAGGATAAGCGCCTGTATGGCCAGAGCCAGGATCAGGAGAAGGCTATAGGAGCCGTCCAGAAATCCCAGGACACCGCCGGTAATGGACCCGAGAGCCAGGCCGACGCTGTCGATGACAGCCATGGTGCTGTTGATCTTTTCCAGATTTCGGCCCTCCTGCTCCCGGAGATACGTCTCGATCTCCAGAGCCTCGATGGAGCCGGAGCTGAAAGCACGGCCGATACCCTGCATGGCACACGCGGCGGCCAGCATGAGGAAATGGCTGCTAAACATAAGGAGGACGTAGTTTGCCATCATGAAACAGGCAGACAGTAAGAAGATTCGTTTCCTTCCGATCAAATCCGCCATAATTCCGCTGGGGAGTTCCAGCACGACGACCATAACGGCAAAAATTCCGATGCACAGCGACAGGTTTTCCAGGGTGGCGCCGTGGCTTAAGAGCACGAGGGAGAGTACCGGCGCGAGAAGTCCGGTACCGAAGGCATTGGCCCCAAATAACAGGATGTGGCTTCGTTTCATGATGGCTGCTCCTCCTTTTCTTCCGAAAGCGAACTGTGGGGATATGCCACCAGACCAAATTCCCAGGGAATCGTGTCTTTGCCCGGAACCGAGTGTGCATCGGTGAAATCCAGAATTAAGTGGTACAGCTCCTCCGCATCTTTTTTCGATAAATGGACGACTCCGCTGGTAAAATCTCCGGTCGTCATCACATCAGACTTATCTTTCGCCCGCTTTAGGCGGTCTTTAAAACCATTCCAGAGTTCCGTCATGATATAATCCGACAGATAGAAGCGCTCTTCCCTTAAATCATCATCCAGATTCCCGCCTATGGAGACGGAGACCGGAAGCTTTTTATAGTATTTCGCCTGGATGCCATGGATGGATTCCGTGTGGTCCAGCTCCAGCAGGCCCAGCTCCTCCAGCTTCCTGATATGGAGCGAGACGGAAGAGGCCGATATCTTTAAGACATTCGACAGCTGCTTGGGGGTCATGGGCTTACCGCTTACCTCCAGGGCCTTTAGAAGGCGCTGACGCTGCGGGTTCATATAGATATCCATTTGTTTCCGGGTGGCGAGTGTTATCATTTTCCGTTCTGACATAAGATCCTCCTTTACGGCAGACCGCTTTTTGCAGACCGGGAGAAACAGAATCTTCCGATGGTGCGGGGCGGTGTCGTTTTCCTTCCGTCTATGTGCTTTTTTGTAATATATGATACTTTTATTATAACGTTACATATTATGTAATGTCAAGGCGATTTTATAAATCTTGCCGGCCATCCTGTTTTGTGGTATTCTGGAGATAGATTTGGAAAAACAAAAAATCCGGACCGGAGCCGATAACTGCTTATCGGGTTCCGGTCCGGATTCTGGGTGCGGATCACATGATTACTGACCTTCGTTCACGATTTCCTGCAGAACGTTGATAAGATCGTAGATCGTGTTAATCTGCACGTTCCGATCCAGGATTTCATTTTTCAAATCGATGGAAAGCGTCTCGAATTTGGCCTGGACGGCGGGAGCAATATAGGACATGTTCATCACCTCCTGGTTAGGATGTGTAGTGAGAGGATAAGATATACGGATTGTGGAAGAGAATTTGACTGAAATTGCAATGCGAAAAAATACCGGAAATCCTTTTTTAGAGGACTCCGGCATTTTTCATTTTGGTGGTTCTGAGTATACCATTCAGGATAAGAGGAATGCTCCAGTTATGAAAAACTAGAGCATGGTTATACTGGTTACATACGGTTCACCGTTTAGTGGCTGATAAATATCTACGACAGCAAACTGTGGGTTTAAATCTTCCGTCTGCGGTTCTGCGATTGTCATGAATTTGTAATTGGTTCCATTTACTACCTGCGTTGCTACGGCTATGGGAGTATAGAAGAAATCGCTATGTCTTCCGATTGCGTTAAAAAATATGAAGGAGTCATATGGCGTAAGATATGACTGATAAGACCATCCGCCTGGCATGGGTCACCTCATGAACGTTAGTTAGTACAGTATATGCATTTCTGTTTGAATTGTCGATTTCTATTTTACATAATTTGTCGCTATATTTTCGTACAGGCGGCAGATAATATAGGGTGAGGGAACAGATTTGGGGCGTAAAAATAACATTTGTGCACGCTTTTATACATTACCGCACATATTTGTAACCATAAAATGGATATTTATGGTATAATTAACCATATCGTCCACAACAGGAGGATTCCATGCACGTTTTTAATCCGGTATTTTATGATGAATATAACCTGATGAACTATCTGGATTTTGCCGTTATGAAGACGGCGAAGCTGTATCCGGATGTGCTGCGGGAGGAGATTTATCTGCTGTTCTATTTAATAAAAGATAATTTCCAGGCAAATATGAAATATCTGAGAGAGAACAATGTAGACGTGGATTGCTTCGGCTTCCTGCCGGTCAGGAGAAATACCAGGAACTCCGTGGAAGCGTTTTTTGACATGTTTAATTTGATTAACGCTGAGAATTATATATCCGTTCTGCTGTATATGAATGATAAAAAGAATAACCGATACGACGATCTTTATAAGAAATATGCGTTTAAAGGTGATTTTACGATCATCAGCAAGAGGGATATCGCAAAAGATCATGGCTTAGGCCGGATTACTGATGATGAGAAGATGGCTAAAATCGACCAGGTGGAGAGCGGATCCAACAGTTATATTCATCCGAGTATCTTTATCCCCCTTTATACGCCTGCGGACATTGAGGCAAAGGAGGAGATCCTGCGTGATTTACTCCGGGTCAATACCTGGCTGTTAGGCGGCGCATACCATCAGCTGTGCTGCTTTATATTGAACAAATATGGCTCCCTGAAATCCTTTGATTGCCTTCACTGCACGAAGAATTCGGCGTGTTTTGAATGCTTTGAAAACTATTATGTTTCATTTAAAGAGATGATTGAACAGGAGCTGTTTCCGCTGAGTCAGGAATGCGGCAGTGATGAACCATTTAAAAATATGAGGTAAAAATTATATGAAATACAATTTACGTTCACTATATTTGTGTGTGGATGAGATGGAACGGGCTTTGAACTTTTACGAGGATTTCTTTGAAATGCCCCCTCTTATCAAGGATGATATCTACAGTATCTTTGCGATTGGAGGATTCCGGCTGGGTTTATTTGCGTATAAAATGATGGGGGAGGAACATACATATGGAAGTAACTGCCTGCCAAGTATCGAAGTGGAAAGTCTGGAGCTGCTGAATCAGAAGCTGGCGGGCCTGGAACTTTGCTTTCCTTTGACGAAAATTAAGGACAACTGGGTTGCGGAATTTGTGGACAGCGAGGGGAATCATATCGAAATGACCGCGCCGGTTTAACGAAATGATAAGGATTGGAATGATACAGCATCATTCCCGAAAGGAACGACATGGAGTTAAAATATATTGATATAGGATTAAATTTGATGGGAAAGCAGTTCGATTCAGACCGGGAAACGGTTGCAGCCGATTCGTTTGCAGCCGGTGTCGGCTTTATCGTGACGGGAACGGATCTAAAATCAGACCGCGCGGCGGTCGATTATCTGAAAAAAAGCAAATTTGAGCATGCATGGTGCACCTGCGGAATTCACCCGCACAATGCCGACCGATGGGACGAGAATTATAAGAAACAGCTGTTGGAGCTGATTCAGCGCAACCGCGGAATAGTGGCCGCTGTGGGGGAGGCTGGCCTGGATTACGACAGAATGTTCTCCACTAAGGAAAATCAGAAACGGTGTTTTTCGGATATTCTCGACATTGCCGAGAGCCTGGAACTGCCGCTTTTTCTTCACGAGCGGAGCGCGGAACAGGACTTTATAAAATTGATGAAACAGCATCAGGAGCTGTGCCGGAGAAGCGTTGTGCATTGTTTTACCGGTTCAAGGGGAACGGCATACCGGTATTTACAGCTGGGATGTTATATCGGAATCACAGGCTGGATCTGTGATGACAGGAGGAACAGGGAGGTAGTGGAGGCCGTCAAAAGCATCCCCCTCGACCGGCTGATGATCGAAACGGACGCGCCCTATTTGACGCCGCTGAATATCAAGGGGCTGCCGCGGCGAAATGTTCCGGTAAATATAAAGTATGTGGCAGAAAAGATCGCCGCAGTCAAAAATACAGACGTTGAAGCCGTGGAGCAGGCAGCGCTTAGAAATACCAGGCAGTTTTTCAATCTATAAACTGGTTGATGGATTGTCATATGCAGTGAAATAAAATGTGGGAGGAAACCAATGTCAACTACATATTATATAGCAAACAGAAAGAGAAAAAAAGAGTGCGAGGAGTTTAAGAAATTCTGGGAAGAAGAATGGTTTCCGGAGATTACAGATAAGCTTTACCAATTCTGTACTGGGACAAACGGTGAGATCGTAAATAAAGATCTGGCAGAGAGCATCACAGAAGATAAAATGTGCGGGTTTTCCAGCACGCCGTTGAGCGATACCTTATACGAGGAGGCGTTTCTTACGGTGAATAAGTCCGGCGTATTCTGGCATAAGTGTGAGGTGGAAGGCGTTCTGCTGAACAGCCTCGAGGAGCTGATTAAATTTTTTTCGAAGAAGGCCAACCAGGAGACGTATTCGCTGGAGGATCAAAATGGACGGGTATGCACCCTGAATGATTTGATCAGGGAGCTTAGTGGGAAATAAAACGTGTGCAGGGTGCTTTATGCGGACTGATGATAGGCGAAAAGACAGGATGGAGCGCGGAAGAAAGTGTGGTACGATGAGAAAAATCATATTTTTGCTGATATCCCTCGTTGTGATTCTGCTGGTTCGTGCCGCAGTCTTGCAGGGGTCTGTTGGAACAATGGAGAAGACTGTGGATACGGCGCAGAGCGGAAGCAGTGAGATTTCTTTTCAGGGAAAGAAGGAGGAGCGTTATAGATTCAGTTACTCATCCACTGTTAAGGAAGGTACGCTTGAGATGCTTCTGACTGACAAAGGGGGAAATGTGCTGCAGACTTATGAAACCGGTATTTCTTCTAACAGGGAAATCTTTATGAAGAATGACGATATCTACTCTGTGGTCGTGGCCTATAAGGATTTTGTCGGAAGTTATGATGTGAAAATAGAGAAGTGATCAGATCTGTATTTCCGCATTAGAAAATGCCGGGAGCCCTTATGAGAAAGGCCTTCCGGCATTTTGCGAAGAATTGGAGTAACGGGATTTAAGATGTTGTGCCTTAACCCAAGTTATAAAATTAATATTGCGTCGCATCATCTTTTTATATATTCGTGAATTATTTTATTTAACTATTATTTCATTTGTTAAGGATCTTAATTCTTTAGCTATCTGCTCTTCATTGTTCTCGCAACCTATAATATTTCCTTTCATAATAGTATACGATTTATAGACTCTTGTATTGTAAGAACAAGGGTCTTGTTTTTAGACTTTTTAAGGTTTTGCAGGGGGTGATATGAGCCTGAAGTAAATGACCGCATCATTGTATATTTTTTAAATATCCATAGTAAAAGTTCCCCGATCATTCGTTATAATACTATTGTAAACTAATGGTTGGATAAATTCTAAAGAACATATGAACTACTTAAATGATGGTATTTAAAAATAAAGAGCCACTACACAATTGTAGCAGAATATGGTAATATTTTATTTATATAGGAGGCGATTATGGGGCGATCAGATTTACAAGGTACACCTTGGCATTATGAATATGCTAAAAGTGAGCGCGTATGCGACAGTACCAATTGCGTATTTAACATTGGATATTGCTCTTGCAAAGCATCGGTGAATCACAAAAACAAATGCGCCGGTAAGTTAAATTGTGATGAGTTTGAAAAGCAAATGAAATCGTTAAAGCATAAGGACATAAAGAATATAAAATCACAGCAGCAAAGCGCAAAGCAACAAAAGTTTAGTTCTAATAAGAGTACAAAAACTAAAAAGAATGTAAAAATTATTTCTATTGGAGACAATATTGTAGTCGTTCATTATAAAACTAATGAACAGATAAACATCTCAATAAGAGACAGTAAAAATCCGTTTGTCGGAAAGAGACTAGACGAGATAGTTACAATAAAAGGCGAGATGTACTCGATTCGTAAAATTATGAAGATAAAGAACAGTTAACATACACGATAATGGGGAGATTATGAAAAAGTATAAATGTATTATCGCAACATTAAGTCTATCTGTTTGTATTTCTTTAGGTAGTTGTCTAATCTCATTTGCTGGTCAATGGAAGCAAGATGAAAATGGATGGCGATATCAAAAGGATGACGGAACGCCAATAATCAATGATTGGTTTAGTGATTCATTAAATGAAAAGACATATCATTTCGATACTTTTGGATATATGAATAAAGGATTAACATATATAAATGATAAGTGGTATTACTTTTATGATGATGGATCTTTAAGATTCAATTATTACAATCCTGATGATAATCTAATTAGCGATAATGATGGACGGGTAATTCAATTAGATACGTCAGGTGTAACTGTCGCGGTTATAAGCCTGACAACAAATTCAAAAATTCTAATTGGTCTTAATATTATAAATTGTGGGAGTTCGCCAATAACATTAGGGCCTAAGTGTTCTATTTCAGATCCAGACTATCATACAAGTTTTTTTATGTATGATTCAAAAACATGTTCACTATTAGACCAAGTAGTGATTGCTCCTAAAGCAGAAAAAACAGTTTCCTTTATATCAATAGATATGAATCAACTAAATATAAAATCAGGAGTTACAACAGCAGGATACAATATTCTTTGTAATTCTGCAGAGTATACTTTTTATATGCCAATATATTATACTGATGATAATTTTAGTGGTACAATTATTCATATGGATTAGAACCATTGGGGACTTAAAGTTGGCGAGATAGAAAGGTTTGTGTAGCGCTCCTGCAACTTGTGACGTTATTTTTTAAGAGAAATCTTTAACTTTACCCATGTTAGATAGTTTGTGGATAACGATTTTTCGATTTTTGAAGGTGTCGACAAGGCTGGCACTTTTGCCAGGGGTCATATAAATCTTTTTAGTATGTAATGGATAAGCAGCAGGATTACCGCTGTAATTGGAGAGTAACTATGGAAGTATTCGGAAATATTATAGTATCAATAATGACTGCATCATTAACATTCATAATAACACGTTATGAGATATATAAAAAACGTCCAACTAATAAACTTGAGATATCCTATAATAAATTCTATTATCCAGCTCTTGTATGGGGGGAAAAACTTAATTTTACTTGTACGGCCTATGATAATTACGTGAGTCAGGTAAAGACTAGAATTAAAGCTTATGATAAGTATGTTACAGGAGAAACAAAAAAACTATTTAGTAAGCTCGAAGATTCTCTGATAGATCATAAAGATACCGTAGCTGCCTATGAAAAGTTTTACAAAGATATTAAGCACAACAATCAAAAATTGAGAAGTGAAATTGGGTATATAGAACCGAATTATATTGAAAAATTTATAGCTAAGAGTACAACAGAGAAGTTCTCGACAGTACTTCCTATTATTTATATAGCATACGCTCTATTTACATATGCCAGTGTAGTATATTTTGGCATAAATAATAAGGTTACTCTATATTTTGTTGGTATAGGCGCTGTTATTTTGTTTATCTTGGCGATTATTTTTACAGTAGTAGCAATTATTGAACTAATTAACGATATAAAAACTTTTATAAGAAGAAAAAAGGTAGTTCGTAGGGTAAGAAAAAAAGATTTATATAAATATAAGTGATACTTCATTTTCGCAACTGATATTTTTTCAGAGGTAAGTATATACAAATCCAATCCATGGAGTTAATGAAGTATCCCTTACCTCATCCTGTTCTGCTAAAGTGCAAAATGAAATAAGTGTTTGTTCTTCGACAAGCATAAGGACTTTAGTTGATTTTCCACACAGATCCATTAAATAATCGTTGCGTAATAATTTAGATAAGTATTGCCCAGCACCCCAATCACTTTTGCCAATTTTTTCTTTCCAAAATATTTTATTATATATATCAAAATAGTTTATAATTTCCAATAGAATTCCCCCCTTAAATCTTATTTATTACTTATCCTACGAGATTATAGATTACCTGTTTCATAATCAAAAGATGAGAGAATTGTCTTGTAATTCATATAATATTTCAATTCTGATAGTGAAAATGGTTTAAGTGAATATTTTATCAATAAAACTATTTGCCCCCGTAATTTAATTCTATAGTAATGCGCTTAATTTAATACAGTGTCCTCATATAGACTGTTTTGCTGTTGTACGGGTATACTATAGTAATGAGATGTAAAGTCTCCCCTTCGGTTATATAACGCCAGTTATTAATATTACCATTCTCGTATCCAAATTGGATTCAAGTCGGTGTACCCCATTTTATTAAGCAAAATCATAGCGTCGTTTAAAACATTGGTGTGCCCCTTTTTGAACGGATTATCTGTATTATCAAGAAGAAAAGAGATAATTTCTGCTATGATTTTTGGCCTAGTCAGGCAAATAAGAGTTTCGGTATTGTCTTTCAGCGCTTTAATTTCATAGAATGCCCAGAACATGATAGGATCATCATCTGGAGCTACCCCATTAAAAACCAGTGCTACTTTAGCTGTTTTATCTTCTTTGGGAGTAATATTCAAAACGAAGTCTTTACCGCTCAAATACCAATAAACAAATAATTGTTTTCTGACTGTAATATTTCGTAGCTTGTTTTTCAAATGTACGTCTCCCGTAAAGTTTTATTCTGTAGAAAATAGGTGAGGGGGCTGCCATGCTACATTGTTTTTTTAATAAACGTTAATGGCACAGAATTTTGCCTGTATCAGGCCATACGACCAAAGATACAACGCTCAAATATCTTTACAATTATTACCGTGACAGCGAAACAAAGAATCGTGTTAAGAAAACGTCAATACTCCATACAAATAATAATTGTCTTCAACTGTCTTCAAAAAATAAGGCGTTTTTGGATAATAAAAAAGTGTCAGAAGCCTTATAAATAAAGACAATCCAACACTTCTGTGTGAATCGGAGTAACAGGATTTGAACCTGCGACCTCTCGGCCCCCAGCCGAGCGCGCTACCAAGCTACGCCATACTCCGTTTCTGGTCACTATGGTATTATAGCAGAAAGTTTGCGATTTGAAAAGTATATTTGTTGAAATATTTTATATTTTAAGATATGATGGTAAGGACGATATGATTCATGGAGAAAAGACAGGTGAGAAAGAATATGAAACCGATCGTGAGTTTTGATGTAGATATGACACTTTTGGACCATAAGGACTGGACGATACCGGACAGCGCCATGGAGACCCTGGAACGGCTCCGGGAGAATTACACCATTGTGCTGGCCACCGGCCGCGACATGGATTCCAGCTTCAGCGTCGTGTTAAAGGAACAGATCAGGCCGGATGCCATCATTCATTTGAATGGAACGAAGATTACGGTGGGGGACACGATTATTTACGAGCATCTGTTTGATAAGGAACTGATGAGGCAGATCATTGCCTATGCACAGGAGGATGCAGCCTGCAGCGTGGGAGCCAGTGTGGGCGGGTATGATTACTACGTGCATCCGGAAGTGGTGAACCGCCACGATACGGATCTGTGGGGAGAATGCGGACGCCGGTTTGCGGACCCGTGGAAGCTTCCTGATTTGGACGTCAGGACAATGGCATACATTGGAGATGAAAAAGGCGCAAAGGCCATGGGGGCCCGGTTCCCCGAGGTAAATGTGCACATGTTCGCGGAAAAACGGGGCGCGGATGTGGTGGAGAAGACAGCCAGCAAGGCTATGGGGCTGATCCGCCTCTGCGACTATTTTAATATCCCTCTTTCCAGTACGGTGGCGTTTGGGGACAGCATGAACGATTACGATATCGTGAAGACGGCAGGCATCGGAATCGCCATGGGAAACGCCATGGAAGAGCTTAAGGAAGCTGCGGATTATGTGACTGATGCCGTGGATTCGGATGGAATCCGCAATGCCTGTGTGCATTTTGGGCTGATCCGGTTATAAGGGTGTGTGGCATTACTTTTATGAAAATATACAGGGAAGGAAATAAGTAGCATGGCAAAACATTATGATATTTTTATCATAGGCGGCGGGCCCGGCGGTTATACGGCTGCGCTTAAGGCAGCAGGGCTGGGGCTTAAGACTGCAATTGCAGAGAAGGAAAAACTGGGCGGGACCTGTGTCAATAAGGGGTGTATTCCGACGAAGGCTCTGCTTCATGCCTCCAGTATGTTTGCAGCGTTTCAGAGCTGTGATGTATTTGGAGTATCGGCTGATTTCATTTCTTTTGACTTTAAGAAAATGCAGGACTATAAGAAACGTTCTGTAAAAGAGTACCGGAAGGAAGTTCGGGAATCGATTGAAAATGCGGGGGTCGACTATATCGAGGGAACGGCGACGATCCGCCGGGGACGGACCGTGGAGGTCAACAGTCCTTCAGGTAAAGACTATTACGAGGCAGATCACATTATTATCGCAACGGGGGCGAAACCGGTGATACCGGATATTCCGGGAGCGATGCTGCCGGGCGTTCTGACGAGTGACCGGCTGCTGGCTTCTGATACCTGGAATTACGACCGTCTCACGATTATTGGCGGCGGCGTGATCGGAGTGGAATTCGCAACGATATTCCAGGCGCTGTGCTCCCATGTGACGATCATCGAAAGCCGGGAGCATTTACTGGGACCTATGGACAATGAAGTTTCCGAGGTCCTGGAAAATGAACTGAGACGGAAAGGAATCGCTGTCCAGTGTGAGGCAAAGGTCCTGGAAATCCGCGAGGAGGAACAGGGACTCATCTGCGTTTATGAGGCGGCTGGAGAGGTGCGGACGATCCGTTCCGGCCAGATTCTCCTGGCAGCAGGCCGAAAGCCGAATCTGGACGGACTTTTTGGACGGGATGTCAGCCTTGCCATGGAAGACGGATGTCTTAAGACGGATTCAGAGTTCCGAACCAGTGAATCCGGCATTTACGCCATCGGCGATGTGACGGCCGGCAAGATGCTGGCTCATGTGGCGGCGGCCGAGGGTACTTATGTGGTTGAAAAGATCGCGGGCGTGCATCACACTATCCGGCTTTCTGTGGTTCCGAATGGCATGTTTGTGGAACTTCCAGTCGTGCCGGGATGCATTTATACCGAGCCGGAGATTGCTTCCGTCGGAATTACGGTGGAAGAAGCGAAGGCCCATAACATGAAGGTGCGCTGCGGGCGCTACTCCATGAGCGGTAATGGAAAATCCATCATTACCAGAGAACAGAGCGGATTTATTCATCTGATTTTTGAGGAATATTCCGGAACCATTGTCGGCGCTCAGATCGTCTGTCCGCGGGCCACTGATATGATCAGTGAGATGGCGACTGCTATCGCAAATGGCCTGACAGCGGATCAGCTCATGCTTGCCATGAGGGCCCATCCGACTTACAGCGAGGGCATAACGGCGGCAATCGAGAATTATTATGAAGCAAAAGGAGACGAAAGGTTATGATTCAAGAGAGAATTGCAGCATTACGAAGCCTGATGGCGGAGCGCCAGATTGAC
The DNA here is from genome assembly GCF_014288035.1 of Hungatella sp. L36. Taxonomy (NCBI): domain Bacteria; kingdom Bacillati; phylum Bacillota; class Clostridia; order Lachnospirales; family Lachnospiraceae; genus Hungatella; species Hungatella sp. L36. The sequence goes on along the minus strand of NZ_JACOPC010000013.1, from coordinate 131,818 downwards.
GCTTACATGATTCCAACCTCCGATTTTCATGAGTCGGAATACGTGGGCGATTATTTTAAATGCAGGAAATTTATCACTGGTTTTACAGGGTCCGCAGGTACGGCGATTATCACGCAGACAGAGGCGAGACTCTGGACCGACGGCCGGTATTTCGTACAGGCGGCGAAGCAGCTGGAAGGAACCGGCGTGCTCCTCATGAAATCCGGTCAGGAGGGCGTTCCGACCGAGGAAGAGTATCTGGCAGAGGTTATGCCTCAGAACGGAACCCTGGGTTTCGACGGCCGTGTCGTCAACAGCCAGCTGGGAGAGAAGCTGGAAGAACTTTTGGAAGACAAGCACGTGAAATTTTCCTGGAAGGAAGACCTGGTGGATCTCATCTGGGAAGACCGTCCGGCGTTATCCGCTGAACCGGTCTGGATTTTAAAAGAAAACTACGCGGGCAAATCAGCAGCGGATAAGATTGCTGATTTAAGGGAAGCGATGAAGAAGGAGAAGACCACGGTCCACGTCCTTACCACGCTTGATGATATCGTGTGGCTGTTAAATATCCGTGGAAATGACGTCGTCTGCAATCCCGTAGTCCTTTCCTATGCATTGGTGACGATGGAACGGTTCTATTTATTTATCAATGAGGCGGTTCTGGACAGCGAAGTGAAATCCTATTTAAAAGAGCTGGGCGTTACCGTACGGCCGTATAATGATATTTACGATGCGGTGAGCCAGTTAAAGGGCCAGAAGGTACTTCTGGAGACAGCGAAGACCAACTATGCGATCATCAGCAATCTGGATGAATCCAATGCAGTTGTTGACCGTATGAATCCGACCGCTCCGGCCAAAGCAGTCAAAAATCCGGTTGAGATCGAAAATATGAAGAAGGCCCATATCAAAGACGGTGTGGCCATGGTGAAGTTTATCTGCTGGCTGAAAAAGAATATTGGAAAGCAGACGATCACCGAGCTTGACGCGGAGCATTACCTGGATAATCTGCGCGCAGAGCAGGAGGGAAATCTGGGACTTTCGTTCCATACCATATCCGCTTATGGGGCAAATGCGGCGATGTGCCACTATTCCGCGACGCCGGAGAGCAATACGACTCTGGAGCCAAAAGGACTCTATCTGGTAGATTCCGGCGGACAGTATTATGAGGGAACAACCGATGTGACGAGAACGATCTCTCTGGGGGAGACGACGGAAGCAGAACGGGAACATTTTACCCTGAGCGTCATCAGTATGCTGCGTCTGGCCGCTGTAAAGTTCTTATATGGGTGCAGAGGACTTACCCTGGATTATGTGGCGAGAGAGCCGCTCTGGAGCAGAGGACTGAACTTTGACCACGGAACCGGCCACGGAGTAGGTTACCTGTTAAATGTTCACGAACGCCCCAACGGTATTCGCTGGCGTATGGTGCCGGAGCGCCAGGACAACTGTGTACTGGAAGAAGGCATGGTGACTTCCGACGAGCCGGGCGTATATATTGAAGGCAGCCACGGTGTACGTACGGAAAATCTTATTGTCTGCAAGAAGGCAGAGAAGAACGAATACGGCCAGTTTATGGAATTTGAGTTTCTGACCTTTGTGCCGATTGATTTGGAAGCACTCGATAAATCCCTGATGAACGAGCGGGATGTGGAACTCTTAAACAGCTACCACAGTGCAGTATATGAGAAGATATCCCCGTATTTGACAGCGGAAGAGGCTGAATGGCTGAAGGAAAATACGAGGGCAGTATAAGCAGGCGTAAATAAAAAAGCATATAAACGATATAAGGCGGAGCCATGCGGTGTGGATCCTGTCAGGGGCGGTGAAAAATAGATTTTCATCGTCTTCCTGACGGGAATTCACGATCGCTATGGTTCCGCCTGTTTTTGGGTTATTTCTTTACGAAGCCGCATCAGAAGCGGAATAATCGCTTCCCAATCCTCTTGATCCAGTTCTTTCAGCAACTCCACGGCCCTGCGGAACTGTGGCGGTTCCGCCATTTCTGTATCAAAGAATTCCAGCGGCGTAATTTCCAGGTAATCGCATATTTCGAAGAATTGTTTCATGGAAGGCATGGAGCGGCCAGAGGAAATACCCTGAATGTAACTCTTATTTTTACCAAGATCCAGACTCATCTGGTATTCCGAGACATCCTTTTTCAAACGGAGCTCTGTAATTCTGTTTCTGACAAACTGTTCATTCATTCTTATCACCTCTATGGTTAATCATAAAGGATAATCTTTCCCGACATTCCGTTTTATATGCGTAATAATGGCAGAAAAATCGGTTGCATATACGGATAAAAAGCGTTATTATATAAGTTAGAAAAACGAAAGAGAATGTTAAAAGAAAGTGCGTGCCTATAGGGCGAGAGGATGTCCGATGACAGAATATTTAAAAAAGTGGAAGGATAAATGGTCCTGGAAAAACGGGGCTTTTTTATGCGGCCTGATCTATATCCTGATTATGGCAGGAATGTTTGGCTGCTGCCGAATGCAGTACAAAGGGGCGGCAGGCGGCTTGATTGCGGCTGTGTTTGTAGTATCTTTGGCGGCAATGGCCGTGATGACTGTGATTTCTTATCCAGTGAGGAGGGAAAAAGAGATAATGCAGGAGTGTGGCCAGGGGCAGGACGGGCAGGAGCTGCAGGAAGCATTGTACCGGAGACTTGGGGAATTTGCCGATACGGTCCTGTTTGAGTATCGATACCGGGACGGAGCGATTCTATTTACACCGAACGCTTCCGGTCAGATCGAGATTCCGGTTTTAAAGAGTGTGCTGGAGAAATACGTGAAGCGTCCGCCGGCACAGGGCGAAAACAGATGTTTTGAGTTTCGTATGAAAGCGAATATGGAAGAATACCGCTGGTGTATCTGTCGCGTCAGGGCAGAGTACGACGGGGCGGATACACCTGTTTGTCTGATCGGAAAACTGGATGATATCACCAAACAGAAGGAGCGGGAGGAGCAGCTTCTCTTCCAGTCCACCAGAGACGGTTTAACCGGCGTGTATAATAAGACGGCATTTGAGTATATGATGGAAGAAACTTTAAAAAGAGGCAGCCGCGGCTGTTTATATATGATCGATATTGATAATTTCAAGGATGTGAACGACCAGTACGGCCATCCGGCCGGGGATAAGATTCTCGTTAAAATCGGGGAACTGCTGCGTGAGATTTTCCGGGATTCCGATTTGATTGGCCGGGTGGGAGGCGATGAATTCGTGGTCTATTCCGAGTGCGGCGAGACGAAAACGAGGGCGATGAAGCTTTTAAACGGCACAGAGGATTTTACGAAGGAAGGCGAACACCGGATTTCTGTAAGTATCGGAATCGCCGCAAGCACCGGGGAGCCGGACGAAGAGTATCAGGAACTGTTTTCCAAAGCCGATCAGGCCATGTACCGGGCGAAACAGGAGGGGAAAAATCGGATTGCCTGGTATGAGGAGTAGGCGAGAAGAAGAGAAGTAAAAAGAGGATTGAAATAAGGATAAGAAAAAAATGGCTGCGTTGAAAACGCGGCCATTTTTTATGCAGCATGCAGTACGATGGGTGAAATGATAAGGATGGATTTCTAATTCTGATCGTCGGGCAGATCTACCAGAGTGTAGGCATGGTTGATGCAGGGTAAGAAAATTTCGATAATGTCCGAGGTGCGGATTTTTAAACTGGACGTATTGATACAGGGATGACAGCCGAGAAATTCCTGTTCAAGAATAGCCTGGTCAATCAGCAAACGGACACGATTTTCTTTATCATTCATCAGGCCCAGAACAGAGACAGAGCCAGGCGTTATGTTCAGATACTCTTCCATAAATTCCGGTTCCGCAAATGAGAGTCTGGCTGATCCGATTTGTTTTGACAGGACTGCCGTCCGAAATTTTTTATGTCCCGGAATCATGAGAAGATAAAAACTGTTTTTCTGAGCATTGCGCAGAAATAAATTTTTACAGATATTTGTGTTTAAAAGCGCATCGATATCACGGCATGCTTCTATCGTAGCGGTCGGATCATGATCCAAACGCTGATAGGCGATTCCCAGCTTGTCCAGGAGATCGTAAGTGCGTATCTCTTTATCAGGACGCCCGGCAGGATTTGCGGGCCGTCCGGTATATAGGGTGCGGTCTAAGTGAAAGTCCGGTATGGAGGTAACACGTTCTCCTGGCGTAATGTTTGTCATATGGAGTGCCTCTTTCTGTTTGAAATCTGTCAAAGGAGTAATAAGAATCCTGGTGTTATTATACTAGAGTGTGGGAAAAATGCAAGTGTAAGCAGAGAGGTAAGCAGAACGGACGGAGGAGACGGACAAATGGGCCGTGAATTGTAACTGATACAGGATTGACGGGGCAATGTTTTTTTCGATGGTTTTATACAGCGTCTTGTATTATAATAAGTTCTATAGAGGGAATGGTTATCGATTGATTGTAACGATAGAATGGCTTTTGCTGAATATTATATTTAGGAAGTTATCATATTTGGCAGTTTAGCAGCGGAAAGTGTTGGAGGGAGCCAAATACGCCATGAACATAAAAGAAGAAAAAGGAAGGCAAAATCAAATGATTGAAAACCGGCTGAAAGCGGAAAGACCGAGAGTAGTGACAGAAAAGGCGACAAAAGGAAAGCGTGATGATAAAGCTGCAAAAGACAGCAGTTCAAGGCAGGAGAAGAATAAAGCGTCCAATACAGGCAGGAAGATGGGACGAAAGCCGGATTCGGGGGAGAAATCGTCGGATCAGAAAAAAGGGCCTAAAAAGGAGCAAAGAGCAGGCGGAAAAGGAAACTGGGGCAATGACAGCCAGAAACCGAAGTACGATACAGGCAGGAACAGAGCTTCTGGCGGGAACTCCAATTTACAGAACAGGGAAGGAATAAAAGTGGACAGGCAGCCAGTCAGAAAGAATACTTCTGCATGTCCTGTGTTTCTGCGCTGCGGCGGATGTCAGCTTCTGGATATGCCTTATGAAAAACAACTGAAGATCAAGCAGACAAAGCTGGAGGAACTGTTGAAGCCCTATTGTAAGGTGCAGCCAATTATTGGAATGAAGGATCCTTTCCATTACAGAAACAAGGTACACGCTGTTTTTGACCATGATAAAAAGGGAAATCCCGTTTCAGGGGTGTACGAGGCGAATACTCATCGTGTCGTTCCCGTAGAGTCCTGTCTGATTGAGGATCAAAAAGCGGACGAGATTATTGGAACTATCAGAGGCATGTTAAAATCATTTAAGATTAAAACGTATGATGAGGACACGGGATATGGTCTCCTTCGTCATGTCCTGATACGGCGGGGATTCACAACGGGTGAAATTATGGTCGTTCTGGTTACCGCTTCTCCTGTATTTCCTTCAAAGAATAATTTTGTACGGGCATTGAGAGAAAAGCACCCGGAAATTACGACGATTGTTCAGAATGTAAACGGCAGGGACACCAGTATGGTACTCGGTGACCGGGAGAATGTGCTGTACGGCAAAGGCTATATTGAGGACATCCTGTGCGGCTTCCGTTTCAGGATCTCTTCTAAATCATTTTATCAGGTAAATCCGATACAGACAGAGGTGCTCTATCGGAAAGCGATGGAGCTGGCCGCACTTAAGGGGAAAGAAACGGTGATTGACGCGTACTGCGGTATTGGTACGATTGGGATCGTGGCAAGCCAGGAGGCAGACCAGGTGATCGGCGTGGAATTAAACCGCGATGCAGTGCGGGACGCAGCTCAGAATGCTAAGATCAATGGGATTAAAAATGTGCAGTTTTATTGTAATGATGCCGGTGCGTTCATGAGCAGGATGGCGGACAATGGAGAACACGTTGATGTCGTCTTTATGGACCCGCCAAGGAGTGGAAGCACGGAAGAATTTATCCAGGCGGTAGTTAAGATGAAACCGGAAAAAGTGGTCTATGTGTCATGCGGCCCGGATACGCTGGCCAGGGATTTGGCGGTGTTTAGGAAGATGGGGTATGAGGCAAAAACTGCGTGGGGGGTGGATATGTTTCCGGGGACAAGCCATACGGAGGTTTGTTGTCAATTGTCGAAAATATGAAATAGGCTTAGCATTCGTTACAAACTATTATAAAAATAGTAAATGGAAACGTTTCCCCAAAATAGGAAGCAAGTATAGTTCTTAAGTCATAATTTATAAAAAGATAAATGGCGTTTTCTGATAAAAAGACTTTAAGATGTGATAGAATAAGTATAACGTAATTTGAATTAATAGGTACAGAAATTAAAAACAACTATAAATCTATCAGGCGAAGGAGAAATGACATGATTAGCACGTTACAAGAACAAATTGAAGTAGCAGCAAGGACAATAGCAACAGATAGCTATGCAATGTCAATAGGTGAGCTAATAAATATGTATAGGGATGAAGAAATAGATATTCATCCTGAGTTTCAGCGAGCATATAGGTGGGGAATAGATCAAAAGTCAAAGTTAATTGAATCGATCTTACTTGGAATACCAATGCCGCCTATTTTTATTTTTCATCGAAGAGATGGAATTTGGGATGTAATAGATGGGCAACAAAGATTATCCACTATTTTTGAATTTGCGGGTATATATGTGGATGAAAACAAAAAATTAAATCCTAAAATAAAATTAGAAAAAACAAAATTCTTGCCAGCATTAGAGAATATCGTGTGGGAGGATGAAAACGATGATGTATATCAATTAACTCAAGCTCAAAGATTGTTGATTAAGCGAGCAAAAATTGATGTGAAATTACTAAAATCAACAAGTGATAAAGACGCTAAATATGATTTGTTCCAAAGATTGAATACAGGAGGATCACACTTAACACCACAAGAGATAAGAACTTGTCTAATTATTATGGAGAATAAAGAATTTTATGATATATTATCAAAAATGAGGGAAAATGCAGATTTTAAAACTTGTTTGCCTCTTACTGATAGAGCAATTAAAGAGCAAGAAGATTTAGAATATATTATTAGATTTATAGTAGCGAGACATGGAGATATTAATAATATGCCTAGTAGCTTACATGAATATTTTGATAATACGATAATAAATCTTATCTCGACAGAAGCATTAGATGTAGAAAAGGAAGTGGATATATTTGAAAAAACGTTTAAATACATAAATAATATGTTGGGTGAAAATGCATTTAAAAGATATGATATAGAACATAATAAATTTGTGGGTTCTATAACCTTAAGTGCATATGAGGCTATGGTTCCTGAAGTAAGCAAAAAAATTGATTATTATATATCTGAGGTTTCTAAGAATGACTTTATGGAAAAAGTTAAAATAATGCATACAAATAAACAATATGGGCCTTTCTCAGGAAGAAGATCAACTAATAGATTTACAGCGTTACTTAAGGTAGGGCAGGAGGTTTTTTAATTGGCCATAAAAATAAATACTTTGGAAATGCTTTTAGAAGAATTAGATCAGGATTTACAATGGAGAAAAAAAGAAATATTAGATATAAGAACCCTTATAATAGCAAATGATTATTTGCCATGTTTGTTACGCTCTTGTTTTACATTATCATGTGCACATTTCGAAGGATTTATAAGATATGCCTCAAATGCATATATAGCATATATTGCTGGACAAAAAATAGAATGTCGCAAATTGAAATTAGAGATAGCGGCCATTTTAATTAGGAAAAAGCACTATAACTTATTTTCTAATAATCAATATAAAGTAAAAACTTCCGTTGTCAAGAAAGCACTTGAAGAGTATGAAAACATACTATCACAACAGTTTATTATTAAGTTAAATGACAATGCAGAACCTATAGTTGATGAAGATGAGCCTGCTATACCTACAGAATCTAATCCTAAACCAGATGTTTTGAAAGAAATCACTCAGATTATAGGTTTAGATTACGAGAATATGTTTAAAGCAAGGGAACCATTTATTGATCGCGAATTATTAAATCCTAGACATAATATCGTACATGGGCGTAGGCGAGTACCAAATTATAATGAGGTTATAGAGGTCACGGACTATGTATTAGAAATTATGGAAACATATAAGGAAAATGTCTATTCTTTAGCGGAAAAGGAAGATTATTTAAAGTGAAAAAATAATTACATCTTTTCTTAGTGATAAGAGTTTATATAATCTGTCATAACCCAACAACGCTAAATAGAAATTTTTATATACGCTCATCACATGCGGAAAGAGTTATTTCGTTACAGCGTAAAGGAAAAGATGGTGCTTGATGTGATTATGAGTTGTATTAAGTAGTATAAGAAGTAGGAGGCTACACCCAGGGCTAATTCTGCGCTGTGAACATCATTATTATCCCCTCAACACATGTCGAGACGGTAATAATGATGCGGAATTGTGGATTAAAAGGAAAATAAAAGGGTTTAACCACAAAATATAGTAGTTTTGGTAAAAACACTGTGTTTTTATAGTTGTTATTTTTAGAGATTATGGTATGCTTAAGATTATGAATTATTAGTAAAAATTACTGGAGTATTAATTACTAATATGATATCCTGACACATAAAAATACTTTTCAGAAGGTGAACTAAGCTGGGCTTTGTTGTTGCAAATTTTGCAACAATCGGATCCGATGGAATATGATATCATTTGGACTTTATAATCTTGATGTTATCATTTCTGCTGGTTTACAGAATGTTTAGAATTTCCTGTAAGTACATATTCGGAGGCAATTTATAAAAATGGAATATTTTGAACCAATTAATGAGACATCTTATTTAGCCGTTCCCAATGCACCGGTATACCGTAAAATTATGCGGTGTTTTTACCGTGAATATGAGAAGATGCATTTCCAGATATATAAAGAAGATATATACCAGATGCTTAAGCAGGATAAGACGTTCACGGATTATACCATGGAACAGCTGATGACAGATCTGGAAGCCTTGGTCAAGTGGAAAAATCTTACTCCGATCCAGGATCCGGGAAGGGTTTACACCATAGCGGATTACAAGAATAAGCAGTATCGCTATACCATGTCGGAGTATGCGGTTGAGATTGAACGTCTCACGGTGCGTCTGGAAAATCTCTTTTTGGAATCCGGAAATTTATCCACGAATTTTTTTGTGCGTTTGGAAAAAAGTCTGCAAAAGGCGGAAGAAATAAAAGACAGCAGCCTGAAGGAGATCAATGAGTGGTGGGGAATGCTTCAGGAGGATTTTAAGAGGTTAAACCAGAATTATCAGGATTATCTGCGGGATTTCTATTCCGGAAAAACGGAACAGCTCATGAAGTCAGTGGAATTTGTTGTACATAAGGACAAGTTTATTAAGTATTTGAATGAATTTGTGCAGGAATTGCAGCGCCATTCCAAGCGGATTGAGCAGATTCTGACAGATAATATGTCCGTAATTGAAGAGAATATTCTGGAAAGAGTGATACAGAGTGAATTGGACATTCCACATGCGGTTTTGCAGCTTCATGGGAATGCGGAGCCGGGTATTCGTGAAAATGTGATGGGCAAATGGAATTCTTTGAAAAACTGGTTTATAGATTCTCAGGGAAACGAATGTGAGTGCAAAAAAGTTCTGAAAATCACGAATGACGTAATAAGAAGTATTATTCAGAATGCAGCGCTGATTGTTCAGTTCCAGAACGGCGGAATCAGCAGGAAGGATGATTATCGCAAGTTTCTGGAGCTGTTTTTGAAATGTGAGGATTTGGAAGAGGCGCAGAAATTGTCGGCTCATGTCTTTGGAGTACAAAAAATTCAGCATTTTAAGACGTTGGAACCCCGCGAGGGGGATGGGATCAATGAAAGCATTTATAAGGATGAGCCTGCTGTTTTTCTGCTGAAACCTCATACAAGATCTTATCGGGAGAAAAAAGACCGGAGAGGATTTACCGACAAGTCTTTGGAGAAATACATACAGAGGGAGAAGTATCTGCAGAAGATCAAACGGCAGAAAGAGATTGTTATGCATTACATCAAGGCTGACAAGATCACGTTTTCAGAGATAGAAGAGGTTATTTCAGAGGAGACAAGGATTACATTTTTGCAGTGGATCACGCAGGCCAATATGAATTCCCGGAAAACAGGAAGGACAGAATATGGGCAGGAATATCGTTTGACACGATCGAAAGGAAAATGCGTGTTAAAGTGCGAGGATGGGGATCTGGTCATGCCGGCGTTTGTATTGGAGTTTAAAACATTATGAATGAATTCAGAACACTGTTAGAGAATTTCTGGATTTGTAAGGATTCGGATAAGGAAACGTATTATAAAGTGAAACGAGATATTTCGAATTTTCAGAGGTTTGTCAGGGAGCAGCTCGGCTGGAAACTCGTTCACACGGAAAATTTGTTGAAATTAGAGAAAAGACCGGCCCATGCGGAATCGTTTATGGGAATCGGAGAATTTTTGGAAATCAGGGACTACTGTATTTTGTGCGTGGCGCTGATGTATCTGGAGGACAAAGAGGAACAGGAGCAGTTTCTGTTGTCGGAGTTGATTGATTATGTGGAAACGCAGCTAAAATCTTATATATCCATAGATTGGACTTCTTTCACTCAGAGAAAGTCTCTGGTCCGTGTCCTGCAATATATGGAGAAACTGCAGATGCTCCGGGTATATGAGGGACGCAGCGAGGCCTTTGGCTCGGAGGCCGGGCATGAAGTTTTGTATGAAAATACCGGATATTCAAAGTATTTTGCAACCAGCTTTCCAACCGGCATCTCCGGGTTTGAATCCTGGGAGGATTTTGAAAAGACGGATTTTGAGGAATTTCAGGAAAACAGAGGCGCCTTGCGCATCAACCGTGTGTATCGGCAGCTGACGGTGTGTCCGTCTATGTACTGGGAAAGCAGTGAGGACGCGGATTCACTTTATTTAAAAAATCAGCGTCAGTGGGTTGCAAAATATATCAACGATAATATGGGAGGCAATCTGAATCTATACAAAAATATGGCATGTATCTCATTGGACGGGGATGACTGTTATGGTTCTGTTCATCCAAGAGATGCCATGCTTCCGGAGATTGTGCTTCTGGTCTGTGGGAAGATACAGAAAGAGGTAGCGGAAGGAACTTTAGAAAAGCAGGAAAATGAATGTATTTACATGACAAGGGAACGCATTTCGGACGTGATTTTGTCCTGCCGCAGAGAGTGGAACAGCGGATGGAGCAAAGAATACCGGGAAATGGATGAGGACCTGCTTCTGGAACATGTGTTGAAATATATGAAATCCTGGCTGATGATTCGATATGATGGAACGCAGATTGTTATATTTCCGTCTGTGGGAAGAACAGCAGGAGTTTATCCGGAGGATTTCGAGGGAGGTACCGGGGAGTGAAAGACCGCTTTAAAATGAACCGCATAGGGTTCGTGAATTTCTGGTTATATGATGAAGAAGATTTTGAATTTGTGAATGGAAAGCTTCTGCTGCGGGGACAAAATGCGTCTGGTAAATCCATTACGACCCAGAGCTTTATTCCCTTCATATTGGACGGTGACCGTACACCGAGCCGGCTGGATCCCTTTGGGTCCAGCGACCGTAGAATGGAGTATTATTTCCTGGGGGAGGAAGGAAAGGACGAATCCACAGGATATTTATATTTGGAACTCAAAAAAGAGGGGGCGGAAGAATACCGTACCATTGCCATCGGGCAGAGGGCAAAAAAAGGAAAACCCATTGACTTCTGGGGATTTGTCATTTTGGACGGACGAAGGATTGGTTATGATTTGCAGCTGTACAAGGAGATCGGTTCGAGCAAAATCCCTTTAGACAGGAGGGAAATGAAAACAGAGCTTGGAGAAGACAATTTTTTTACGACAAGCCAAAGTGAATATAAAAAAGCGGTCAACCAGTACATTTTCGGATTCCGGAAAGCAGAGCAGTATGAACAGTTTATTAAATTGCTTGTGAAGGTCCGGGCTCCCAAACTTTCCAAGGAATTTAAGCCTACCAGGGTATATGAGATATTAAATGATTCTTTGCAGACGCTGACAGATGAAGACCTGCGCGCTATGGTGGACGCCATGGAGAAAATGGATGAGATTCAGGACAGTCTGGAGATTTTGAAGCGGGCCTTCGATGATGTGAAGATCATACGGAATGAATATACCCGGTATAATCAATATATGCTTGCTAAAAAGGCACAAGCTTATATGGCGATGAAGCAGAAGATAGAGGCAGAACAGTGTCAGCTTAACATACAGGAACAGAAAAGCCAGGAGACAGAGGCGGCCAGGAACAGCAAGAGTCAGCGTCTGGCTGACTTAGAAGAGCAAAAAAAGCTAAAAGGAATTGAGCGGGTCGGACTCCTGGACGCAGATCTGGAGGAAATCGACCGCAAGCTGGAGCAGGCCATGGGAGAGAAAGAAGAGGCTGCGGGGAAGGTTACCGCTTGGGAGAATAAGATCCGGGATTATCAGGAAATGATCTGGCGGGAAGAGCGCAGAATAAAGGAAATTAAGGATCACCTGGATCAAATACAGCAGGAGATAGGTGATGCCAAGTCGGAACTGGGAGAGCAGCAGGAAATCCTTCAGTGGAATCAGCACGAAGAGGCTCTTCAGATGATAGACGGAGTAGATCATGAGAAAAGTGGGGAAATTGCAAAAAGCCTTGATTTGCTGAAAAAACTGTTGGCTGAATGCAAGAGAGAAATACGTGAGTATGAGGAGTTATCCGGACAGTACGATGAACTGGCGGCGCAGCTGGAAATGCTTCAGACTGAAAAAGCAGAGGATCAGCAGAAACTTAAGACTGCACAGGAAGATGTTGTCCGCTGTATGGATCAGTGGATCACAGCTGTCTATGAAGCAGAGAAAAAATCTGCTCAGTGGAGGCCTGACAGTGAGCTGCTTCCAAAACTGGAGGAGAAGATCCGGGAGTATCAGTCGGCAGCAGATGCAGAAATGGTGCAGGAGCTTTTGCGCACGGATTATGAGCGCCAGCGTCAGGAGCTGATGGATCAAAAAAGCAGTTTGGAGTATCAGAAGAAAATCCAGAAGGAGGAACTGGATCAGGAAAAAGAAAAACTCACATGTCTGCAAAATTCTGGGGATCTGGAGCCGGAGAGGGACGAGAGTGCAGAAGGTTCAAGAAAGGCGCTGGAGAAGGCTGGTATCAAAGCAGTACCTTTTTATAAAACGGTGGAATTTTCTGAGAATCTGGATGAGACGGGCTGTGCAAGGCTGGAGGCGCAGCTCCAGAAAATGGGGATTTTAGATGCGCTTGTAGTATCCGCGGATGATTTCGAGAATATCAGGAAGCAGTGTCCCGGTTTTTTGGATACGGTTTTGTATGTGAAAGAGGGCGGAACTTCCGGTTTTTCCAAGCTGACTGTCAGTGAAGAACTGGAACCTGCTCTGAAAGAGACTGTTCAGAGGATTCTAAGCAATATTTATGAAGAGAAAGAACATGGACAGGGAATTCACCTTGGAAAAGACGGAAGTTTCCAACAGGGAATTCTGGCTGGAAAAGCAGGCAAAACAGGTAGTGCTGAGTTTGTGGGAGTTCTGGCAAGAAAAAGGCGGAAAGAACAGAAAATCCGTGAGCTGGAAGGCCGGATTTCTGAGATAACAGAAGCAATTGTAATTTTGGAAAAAGAGATTACAGCGGTGCGGGAGCATTTGGAAAAATTGCAGGAGGAATATCAGAAGCTGCCTGGTTTTTCCGAGATTAACGCTGCCCTGGACCAGGAAAAAGAATGTGAATACAAGCTGCAGAAGATATGTGAGGAATGTGGAAAAAAAGAAGCGCAGGAGCGGCAGCTGATATTAAAAAAGAACCGGCAATACCAGACAATGCTTCAAAAGTGCAAACCATTTCCATACGGAAGAACAGAAGAGGCCTATGAGGAAGCCGATGATGCGCTGGAAGAATATAGCCGTATCTGGCAGGAGATCCGGCAGGCGTTACTGCAGTTTAGGACGGATCAGGAGAATCTCAGGGCAGAGAAGGATAGGCTCATTCAAAGTGAACAGCTGATGGATGATGCTTTTGTGGAGAAACGCAGCTGGAGCACAAAAGAAAAAGAGAGCGGGATTCGGATCCGGCAGTTTGAGGAGTACCTTAACCGTCCGGAAATTGCAGAAAAGGCAAACCGCTTAAAACAGCTGAAGAAAGAGCTGGACGAGATTGGGACCGAGTGTGATGCTTTAAAAAAAGATTTGGCTATTCTGGAGGAAAGGCTGCGGGTGATTCTGGAAGATGAGCCAAAACAAAAGGAGAGTCTGCGGCAGAAAATCATAGCAGAAACCTGCCTGAGAAATTATTTTGAAGAGGAACTTGCACTAAAGCTGGTATTTGCCAGAGAAAGCCAGGGGATTTTTGAGTGTGCCAAGAGAGCGGTGTCGGTACTTCGGGAAAGCGATAAGAACAGAGAGCCGACGGACCTGCTGCAGGCGCTTCATCAGGTATATCAGCGCCATAACGGCAGTCTGGTCAATTACGGCACATCTCTGGAGGAATGCTTTGACACGCCGGCAGAGGCGGCTCTGGAAACAGAGGCCGCGGCGGGCGCAATACGAAAGCGGGTACGGGTCGTTTCCTCGTGGAATGGGAAAAAGGTATATCTGGAAGAATTTTACGGAATCCTGAAACAGGCCATTGATGAGACGGAACTGCTGATCCAGAAGAAGGACAGGGAGCTGTTTGAGGATATTTTGTCTCAGACCATCAGCCGGCAGCTCACGGACCGGATTGCGGAAAGCCGGAAATGGGTTTCGGATATGTCGCAGCTCATGAAGGAAATGGATACCTCTATGGGCCTTATCTTTTCTCTGGACTGGAAACCCTGCAAAGCAGAAAATGATATGGAATTAGATACCGCAGAGCTTGAACAGATTCTGCTCAGAGATTATACGCTTCTGACCATAGAGGATATTGAAAAGGTTGCGGCGCATTTTCGAAGCAGAATCCGCACGGAAAAGCAGAAACTGGAAGATAAAGGCGATATGATCAATTATATGGACCTTGTCAGGGATGCGCTGGATTATCGCAAATGGTTTGAATTCCACATGTTTTTCAGACGTGGGGAAGGGGAGCGGAAGTTTTTGACCAATGCGGCGTTTAACCGTTTCAGCGGCGGAGAAAAGGCTATGGCGATGTATGTTCCTCTTTTTGCGGCAGTCAATGCACAGTATAAAAAAGCGGAGCAGGAAGACCATCCGCGAATCATTGCTTTGGATGAGGCATTTGCAGGAGTGGATGACAAAAATATCAGCAGCATGTTCGAGCTTGTGCATAAGCTGGATTTTGATTATATTATGAATTCCCAGGCATTGTGGGGATGTTTTGAGACGGTAAAAGGACTTCGGATTGCAGAACTTTCAAGGCCTCAGGATTCACAGGTTGTTTCGGTGATCCGTTATACATGGAATGGACGTGAGAAGATATTAGATGTGCAATAATAAAGAATGTGCAAAATACTTTAAAAGCCAGCAGGCATATCATAGATGTTTTGAAGAATTTTGGAAAAAATGGAGATCTTACGGAAAAGCTGCCGGAAACATTACGCTTAAGCGGACTTCAGAGGAAGAGCGGCGGGCGGTAGGCGGCATAATCGGTAAAGTGTTTTATGAGGAAACGATCCGGTTTTCTTTCCTGGAATTTGAACAAGGACTGCAAAAAACACGTTTTGCGCCGGTTGATATGAAAGAGGTGCTGGAGGAATATTTCGGAGAGACGCTTATTACTACTCAGGGCCGGCAGAAAGAAGAGCTGGAGAGAAAAAATAAGTTTCTGGACAGAATCTGCGGATATTTTGAAAAAAATGCCGGCAATAATTCGGCGGCGCTTTTATGGATGCGTGAAATGATTTCTGAGAAAAAATACGGATATCAGCTGTTGATGAGGGAGTATGCAAAAGATGAGAAGCAGGCGGAACAACTGGTGCAAAATGTGGGAAACGCAGTGTTGAAGCTAAAAGAGCCGGAAAACGGCGAAGAGGAATATCCGTTAGCCGTGCTGGCCGCTGAGATAACAGATAATCCTCATTATTTGGACCGTGGCACAACTGCCGGACTGCTTTTTATACACGCAATTTGCTGGTGCGAAAAAATGAAATTGCCCGAAAGCGCACATCAGTGGCGGAAACTGCTGATGCAGGTTTCAATTGTTCCGGACAATATATCTTCCATGGTCCACGGTTATGGGCTTCAGCTGCTCACGGAACAGGGATGGCATTTGGCCTATGATACGTTCTGCGACCGAAAAGAACCATATGTGATTACCATGGAGAATATGAAGGGGATTATCGGCGTGCAGGCAGTTGGGGAGAAGGTGTATGTAGTTGAGAATGAGATGGTTTTCAGCTATTTAATCCATAATCTGAAAAGTTCGGACCATACCCTTCTGTGTACTTCCGGTCAGCCCCGTTCCGTGGCCCAGATACTGATACCCTATATTTTGGCCAGTGGGGCCGAAGTTTATTATAATGGGGATATTGATCCGGATGGGATCTGTATCGCCGACAGGCTTTGGCTGAAATTCGGGGATCGCATTCATATATGGAGAATGACGCCTGCGGATTATGAAAAAAGCCTGTCAAAAGAAAAAATAGGGGATATCGGAAAATCAAAGCTTGAAAATATCAGCCATCCTATATTGAAGAAAACGGCGGAATGCGTGAAGGAAAAACGGCTGGCCGGATATCAGGAAAATATGCTGAAAGAGCTGCTCGAGGATATGAAAACCTGAGGCGGGGACACATCTTATGGTTCCGCCAAGATTGGATTTCGCTTTGGGGGAATAACGCTATGAAAGAGGAATTGCAAGACCAGCCTGCAACTGTTGTAAATTTTGCGATAGTTCAAAAGGACGGGGCAAGAACCGTAGTGAGACGGGTTGCTCCCTATAATTTGGATGTTGCAAAAGCGTATAGTATAAGTAGAGGGATTTTTCTAAAGGGAATATCGGCAGAGGTATTCTAAAAAAGCAAGAGGAGGAAGGCTGGGGCACAAAAATCATTGACCGTATGGTCAATAAATTAAAGGATGCCTTCTCAAAAATGTTAGGTTTTTCGCCAATAAACATAAAATATATGAGGAAGTTTGCGGAAAGTTGGCCTGACTTTGAAATTGTGCAACGGGTCGTTGCACAAATACCATGGCGAACAAATATTTCTTTAATGGACAAACTAAAAGATGAAGAAAGTCGTATTTGGTAGGCTTATATTCTAGTCCACTTTATGTAGAACAAAGCTGGTAAGAATAAAAGTAGGTGTGACATGAAACGGTGCTTTTATTTGTGATGTAAATGAAGTTAGACAAGCGAAACTCCGCCAGGGATGAGCCATGTCTTTCAGACATCATTATTATCCACTCACCACATGTGGAAGTGTGTTGTTTGATATCACTTGTGGATAAAAAGAGGAAATAAGGTAATGACCACAAGATGTAGTAGTTTGAAACGCAAAAAAGGCAAAAAATTAAGTGGAAATGCACTGTGTTTTTAGAATGAAAAAATTACTTTTAATAGATATCAGGAGGATATTTAACCGTCTTAGACCATTCGAAAAGTATTTTTGCTATAAAAAGATATGCAGTAAAGGGAATTTGGTGAGATATGTTGAAAGTCGATTATCTGGTTATCGTTCTGATAACCAGATAATCGATTTTTTTGAAAAAGATCAGGTGACTATGTTTCGCTTGATCTTTTTTATTTGGTTACTACTTGTAAATAACAGCGTGTGATGATGTACCCTGGTATGCATTTTCGAACCTGAGGTGCTTTTGTTCAACTGAAAATTCCGGAAACAGTCTAGATGAACTAAAAGACTAATTATACTATAAATTAGTTAAAATACAAAACCATCTTTAAAATACAAAATTGATGGTGAAATATAAGGATGATATACTCAGAAAATCTATTGGAGGCTTATACTATCTTACACGATACATGGAGGTATCTATGAAAATTGAATTTGAAAAAAATGAGTTCTGGTGGGGAGGAATCGTGCATAGGGGCGTTGAAATGCCGATTAACGCGAATCAGCATGCTGTAATTGATTTTGGAGATATAAACACGCCAAATCAATCGACGAATCTGTTGTTGTCCAGTAAGGGAAGATATTTATATAGTCAGGAACCTTACACCGCTACATTTAATAATGGGACAGTCGAAATAGACAGAGAGATAACGTACAGGGACGGTTATGCGAATCTGCGCGGGGCCTATCTGGCGGCGATGAGAGCATATTTTCCATTTGAAAATTGTTTGCCGGATCAGCATTTCTTTACCATGCCCCAGTATAATACCTGGATCGAGCTTATGTATGAGCAGAACCAGGCAGATATTATAAAGTATGCAGAACAGATTATTGAAAATGATTTTCCAACGGGAATACTGATGATTGACGAAGGATGGGCTGAGGATTATGGGAGCTATGAATTTCGAAAGGGAGCATTTCCAGATGCAAAGGGAATGGTAGAGGAGCTGAAACAGATGGGGTTCAGGGTCATGTTGTGGATGACACCATATATATCCCCTGACTCTGCAGCTTTTCGGGAGATCGAGCCTTTGGGATACCTGATTAAGGATCACACTGGAGAGACAGCCATCAGAAGGTGGTGGAACGGTTACAGCGCGGTGCTGGATTTGACGAATCAAAATACATGTAACTGGTTTTACCATAAACTGAAAGGTATTATGAGCACATACGGAATTGATGGGTTTAAGTTCGACGGAGGTGATCCCAATATGTATCGGGACACAGATAGAATTGCGGTACCAATGTCCTCATGGGAACAGATGAAAAAATACGGCGAAGTTGGTTTGCGTTTTTCCTTTAACGAATTCCGGGCGGGGTGGGGACTGGGGGGAAAACCCTTAGTTATGCGGCTGTCGGATAAAAATCACAGCTGGGATGAGAATGGATTAAACATGCTGCTGCCAAACTCTTTGATTCAGGGGCTGATGGGATATGCATACCACTGCCCGGATATGATAGGAGGCGGAGAGTACCAGAATTTCAAAGAAAACAGCTGTAAACTGGATAGAGAATTAATAGTCCGGTATGCGCAGGCAGCGGCGTTTTGTCCGATGATGCAGTTTTCAGCGGCACCATGGAGAATATTAGATAAAGAACAGTTAGATATTGTCCGAACAGCTGCAAAATTGCACGTCCAAATGGGAAAAATTATACTGAAATTGGCAGAAGAGGCGTCCAAAACGGGAGAACCAATTATGCGTTCGATGGAGTATATGTACCCGGATAATGGATACGAAAGGATCAATGACCAGTTTATGCTGGGGGACAGAATACTGGTCGCTCCTGTCTGCAAAAAAGGAGTGATAAAAAGAAATGTTTGCCTGCCGGAGGGCGCATGGCTGACAGAAGACAGAATTGTTTATAGAGGCGGCAGAACAATAGAGATGGAATGTCCAATGGACAAAATAATATGGCTGGAAAGGAAAGAGGAATAGTAACATGTATGATATGTCAGTAGATGAGCTTAGAAAATATATGGGGTCTACGCCGAAAGCAAATGATTTTGAAGAGTATTGGGAACGCGGTTTGCAGGAAATGAGGAGAGTGGAGGCGAATATTGAGTGGAAGAAAGCAGATTTCACAGTGCCATATGCCGATTGCTTTGATTTGTATTATACAGGTGTAAAGAATGCCAGAATACATGCCAAGGTCATCATACCCAAAAAGAAGGCACGGCTATTTCCAGCGTTATTAACTTTTCATGGGTATTCCAGCAGATGTGGGTCCTGGACGAGTAAAATGCAGTATGCAGCGGCAGGATTTGTTGTTGCAGCAATGGATTGCAGAGGACAGGGCGGTGCTTCTGAAGATTCCGGTGGGGTGAAAGGAACCACTTTTCAAGGCCATTTTATCCGCGGACTGGATGGCGAGGCAGACCATATGCTAATGAGAAATATTTTTCTGGATACGGCACAGCTTGCAGGAATTATCATGGAGCTTCCAGAAGTCGATGAGACGAGAATCGGTGTATATGGCGGTTCCCAAGGAGGCGCCTTATCTATTGCATGTGCCGGATTAGAGAGGCGTATCAGCAGGATTTCCGTGCAATATCCTTTTCTGTCGGATTATAAACGGGCGTTGGAAATGGACTCCCCTGACAGTGCATACCAGGAACTGAAGAATTATTTCCGGCTGTTTGATCCACAGCATTTGAAAGAGAGAGAAATATTTGAGCGTTTGAGCTATATCGATGTACAGAATTTTGCTGGAAAAATAAAGGGTACAGTACAGATGGGGGCTTCACTGATGGATATAACATGCCCGCCTTCCACACAGTTTGCAGTATTTAATAAATTAAATTGTGAGAAAAGCATTTATATGTTTTATGAGTATGGTCATGAAAATTTACCTGATTATGATGATATGGAAATGCGCTTTTTTCTAAAAGACTGGATTTGACGAGGAGTGTATAATGTGGAAAAGATGAGTGAGGAAATTGTTCTGAATTATCATACATATCCCTTAGTGGTTGGAAATGCAGATAAATATACGTTTAGCAATTGGGATATGTGCGGAAGCACGGTTTTAATAGAACCAAAGATTATAGGTGAAAATTATACTACTAATGATATCAAATGGGAGGTGTTTGATGAGTCTGTCGCTGAAGTAAAGAACGGACTTGTGCGTGCGAAGACCACCGGTTTTACAACTGTAAGAGCGAGTCTGCCATCAGGAGCAGCAGCCTGCTGTGAAATAGCTGTAATTGATAATATAACGCGGACTACTACGCTATGGCTGGAGCTCAGTACGGATCAGATGATACTGGAAAGTGGAGAATGTGCGGATATTCTTGCCTTTCTTTACCCGGAAGATGTGTTGAAGAACGGAGCAATGAATCGAAATGTCCTGTTTGAGTCGTCAGACAGGGCTGTCGCAGAGGTGGAACGGAGTGGTAAGCTTATTGCAGCTTCAGAAGGAACGGCCGAAATCAGGGTTATATCCGAGGACATAGGACGTGAAGCAGTCTGTAAAATACAGGTGATTTCCAGAGCGAATACTGAGTACTGCGATATCAGAGAGATTGTGTTGAATGAAGTGAGATGGCCGAATAGAAAACTCCCTTGTTGTGATTCCAGCCATGAACTGACAGTCGGCTGCAGTGCCTGTATGGGAATAAGAACAAAAGGAGATGTGGGAGGGGTGATATGGCGGTCTTCTAATCCGTATATTGCTTCTGTGAATGAACATGGGAAGGTGATCTCACATTCTGCCGGTGAGGTAACGATTTATGCGACGACTATTCGCGGAGGTAAAAGAAAGGAGTTTCATCTATCAGTCAAACCCGTTGAGATTAATGCAGACAAGATTATACTGAGCAAACAAGCGATCCGTATGTCGGCGGGAGAGCAGCAAACGGTCTATGGTCTGGCATTACCTGCAGCATTTAGTTCTCCTCATTTTCAATGGGAGTTATCAGATTCGGAGATTGCTGAGATTGTTTCTATAAAGGAGAATGAGTTCGGTGGTGAGGAAGTCGTGGTTCAGGCGATGAAAGAAGGCAGCGCTTTTATAAAAGCGTCATATAAAGAAATAACGGCCGTTTGCACCGTGCACATCGGCAGTAAAGGAAATGTCGGGAATTTATGTGTAGAGCCGGAAAAAAGGCTGCAGATAGAAGAGGTGTACAGGCTGAAATACACATATGATGACGGGGATTTCAATCATGAATTACACTGGTTAAGTGATGACAGGGAATGTGTCTCTGTGAATCCGGAAGGAACTGTCAAAGCGTATGCTCCTGGAAGGGTTCGGATATTCTGTATTTCTGGAGACAATTTGACAACAGAAGAGAGGTACCAGCTATGGAAGCTGAGCCAAGTGCGCAGACTGGAGCAGGATTCTTACTGGTCAGCAAAGCTTCAGACGATTTTAAACCATGCAGTATACGGTGAATCAGAGATAATTATAGAAGCGGAAACGGATGGACAGCATTGTCTGAGAAATCTGCATATTGTAGATGAGGCTGTCACTGCTGACAGTGTGATGCTGCTTTGGAACAGGGCGTCTTTGCCGGATGCAGATGATTTCTCACACTATCTTGTAACCTGGAAAAAGCGAGGGGAAGGATATTGTGATGAGAACAAGGCTTTAACGGTCAAATTAGGATATACGGCAAATGAACTGGAGCCAGAAACGGATTATGAGTTTTGTGTAGCGGCGCTCGATGGCGTAAACCGGGTGATTCGCAGTCAAACGGTTCATGCCAGAACCTCAAAATTATCAAAGGTGATTGATGTTACGACGAAACCATATTTTGCAGCGGGGAGCGGTAAAACCATAGATACTTATGCAATTCAAAAAGCAATTGATGATTGTCCGGAAAATGGTATGGTTTTGCTGCCGGCCGGACACGTTTTTTACAGCGGGGCCTTGTTTTTGAAAAGCAATATGATATTTGAGGTAGAGGGCATTCTCATTGGAAGTACGGATCCAAAGGATTATCCTCCTGTTGTTACCCGATGGGAAGGCTGGAGGAAACTGACACAGCCGGCGAAGTGCTGGGTGAATTCCACCGATGCAGTACCGGAAAACCGGATGGCTTATGCCAGTCTACTAAATGCGGGCGTTTACGACGAAGGAGAAAGGGGAAAAAGCGGCCCATATCACGTGGAAAATGTAATTATTAGAGGGCACGGAATGATAAATGGAAACGGATTCAAACTGGGGTATAATGAAGGACCGAATCATTACGATATAGATGGTGGTCTTCCTGTTCCTTTCTCCACCCGGATGGATCCTAGCATTCGGGGCAGGGCAATTACGATTCACAATGGGAAAAATATTTATATCAAAGATGTCACTGTCTGCTACAGCCCATCCTGGACAATTCATACCATTTACTGCAGTCATGTAACCATGGATCATATAATGGTGATTTCCAAGGGGACAGGAAAAACAGGGGCCAGTGACGATATTTGTATTCTGAATGGAGATGGAATTGATCCCGATTCCAGTATTCATGTCAATATATTTGACTGTTTCTTTTATACAGGTGATGATGCTGTGGCAGTTAAATCGGGGCGTGACAGAGAGGGAAATGAGTTAAATAAACCTTCCGCGTATATTCGAGTGACGGATTGTGCCAGTGTGGGCTCAAAAGGAGGGTTCTGTATTGGAAGTGAACAGGCTGCAGGCGCTCATGATATTCTGTGGCAGAATCTTGTGGTAAAAGATATTGATCTTTTCGGTCTTTGGATCAAGGCAAGCCCTTCCAGGGGCGGGCTGGTTCAGGACATCATGTGGAAGGACTGTGTCCTGGAAGGAACACAGGGAGGTATCTTTTTGGAGGACAGGTATCATGGATCAGGAAGTAATCCGGCCAGGGTACTTCCCGAAATATGTCATAACACATTTCAAAATATTTGCTCCAAACGTCAGAAATATTTTGGAATTAAAGTTGCCGGATTAGAGGACAGTTATATCCATGATATTTTAATAAGAGACAGCTTATTTGAAGAAATCTTAAGCGATGAGGATGAGGCTTTTGAGGTCATTTGCGGACAGAATATTGTAATAGAAAATACAGAAATTCCAAAAGGTTATAGTTGGAACATTGATGAGGTTTCCGTTGTTTTAAATGATCAGAAATGAATACGTAGCTTTAAATGGCTGTGATATGTCATAAAAGTATTGCAGCCATTTTTATTGCAACAAGTAAAAATGCACAAAAAATACTGCTGAAAATTAGCTGTTTATACAAAAAATAGGGGCGATTTCTCAAAAACGAAACAATGTTTAATTTTTAAAATTGATAAATGACAAAAACACAGATAGACTTAGGCCATCAAAACAAATGCGAAGTCGAATGGAGAATGGGAGGTTTCAAATTGAAAAGTAAAGAAAAAAGAGTACCAGTAAAAAGCATCAGGCAGGAAATAAAAAATAATTTGTTTTTTTATCTGCTGCCGCTTCCTGGAATTATATTCCTGATTCTATTTAATTACGTTCCGATGGCGGGGCTGTACATAGTTTTTGAGAAGTATACCTATCAGGGAGGATTATTTGGAAGCGAGTTTGTAGGACTAAAGAATTTTGAATTTTTCTTTAAAAGTATAGATAATGCATTGAGAGCTACAAGGAATACGTTAATTATTAACGGATTCAGTATTGTTCTGGGAACTGTGGCAAACGTTGGTATCGCTATTGCAATCAATGAAATACGTAATAAATGGTTCCGTAAAGTTACACAGTCGGTCATGCTTTTTCCCCACTTTATATCGTGGATTGTTGTCGGTATGATATCCCTTACCCTGTTTGACGAAAATAAAGGACTGTTGAACCAGTTTATTCAGATGCTGGGCGGAGATGCCGTTTCCTGGTATTCCAATGCGTCACTGTGGTGGCCGATTCTGATCTTAACCAGTGTCTGGAAGGGTGCAGGATATGGATCGCTCATTTACTTTGGAGCGCTGACAGGCTTTGACCAAAGCCTCTATGAAGCAGCCGAAATAGATGGGGCAAACAGATGGCAGAGAATCATGAGAATTACGATTCCGTTGCTGAAGCCTACGATTATATTAATGTTCCTTTTAAATATTGGCGGAATCCTGTTTGGAAGCGTGGATCAGATCATGGGTATGACGAACTTAAATCCATTGCTGTTTGAAACCACAGATACCATAGCAACATTCGTATATCGCTCTGCAATTTTGAATGGACAGTTTGAATCGGCCTCGGCGATTACACTGTATCAGTCAATTTTTGGCTTTATTCTGGTAATGGCAGCAAATAAACTGGTTAAAAAGTTTGACCCGGATTATGCATTATTTTAGGGAGGAAAGATCATGAAAAAGAGACATAAAAAAAAGGAAAGTCTGGTTTGCTATCTGATTGTCGGAATCATGGCATTTCTTTGCTTTTTACCGCTGTGGATAACATTTGCATCATCTATTTCAAATGAAACGGCCATTGTGAAGAACGGATTCTCTTTACTTCCTCAGGAGCCTACCCTGGAAACATACAGGTATATACTCAAGGATAAGGGAACCATGATCATCAGGGCATTCGGTGTTTCGTTCGCAGTTATTTTCCTGGGAACGCTGTACTCACTGTTCATTATGACCACATTTGCATATACGGTAGCACAGAAAAAAGAGGTTTTTCGTTTTTCCAGTGCACTTTCATTTTTTGCATGGTTTACTACTGTGTTTAGCGGAGGTATTTTACCATGGTATATCTTAATGACACGGTATTATGGACTGCAAAATAATCTGTTTGCATTATTTGTTCCGTACGGCATGAACGTGTTTTATATGTTTGTGTTAAAGAATAGCTTTAAGGCTATTCCGGAAGAGCTGATTGAAGCAGCACGAATTGACGGTGCAACCAGCATGAAGATATTTACAAGTATTGCGATACCGCTGGCCAAGGTTGGACTGGTGACAGTGATATTGTTTATGTCACTTCAGTATTGGAATGATTTCCATTTAAGCCTTTACTTAATCACAAAGTCAGACTTATACACAGTACAGAAACTTCTATATAACATGATGGCAAATATATCGGCACTACTCAGCGGAACAAAGTCAGTCGTAGAGGCTTCAAATATCACAATTCCTTCTAATACGGCTCGAATGGTAATGACAATGCTGACGGTTCTGCCGGTAGTAGCATTCTTCCCATTTGCTCAAAAGTATTTTGTAAAGGGAATAACGGTTGGAGCGGTAAAAGGGTAAAAATGGCAAATAGATAAGATCGGTATCTTTCTGGTAAATATTCAGCCAGTATGATAAAATTAATTATCCAAGGAGGAAAACGGATGAGAAAGAGAGCAGCAGCGTTGATTTTAAGTGTCGTAATGACTTTGGGGGCAGTACTTACCGGCTGTGGAAGCGGAGGGCCCCAGGCAAACAGCGGCAGTGAAGGGCGTGTCAGTGCCCCGCGTGAGGCGGATGGCAGTGGCAGCGGAAAAGAAGTGGTTAGCCTGCGCATGATTATGTATGGAGATATGACCAGCAGAAGAGAAGAGTATTTCAAAAAAGACTTTCATGAGGCAGTTTTGAATGATCTGGGGATAGATCTGACGGTTGAATTTATGCCATGGGGATCAGATTCCACGGTTGCTACCATGCTGGCAAGTGGAGAATCATTTGCAGTATGGAATATTGTATCGGCATTTGATTGGGCAGCTAAGGGATATCTGGCTGAAATAGATGAAGCATTAATTCAGGAGAAATTACCAAATCTGATTCGGGTCAGAACAGAAAATAATGGCTTTGAGTGTGTAAAACATAATAATAAAATTTATGCGGTCCCGTTTGGCAGCAAGCCCTATGCGGGTAGGATGCAGACAATAGAAGTTCGGAATGATATTTTAAAGCAGGTGGGGTATGAGGCTTCTGAGATTACCACATATGATCAGTTAATGAGTGCTTTTGAGGCAGTAAAGCAGGCATTTCCGGATATGAGAATAAGCAGAAGCTCAAGCTATCTATGGAACGCGTTAAACAGCGAAACATCAGACCAGCTGGTCAGCATCATGAGCGGTACCGCATTTACCTATGTGGATGAACTGGAGAATAATGATACGGTTTACAGTATGTATGAATCGGAAGCATATAAGAACCTTTGCAAGCTGGTTCGTCAGTGGGTAGAGAATGGATATATTCTGCAGGATGAAATCAGCAATCCGACACAGGGAGCGGCTGACTGGGAAGCGGGGAATTGTCTGACGATGTATGGTACTCCAGGCGCATGGATTGACAGAAGTCTGCAGGGAGCTGTACCTGGAGCGGAGCTGGCTCTTATAAAGATTGGTGACAATCAAAAGATTAAAAATCTCGACTACGACTGGGGATTCAGTATTTCAGCCAACGACCAGAAAAATGTAGACAGATGGCTGGAACTATTTGACTGGCTGTATAAGGATCAGGATACCTATAATTTCTGTATCTACGGTGTGGAGGGTAAGGACTGGGAATATAACGAAGATGGGACAATCAAAAAACTGGTGACGGACAGTTTCTTTGACAGCTGGTTCATGCAGGCTATGGAATATAATGTTTATGATAAAGAATTATCAAAAGAAGCCATAGAAGCCTACGAAACGAATGACGATGGTTCCCTGCTTTCTAAAACGGCAGGATTCAGCTTTAACAGCGAGCCTGTGGCGTCAGAACTGGCAATGATGACGGCAGTATGGACTGAATTGATAGAGCCGATGACGTTAGGAATACTGGATTACGATGAGAATTACGACAAGATGATACAGCAATTGAAAAAAGCCGGTCTCGATAAGTATATGGAAGAGTACCAGAGACAGTATTCGGAGTGGTATGCTGCAAATAGAAAACAGTAAGGGATAGGAGGCAGAGCAACTCACGGTTACCGTGAGTTCTCTGTATCTTTGTACCAGTAAATGGGGTTATCTTAAGCGGTGATGGGGGGCAGTGTATGAAAAGAAGAATGAGTACCTTTAAGGACAGTGTGAATTCATTAGTAGGTAAAACACTGTTCTGCACAATCTCAATTACGATGGCGGTATTGATGACCACATCAGTTGTTCTGTTTTTTTGGTTTCGCAGTCAAATGACAAAAGAGTATCAGAAATTGACAAACGCGACAATTGCAAATATTGATGTGGTTTTTGATTATTATATGGATAATACAAAAAATATGATGGTTCAATGGTTCTATTCTTCAGATGGGACTGTCTGCCGTTTGAGTAATGATAATAATGTCAGCTCCAATATGCCGCTGTTGTTAAATGTTCAGAACGTCATAGGGAATATACCGTTTATACATTCCCTGTATTTTTTAGGAGAAAACAGGGAAGTAGTATTTGAAACAGGTACGGGGATATCCTACACAAAAGATTTAAGCGATGTGCTTCCAGAAAAACTAGCACTGAAAAAAAACGTTGTAAAACCGTTTATATGGCTGGCACAAAATCGGTATCAGAACAAGGACGATGTGGCGCTGCTCACCATGTATTGCTGGGAGACCCCTTTGGAAAGTCCAAGGTTTACGGGAGCTGCGGTCGTTAATCTCGATGCGGGTGAACTTAGCAGGAGCCTATTTTCCGAGAAGGTTCCAGAAGATTTAGAGATATTCATCATGGACGAGTCAGGTAATATTATCTGCCATAGCGGCATGGAGTATTATGGGCAGAACTGGTCTGACCGAGAAGATATTAAAAAAATATTAGCCGGTGAAGAACACGTTTTTAAGGCCAGCCAGGATGACCGGCTGATAGAAACCAGTTGGATTAAATCAATGCAGAGCGGTTTCTATATTGTGGCACAGTCAGAATATGTCAATGGGATTCACCGGTTTAATACGATCGCCAATGTAGTTTTTGTCGTAATGCTTGCAGCAGCGGCAATTATTATTGCATTTACATGGCCGCTGTGCCGTCTTATTTATAAGCCACTTAACAGTATGATTTCTGATATTCGAAAAAAAATCGCTATGGAAGATCATGGATATAATGAGATCCAGGTGTTGAACCAGTATTATGAGCAGTTAGCGGAAGATATCCTGCAGTTAAACGAGAATGAAGAGAAGAATTTTATAGTGAAAAATCTTTTATTGGATAATCAGATCGATACGGTGCAGAATTTATTACTGAAAAATCGTATGATATCTGTGGGTAGAGGGTATTTTCTGGTGTTGGCCTATCTCACTGATGATAAGGAAAAAGCATTAAGTATGCAGGAGTACGATATGATGAGAAAAATTGTCAGTGATATTTTTTCTTCAAATCTTGGTAATCTCGGCTGCTGTACCTATTTTGAAATTAGTTTGAGAAAAATGCTTTTTTTGCTTTCAGAGGCAGATGAACAGAGTATAGATGGATCGGAACTTTTGTCAGGCGTTAAGCAGATCAGAAGATCGGCAGAAGATTTGATACATAATAAAGTGGTAATTTACTTATCGGACCGGTATTTGGGGGACTGCGATAACTGTGTACCCGCGTTTAAAGAAGCAGAAGAGCGGTTAAAAACGAGGAGCATACTGGAAGAAAATGCAGGAACTGAGATTGGTCATTATAATCAGGCAGGCGCAGCAGAACAGATGAAGGCAGCAGAAAAGCACGAAAAGGAATTCCTTGTCTGTGCGAAGAAAAGGGACAGAGAGAAATATATAAAAACTTTGGAAGCGCTTTTGGATAACTGTAAGGATGTCCGGTATAAGGAGTTTATTGCATTCATGGTGAAGCTTTCGCTGGAGGTACTCCAGCTTAAGGGAAAGAAACTGAAAACTGAGGATTCAGAAGAGCAGGAGAAGAAACTGCGGCAGCAGCTGGAAGGTCTGTCTTTGCGTAGAGAATATATTGAATGGTTTGACGTACTTTTCCAGGAAGCGGATGTTAAAATGGAGCAGATCAACAGCTATTCCACTGCAAACCAGATGTCTGACGCTGTTGACTATATCAGAAATAATTACGATGACAGTATGTTAAATGTAAACATGCTGGCGGATAAGATGAATATTAGCGCTCCATATTTTGGAAAACTATTTAAGGAGTTTACCGGCTGTACGGCACTGGAATACATCACAAGAACGCGTATGGAGAAAGCACACGATCTTTTGCTGACGGAACCAGACAAAGATATCAGTAAAATCGCGTCGGCTGTCGGGTATAGTAATAATGCCTATTTTGCGACTGCGTTTAAAAAGTATTTTGGAGTTTCACCGTCAAAGCTGCGGGACTATCATGCAGTCTCAGGAATAAAGACAGATTCTGATGAATGAAAAGGGATAAGGTGGAAACATGGTTTATACAAGCATTCGTCCAGGGAAGGTATGGCTGGATACGGAAGGGAAGAGAATCCAGGCCCATGGCGGTTCTCTGCTTTATGAGAATGGAACTTACTACTGGTATGGTGAGAATAAAGAAAAGACTACGGGAGAGGATGCTGTTTTACATTGGGGGATCAAATGCTATGCTTCAAAAGATTTGTATAATTGGGAAGATCAGGGTATTATCATCCCACCTGATACGGAAGATGAGAATTCGTCACTCCATCCGACCTCCAAGATGGAGCGGCCGCATATTATTTATAATAAGAATACGAAGAAGTATGTTTGTTGGATAAAAGTTATCAATCGGGGTGGTTCCCAAACAGAGACAGTATTAACTGCAGACCGTTTATTGGGACCATATATTAAGGTGAAAGAAGGAATAAAGCCGCTTGGAATGAATGCCGGAGATTTTGACCTGGCTGTAGCGGAGGATGGAAAAGCATATTACTATTTTGAGCGGATTCACAGTGAAATAATATGTGCAGATTTAACCGTTGATTATACGGATGTAACGGGATTTTACAGTACGCATTTTCCACACCCGGCACCGCCATATGTAAGGGAAGCTCCGGCACATTTCCTGAGAAAGGGGAAACACTATCTGCTGACTTCAGGCACAACAGGATACCTCCCAAATCCGTCGGAAGCTGCGGTTGGCGACACGTGGCATGGTCCATTTTATGTGCTGGGAGATACGCATCCGGAAGATACAAGCAGGACATCATACCATTCCCAGATATCGTCTGTATTTAAAGTTCCGGGGAAAAAGGACCTTTACATTGCATGTGCGGATCGCTGGATGCCGGATCTGATGGCAATAAAGTATGAAGCATATCGTGACCTGTTTATTAATCTGTTTAATGGGATAGATGCAGACTTTTCAAGTCTCACAAAGGATTTAGGCATAAACTTTAACCGCGCGATCCGGAATACATCCATAGCTGATTATGTTTGGCTGCCGCTGCGCTTTGCAGAGCCGGATGCAGAGCATCCGTCAGGGCAGGTATATATCGACTGGCTCGATGAGTGGCGGATAGAGGATTACGAGTAAAGAGGTGCGTTGTGTCATATGGAGTATTGGATCAAGTCGAGTCATGACAAACTTTTCAGGTACAAAAAAATGCAGGAAGAGCAATTAAGTATCTTCCTGCATGGTATCCAGTACAAGCTGAAAATATTGGCGGCTGCTTTCAATGTCGATAGTTATCAGCCGATGAAGCAATTCAATCAAGCGGAAGGGTGGTATTCTGAACCCTGAAACTTTGTATCATGAAAACGGTTAATCAAAAACGGTAAACCAAAATTGGTAAACCAAAATCGATAAATCAGAATCTAACAGAAATCTAACATAGCGTATGGTATTCTTAATCAGACTTCCAGCCATATAACAGGCAGAATTTTGATTAAGAAAGGGGATTTCCATGAAAAACAGGAATTATAACGGACTCATAAAATTGACAGCTGCGGTATTGACAGCGTCTATTGCTCTGACTGCCTGTGCTGCGCCGGGTACAGAGGGAATAAATAGTTCCATAGCGGCAGACATTATAACCAGTGAAGGACAGGAAACAGCCTCCGACAGCCCTACGGCAGGGCAGGCGGCAGATTATCTGATGCAAGCTGCCGGAAAATACGGGAGGGCCTCGGAGCGGTCCGACGTTCTGGCAGGATTTCAGGAAGAGGAGGCAGTCACATGGATACAGCTATTGGTACTGGCAGGCCGCGCATTTGGAGAACTGCCTGCTCCTGAAGGCGCCGCTAAGCTGATGGCTTCGCCGTCGGTGAATCTGTCAAGTGTTCCGGAGTGGGCTAAGGCAGAGCTGCAGAATCTGGCCAACGGTGGGATACTGGCGCCTAGCGATCTGGGGCAGGCGGAACAAACAGAAATATCCGCAGAGCAGAATACTTCGGTGGATACAGAAAAACCAGCTACCATGAAAGATCTGGAAAACCTCACATCGCGTTTTCACGCACGGTTTGGGACCAGTCTGAACGATGATTTTTACCATACAGTAAATAAAGAGCTTTTTGACCGTCTTGAAATTCCAGAAGGGGAAATGTTTGCAGGAGGTGCCAGTACGGTGACCGCTAATACAAACCGGCAGCTTCATGAGTTGATTCTGGAGCTCACGGAAAGCGGGAACGAGTATCCCACCGGCAGCTCCGAGCAGAAAATCCGCGACTTATATCTAAGTGTGCTGGATACAGAGCTTAGAAACCGGGAGGGGATAAAGCCTCTTGAAAAATATTTTTCGGCGGTTGACAACGCCCGGGACTATTCCGAGCTAAATGCCGCCATTGCGCTGGCGGTTAACGAACTGGGAAATTCCGGGAACGGCCTGTTCCCGATGATCGCGGTAGCCGACACGGAAGACAGCAGCCGTTATATCATGCAGCTATTGACCATGCCGGCTAACCTGTCTTTGGAAGATTATAACAATGAAGACAGCGAGGTTCTAAAGGAGTACCGGGAATCCATAATAAGACAGTTAACGGTCGCTGGAGACAGCCTGCAGGAAGCGGAACGGCTTGCAAACGCCATCATCCAGATGGAACGTGAACTTGCCGGACAGACGATTGACCCGGAGGAACTGGGAGATTTACAGAGAAAACCGAAACGATACACACCGGAATGCCTCGATGCGCTGATGCCTCAGGCGAGACCGTCAGAATTGCTTACCGCCATTGGTTTAAGCCCGGATGTAGTTATGCAGGCGTTTGATGAGAAACAATTTGAAGCCTTTGCCGGCTGGTTTACTCCGGAAAATCTGGAATTATTCAAGGCATACCAGAAGATGGCGCTCCTGACAGGATTCAGCGGCTATTTGAGCGAAGAGCTGGCATTTGAATTCTACTATGGACAGGCCGCTGACAGCGATGCTGCGAATAGTGCGGTTCAGATGTTTCTATCCGAAGAATTGGGGGAACTCTATGTAGAACGGTATTTCTCCTCTGAATCCAAGGCAGGGATAGAAGAGATGGCTGGTATGATGATCGATGTGTTTAAAGACCGTATAAGACGTCTGGACTGGATGGAAGTAAACACGAAACAGGAGGCTCTCAAAAAGCTGGACAATATTACGATCCTCATTGGATATCCGGATGAGTGGCAGAAAACCGATGTGACGATTAAGAGCAGGCTGGACGGCGGAAGCTACTTTGACAATGCCGCCGCAGTGTCGGCCTGGCAATGGAAGCAAATGGTTGAGAGACTTAAAAAACCTGTGGATTCACGGCGGTTTCCACTGGCGGCTTATACGGTCAATGCGGCAGCCAGCCGAAATACCAACACCATCATTTTTCCTGCCGGTATCCTGCAGGCGCCGTTTTACGATCCTAATGCCTCATTCGAGGAGAATCTGGGCGCGATCGGCACCACAATCGCCCATGAAATCACCCATATGTTTGATGACGGCGGCGCACAGTATGACGCGGCAGGCAACATCAGGAACTGGTGGTCTGAACATGATAATACGTATTTTAAAGAGCTGTGCAGAAAGGCGGAAGCGTACTATGATGGATATGAGGCGCTTCCCGGCATATCTGTGAGCGGAGCGGAAACTCTGAGCGAAAATATCGCAGACATCGGCGGTGTTGCCTGCAGCCTGGAAGTGCTGTCAAAGATGGAAAATCCGGATTATGACGCATTTTTCCGCAGCTATGCCGGACAATGGGCGCGCCTTGGCAGCTATGACGATCTGGCGGAGATGGCATCGAGTGATTTTCATGCGCCGAACCGTTTGAGATGCAACCGGGTGCTTGCTAATTTCCAGGAGTTCATGGACACCTATCATGTAAAACCGGGTGACGGCATGTACGTTGCTCCGGAGGAACGGATTAAAATATGGTAATTGTTTTATAATCAACCGTGTTGGGAGGAACTGGAGATGAAGTTATTATTAGTGGAAGATGAGGCGATGCTGTCGAAATCCGTTTCAAAGGGGCTGAGGCTTCTGGGGTACGCAATAGACTGTGCGTTTGACGGAGAGGAAGCGTTGGAGCTGTACGCTCTGAATGAGTATGACCTCATGATTCTGGACTTAAACCTTCCGAAGCTGGACGGAATCGAGGTTCTCAAACGGATCCGTGAGAAAGATCAGGACTTCAGAATCCTGATTTTGTCTGCCAGAAATTCACTGGAGGATAAAATAAACGGTTTGGACAGCGGCAGCAATGACTATTTGACCAAACCCTTTGATTTCATGGAACTGGAAGCGCGGATCCGCAATTTGCTCCGGAGGAATTTCAAAACAGACAGCAGGTTCCTTCTCTGCGGGCGGCTGCGTCTGGATACGGGAGAGCGGCAGGCGCAGTACGCCGGGCAGACGGTGGTTCTGACGCGGAAGGAATACGCATTGCTGGAATATCTGTTCTCCCGGCTGGGGGAGACCGTAAGCGCGGAGGAACTGATTGAGCATGCATGGGACAGCGAGACAGACTTATTTTCCAATTCATTCCGTTTCCATATCCACTCCCTGAGAAAAAAACTGGAGGCGGCCGGAGCTGGAGAATATATTGTAACGAAACGGGGGCAGGGATATATTCTCCGCTGCCCGGCGGAGGACGAATCATGAAAAAGTACACACTTCAAATCAGGATTACTGTTTTTGTCGGTCTGATCATGGTAATATCCTGTTTGCTGCTGACTGTGAATTCGCTTGTTTCTGCCCGGAGTTATTACGGACATTACGTGGAACTGCTTGAGGAAGGGATGATTGAGTATGATCCGGCGCTTCCTGAGGGGGAACTTCCGCAGGCGCTTAATTCTGAAAGCCGGTATCAGGATATCAGCCGAAGGTTCTCGGCCCAATCCGTTGTTGTTATGGTTCTTATCGCATTCCTGGCGCTGGCCTTTACTTACCGGGCCACAGGGCAGGTGTTGAAACCATTAAAAGAGCTCACTCACATGGCTCATGAGATAAATGAACGCCATTTGGATAAACGCGTGAGTCCAAACGATGCCCAGGGTGAGGTGCTGGAGTTGACTAAGTCCTTTAACCGGATGCTGGAACGCCTGGAAGAGGCATTTCTGATACAGAAGTCCTTTGCCTCCAATGCGGCGCATGAACTGAAAACCCCACTGGCGGTTATGAAATCTTCCCTTCAGGTATTAAAAATGGATCCGTCCCCCTCGGAAAATGACTATTGGGAATTTATCAATGACACGGAAGAAAGCCTGGAACGTATCATCAAGACAGTGGAGGGGCTTTTGGCTCTTGCGAATATGGAGCAGGTGGAAAAAGAATCGGCTGTGAAGCTGTATCCGCTGATCGAAGCAGCCGTGCAGGAGCTTTCTGTCAGGGCAGAAGAATATGGCGTAACCCTTTCAATCGCTGGCGATAACGATTTGCAGGCACAAGGCAGCCCAAGCCTTCTGTACCGTGTATTTTTTAATCTCATTGAAAATGCGGTAAAATACAATCATGACAACGGAAACGTAGATATTACGGTGAAACAGGAGAAGGGCCGTGCCTGTGTTGTGGTAGAAGACAACGGTATTGGAATGGATGAAAAAGACCTTTCACACATTTTTGAACCATTTTTCCGGGTAGATCCATCGCGTTCCCAGGGTATTCCCGGCTCCGGGCTTGGGCTGGCGGTGGTCAGGCTCATTATGGAACGGTATGATGGAGAGATTGAGGTAGAAAGCAGGAAAGGCGTTGGAACGACATTTACTGTTATTTTGTAGATGGAATAGACTTCTAACCGTAGTTTGTTTAATATTGCAAAGAATAAAGCTCTTGACGAAACATTTTGTGTCAAGGGCTTTATTGTTGGCATTATTTACTATCAACAATAACATTTCTGTGTAAGGAGATGTCACGCCATCCCCAAATCTAAAAATCTATGATATAATCTAAAAGAATAGTTTGAAAGGGTAGAAATAAAGGGATTCACTACCTATGTTGATATGGACTGTTACGGTTTCGCCAAGGGAGATTTCTACTCTTGCGACATTATTTTTGTACACACAACACACGTGGAGACGGTAATAATGATGCGGAAATATGGTTTGAACAAAAATAGAGGATAAAACCACAACATATAGTGGCTTTTGCGGAAAAATCGGGATAAAAACGGCCGATTTTGACCCCGATTTTTTGGCTCTTCCTCAGAAGAGAGACAGATAAAAGAAGATATGGAATAAAAATAAAGGGCTGACCGACAGATTACCAATTTAAAGTCAGATTCCATATTTACCAGATTATCTGCCGCCAAGCATACCGTAGGGGAATTGAATCAGGCAGTAAAAGCAATACGAGAAGTGAGCGATAGGTTGGAAATGTCAAGGAAAAAGCTGCTGGCTTCACTGGAGGCTGAGGTTCCCAGAGATATAGATGC
Source organism: Hungatella sp. L36 (assembly GCF_014288035.1). Classification (NCBI taxonomy): domain Bacteria; kingdom Bacillati; phylum Bacillota; class Clostridia; order Lachnospirales; family Lachnospiraceae; genus Hungatella; species Hungatella sp. L36. Next base: position 95,835 of record NZ_JACOPC010000013.1, on the reverse strand, counting down.
TGTGTGCAGAGTGATGCGAAACCATGGAGATTATGAATTTTTGCCGATAGATGATCTGAGCCCAGAGGAGTTTGCAAAGTATATTTTGAGATTCCATCATGTGGCAATCGAACCGAAAATGGAGATATTCTATGATTTGAAGGAGTTTTGGTAGGCAGAAAATGAGGGAAAATGGCCCTGTCAATTCTTACTATGGTGTTTTGGTCAATAAAGTCCGCCCGATTCCACAAATCAACGCAGATCTGCAAGAATTCCGGTTCTACAATTCGTTAGCCTTGACTGCTTATTGGAATGACAGGGATTCCACTTTACCGGTTATATTGGGCGGCGAAATGGCAATTTTTTATAAAGATATGATACAGGAGAAGATAAATAAAAGCTTGAGTGACTGTTCGGAGAAGGGACTGGCAATGTACCTCTCAATTGAACTGCTGGGCAAGCGTTTTTTTACCATGCCCCCAAGTGTTGAGGAATGTGGGGGAGAGATATGGGGCGTCCTTACTGTAAAAACATACGGGGAATTAAATCAGCGGGAACTGGAGGCATTAAGAGAAGAGTGGAGAACCATGGCAGACGGTGGCTGAGGAGAGGATTTGTTTTACCGCCCGACACTGACCAAGCAAGGTGAAATTTATATCAGATTTTCGGATACAGACAATAATGACAATCTGTTCATAAAAACTGAGGATGAATTTAAACGGGAATTTTCAGATGGTATTCATCCGGGCCAGCCAAAAGGAGAAGTGACCGAAAAATCGGACTCGCCATTTATAAGTCCATACTTTTCCGAATAGAATGGAGCAGAACAAATGTTCTAAAATACTATTGCACTCTTTTTCATGGTCCTGTATAATAGAATTCAGAAGCAGGAAGGAGAAGTTTGTGTGATACGGTTGTTTGAATATCGAGATTTAGATAAAATAATAGAGATTTGGCTGGAGGGAAATCTGCAGGCTCATGCATTTATAGGGGAAGAACACTGGAAGCAGAACTATGAATCAGTCAAATCGGTTTTGCCCAATGCGGAAGTATATGTGTATGAGGAGGCGGGGGAGATTCGGGGCTTCATTGGAATGGACGCTGATTACATTTCCGGATTATTTATAAAAGAGGAGTACCGGGGCAGGGGAATCGGTCATCAGCTGATTGAGACTGCAAAGCGGAAGAAGCGTCTGTCTCTGCATGTATATGAAAGAAACACTGGAGCAGTGGCATTTTATCGGGCAGAAGGTTTTACGGTTCAACAGAGCATGACAGAAAAAGAGACAGGGGAGAGAGAATTCCTGATGGTCTACGGAGAATCAGAGTAGAGGCATGTTCGGAAAACTATAGTAGAAATCGTTACCTGTGTTGTAAAACCGTGGGGGTGGTACGATGCCAACGTGGAACCCTTGGCATGGCTGTAAGAAAATTAGTCCGGGCTGTCTGAATTGCTATGTGTATCGCAGAGACGCGGAATTTGGAAAAGACAGCAGCATTATATCTAAAACGACCAGCTTTTACCTGCCCGTCAAGCGCAGCCGAAGCGGTGAGTATAAGCTCCAGCCTGGAGGAGAATGTGTCTATACCTGCATGACCTCGGATTTCTTTCTGGAGGAGGCCGATGAGTGGAGACCCGCGGTATGGGACATGATCCGGGAGCGCAGCGATCTGCAGTTTGTGATTATTACAAAACGAATCCATCGCTTCCGTGTAGGACTTCCTGAGGATTGGGGAGACGGATATAACCATGTTACCATCTGCTGTACTTGTGAAAACCAGAAGATGGCAGACGCCAGGCTGTCGCTTTTCCTGGAATTGCCCATCCGGCATCGGACTATTATCCATGAGCCTATGCTGGAGGCAGTGGATATCCGCGAGTACCTGGCTGGCGGTCAGATTGAGCAGGTAACCTGTGGCGGAGAGTCGGGACCGGAGGCCAGAATCTGTGATTTTGCATGGGTTTTAAATACAATGCAGCAGTGCATGGAATATGATGTCCCATTCTGGTTTAAGCAGACCGGAGCGAATTTCCAAAAGGGGAAACGTGTGTATTGCATTGAGCGCAAGGATCAGATGAGCCAGGCCGAGAAGGCTGGGATTAATTATAGATATGTACATAGGATATAAAAAGAGGTATAAGAACAGATATGACTCTGGAAGATTTTGTTCTTAGCTTTTGTTAATAGACATTGCTTTTCAAACGAACTAAGAATATGATAGTTACGACAGTACGGACGTAGACAAATTTCAAGTTGAGGAGGATTTAAATGCCATATATAACAATCGAAAGCGGAGTTTTATCAGATGAACAGAAAGAAAATTTAATTCATCGTTTAACAGAAGTGTCATCTGAAATAATGAATGTACCACAAGAATTTTTCTCAATCACCATTAAAGAGTTACCAGATAAAAATTTTGGTATTGGTGGAAAAACAATAGACAAAGTAAAGTCCGAGTACATGAAAAAACATAAATAAAGCCCAATTTATCGAACTGAAAAAACAGTATTTGCGGAGGGGAGGTTTTTATGGAAAAAATTAAAAAATACAAGAATAGTATTTGGAGAGTTCCTCTGATTTCAGTAATTGCTGGCTTTTTCTATACCCCAATTTATGTAAGAAGTGTAATTCGGTTTGGCGTAATCGAACCCGGCGTGATTGACAGCCGGGTATCACTGCTCATAAGTGCAGGGATCTTAGTAGCGGTTTTGGTGTTGGGTGGAATGCTGCTGCTTCGGAAACAGTCAAAAAAGGAAATATTTATTTCTGCGGCAGTTGTTTCTGCTTATGGAATGATACTGCTTCTGATTCAATTACTCATCGGAGCAACAACGGGGCCTGCTGCGGTTGTATTTATGTACTTGGGACGGCCGTTGGAATGGACCGGTTTTTTCTCGGAGCTTTCTTTCTGCTTAAAAGAACGCTTTGAAATTTTCGTTTCTGCTATTAGGTGGTTGAGATTTTTAGTTCCCTTTGCGTTTGTGTTATTCGGTTGTAAAACAGATGAATAAAAAAATAACTTTGGAATTGGTAGGAGGAAAAAGATATATCATGTCTGATTATATTGTGAAAATCATACCGACAGACTTCACGTATTCTGTGACAAAGGAACAGGCTAACCGCATTTTAAAGTTCTTAAGGTCGAAGGTAAACGCCGACAATATACAGGCTTTAATACATGCAACTCCTACATTTGTTGATAGCGGAAGCAATCTGAAAACAATTAGCTGCCCTCATTGTGGAGAGCAGCTTGACTTTAACTGGTGGGGGAAAGCTATGGATGCTGCCAGCAAGGACAACTTCAAGGAGCTATCTATAAACATGCCATGTTGTGGTAAAAAGAGTACCCTTAACGATTTGCATTATGATTTACTGTGTGGTTTTGCTTGTATTGAATTTGATATACTTAATCCATCTACGGATTTTGACAATGAAACTTTATCCAATATCGAGGATTTGATTGGCAGACCAATTCATATGGTACACGCACATATATAACTCCTGGTTTGCCGGGCTTTTAAATTAGAATTTGTAGAAAGGGGCGAGCAGCTATGAAAATGTCAAAAGAGAAAGTTGATATAACTATGTTCGCCCTATGTGGAATGAATTGCATGGTTTGCTATAAGCACTGTTACCATAAAAACCTTGTGCTGGTTGCTTAAATAGCGATAAAGGAAAGCCAGAGTATTGTCGCAAATGCAAAATAAAGGATTGTATTAAAGAAAAATCGTTATCCTACTGATAATTATATTAATAATCAGAATAACACTTTGTTTTTTCCTATATCAACAGGTATTCTTCTCATGATATTACCGAATAAATAATACACAATTAATTGATTTTTGCGATTATGCAGACTGTGTTCTAGATGGTTCAGAGGAACTTTTTAATTTTCATAATCGGGGACAAATGATGCAAGCCTCAAGACAAGTATTTACGTAAGTATGGAAATTTAATTTAATAAGATAATTGAGTGGATTAACAAAATCATACCATGCATATCGAAGAATTGAAGAAGCAGAAATGAATCCGTTAAATATTTTTTTAGCTTTATATTTTGAAGATTCTAACACCAAATTTATATTAGAAAGAAAATCGGAGCAAAGGAATACAAAGGCTATGATTGTAGAATTTATATATGAAGAAGATAATACATTAGATATATACAATCGGTTTTTCAGACCTACTATGTTATTTTGAATTATTTAAAACAGATTCATTAATGAAAGTTGAAACTGAATTTCACCATAAAAACGCAAAGAACAGGAGATAAACAGTATGAACCAGGGTTTTTTAGAACAAGAGTCAAAACGGGTAAATGAGGCTGTAAGGAAAACACTTTTCAGATCGTTCTTTGCATACGTCTGTATAATTGCTGTCCTTTATTTTCTTTTAAAGGATTCCTTTGATTTGAATGATCCTTCCAGCAGAGAAGTGCTTTTTTATCTGGTTATTGTCTCTGGGATCATGCTGCTTGCTGTAATCGTAGGATTTTTTAAATCAAGACGAGCAGTCACGAATGGGAAAAATCTAATTCTTCCTTATGGTGAAAATACAAAGGGGGCAGTGGCGGAGCTTATTGATCAGGAGGCCTCAGAGGGAAAGATTCAGGTAGAAGAATACATTTATGAATTCGCGGAGGGGAAGAAGCCATATGGTGAGAAAATCGTACTGATGCCTTCTTATCTGCTGCTTTGCGGAAATAAAAATAAGATAACGGTAATTCCTCGTGAGAAAATCTATTGGATCGTTGCCCAGGTTGGTCAAAAGGGAGGTTCTTTCCGTGTACAACTGTTAATTTTTACAGAAAAGAAAATTTTCAATATGGTAGGAGTTGATATCGAGCACGTTGAGGGGATTGCCGATAAGATATATCAATACATACCAAATGTTTTCAGCGATTACGATCCCTTTATACTGTCATATGAACTGGAAAAAGTATTTGCGAAAGATCGGGCGGAGTTTTTAAAGTTCTATGAAAATGAAAAGATGAAAAAGAATAGAAGCATAAACGAATAAAAGTATGAACAAATAAAAGCATAAAAGCATGAACGAATAAAAGCATAACAAATAAAAGCAAAATCAAATAAAAGCAAAAACAAATAAATACTCAAACGATCACGAATCCATCCACAAAGATAGCCTGTTCATAATTTAAACGGAGGTAAGAATGAAACAGACATTTACCGCACTAGTCGAACGTTTTGAATCGCAGGGAGGCTGGTACTATGTTTCGGTTCCAACGAAAATCAGCAAACCACTCGAATTGCTTGGTGGTCACCGGTTTGGTTTTATTGCGGTTACTGCCATAGTTGGTAATACGAGTTGGCCGACATCGTTCATGCCGAAGGGGGATGAAACGCATATTATCGCACTGCCCGCGAAAGTGCGTTCAAAAGAGAAGATCACTCTGGGTATGGAGATTGAGATATCTTTTGAAACGAGGGTAAGAGAACGTAAACAGGAGGTATTCATATAATGTCTCCTGCTCAATAGAATCGTATGCAGTATGGATCCGGACTATGAAATGAGTGTGAATAAATAAGAAAAACTTTGGTTCTCAAAAAACAGAGCCAAAGTTTTTCTTATTTATACTGCAAGTTGATCTAAGAATGAAGCCTTACTATTTTTTACTCTATAAATTTATATAATTGAAAGTGTCAGAATAATTTGAAAAAAACCTGATTTTGAGCTATACTATTTAGTAACAAATAATGATTTTTTGAGGGAAAGGTATGAAAAAATATAACATAATTTTAAATCGCTCCGTTTATCCCAAAGAGGCACTGTTAAAAGCGGCGTATGCGTTTATCAATGAATGCTATATTCATTTAGAACAGGATGATACTCATTATGAAATCTCATTAACCGCAAAGGAAGATGGCGATCTGGCAGATACACTTCCGGCGGAATTTGAAAATGAACTGCTCGCCCAGACTGTACGACATCAGGTTTACTGCCAGACACATACGGTCAGGGAAATACTGATGGCAAGGGCGATGGCTTCAACCATGATTATGGATGGGGATCCCACGGAAATGATTGCAGAGGAGGACGCCTGTTCCAATGAGGAACTGGAGTCGATATTGGAGGACTGGTTTGACCATGAGGCATGAGGAGAGCATGAGTTTAAATCTGGAATTGTATTCATTAAAGATAATTAAGGTTGCAGCAGAAGAATATTCAAAATTTTGTAAGGTAAATCTGTCACAGTCCAGCGGCAGAGCAGTTTGCACCTTTCGTTCACACGATATTCCGGCTGATCTGATTGCACTGGAATTTGGAAACTATCTGATTGAACTCATGCAGCAGGGAGAACAGGCATGATTTGGATGGAAGGACTTATGGTGACTCTTGTCGTGTATACAGCGGCAGCGGCCAGTTGGTCAGACTGTCGGCGAGCCATAATCCCTAATGCTTTGATTGGCCGTTCCATAGCTGTGGCACTAGTGCTCAATGGGCTTTATTATGGAATCTGGGCGCATGAATACATACCTTTGTTTGTTACAAATCTGGCTGGTATGTCGGCAATTGCATTCTTTTTTTATGCGTATCATTTGTGGGCAGCTGGAGACAGTAAGATGCTATTTGTAATTGGACTTGGTATTCCTGCCAGACTGTTTTCATTTTGGAAGCTGGGACCTGTGCCGGGATTTGCAATTCTGGTTATTATATTTTCGGTTGCTTTCCTTACTATCATTGTTGATTCCCTGATACGCGGAATCCGGGATAAATCACTTCTGCATATCAATGCAGGAAGAGTAGGCGTAAAGAGAGTCGTTTTATCCTACCTGTTTATGGTAGCCGCCTTGAGACTCTGCAATCTGGTTCTGATGGTGATGGCAGGGGATTATCTGGCAGATAACAGCTTCTTTTTAACCGCTATTGATTTCTTTATCATTCTGACCCTGCTTCAGGTAAGGCAGAAAATATCTGACCGGATCTTTTATGCAGCAACGGCTGTTGGCTGGGCAGTACTTTTAGTTTTATATCTTTTGCATTGGATCCGTTTTGACGGGATACAGTTTGACTTGAAACCATGGCTGATCGTACTTGGTGTCATGTTTTTGAGAATCATCGCAGAGCGTTATAATTATCAGGAAATACCTACAGTAAGCGTAAAAGAACGAATGATTCCGGCTGCTGTCACGGTTTTGGCATTTAAGAAGTCAAAAGTACGGGGGCTGCCCACATGTATGACAGAGGATTTGCGTGCAAGGCTGACTTGTGAGGAGGTGGACTCAATCCTGCGCTGGAAGGATTCCAAACAGGGAAAGTCTACAATAATTATTGTGCGAAAAATACCATTCGCAATTTTTATTACGATTGGTACCATGATTTTTTTAATAATGGAGGTTATGGCACTATGGCATATTATATAAAAGATTACAGTCTTGGATCTCGCCAGGCCGTTGTAAAGCGGGAAGAATCGTCTTGCGCAGAGAGACAGCAGGCTGAAACCATGTATATTTATACAGACAGAATTGTCTTTTCCAGTGACCAGTCTTCCATTAGAATAGATGAAACCATATGGAAACGGCTCTCAGATCTCCAAAGCGGAGATATTGTAAGTATCAATGACCGCGGCGTCTGTTATCGTCTGTATACTGCGGCTGAGGGAGACGCGACTATTTTTATGGGCGGTAATTGTAATTCTAATTGTATGATGTGCCCGTCATCAGACTATGAAAGGCACCTGGATTATACCAATAACAGGGAAGCTCTTTTGAGATTTATCGATATGCTGCCGGAGAACCTGCCGCATTATGTGGTTACTGGCGGAGAGCCGACGATGAGGAGCGATCTGTTTCTGGAAGTGATGGAACGCATGGCGGACCGTGTCCCAGAAGCGGATGCATTAATTCTGACGAATGGCCGTTCGTTTTCTTCCATGCCATTTCTGGAGAAGCTTCTGCTAAAGTGTCCGCCCTATCTTACGGCGGCAATCCCGATACATGGCTCATGCAGTTGTGTTCATGACGCGATTACCCGGGCTGACGGGAGCTTCCGTCAGACGATGAGGGGAATCCATCATTTGTTAAGCCGGGGGATTTCTGTTGAAATACGAGTGGTGGTGACGAAAATGAACTGTGGAGATTTGGAAAGGGTTGCAGAACTGATATGTAATCATTTTCCGCAGGTTTTGTGTGTGAATTTCATTAGCCTGGAGGTGCGGGGAAACTGTATTAAAAATAAGGAAGAGGTTTATATCAATCCATCGGAATCATTTTGTAAGGCGAAAACAGCAATTAACCGCCTGATTGGCTGCGGGATCGACGTTGGTCTCTATAATTACCCTTTATGCTGCGTGGAGCGGGGGTATTGGTTTCTTTGCAAAAAGAGTATTTCACCGGAAAAAGTGCGATACGATGAGGCCTGCGATGTTTGTGAGGTAAAAGACATTTGCGGAGGCCTTTTTGTCAGTACTTTAAAAACAGTGCATCCAACAGTTACACCGGTTACATTTCATGCAAAAGAGAGGAACATGCAATGTTAAATCATTTCAATTTTCAAAAAATTGAGAACCAGATACTGATAACCAATGATTTTGGAAAGTACGCATTTCTAAGTGAACAGGAATTTAAGAAGTTGCTCCGGGGAGATGTGGCGGAAGAGGATCCCTGTTATCAAACACTGAAAGATGGATTTTTTTTGATACGTAATCCGGCAGAACTCTATTCTGCTGAAGCAGTGACTGCATTGCGGAAGATGAAAAATTACCTTTTTTCAGGAACTGCGCTGCATATTTTTGCGGTGACCAATTCATGCAACATTAATTGTATCTACTGCCAGGCAAAGGACAAGGCATCTTCGCTGGGAGGATTTATGACGCCGGATACGGGACGGCGTGCTGTCACTATTGCACTTCAGTCTCCCTGTGATCATCTTACATTTGAATTTCAGGGAGGAGAACCACTTTTGAATTTTGATACAATAAAGGCGATGATTGAACATTGCGATGCGGTGAAAGGAAATAAAAAGGTAGAATATACGCTGGTATCCAATCTGGTTTCGCTGACAGATGAGAAACTGAACTACCTGGCAGAACATAAGGTTTCTGTGAGTACATCCATGGATGGCCCCAAATATGTACATGATTTTAACCGGAGATATCGGGGAAATGCCAGCAGTTATGATTATATGGAAACAGGACTGGAGAAGCTGAGGGGGAAAGGAATCAGCTCGGGAGCCATAGAGACGACGACACGCTATTCCCTGTCCTATCCGGAGGAAATTGTGGACTCCTATTATGAACATGGTTTACCAGGGATTTTTCTGCGTCCTCTGACTCCTCTCGGTTTTGCACAGGCTGACTGGGACAGTGTTGGTTATAGACCAGATGAATTTTTAAACTTTTATGAAAGAGCTTTCGAGAGAATATTGGAAATAAACAGGAATGGAACTGTTTTTCCAGAATTTCTGGCCACCTATTTTTTGAGGAAAATTCTGCATGGAGCAGCCTGTAATTATATGGAACTGCGTTCACCATGCGGGGCATCCATGGGTCAAATGAGTTATTATTATGATGGAGATGTATATACTTGTGACGAGGGAAGAATGATTTCTGAGTCCGGTGACCGAGCGTTCCGGCTGGGAAATGTTTATCACAATACATATCAGGAACTGATCGAAAATCCAATATGCAAAGCAACCGCAGTAGCGTCGGTTATAGAGAGCCTCCCCTCCTGCTGTGACTGTGTATATCAGCCATATTGCGGAGTCTGTCCGGTTGTGACCTACGCGATGGAGAAAGATATATTTCCTAAAGCACCGGGAGGCTTTCGATGTTCCGTTTATCACGGAATTCTGGATCTTATTTTCAAAAAGATAAAAAGTCAGGATGCAGACGTTCTGAAAATTTTCGAATCCTGGTTAGGAGGGGAGCTAAATGAAAGGGATTAATCAAAAACAGGGTCAGGCAGTTGAGCCGGATATGGTAGAGAAAAAGAAGCCCTTTATAAGAACAGTTTTGAAGGGGGCAGGACTCCTGTTCCTGTTTCTGTTTATTACAGGAATGATCGGCAACTTTTCTACACCTGCAAGATTTACCTCCTCATCATCCGTATATGAAGGATTTGATAAGGTGGAACTGGAAGAAGGTGTCTATCTTGGAGATGTGGTGGGCAGCCTGTTTACCGGAAATGGACAATTCCGTTTTCTTGACGGGACTACCTATTCCGGAGAATGGCAGAACTCAAAGATAAATGGGGAGGGGTCCTGCATTTATCCGGGAACAGGAACTTATGTGGGAACCTATGCAGAAGGGGTTCGCAGCGGAACAGGGACATTTACCTGGGAAAATGGAGATTCCTATACGGGACAATGGCTGGAAGATGAGATGTCGGAGGGAACGTATACGTTTGCAGACGGTTCTGCGTATATGGGAACCTTTTCGGAAGGGAAGATATTGGAGGGAACCTTTTTGTACGCGGTTCCTCAGGAAGAACAGGAGATACAGGAACTGAAGGTAACCTTTTCAGAGGGGAAGGCAACGAGTGTTATCTATAAACGTTCCAATGGATTCTCTTATAATGGAAGCCTGCTGGATCAGGGGAGTGCCGATATTATATATGAAAATGGAGATACGTATTCCGGTTCTGTAAATAACGGACTGAGGGAAGGCGAGGGCATCTATACGTGGATGCAGGAGGGAAGCCAGATCGCAAAATACGAAGGAATGTGGAACAATAACCAGATGAATGGGCAGGGAACTTATTCCTATACAGGCGATGCATATCCAACACTTTCCGGAACATTTGAGGCGGGGCTTCCAATTGGCAGCTGTACTTATACAAAAGAAGCGGGAAATACTTTTACAGCTTCTTTTGAAAATGGAACCTGCACCAGTGTCGAGTAAAAATAAAGGGGAGAAAAAATGGCAGATTTTAAATTTCCGCATATACAGGACTCAATTACCAATTTTCTATATGATGAAGAGGGAAATATACCCAGAAATAAGGTACTGACGATCGGTGCAATGATGATTGTACTTGGAATCTTAATGTCGGATGAGGCGTTTGCAGGGCACCGTTCTCACTCCTCTCACCGTTCGCATTCCAGTCATAGCAGCCATTCATCAGGCAGCGGCGGTCACTCTTCCCATCAGTCACATGCATCACATACTTCCAGTACTACCGGTGGTTCCAGCCATTCTTCGGGTTCCGTGGAGACGGCTGCACCGCACAGCAATCATGCAAACCATGTGACGCACAGCAATGTGGCACCGACTCCGGCACAGGCCGCTGCAGTAAAGGCCCCTGTCGTTACCGAGAACGGTGTATCTGAATTATCTGATATTGGAAGTATTCTGAAGGCACAGGAGGGACAGGCAGTGTTATCGACTGTTGGTCTGGATATCCAGAGTGTTCCGCCAACACCAAAAATTGATTGAGATCAGGGGAAAATATTATGAGTACAGAGAAAACAGCAGATTTATTGACTCTGGTATCAGCTTGTCTGCCGGATCATAAACAGTTAAAGCATGACAGCCTGCTGGAGGATATTGAAGTCATGGGAGCGTATCAGGACCTGGCGCACCAGCCAGTCTTTCGAGAGGTATATGAGCGGTATTTCCATATGGAGCGGCTGGATAAGATGGAGACAGATCAATTGGAAGAAATGAAACGCATACTTCCTAAAGTGACGGTGTGTTTGCGGGGCATTGTAACCTCATTGCAGAAAGGCGCGGGGCCAACATTGACGGAAGAAGATATGCCGGATTTTTACAATGAAAATAAAATAGACAAACTGCTGGAAAAGCTGGCTTCCGGAAATGGGGATAATTATACTAATATTACACCGGATCATTTTATGGATATCTTTTCAAAAGACACTTTAAAGTCTGGCAGAGAGCTTTTTGGACGATTTCAAGTGGATGAGGATGACTTTGGTAAAGCAATTCAGTCGGTAATGAACAGTCAGCCTTACTGTATCAGCCGAGATGAGATGGCTCATTTGGAATCAGAGTATCAGAATGCGGTAAATGAAGTCAGCAGCAGGGCAGGCTTTTTTAGGCAGGGACTGGCTCGGCGGCTGACAAAGAAACTGGTGTGCTGTATTTTTGCATGTATGATGCCGGCGCTGGTGGCTTCCATGACGGGAACCATGAACTCAGCCATGATTGAAATGTCCAGAACGCTTATTGTAATTGCATCCATTATCTTTATAATTGGGGGATAAACTGGTATGACGAAAGATGAAAAATTGCTAGAGGCAAAAAAGAGTGCAGAAGACCGGCAGAAGAAGATGGAAGCCAGGGGACGGCGCAGGAGATGGATACAGATCGGTTTTCCCTGTGCAGTTGTGGTATCTGTTTTAATAGGCATGGCAGGAACACCCTTTAGTGATAAGATTGCATTTGCATCGTATCGAAAAAATCCAGGTACAAAGATCAGTGAAAATGTGTTCCGAAACAGGGACGGATACCGTTTATGGCAGGATAACGCCCTTCACAATCATGTGAGTTGTCTGATGGGTGGCGGAGAATTCTATGATGATGGCGCAGGAACAAGAATTTTTCCTGCTTCGGACTGTAGTCACATGGAGATCACGATGGAAGGAAGAAGCAGGATTTTTTCGAATAGTCTCTGTTCTTACTTAAATGTAGACGGAGATATCGTTTATTATAGAAAGAATTCAGACCGATGTATCTACCGGTCCTACATTACCAGTGGGAAAGAGGAACTATTTTATTCAGGTAATGCAGGGGAAGTCTATCTGTATGATAATTATATTTACTTTATTGATCTGGCAGACAATCGCGCTCTGGTCCGTATCAATACGGAGGGGGAGGGGGAACCTGAAGTTCTGGTTGAGAAAGAAGTTGAGGAATTTTTTGTTTATGGCAGCCAATGTGTCTACCTTACGTCAGGAAAGCTGCTGTGTTATCAGGAGGTTAAGGCGGATGCGGCCTCCTTCGCCATTTCTGGAAGGTATGACTGGTTCTTCTTTAATGGAGATATTATTGCGCAGAGCGGAAAAAGAATTATTGGGTTTGAACCGCAAGGCGGAAATCCCAGACTGCTGTATGAGGACAAGGAAAATGAGTTCAGGCTGGTCGGTGCTGGAGACGAAAGCTTTTATATTCAAGAGGAAGATTCTGTTAAAAAGATACCAGTTGAGCAGAAAAAGGCCGGAATCGTGACATATGAGGAAAATGGAGGCAGCCTTGTGACATCGCTTCTTGAGACCGTGGATGGACTGAATGCAGTTGTATATGAAGCAGGAGGGGACGTGGTAAGGGTCAGAACAGCCGAATTTCGAATAGAAAGCGGAGGCCAGCAGGAGGGAGAAGAGAATGGAAGCGAATCTTAATACGGATATCAATCCCAGCGTGCAGGAGGAAAGCGGAAATGAGACTGTTGTAAATACCGAAATATTGAGCAGTGAACCAGGGTTTACAGAGATTAATCCGATTGCGCACGGAAACAGCACCGAGCTTTCGGCGGGGACGGTATTGTGCGGCAAATATGTGATACAGGAGATCCTGCACCAGAATTCCGGAGAGGCCGTGCTTTATCTCTGTACATACAGAAACAGACAGTATGTTGCAAAAATCTATAGGCGGGCCGCTGCAATTAAGGAGGAAGTCATCGAGGCACTTAATTCGGTCACCTCTCCTTATGTAGCAAAGCTTTATGAGACCGGATTTTTTGAAGGTGCTCCGTTTGAAGTCCTGCCGTATTATAAATATGGCAGTCTGGAAGGTAAAACTTTTTCTTTTGAGACCCTTGAAAATGTAATAATTCCGGAATTGAATGCGGGTCTGCATGCGCTTCATAAAAAGGACATTATTCATAAAGATTTAAAGCCGGCCAATATTATGCTGTGTGACAACCAGACGGATATCGCAATCATTGATTTTGGTATCAGTTCGATCCGGGAAGATGGTAATACTGTGGTCATGACCAGGACGGGAATGACACCGGAGTATTCCGCCTCGGAGACCTTCCGTAATCTGTTTTTGGAGGAATCGGATTATTATTCATTGGGAATTACATTGTTTGAACTGTTTTGCGGAAAGACACCGTATGAAGGGATGTCAAAAGATTCCATTGAACAATTTGTGTCGGTTCAGAAGATCCCGTTTCCGGAGGAGATGCCTGAAAGGCTGAAAGAATTAATTACAGGGCTTACCTATAATGATATAACAAACCGAAAAGATAAAAATAACCCCAACCGCCGATGGACCTATACGGAGGTCGTAAAATGGTGCAGGAAAGAGACTCTCCCCCTGCCGGGAGGAAGCAGTATTACCGCGCCGGATATACCGATACAGCCTTATACATTTTATCGTAAAAAGTATTATCGGCTGAAAGAACTCGCTTATGCCATGGCAGAGAATTGGGAAAATGGAAAGAAACACTTATACCGTTCGACTATGTCGGAATTTTTCAAGGCCAATAATCCAGATCTGGCCAACTGCTGTATCGATGCGGAGGAAAGCGTTCGCATGGACCGGCAGAAAGCAGATATTTCTTTTTTTCGGGTCCTTTATCAGATGGCGCCGGAAATGAAAGATATTTTCTGGAAAAGTGTCAATTACGGGCCGATTGAGGAAATGGGAAGGAATCTGATGAAAGCGGCGGAGATGGGGGCTGATGAGAGTATCTATACAGAGATGACCAGAGAAAGAGTATTTCCTCCTATTTTTCCAGCGTATCTCCGGAGCAATCAGCTGTAGTAAAGGGCGTGGAAGCAGGAGAACAGAAATTTATTAATTCAGGCAATCAAAATGAACGGATTCTGTCGATCATGCTGATTGGCCGTTATCTGGCCAGAGAAGCCTCCTTTTCTTGTGGTGAGGAAACATTTGATACTTTGGAAGCGTTTGCAGAGTATCTCCTGAATCTGCGAAAAGAGAATCCTGAACAACTGGAACGAACGGCAAAGGGGATTATAAAAGGAAAGAGAATGCTGCATCCATCTTTTGAATCGTGGCTGATTTTGCTGGGGAAAAGTACAGAAATCGCAGCCTGGAGGGAAAGAAAGTAAGGGAGATAAAAAGTAGAATGAGTGGTCCGAAGATTTCAATTTACACATTGACGCCGGCTCAGCTGGAGGTGCTCAGGCGGCAGATGGAGGAGGAACTCAAGCGGCTGGAAGAAGAGGAGCGTCTGCGTCGTGAGAAAAACAGGATTTTTGTACAACTGGCCGAGGGCAGAAAACGGGTGGAGAAAATGGATGAAGAGCTCCAGTCCTATAAAGAAACCTCCCAGTTAATGATAGAGTGGAAACAGGATGCATCAGTTCAGGCCAGGATTTCTGATATTAAGCTGAAGTTAGAAAAAATTGTGGAGAAAATTCGTGAAACGTACAGGAAAACGGATATAGATTCGCTTCAGGCAGGCAGAGATCTCATTCTGAAAGACATAGAATCGGTCAGAGATGAGATCCTCCTCATGTCGTCTTTTGTATCAGATAAACGGGAACAGTTAGACGCAGCGTTGTCGGGTACTGTTTCGACTGGATTTGAGCAGTTTATGGGACAGAAGAAGCTTTCTGAACAGATATCTGCCCAAAAACAGGAAAAACTCCAGAATATAGATTTTAAATGGCTGAACCGTATTGATGAATTGGTTTGTAAAGAAGTAAAAATTTCTTCAGTGCTGAAAGAAAGACTTAAGGCGGCAGGAGAACAATTGATGCACATTACGGATTATGAGTTTGCATGCAATTTTGCTGCAATCGAACTTCAGCCGCTGATAGAACAGGCGGAGAAGGCACAGGCTTTTTATTTGGATTATGGTGGTGAATACGAGAGGCTGTCGGCGCGGTATGAGATACTTTGCAAAACCTTAAAAACAGATTCAGAGTCACATGTGTTTCCTTTTGATCAAAAAGGATTGGATCAACTGAGCGCGGAGATTTCCCGGATGGAGAAACAGCGTCTGGAGGCAGCGGAGCGAGAGTATATCAGTGATGAGATGACAGCAGTTATGGAAGAAATGGGTTACGATATTCTTGGCAGCCGTGAGGTGATAAAAAAGAGCGGAACAAAATTTTTGAATGAGTTGTATGATTATGGAAATGGCAATGCAGTTAATATTACATATGCGTCTGATGGTAAGATTACGATGGAACTGGGGAAAATGGATTCGTCTGACAGAATACCTGATACCAGTGAAAAGGCTGTTCTGGTTGGAACCATGACAGAGTTTTGCAGCAGATTCAGAGAAATTGAGGGCCGCCTTGCAGAAAAGGGAATTTTAGCGGAAAAACGCCTCTCTCTTATGCCGCCTGATGAGGCCTTTGCGCAGATTATTAATACAGAGGATTATATATTGTATCAGAATAAAAGAGAGAACGAGGAGAAACGGCGTAAGGAGAGAAATGTTAAGTCCAGATATATAGATTAAATATAGAATAAACGGATTATGGGTGAAAGAAAATGGACGATCTAAAAAAATATAAGGTGTGTCCGGTTTGCGGCGGACATAATGATCCAAGATTGATGGAATGTGATACCTGCGGAACCGATCTGATGGGAATACCGGTGGTGGATGCTGCTCTGGAAAAGGTAACCGCGCCAAAAGGCTCTGCTTATGTACGTATCTGTGAATGCGGCCATGCGAATCCTTCCCAGGCCAGAAAGTGTGAATCCTGCGGAGAAGATATTTCTGATATTATTCCTATGGAAAAAGAGTCAAAACAGACGTTGCAATACAGACTTTGTGATTTGGCAGGACAGTATGAGTACCCAATTCCACAGGGGACTGCGGTGATTGGACGTGAACATGAGATGCGGGAGTATCTGTCAGAAAAAAGTTATGTCAGCCGTGCTCATGCAAAGGTGATGCTGAATGAAGAAGGCCTATTTATTGAAAATCTGAGCAGAACAAATTATACGTATGTTAACAATATTCGTATCTGTGATGGGAAGGTGCCTTTAAAAAATCAGGATGAGGTATCGCTTGGCGGTATTTCCTTAAATGGGACTCGTCAGGAGCAGGCCGCCTATTTCCGGGTGGAGACAATCGAATGAATGTGGCCAGAGTGCTGTATCCTGTGGAGGTACTGGGGCCGGGGAAACGGGCGGCAGTCTGGTTGTGTGGCTGTCCGCATCGATGTACAGGCTGCAGCAACCCCGAATTGTGGGAGATGAGACCGGAATATGATATACAGCCGGAAACACTGGCTGAAATGATAGGAGCGGTCGTGACGGATCAGGGAAAAAGGGTTGATGGGATTACAATTACGGGAGGAGAACCATTTTATCAGGCAGGAGATCTCGAAAGGCTGTTAAATCGGTTGAGATGCTTCACTGGGGATATTCTCGTTTATACAGGATATACGCTGGAAGAGCTGGAGGCAAGTAAGGATCCTCGAGTAAAACGTGCTCTAGATCAGATTGATGTCCTCATCGATGGGAGATATGAAGAAAATAAAAATACAGGTG
Source organism: Hungatella sp. L36 (assembly GCF_014288035.1). NCBI lineage: Bacteria > Bacillati > Bacillota > Clostridia > Lachnospirales > Lachnospiraceae > Hungatella > Hungatella sp. L36. Next base: position 78,456 of record NZ_JACOPC010000013.1, on the reverse strand, counting down.
TGGCAATGAGGGGGTCTTACAATCAACGAATTTACGTACGGAACAGAAAACTGGAAGGCGTATATGAGGCATACCGGAGTCTCCCAAATCGAATTCAGAATTTTACTGCGTTAGAAGGAGTCATATCTGTGGGAATCCATTCTCCGGGTTTTAACGCGGAGGTGGAGAAGAGGGCGGCGGAGAAAGGAATGGTGATGCAGCGTGGAGAGTCATGAATATATGGCAAAGTGGCATCGGGAGCTCGAGATATTTACAAAAATCAAACCAATCATAATTCTGGATGGGAATGTCCTGGATGTCTATCAGTACCCTGTCGATGGGACGACTGTGAAAGGCTCTATTGTCCGCCTTACGGATTATCTGTATTACTTTTTTATGGATCGAGGGTATAAAAGTATTGTGGAATACGATAGTCTTCAGGGGTTCCATAATGACTGCAATCCGGATATGGTAGATTCTTTCGCAGAATTGTGCGGGGCAGGCGGCACAAGCCGCACCATGGCGAGAAGTGCCGGCACGCAGGGGGCCAGCCGCAGTGTACCATCCGGGTATTCAATTGCAGCGCCGTTCAAAGGTGCGGGTAAAGGTTCGGCGCCTGATCTTATCAGGAAAAGTATGGCGCAGCATGAGCGGCCGTCGGCAGTTATTCTAAATATGGCCTCCCGTTATATCCCAACGCCGGACAATCTGACGCAGGAGGAGGTAGACAGCTTTACTTCACTGGTTCATGGCTCCCTGGAAGCGAAGGATGTTAGAAGCGGAGATGGAACTCTGAAGAATGTGCTTGTTATGGTTGTAAACAAGCTGAACGATTTGCCTGCGTGGTTCTATCTTCAGAATCCGAATGTAAAGACAATTTCCATCAATACCCCTTCTAAAGAAGAGAGAGAGCTGCTGGTAAAAGGTGATAATTTCGAGACATTTTTCGAAAAAATGACTTACCAGGAAGACAAAGCATATTATGAGCAGAATCCTCAAGAACTGGAGAAAATTCAGGACAAGTTTGTGGCACTCACTTCAGGATTTTGTTTTACAGAGTTAAATGGATTAAGACGGTTGTGTAAAAATGAAAGACTGCATATTCATGAAATGTGTGAGGTGATTGATCTATATCGCTATGGAATTCGTGAAAATCCATGGAAGCTGCTTGATTTAGATGAAATAAGAAATGGTAAGACACATTTTGAGGAACGGGTGAAAGGGCAGTCTGTTGCACAGGAAAAGACACTGGATATTATGAAACGTGCGATTGTGGGGCTGTCTGGGGCACAGGGCTCGTCCCATAACAGGCCGAAAGGAGTTCTTTTCTTCGCTGGTCCTACTGGTACGGGAAAGACGGAGACTGCAAAAACACTGGCAGAGATTATTTTTGGACATGAGGATCGGTGTATCCGGTTTGACATGAGTGAATACAGTCAGAGTCACAGTGATCAAAAGCTTTTGGGAGCCCCTCCAGGTTATGTGGGCTATGAGGCAGGAGGGCAGCTGACCAATGCTGTTCGTGAAAATCCATTTTCTATCCTGTTGTTTGATGAGATCGAGAAGGCACATCCATCGATTCTGGATAAGTTTCTTCAGATCTTGGAAGATGGGCGTATGACGGACGGCCAGGGACGGACGGTCTATTTTTCAGAGTGCATCATTATATTTACCAGTAATCTCGGGATCTACACTGTGGATCAGTATGGAAGAAGACAGGAAAATGTGTCCATGGATATGGCATACGAAGAAGTATCTGCCAGAATACGTTCTACGATTGAAGAGTACTTTAAGTTGCAGCTGGGACGTCCGGAAATCTTAAACCGTATTGGAGATAATATCGTTATTTTTGACTATATCAGAAGAGATGTGGCAGATCAGATTTTAAACAGTCAGTTGAAAAAAATCTGCCGGACAATGGCTGATGAAAAGCAGATTACTTTAGAAGTTTCGGCCGAGAGCCGGGAAACACTGAAGGAATATGCTTACAGGAATCTTCAGAATGGAGGCCGGGGGATTGGCAATGTCGTGGAGAGCATGTTTATCAATCCGCTTTCCCGCTTCCTGTTTGACCACAACGTATTTGACAATGCCCGTGTAGAGGTCCTGGCAATTGATACGATGAGTTCTCCGGCAGTAATTTCCGGGAAGATCCGTGAAAACGCAGAGGAGGGGGAGCGATGAAGGTATATGCAGCAACCCAGAACGGTATTCATAAAAACAGGAATGAAGACCGTGTTTTAATTGGCAGTACAATTCTTGCCGCAGGCGAGTACAGTTTGGAAATGCCATCTGGAATCGTTGCCGTTGCGGACGGTGTGGGTGGAAACAGGGCGGGGGATACTGCTGCCCAGTTTATTTGCAACTGTCTTGCAATGAAACCAGAGATATCGGAAGGATATTTTCAGGCGATTAATCAGAAGCTGATTGCAATAGGGGGTGAACATGAAATCTGGAAGGGTATGGCGACGACACTTTCCGGTATCATTTTTACGGAATGCGGGAATCAGATCTTTCATGTGGGTAATACCAGAATTTATGCTTTACAGGCCGGTTCTTATCTGAGGCAGCTTACAGAGGATGATACAACAGTCAACTATCTTGTCCATTCTGGAAAGATGACGGAAGAGGAAGCAGAGAATTACCATGCGCGCAGTGAGATTACCGCCTGTTTTGGAGGCGGCGATCAGAAACTGCTTCGGATAAAGCGGAAGAATATAGAGGGAAATCGGACTTATCTGATGACAACGGATGGAGTTCATGAAAAACTGTCTGTTGACGATATGGAAGATTTCTTTGCAGCCGGCCAGGATTATGCTGCCGTATGCAGAAATATCCTTGATGCGGCGGTTCAGGCCGGAGCAGAGGATGACTGCACTGTGGTTGTGGTGGAACAGATTATGGAGTAAAGGATATTGCTGAGGCAGCAAAAGAATCGCTTTTGCTGCCATTTTTATTCCGTGTAGGATTTATTTAGAATGTAAAAATCCGTTTCTCTGTCCATTTAAGCCGAAATCCCAACCTTGCATCCCCCAACAGAATATGCTATGCTGAGTATGCTCTTACACTAGCCAGACATACGATACCATGCCGCGCTGCGCTGAGCCGTCAAGGCGCCGGGCATGCTTATAGGGGGTGTATAATACTGCAGCTAATAATACCATATTCAGGAAACAGGAATGTATCCTGTTTTTTTTGTTCGCATAGGAAGGAAAATATTTCCTCTGGCAGATTAGAGCGATGAAAGAATTTCACAGAACAGCAGCCATCTTGAAATATGATGATGAGACTGGAAAACTTAATAATATTCCTGTTCATAAACAAGATCACGAGAGCGGGAAGATTCCATTTACCCTTTTAGCGGAAGAATTGAATTGTGCCAAAACCCGGAATTGCGAGGACGAAGTATAATATCCAATAAAAGCGGATGGAAGGAAATCAGGTGTTTAAATATCCGGGCGCAATGGATATTTGAATTCCTTTTTTTTATTTGGGTAAAATAACAAAGACATCAATAATCATTATCGGAGACCATAATCGGAGGACATCATGAGGAAAATAGGAAAACAGCTTATTACGATAGAACTGATTGACAATTATTGCGCGTGGCTTGCGGGCTGTGAAAAGAGTGAGAAGACCATTCAAAAATACCGGTATCACCTGATCCAGTTTATGAAATATCTGGATGGGAGGCCAGTGACGAAAGAACGGGTATTAATATGGAAGAAATATTTGAGGGGACATTACGCGCCAATCTCTGTAAACGGCGCGCTGACGGCGTTAAATGGCCTCTTTCAGTTTTGTAACTGGAAGGACTGTACGGTGCGCTTTTTAAAAATCGGAAAGGCTTCTTTCTGCCAGGAGAGCCGGGAGCTGTCTAAGGAAGAGTATTTGAGACTGGTCGAGGCAGCGGCCCAAAAGGGCAACGAGAGACTGGCGCTTGTGATTCAGACCATCTGTGCCAGCGGAATCAGAATATCGGAGCTTGCCTACATCTCGGTGGAGGCGGTTCAGAGAGGCAGAGCGGAGGTGGAGTGTAAGGGGAGAGTGAGAACCGTCCTTTTGACCAAAAATCTGTGCACCATGCTGCAGCAGTATGCGATGAGGAAAGGAATCACAGAGGGGGCAATATTCAGAACCAGAAACGGAAAGGTGCTGGACCGCAGCAATATATGGAGGGAGATGAAGGCGCTTGGCGCGGCGGCATGCGTGGAACGTGACAAGATATTCCCGCATAACTTAAGGCACTTATTTGCAAGGACGTACTATGAGGCTGAAAAGGATCTGTCAAAATTAGCGGATATTCTGGGACATCAGGATATTAATACGACGCGGATCTATACGATGGAGAGCGGAAACAGACACAGACAGCAGCTGGAGAAATTAGGGCTGTTGGTTACATCATACAACCGATTATCTCTTTTGTTGTAAAATATAGAAATAAAAATTAGAATTCATCCTGATTATACTACATATTAATTTTAAAATCCATATTTTCCTACATTAATTTTTGTTTTTCGACACAAAAAGCAGACCGAACAAATTCAAAATTTCGATCTGCCTTATAATCATGCAATTTTTTGATCGTTTCTGCGGTTTAATCCGCGGAAACGATTTTTTTTCCTTCTTCTTCCAATATTTTACAACAAAAGAGATATTCGGTTGTAAACCGGGACGGAGAACGAAGGATGAGGAAAATCAGAGAACCGTGTGCTACCGGTTTATCGGGGAAATTACGCGTGGAATCGGGTATGGATTGATGGGGGGTGGAAATATTGCGATATTACATGGGACAAGAGCCTGGGCGGACACAGGTGGAAGCTGGTCCCGGAAGAAGAGATGGAGAGAGATTCCATGCACGAAAAGCTGTGACCGGACACGGGACATGCCGTGGAACACCCTCGAGCCGGAAGTGCCGCAGGATGACCGAATTCAGAAAAGCGGAGAGACGGCGGCGGGTTCAAAGACGGATGATGAAGCTTGTGACTGTGATGAGCACGGTGGTGGCTGTCCTGACAGCGGGATATTCCTTCGTTTCCGAAGGGGCGCTGGAACCGAAGGAAATTCTGGTACCGCCCCTCGTCATCACCGTGTCCGAGGAGGAGGCTCCCGTAGGTTCGGGGCCTCCGCCGGCCGCCATGGAGGAGTCCGCCCAGAGCACCTCTGAGGCCGACGCCATTCCTGCACCCCCCACATACCTCGGAGAATTCGAGATCACCGGCTACTGCAGCTGCGATATATGCTGCGGGAAAAAGGACATGAAGCTGACAAAGATGGAGACCGTCCCGAAGTCAGGCTATACCATAGCGGTGGATCCGCAGGTGATCCCGCTGGGGAGTTACCTCGAGATCGAGGGAGTGACCTACAGGGCGGAGGACATTGGACAGGCGATAAAAGACAGGAGCCTTGACATCTTTTTCTCCTCTCACGAGGAGGCAATCGAGTTCGGGCGGCAGAAAAAGGATGTGTATTTAAAATAATCCCTTTCGAGGGTTTACATAGATAAACAAATGAAATTGGAAGGATAACAGGATGAAAAAAAGGAAGATTGCATTGACGGCGGTTGTACTTGTAACGGCTGCCATACTCCTTTCGGAAACTCAGACCGGAATTGCATATGCGGTGGAGGGCTGGGAGAGCGCCGGCGGAGAATGGAGGTATTTAGATGACCAGGACCAGCCGGTGACTGATGTATGGAAGCAGTCAAAGGAAGCCTGGTTTTACCTGGATTCGGCCGGACAGATGGTAAAGGACCGTTTTATTGACCGGGGCAGCGGCCTGTATTACGTGGACGCAGATGGAAGACGCGTTCAGGGCAGCTGGGTCTGGTCAGATGGAAAACGGCAGGAAGGTTATGAGGAAGGCTGGTACTATTTTGGCGGCAATGGAAAGGCATACCGGAGAGCCGGCGGTTTTAAACGTGAGATAGGCGGAAAAACATACGTGTTTGATGAGAGCGGGAAAATGCTCACCGGATGGCTGAATGAGGAAGGCCGCCCTCTGACAGAGGACGAAAATCCATTGACAGAGGGCGTGTATTACGCCGGTGAAGATGGGGCGCTGTGGAGCAGCACCTGGCTGGATTACGGTTCCATGGAGCTGGGGGCCGCCGATGAATTGGAAAGCAGCGTAACGGGACGGGATTACACCGAGTATAAAGAGCTGTGGCTGTATTTTGACAACAACTTTAAACGGATAAAAAGCAGCGGGGACAGGGTGAAGCAGAAGGTGATCAACGGCGCAACCTATGGTTTCGATGAATACGGCATTATGCTGCCGTGGTGGAGCCGGGTAGCCAGTGTCAGCGACGCGGACAGAAGCAACCCCACCAGCTCGGAATCTGCAAAATACTTTGCAGGCTATGACGGCGGGCGCCTGCTGCGAAACACCTGGTTCTGGATGTGCCCCTCCGAAAATCTTGACGAACAGGATTACAGCAACGGGGAATACAGCTGGTGGTATACCGATCAGGACGGAGAGGTTTACCGGAACCGGATCCGAAAGGTCAACGGCAGGAACTACGCGTTTGACGGACTCGGAAGAATGCGTACGGGATTCGTGCTGTTTGATGGGAAAGATACCTTTGTAGCCCAGTATGACACGGATGACTGGACTTCTGAAGATTTTAAAAACGGAGACCTTTACGGATTGGAAAAGGCGGATTTGTACCTGTTCGCGCCGGATGAACTGAATGACGGTTCCATGCAGACCGGCGGGGATATAAAGGTGGAGCTGTCCGATGGAGTCTTTACCTTTGGATTTGGAAGCAGCGGCATCGCTTACGGCAACCGGAATAAGATTCGCAAATGGAAAAATGCCTACTATATTAATGGCCTGAAACTGGAAGCGGATAAAGAGTACGGGTATGGCGTCGTTTGGGAGGACGAGGATATTTACCGGGTGGTCGATACCAGGGGAAATGTGGTATCCGGACAGAAGAAGGTGGTAAGAGACAGGGACGGAGGCTGGCTGATCATCCTGAACGGACGTTTTGCCGCCAGGACAGACGACAGCTCAAAGCCGAAGTGGCATAACGGCGAGGAAGGCGAGGGATTTTACCACTACGACGGGAGCAATAAGGACGATAAGTATTCCGGAGGCCTCATTGCCGGATACGATTCGGAGCCGGTTCTGGATCAGCTGCCCGCCGAGGAACGATTGAATTTTGAGTAGAAAGAGGTTGGAGACAATGGATGGATTTCGAAAAGGCAGATTGCCGGCAGTTATGAGAAGGCTGCTTCGGAACGTAAAGAGGGGCACCGCACTGCTGCTGGCAGTCACCCTGACCCTTTTGCCGTCGGTACCGGGCACGGCTATGACAGCCTGGGCCGCGGGCACAGAGCTTCAGCCTGCACAGGGGATGAAGACCAATGGCGGCGGATTGACGACTGCTTATAAGTGGAATCAGGGATCGGCCGGAAAATTTGACATAGAAGGCATCGAAAATGCCGCTTTAATCGGTTCTGATAATCCCTACACGGGAGACAGGTCAAAATCTGTTATCACCACGTATGCCCACCAGGGATATGAGACAGTGATACAGAAACAGGGCGGCGCAGGAGGAAGAAAGAATGTAGCCATATCAACCAACGGCGGAGTGCAGACGTTTGACGACCTGGGGGTTGAAGTACAGATGAAGGTCTACCCCAGTCTGGATCAGAAATGGATTCTGGTGGACTACATTGTATATAACAAAACCAATGCGGATAACCCGATTCAGCTGGCCAGCGGTACGGATGTTCAGGTGGGAGGAAGAAGCGGGGCGGGTGCGGGAGACCCGGCGGACTCCTCCACTCTGGAAGCCAATAGCCGCGGGTTTCACATGGTCAATGAACAGACGCAGCAGACCTTTGACTGTATCTACAATGACAGCAGTCTGGGGGTGACAGAGCCTACAACGAAATGGGTAGGACAGTATAACAGCAGGTTTAATTATTACTTCACGGATGGACCGCACCGCGTAGCGGGGCTGGATTCGGGGCTTACCTATTCCTGGACTATCCCGCTCCGCCCGTATGAGACGGCAGTCCGCCGGGTGGCGTTTGGAGCCAAAGGGCCGTCCTACTATGTGTCGGCCGCCCACGGAAACAACAGCAATGTAGGCGCTTACGATACACCGTTACAGACGATTGAAGCTGCAATCAACAAGATTGGCAGCAATGTAGGCTATATCTATATACAGGATTACGGCGAACTGACGTCAACGGTCAATATTCCGTCAGGCGCCAATATCACGTTTATGAGCTCAGATTACAACCGCTCAGGAACGCCGATCGACGATATCATCACACTGCACAGAAGCTCCAGCCTGGTGTCGGGACCGATGTTCAATACCAACGGAGGCACCATGCGTTTCAGCAATCTTGTGCTGGATGGCAGCAAGGCCGGGGCAGCAGGCAACACCGCTCCAATCCTTACTGGAAACACCGGAACGATCGGTGTGATGAGCGGGGCGGTGCTGCAGAACAATCAGGTAACCGCGTCCGGCGTGGGAAGCGCCATTCAGGCAGGCGGAAGCGTGAACCTGGAGATGAATTTCGGAACGATTACCGGTAATGTCACGAAGGACCGGGGGGCCGTGAATTTTGAAAGCACAGGGAAATTTACGGTACAGAACCGGATCGTGATTGAGGACAATACGAATGAAGGCGGCGCAAAGGCCAATGTCTATCTGGCCGCCGGCAAATACATGACGGTAGAGAGCGACTTGGATACCACGAGCATCGGTGTGACGACCGCCCAGCTGCCGGAAGCCTCGGCCGGGGGCCTTTCTACACAGGCCAATCAGGAAGTAAAGATAGCTGTGCCGCTGACGGGAAGCGCGGTGAATATATCGCCCAGTCCGTTTGTGGATAACTTTTTCGCAGATGGAGCAGGCAGTGACGGAACCGGACTCTACATAACCACCGGTACGGCCAATTTACCGGGAGCGGGAGCAAACCATGACAGAAACACGGTATTGAAGAAAAATGGCTATCAGATTACATCCTTCATCAAAGATGTAAACACAGGCGGCGGCATCACAGGAGCGCCTGCGATACCGGCAATTACCCGTGGATCGGGTGAGGCGGTAGAGATTGCCGCGCCGCCGCAAGTGACAGGATATGAATTAGAAGGCGTGACCATTGATCAGGGGGCATTTACCTCGCTTCAGGCTCAGCTCACACCGGGAAGTGATTTTGGAAAAGTAACAGGAACCATGCCGAACCAGGATGTAACGATTGACTACGAGTACAGAAAGGTGGATTCCAGCATTAATTTCGAGGCAAACGGCGGAACGCCGGCACCGCCTTCCCTGACAGGAATGGCCGGCAACAGCGTCAACGCACTTCTGCCCAGTGTCAGCCGGTATGGCTATCGGTTCCGCGGCTGGAGTACGGTAAATGACTGGAATAACCCGAGCTTTATTACGGGACTGCCGGCAGTATTTCCGGATACACCGATTACGTATTACGCGATTTTTGAAACGGACCCCAATGTGAAGTTTAACTATACTGTGGAATACTCCAATCAGAACGGATCGATTGTATTCCAGACCAATACTTCAGAAAATGCATACAGTGTGGAAACGCCGATCCAGGCACAGAAGAAAACGATACACGGCTATGTATGGAACCTGGCAGACTCAGGAACGACGCCGGAGACGTATAACTTTAACGGGACCAGCGTCCCGATTGGTACGTTTAACGGGTCAGGCGGGCAGTTTGAAGGAAAGATGCCGGGGCAGGATGCCACGGTGCGTTACCGCTACCGGGTGGACTACGGCAACACAGCCGCGCAGTCGCAGCTTACGGTACGCCATCAGACTGCGGGAGGAGCCGTCGTCTCGGCCGATCAGACCAGCGGCCGCTATCCGGAGGAGGCGATTACCGCCGGTCCGGTGACGAAATACGGGTATCAGTGTGTGGATGCGCGGATTGACGCCGGGGATACGGCAGACGATGCCGATGGAAATCTGGTCAGCGCCCTCACCGGTGCATTTGACGGGAGCTTCCAGTACCAGGGCGTGATGCCGAACCAGCCGGTCACCATTACCTATATTTATGAGCCGACAGAGGAAGGCTATCCCCTGACCGTGGAATATGTGGACAACCAGACACAGGATGACAGACTGAAAAATATCAGGGAACCGCTGCGCCACATGCATCAGGCGGAAGAACCGGTAGGACTTGCCTGTGCGCAGGGCGGAATGGAATACCAACAGCCTTACGGCTACAGCCTGGCGGCTAAGGCCATCAGTCCGGTGACCAATAAGATCAGCTGGAGCGGAAATGATTTTACGGGAACCATGCCGAATGACAGTGTGACCGTGAAATACAGCCATAGCCGTACCGCATCCCTTTGGGCGGACATTACCTACCGCGCAGGAGCCGGCGGAACGCTATCCGCGGCGGACGGGATGTCTCTGGATGTACAGGCTGTTGGAAACGGCAGCTTCCGGACCAGCGCTCTGATTGATGACGGAAGTGAACAGGGAGCGGAAAATGGCTATACCCTGAAAACATTGACAGACAAAAAACTGATGCCGAAAGGCGATGCGAACAATTATTACCGTTTTAACGGATGGTTTGTGGATGCAAACAGCAATGGAATGCTCGACGGCGGTGAGACACTGCTTGGAGAGGACTACCACATTACCGGTGATACGGTATTGACGGCGTATTTCGGAGAAGATCCGGATAAATGGGTGGATATCCGTTTTGAGGCGGGCGCCCACGGCACCATCAATGCGGGAGAACCGGTGAGCCTTCATACCACCTTTGACAAGAAGTGGGGAGACATCACAGGCAGCCTGCCGCAGTACACCCCGGAGGTAAATTACCTGACCGTGGGCTGGTATGCGGGATCAACGCCTGTAAATGGGGAACTCGGTCTCGTAAACGGGCAGACGTATACCATCCGTTTCCGTCCGGATCCCGATGTATTTGGAACGGAAGTGGCCCAGCCGGAAGTGCTGGCCGGTTTAAACAGCCAGGGAAAAGGCCGCGTCACCGTGTTCCACACAACGCAGGGATATCAGTATATTCTGACAGACACTGACGGTAAGATTCTTAAGGTGCTTCGCGGAAATGAGCTGTCCGGGCGCGTGGCGTTTGATGACCTGTATCCGGGCGCGTATTACCGGATCTATGAGGCCGATGAGTATACCCAGGTCCAGACCGGCGGTCAGATCGACGAGATTACGGAGCAGTTAAGCGCGCCGGCAGAGGCGCTGACGCCTGTACTGGAGACGAATTACCAGATTATCTATGATGAGAAAGAGGAAGGCAAAACCTGCCTGGTGATCAAACCCGCGGATCCTGATTCGGAATACGCGGTGCTCGACAGCAATGGCCATGTGGTGGAAGTGCCATCCGCCGGCGCAGGCGGCTGGAAGAAACCGGCCGGAAGCCCGGCTTCCCTGGAATTTGCGGGACTGGATTATAACCAGGAGTACACGGTGGTGGCCCGCCCTGTGGGACAGACGGACATTACGGCGGAGAGCCGGAGAGAGGCAGGAAGCGTCATAACAACCGATCCGGGCGCAGAACTGGAACTGCCTGAATATATCGTTGAGGCGGTAAACGGACAGATCCTGCAGGTGGCGGATGAAACCGTCGGCGAAGAGCGGTACGAGAAAGCCCATAAGGGTGACCGGGTCAGAATTACGGCCGATGCGGCAGACAGTGCGGGGAATCCATTTTCCCACTGGGAGACGACCATCGGAACCGCCGGAAATCTGGGCGATAAGACAACCGCCCGGGAAACCAGCTTTACGATGCCTGGCGCCAATGTGGTGCTGACCGCGGTCTATAAAAAGCCAGTCGCCTCACCGAGCAACGCTGCGGTCGTGGATGAGGTGAGAGGCGGGAGCCGGAAGGAAACAGCGCTGGATCCCAACGAGATTCCAAGGCTGGAGGAAGAGCTGACGACGAACGCGGACCGGGAGCTGATCGATGTAAACCGCGCCGATGTGACGTATAAAATCGTGTACAGAAAGAACGCGGTCAAAGCGTCGGAATCCAATGCGGTAAAAGCCTCCGGCTACTACGACCAGAACCATGAGGAGGCCTATAAGGGCGCCTGGGGACTGGATGTGCTGGCGGAACGGTATGTCAATGGAAGAAAGGTGGCCGGCACCCCGGAACCTGAGGCTTCCTTCCGGACTTACATACAGATGGGAAAAGACGATATCGACATGATGGATTACCAGCTGTATGAAATAACAGAAAACCCGTCAACCGGTGAGACGGAAGCGAGTCTGGTTGATTTGGACTATGACCCGGAGACCACGGGAGGGCTCTTCACCTTCACAGCCCATATTGGCAGCCGATATGTGATGGTATATAACCGGGCGTACCGCGTGTACTTCATAAACAGCGTGGTCCTGCCGATTGAGAACCGGTACCGCTATTCCTTTAAGGTCCGCCGCGAGGAGGCGCCGGATGACATTTATTACAGCGACGCGTACGGCCAGGTGGCGGATCAGGTGGAATACTTTGTGAGCCCCACCGGAGCGGAATACAGCTATGAAGGATGGAGCTATGACCAGAACCGGTTTAAGGAGTTTGACCCCTCCGGAGCGATCCGAAGAAAGACGTACGTGTACGCCTATTATAAGGATAATGTAAAAGAAGTGGACGATATCAGAAAGAAGCTGGAGGAGGCGATCGAGGAGGCCATACGGATCAGCGATGACCACTTCCTGAAGCTGGAAGAGAGCGGAAAGCTGAAAGACGCAGTGGAGGAAGCGCTGGAGATCCTGGACCGTGAGAATCCAAGGGCAACGGCCGGTCAGCTGGAAGCGGCTCTGGAAAAACTGAAGGAGAAAACCGAACCGTATGAAAAGATCCTGGATGACCGTTACAACCATTACGACGAGATTCAGGAAGGCGGAAACAAGGGCGGCAACAAAGGCGGCGGCGGTGGCGGACACGGAACAAAACAGAATCCTTTTAACACAAATACGCCGAAAAGCTACGTAGTTGGAACCAACGGAAACTGGGTGGAAGTCAGCGCGCCCGAGGGAGAAGAGAGGCAGATGGCCTTCGTTCTGACCGGAGGAATGCGGTTAAGCGGAATGTGGGCGTGGATCAAGTATCCCGCGGACGGAAGCGGCAATCCATCAGACAGGACCGGATGGTACTATTTTAGTGACAAGGGAATCATGCAGACCGGATGGATCCGGGATAAGGCCGGAAACTGGTATTACTGCAACACGGAAAAAGAAGGGAGATTCGGCAGAATGCAGACCGGATGGCACCACGACACTGCAGATGGAAACTGGTATTACCTGATTCCGGAAGGCGGAATGATGGCTGTGGGCTGGCGAAAGATCGGAGACAAATGGTACTATTTCGAAACGGCCGGAGCGGGAGTATACACGTACAACCCGACTAAGGAAAACTGGAATTTCGGCGGAGGAAAAGGAAGGCCGCTGGGCTCCATGTATAAAAACGAAAAAACACCGGATGGCTTTGCAACGGACGCTGACGGTGCGTGGATTCAGTAGGAGGAACTCGATGAAAAAAAGATTTAACTTGAAAGCAAAGCTGGCGGAGCTTCTGGCGGCAGTCATGGTATTTTCCATGGCTGCCCCGGGTATTCCGGCGTATGCGGTCAACTATGGGGAGACGTCTGTCATTGAATTCGATCCCCAGGCGGGCCCGGGCCTGCTCCATTCCAGCTACAGCGGCGTGCCCAGACGGGCAGACGGGGTCTCCTTTGCCACGGGACAGGCAGGGCATCCGCTGACGGACTCGGCCGATTTTAACGGAATTCCCAGAGAAGATTTTGGGTCCGGGCAGAGGCCGCAAATCCCGGAATTTAATGTCGCATGGGACGGCTACACGTTTGATGGCTGGTATAACGAGGCGGGAAACAAGATTCTGTCCCTGCCGTACGCATTTCCCTATTCGCAGGTGAGCACCTACAAGGCCGTGTGGAAAGGAAATGCGACGAGTCCGTTTCAATTTACGGTGATGCACTACCGGGATTTAAATACCGGCAGAGACAACAACAATAACGGCGCCGATGAGAATGCATGGCCGGCGTCCGGAGCAGCGGATCTCTGGAAGTTTTATGAGTCGCCGGACTGGACGCGGTCGGTTATGGCCAATACCCCGATCTCTGCCACCTACAGGAGAGATATTCCGGGATACCGCTTAAAGTCCGTGCTGATAAAAAATAACCGGGTGCGGAAGTATGAGGAAGCCAGCGGCCAGGGAAGCCTGGATGGCGGGGCCTCCATCAACTCGGCGACAAACGCGGTGCGCGGCAATATGCCCAATGACAATCTGACGGTGGCGTACCGGTATGAACCCGATCCGACGAAGAAATTTGCGGTGAACGTCGAGTATGTGGATTCCTCAGGAACGCCCATCAAGACTCCGGACACCTTTACCTTTCCGGCGGAGGCGGAGATCGATATCGCACCCGCGCAGATCAACGCATATACGCTGCAGAGCAGCGAGATAAAACCGGGCTTTGAGGGGACGGATGACTTAGAAGGCCAGGGAATCTATTCGGCGGCGACGGCAGGCTGCCATTTTGACGGAAATAACCATTTTAAGGGAAAGATGGCGAATCAGCCCATAACGATTACTTATAAGTATGCAATTGATCCCAATTTCCATACGAGGCTTCAGGTAAAGAGGCTGGATAACCATGGAAATCCGCTGGAGGACGATGAGATACGGGATATCACTCCGGCGACTCCGGTCGTGATCGATGTGGAACAGAAGACGGGCTACAATTATCCGCCCAACATTCGATGGGATGAGCATTTTACCGGAAATCAGAACAGTTTCGATCCCAATGCGAAAACCCTTACCCTAAACAGCGACATGCAGGGAGGGATCGTGACGATTACATATAATGAAAACCTGTCGGACGAATCGTACTGGGCGAAGCTTGAGTATTATAACGGCAGCAACGGATCCATCTCCGGGGCGACGGCTCCCCGTTTTAAGAAGCACGGGAATTATACCATCGAAGAACTGACGGATGGCATCGCGGCTTCTCCAGAGTCCCATTACCAGTTTGACGGCTGGTACAAGGCCAATGGAAATGGAAGTGATAAGACGGGAGAGCGGCTGGAGGGAAGTCTCTCCATAACCCAGGCGACGAAGCTGTTTGCAAATTTTGAGGAAGATCCCAATGAGTGGTTTGACTTAAGCTTTGAAGCCGGAAATCACGGATCGCTTACCGGAGTGACCTCGATTCACACAGAAAAAGGCGCGCTGTGGACCTCTTTGAATCTTCCGACTGCCGTACCGGATACGTATTATACGTTTGCGGGATGGTTTGATGAGAGCGGAAACCGGGTGCAGGACAGCCAGACGGTATTGGCTGACCAGCATTATACGGCAAGGTTTGTTCCGGTCAGCATGCCGGACGACGGAATCCTTGCAATGCCGGATGCGAGAGGCACTGTGGCTCAGGATGGGCGGGGAAAGGTCTCCGTATCCGGAGCTAATGAAGGGCGCAGATATGCACTGACGGATGAGAATCACCGCGTGCTGGCGGTTAAGACCGGCGTTCAGCTGCAAAGCAGCGATTTTATCGGATTGTATCCGTGTACAGCCTACTACGCGTATGAGCTGGCCATGGGAGCGAATCCGACCGTCGGAACGATCCTGCCGGACAGCGTGGATCCCCTCGACTTCGGACCTCCTACCCGGGTGACTGTACCGGCCCTGGGCGGCAATTATCAGGTGGGAGCAGATTCCTCAGAAGGTAAGATGCGGATTACCATTGACCCGGCCGCGCCGAATACCCTATACGGCATTCTGGATGCGGAAGGAAACGTGATCCAGGTGCCGGGAGCTGATGAAGACGGCTGGACTGCAGCCGCCGGTTCCGCGGGAGCCGTCTCCTTAGGAGGCCTGGAGCCGGATCAGCTGTACACGGTCACTGCTAAACACGCCGGAGAAACGGCTTCGGCCGCCGACAAACGGATTATGGGAACACAGGTAGCCGTTCTGGGCAGTGATCAGCAGGAGCAGACGTATACGGTATCCCTGACAAACGGCGGATACATCGATGAGATAGTAAGAAACGGCACAGCACTGGAAATAGAATCACACGCTGTGAACGCTGTCGTAAGAAAGGGAGACATTGTAAAGATTAACGCAGATACCACGGATGGAAACGGACAGGCGTTTAAGCAGTGGAATACCCTGATTGGAGCCCCGCAGCTCTTTGCGGCGAGAAGAAATCAGCCGGTGACCATGCCGGGACAGAATGTCGTGCTGCAGGCCGTTTACCAGTCGCCGCCAACGGCCACACCGGGCAATGCATCGGTGGAGTTTTCGCCGAAGGATGGTAAGACAGCTCTGGATTTATCCGGGAACTATCAGGAGAGCCTGATACAGGCGCTGACTGCCAACACCAGCGATCAGACAGCCATGACACAGGGAATCGATGTGGAATATACGGTGAAATTTAACAGAAGGCCGCCGAAGGCTTCGGAATCCAACGCAGTGAAGCAGGAGATGGGAGAGGATGGCGATCTCGTGAAAGTGCCGTGGACGCTGACCTCTTCCCTGACAAGAAAGGTGGGCGGAACCAATAAGGAGCTGCCGGAAGACGGAAACTCCCAGCCGGATATCCGGGTGTACGGTGTGATCGACAACAACCTGCTGGGATATTTAGACTACAGGCTCTGGAAGATCGATGATCCGGAGGGGGCGCCAAGCTGTACGCAGATACCGATGGAACCGGATCCCAACAGCACCGGTGAGGCATTCCGGGGCACCATATCCTTCGATGCCGCGGTTGGGTCTACCTACGTGCTGACGTATTTGAAGGCGCATGAGATAACAATTATAGACGGCAAGAGAGCGGCCGTTCACCGGGTGAAGGTGAAGTCAGGCACCGCGCTGGAAGACACAGAGGAATTTAACGACCTGGCTATTTTTGAAGACTATACAGACCCGGTTACCGGAATTGTATACGAGTATCAGGGGCTTGGAGTATCCGAGTCTTCGGCAGAGTACGATGTGTCGGAACCGGTCACGCGGTCATTGACTCTCCATGTCCGGTACCAGGCCGCGGATGATGCAGAGTGGCAGGCGGCCAGGCGGAAGCTGATGGATCAGATCGCTGTCGCACAGGCACTGATGAACAATACGTCGGTCAGTGAGGAAAACAGACAGATCTTAAGCGCCGCGGTGGATACGGCGCTGGAAGTGGTAAACAGAGTTTACCGGCCAACGCTGGAAGAGCTTTTACAGACCTATGAGGAATTAAAGGGAATCGTGGACACCATCAGTTCGGGCGGCGATAATCCCGACAACCCGGATAATCCCGATAACCCGGATAATCCCGACAATCCGGACAATCCCGACAACCCGGACAATCCCGATAACCCGGACAATCCGGACAACCCGGATAACCCGGGTGGAAATGGCTCCGGCGGTGGTTCCGGTTCCGGCAGATCGGGCAGAGTCCTGGGGCCCGGCCAGTCCTTTAACCGTTACAGAACGTATTTTAACGGAACAGACGGCTCCTGGGTGCAGGGCGGAACCGAAGAACAGAGCGGAACCGGAAGCAACCGATGGATGTTCGTCCTGAAAAGCGGCGCGAGAGTCAAAGACAGCTGGGTGAATGTGAGGTATGAAAACTCGCAGCAGCTTTACACCTACCACTTCGACTCGGAGGGCTGCATGGACACGGGCTGGTATCAGGATTCTGAGGGGCAGTGGTATTATCTGGTTCCTGATCCCGGAAGCGAGCAGGGACGTCTGAAGATTGGCTGGTATTTTGATCAGGAAGCCGGAAAATGGTACTATTTGAACCAGTTTACCGGAGGAATGCTTACAGACTGGCAGGAGCTGGGGGACGGCTGGTATTTCCTTAACCCGGTGAGTCAGCCGGGGCGTCCATACGGATCGCTGTATGTGGGCGAAATCACTCCGGATGGGTATCCGGTAGATGAAAACGGCAGATGGATCAGAGAAACGCCGTAATGGCCCGCTGACGGCAGAAATGATTGTGGGAACACCGGAGAGCGGAAAACAGCGGAACGTGTTCCCACTTTTATTCCCGCGGACAACGAGTCGGGCGGGCGCGCCTGCGGGTCCGTCTGACGACTGCCGCGAGGGTCAAAAACCGGTGGAGAGAGGATAGATGTATGGTAGAAAAACAGGAACTGGAGGCACGGTTTAAGGAGCTGACCGGCACGGACCGGGCGGGGATCATGCTGGTTCTGATTCACGGACAGAAGGAGGAGAAGCTCTTCGGGCAGATTATTAACCGATATTTGAGAAAGCCGGTCTTATTTTACGGAATGGATCAGCTGATCCTGAAAACAGACGAAATTTGTGAACAGATTGGTACCCCCATGCTTTCCATGGCACCCCGTTTTTTGCAGGAAGAGGAAAAGGAACGGTATCAGGAACTGTCCCGGAAGAAAAACGAACTGGAGAAAATGGCCGGAGACTGGCACAGAATGTCTGATCTGTTACAGGCCCAGGCGCCGGCGGCCAGGGAAATTCTTGAGATTCAGGTTCTGTTCCGAGGCAATGCCACGATGCAGGGAAGGTTCCGGTGTCCGATTACCGGCAGAAATTACATCAGTTTTCGCAGTGCCCTGGAGCTTCAGCGGATGCTCAGAGAGGTGGAAATCCAGTTTTGTACCAATAACCGGCCAGACGGCAAAGTGCCTGGCCTGGCCGGCCCAGGGAAGATTTTAAACAGAAAAAAAGGAAGGGTCCTATGATCTGCAGTGAATGCAAACGAAAGAAAAGACAGAAGGACATGGTCTGCGAAATATGCGCCGCATTGGATAAAATGCGGGAATTCGAACAGTTTCAGGAAGAGATGAACTGGAGGTTTTCTTCAGAAAGGAACGAAGTGGGTGCGGTAAGGTGAATGAATATGAAATGATCATAGAAGGGATGCATTTTGGGGTCAGCAAGCATCTTTTTGACAAGCATTTTACCATCCTGTGGGCGAATGATTACGCATACGGTCTGACCGGTTATACAAAAGATGAGTTTTATTTAAAGTATCGCAACCGGGTTGATGAGTATTACCGGAAGGACAGCGAGACGTTTGACTACATGTCCAGTGTGATAGAGGGGGCGTGGAAAAAGCAAAAGGAAGGCTACTTATTCGAGTGTCCGGTAAAACCGAAAAGGGGAAAGACGGTATGGCTCGCCATGAACGGCCGGTTTTCCGGGGAGACCTACCGGGGAGTCCCATTGATCTGGAATGTGTTCTACGATATAACGGACATACGAAGGAGCCGGAAGGAGCTGGAAGAGAAATCAGAGCTGTTAATCAGCGAGCTTCAGAAGGTGGAACAGATGAAACAGTGGCTCACCTGCTTTGTATCAGAGTTAAACGAGGATGTCCACTCCATGGCCAATATCATTGGCGGGCTGTCCGACGTGGCGGTCCTCTCTCTGAACGATCCGAAGCGGTGTGAAGCGTGTTTGAAAGAAATAACGGTGACCAGCAGACAGCTGAGGAAAAAAGTCTGCGGCGCCAGCCGAAATTTTCAGCAGGAGGCTGGTTTAGAATATGAAGTATAATCGTGTGGAGGCGGCCAGGCGGATCAGAAAAAGGCGGAAAGAGCTTGGGCTGACGAGTGCAGAGGTCGCGGATAAAATAGGAAGGGCGAACCACTATTACGGTGATATAGAGCGCGGCACCTGTGGAATGTCCATTGATACCCTGATTGAGCTGACGGAAATCCTGGAGATTTCCTCCGATTACATCCTCTTTGGAAAGAAGACCGGTAATGAAATATCGAACGCTGCCAGGGCCTGCCGCATCCTGAGGCAGTGGGATGAAGGAAAACAGGAGCGCGCGGTGGATTTGATGAAGTATTACCTGGAGCTGGATAAATGATGGCAGCGAATTGATGTTTGGACAGTGCCCATGTACCTGGATCGGCGATAGCGTATCTGGTAAATGGGCATTCTGTTTTTTTGTGGACGTTTATAATGGTGTTGACTAATCAGAAAGTTCGGAGCTGTGTGATTCAAAATTTTGTTCCACAAGTGCAAGTAACTGGCTTGCCGTTTCGATCATTCCACCGAAATTTGAATGATCAGTAGGTTTCATATAAGACAACCCCCTCTCACTGCACGTTGTTACAAAAAGGATATGCGTTAGACCAGTATTGGATATGATTGATATTTTTTACTGTATATTGCTGCAATAAATTTTGAATTGTCCGCGGCATAAAATTCTCTTTTCAAGAAATGGATTTCTGACTTTAGTATACGGTTAAAAATGTATATTACCAATCAACGATAGAGCCCGGTCAGCTTTTTTTGAATTTTATACTGGGCAGGCGTACACTGATAGATCTTACGGCACCAGTCAATCATTACCTTTTCAGAGGTAAAGCCGGCCTGAAGAGCACAGTCCAGGAGCGAGTAGTGATCGGAGTTGTATAAGGCAAGCGCCGCATCCAATCGTATGCGGCTGAGATACTGATGAAATGATATCCCGGTCTCTTTTTTGAATTTCCTGCAAAAATAAGTCTCCTGCAGTCCCACGAGGTTTGCAATGGAAGGTATGCTTAAATTTTCCATATAGTGTTCCCCCACATAATTAATTACGGTTTTAGAAGCCACATTATAGTCAGTATTGGAGGCATCAGGATCGTAACAATAGGTATAAAGGAGATATAGTATTTTAAACAGTTCGCTGCGGATCAGCAATGGATGGAACCGCTGCGGATTTTTTATGCATTGTTCCATGCGGTATAATGACTCCAGGATTTCCATGCGCTCTTTGGAATCCTTTTCTATTCTGAAATAGGGACAGTCGATTTCCGGCACCAGTTCCTTTATCATCGTATCAGGAATTACCAGGACAAGACCGCAGATATTCTGATACTTGTTTGCATTTTGAGTTTGATGAATTACCCCGCTGTTTATAAATAGAAAGTCCCCGCAGCTAACGTAGTGTTCCGCCCCTTCCGCAGTATACCGAATATCACTTTCCAGCACCAGTGTCAGTTCAAAGGCATGGTGCCAGTGAAGTGAGGTATCTGTTAAATGTCCGTAGCCTTTGCTGAGTGCTATGATACAGCCATCCACTCCGATTGGATTCTTGGTTGCAAGTCGTTCATAGGTAATATCTTTCACAATAAAAAATCCCTCCATTAAACTTTTTACAGGAAAAACAGATAGAAATATAATAATTATAGCATAGAAATACGTTATCATACATAAAAAAGATAATTTTAGTTAGTCAGAAGATAGAATTAGAAAGGTAAAACAATACAGTATTTGGTACCATTAGAATCATGAGATGGCCGTCTTTATGAAAGTGAAAATGTGTTGAGAATGAGGAGGTTATAGGAATGCAGGACAGGAATGGGAAAGTGATTGACACGAATTCAAAGAAATTTTTATGGAAGCAGCGAATCGGGTTTGGTATCTCGGATTTTGCCTGTAATATTGCATATATTATGGTCAATACCTATTTATTAATCTTTTATACGGATGTAGCAGGACTGGCAACGGGAGCGGTGGCGCCCCTTTTTCTGGTTACCAAGATTTTTGATGCATTTACTGATTACATGGTCGGAAGATATATAGACCGGACAAATACAAAAATGGGACGAAACCGGCCATGGATGCTTGCAGGAATTCCGGTTCTTGCTGTCGGTATGGTACTGGTGTTTACCACGCCGGATTTCTCCGCGACGGGGAAGCTGGTATGGGCGTATGCCACCTATATTCTGTTTTCATTTGGTTATACGATGGTAAATATCCCAATGACCTCCATCGTGCCATCCCTTAGCCCGAATCCGGCAGAACGTACAAACATTACAACGGTAAAGGCGATCTGCAGCAGTCTGGGCAGTTTGACGTCCGCATCGCTGGCGGCCTTTTTACTGGTAAGACTGTCCGGCGGAAATGCAGCGACTGGATACTTAAGGACGAATCTGCTCTTTGCGCTGGTTGTGATAATTGTATTATTAATCAGTGTTTTCAGCATTCAGGAAATCAATCCCCCGGCGGTTCATGCAGAGAAGACCGGTATCTTAACTGATTTGAGATTTTGTGCAAAAAATAAACCATATATGTTGATGATTGCTTTAGTATTTATATACTTTTTTGGATACTTGGGGATGTATGCGGCGATGGCCTATTATTTTACCTACATTGTAGGCAATGCACAGGTGATCGGCGCCGTTGTATCCTTACTCACTATAACCGGATTTTTTGGCATGCTTGGAGTTTCTGTCCTAAACCGGAGATTCTACAAAAGAAATATCATGATGTCTGGCCTGGCCCTGCAGTTGGCTGGCTTTGCCGCCCTGCTGATCAGTGAGAGTACCTTTTATATCGGGCTCACGATCTATGGTGTAGGCGGAGGGCTCATCAGTCCATGTCTGTTTGCCATGCTGGCAGATACTTTTGATTATGGAGAGCATATGGCAGGAAAAAGTCTGGCGGGTACGCAGACGGCATTTGTTGGATTTGCAAGTAAGGTGGCCAGTGCTTTTGCCAGTGCAGCA
Source organism: Hungatella sp. L36 (assembly GCF_014288035.1). Lineage (NCBI taxonomy): Bacteria > Bacillati > Bacillota > Clostridia > Lachnospirales > Lachnospiraceae > Hungatella > Hungatella sp. L36. The sequence continues at coordinate 56,006 of NZ_JACOPC010000013.1, read as the reverse complement.
ATTGCAGCTCTGCTTGGGTTCGGAGGCTATGTGGCAAACGCTGAGGTGCAGACAGCCGGTGCACTGAATACGATTAAATTTGTATACATAGGAATTCCGATCGCCTGTAGCGTAATCGGAATGGGAATCATGTATTTTTACGATCTCGATAAGAGGTATGCGCAGATTAAAGTGAGTGTGGATAAGAAGAGAAAAGATGAGCGTGACATGGAGGCTGCAGTGGAATTAAATGCCTGATTGCAGGACAATAAATAAAGAAGAGTATAGAACAGGTGAAAAATGATGAAAAAGGAAACTCTGATTTCACAGAATCCTGCGTATGAGGGATTTGAGGACAGGCAGTTTGAGACAGAAGATCATGTTAAACTGCATTATATGGTTAAAGGGAAGGGGGACCCTTTGGTTTTTATTCCAGGCTGGAGCGGGGATTCCAGGGACTTTATGTTTAACGCCCCCGTACTGGCAGAAAATTATAAAGTATATGTGCTTGATATGCGGGGACATGGCTACTCTGAAGCGCCCTTTCATGGCGCGAGGATTGCAAGGTTATCAAAAGATTTAAAGGAATTCATCGATGCCCATTTTAAAACAGAAATTAATCTTGTTGCGTATTCCATGGGCTGTACCGTTGTCTGGAGCTATATCGACTTATTCGGACAGGATCAGTTCCGCAGGCTGGTATTCGTTGATGAGCCCCCATTTTTGTGGGCAAATCCGGCAGACAGCGAAGAAGAAGTGCTCCTGCATGGCGGAAACAGGATGGATCTCTGGAAACTACGAAATGCGGTCTATGAAGAAAATGGAGACAGGGAAACCGCGTTTGGTGAAGCGTTCAGGCGGGGGGAAAATAAAAACCGGAAAGAGGCGGCCAATACCATCTCTCAGGTAGTAAAACCGCCGTTTCATAAACAGTTTTTGGCAAACCTGCTTCGCGATCACATTTCACAGGACTGGAGAGATGTATTTCCACGGATTACGGTACCAGTATTGCTGGTTAGCGGGGAGATTGGACATGCGACGACTCACGAATCCTGCGAATGGATGCAGAAACAGATGAAGAATTGCAAATGGACTGCATTTACAGAAAAAGATTACGGAACGCATGGGTTAATGCATAACTCACCGGAGCTATTTAATAGCGAAGTACTGGAATTCCTAAATTAGACCATCCGGCCGAATGTGCGCATATGAAAGCAAGTTTGCTGTGAAACGATAAATGAGGTGATGGAATGGACATGACTGTGACACGGAATCCGGCATATGACGGATTTGAGGATAAGGAGTTTGTAACGAGCGATCAAGTGACGCTGCATTATATGGTGAAAGGGAAGGGAAAGCCCTTAATCTTCATTCACGGCTGGAGCGGAGACTCGCGGAATTTTATGTTTAACGCCCCGGTTCTCGCAAGAGATTTTCGAGTATACGTACTGGACCTGCGGGGACATGGGTATTCAGAAGCGCCCTCTCATGGTGCGAGAATTGCTAGACTGTCGAAAGACTTACAGGAATTTATAGACGCCCTTTTTACTGAAAAGGTTTGCATAATTGCGTATTCCATGGGCTGCACAGTTGTTTGGAGCTATATTGACTTATTTGGCCAGGAGTTGGTAGATAAACTGGTGTTTGTGGATGAAGCCCCATTTTTATTGGGAAATCCTGCTGATAGCGAGGATGAAATCCGGTTATATGGCGGAAATAAAATGGACCTTTGGAAACTTCGGAATGCGGTTTATGAGGGCGTGGATTACAGCGGAGTATTTGCGGAATCCTTTCAGCGTCCGGGAAAAAATAAAAATAATGCGGAGATGGAAGCAATAGCAGAGAAGGTTGTAAATCCTCCATTCCATCATGAATTCCTGGGCGAACTGCTGCGTGATCATATTAATCAGGATTGGCGTGACGTATTTTCACGGATTACGGTTCCGGTCCTTCTGATCAGCGGAGAAATCGGTTTTGCTACGACACATGAGTGTTGTGAATGGATGAGCAGAGAGATAAAGAATTGCACCTGGATTCCATTTATGGAAGAGGATTACGGTACACACAGTCTGATGCAGAACTCTCCTGAGAAATTCAATCGCATAGTTCTGGCATTTATTAATTAATGAAGTAAGTACGAAAAGAAATATGATATTCACAGCTGTCGAAATACATAAACCAAAAGTGGCCGTTAAACCCGAGTGAAAAGTTTAATGACCACTTTTGGTTATTCCATTCTCTGCGGCGCAACCTGCGCCCGCTCATGATCCCGCAAAAACCGCTGTTCAAATTCCCCCACAGGCATGGGCTTATAGAAGATAAATCCCTGTATATAATCGCATCCGAGCCCCTTTAAGAAGTCGACGTATTCTCTTGTTTCGATTCCCTCGGCGACGATCTTTAAGTCCAGTTCCTTGGCTGTCTCGACGATGTGGCGGACCAGAACACGTTCTCTGGGATCGGAGTAATTCCGGAACAGTGAGCGGTCAATCTTCAGGGTCTTCAGTTCCGTGCTTGTCAGCACGCTGAACGAGGAGTAGCCGCTTCCGAAATCGTCCAGGGAACAGGAAAAACCGTAATCCCGCAGCTGTTCCACGACATCCTGCACCAGATCCAGCTGGTTTAAGACGATGCTTTCCAGAAGCTCGAATTCGATACAGTCCTTAGGGCAGGGAACTTTTTCATAAACACGTTTGTACTCATCAAGAAAATAGCGGTAGTTGAACATGTTGCTGGAGAGGTTGACGCTGATCCTGATCTTCCTTCCATAAATTAAAAGCCAGCGGTTAATGGTGCTGCATACATGCTGAAACATGTATAAGTCCAGATCGCCGATCAATCCGTTCTTTTCCAGCTCCGGCAGAAATTCGCTGACCGGGATCATGCCTTTTTCAGGATCGATCCAGCGTACCAGAGCCTCGGCCTCCGTGATTTCCCCTGTGCGCAGATCCACTTTAGGCTGGAGATAAAGCTTAAAGTCCTCCCGTTCGATCGCCGGCCGGAAGTCCTGCTCCATATTGTAGTTTCTCAGATTTGCATCCCGGTATGTAAGTCCGTATACTTCAAAATGAGAATTGCGCAGACCGGATTCGGCGCTTTCTGTGCGGCAGATATCGGCATTGTACTGTGCGGTAAGAAAGTCCGGAGGATTGTGCTCCAGCCGGAAAATACCGAAGCCCATGTATATTTTTCCATATTTTTCGTCATAGGGCCAGTCGCGGATCCTGCTGTTAATTTCAATGATATAATGGAATATATCGTCATAGTCCTCCGGCATATGAACCAGGAGGAGATAGTAGCCGGAACGGATATGCGCAATGTATTCCTCCGGCTTCAGCCAGGATTCAACACAGTCGTAGATCATGGTAATCAACTCATCCCCGGCTTCCCATCCAAACATCCGGTTGAATATTCGAAAGCGTTTGATCTTCATGCTGATCAGGGCGTATTCCTCCGGATTATTCCTGCAGACTTCTTCATAACGTGCTCTTATCCACTGCTCATTTTTTAAACCAGCCATCGCGTTATCCTCTGTTTTCCATTCCTTTTATCTATTGAGTATCGGTTCTGTTTTGTTGAAAAAATATCTTTAAAAGCCGCAATTGCGGATTCCTTGTTATATTTGTCGGATATCTTAAAAATATACTGAAAAGTTACATGTTCAACTTATCTGATTACAACTATATCATAATTGTAACTGTCGGGCAACGTTGTACGCTGAAATTTAGCAAAAACATTTCACGAAATCAATTATAAACTGAATTTTAAGAAAACTTTATGGAAAGAGGAGGATAGTTGTTTTTATTGAAAAACAGATAAAGTAATGTTAGAATACTATAATACTGCAAGAAAATATAAAGTACGGAGGAAAAAAATGTTAAATATCAAGTATGATATCGTGGGCTCTTTCTTACGGCCATCACAGATTAAAGCGGCAAGAAAACAGTATGCAAACGGTGAGATTACGCTGGCGGATTTAAGGAAAATAGAAGATGCGGCTATCTCAGAATTAGTTGCAAAAGAAGTATCTCATGGACTGAAGTTTGTGACCGACGGCGAATTCCGGCGCAGATGGTGGCATTTGGACTGGCTTAAGGAATTCGATGGGTTTACGACCAGACATATGGATAAGGAGCGTAACGGTGTAGTGAATCACATTGAGCTGGGATATATCTCCGGTAAAATATCCTACAACCCGGAGCGGGAGCATCCGGAGATCGAAGCCTATGATTTTTTATGCCGGGAGGCCGCTAAATACCCGGGAATTACAGCGAAAAAATGTATCTCCGGTCCGAATATGATTCTGGTCGATAATTATCTTCAGATGGGAATCAAAGAAGTGCCGCATTACGGCAGCGATGTAGATGCATTGATCGAAGATATTGCAGCTGCTTACCAGTGTGCTATTAAAGACTTATATGCGCATGGATGCAGATATCTTCAGATTGACGATACGTCCTGGACCTATATGATCGATGAGGACTTCTTAAAGAAAGTTTCCTCTCTCGGATATGAGAAATCGGAAGTGCTGGAATGGTTTCAGCGTATGTCCACAAAGGCCCTGGAGGGCAGACCGGCCGATATGGTGATTGCTACCCATTTTTGTAAAGGTAATTTCAAAGGCAATCCTCTATTTGCAGGATTTTATGATTCCGTTGCTCCGGTCATCAGCCAGATCCCATATGATGGATTTTTTGTCGAATATGACGACGAACGCTCCGGATCCTTCGAGCCATGGGCAGCGTTGCGGGGGACGGGGGCGACCTTTGTCGCGGGCTTAATATCCACAAAAAATCCTGTTCTGGAAAACCATGAGGATATTAAAGAACGTTATCTGGAAGCGAAATCTGTGGTAGGCGAGAATATCGCCCTGTCGCCGCAGTGCGGATTCGCATCTGTCGAAGAAGGCAATTGTATTGATGAGGAGACTCAGTGGAAGAAGATTGATCTGTTGGTTTCCTGTGAAGATTTTTTATAAAACGTTTAAAAGCTCCCGCTATTGGAATGCAGCGGGAGCTTTTTATGAAAGAACGGTTATTTTATTCGTTTATTCAGCACTCCACGGAAATTCCGGTCTCGTAAATCTTATCATCCACCAGCACCTTTACCTCATAGCGCCCTTTCAGCCCCTCTTTATTGATCGGGTGGCTGACGATCCGTTCATCGTGTTCGATGAAGGTGCCGACACAGATGGAAGAGAATGCGTGCTTCGTGGTGGGCACGAAGTAGCGGTGGTGCTCCCCGCCATTTTCCAGGAGGACCATGACGATCTGACCATTTTCAAATTTACCGTGAAGGATAAAGCGGTCGTTTTCTTCTCTGATTTCGAGACAGAGGGAATCAGGAATTTCGCCGCCGCATTCTGCCGGTACCTCCGTCTCGAATTCCTCTGTCACACCCAGGCGGCCCATTTGTTTTCCGGAACCGAACACCAGGGTTTCTTCCTCACAGTAGAGAGGCAGCTTCTTCGCACGGAAATAGCTGGCGGGAAGACGGAGTTCATACATGACCTCGTCATCCACAAGCTCTACGGAGACAGAATTAAAGGTCACCTCCCCCTCGGCTAAATGGGCCATCGGCGTACGGGTACAGACCTTTCCATTTACATGGCCGTTACTTCCAAAATGAACCAGGTAACGGCCTTCTCCGTAGTAGTCAATATTGGAAATATTCGGAGAGAATACTTCCTCTCCGCGCTCTTTTCCATACTGCCATTTCTGACGTATGGTCATTTGAGCGGTGTCGATCTCATACCGGACGCCTCTGGAGTAGCGTTCCCCCTCCGGATACCACTCCGGATCGCTCTTCTTTCTCCAGCAGCCGTTATCAAAGAGCATGATGTCGCCATCCGGAAGAATCTGACAGGCGTGCTGCCCGTAGCACCATTCCAGAGTCTCATCGTCTGTACGGAAAAAGTACCGGTCCGTCATCTCCTTTGGCCAGCATTCCGGGTCGCCCAGAATCCAGTTGATCTTTCCTGTCTCAAAGTCGAGATTGACGACGGCATCCTCATTTCTGCCGGACAGGCTCAGACTGTTTGTCTTCTCATCGTACCACACCGCATTGTTGTGGAACCAGTCGTATCCGTTCTGATTCCTGCTGACGGCTCCCGCCCCCATGGGCAGGACATCTTTTAAGTCCCATGTCTTTTTGACATTCCCGGTCCGGCGGTCGAGCAGAACCACCACGTCCTCCACACTGCCGCTTCCCAGATCCTGGGTCAGGGCGATGATATCACCATTGGGAAGCTCTGCGTGGTCATGATGATAGGAGCCGGGAATCCGGTATTCCGTGTAGATTTTTCCGATCAGACTCATCTCATAAAGGCCGCTTGTATTGTATGGCGGAGCGACCAGACGCTCCGTCCCGATCAGAATATTGCCGTTTGCAAGTCTGTGAATGGCAAATACGATATTCAGACTGCAGTACCAGCGGCAGTCGCCCCTGTAATCGTAGCCTGCGATCAGGGCGTCGGAGGTGGGGCTTAAAAACATCAGCTGCTCTGCCATATGAGGCCCGTTTTCCTTTACATAGGCAGGCCGCTTTACCAGCTCGGGAAGCGGTTTTGTGCGGATGATTACGCTGGATTCCGCGCCCGATTCATCGGATAGGATCACGGTATTATCGGCGTCTGCATATAAGCCGTAAACGGGTATCGTGTGGCTGCGTTCCTTTTTCGTGGTGAAATGGAAATCGCCGTATGCTTCCGTCCCTTTTACCGTTACGGTGATGGCCTCTTCTTTCTCTGTCTCAAACAGGATCAGAGCGGTGAGAGGGGAGATCAGGTATGGATTTTCCACTGCAAACGGCTGCTCGAAGGTATACGTTCCCCTCCTGTATTCAGCCAGAAATGTTTCCTCCGCCTTAAACTGAGACTCTATGATGTGTTCTATTTTTTTATTTACTGCTGACATGGTAACTCCCTCCTTCTATACGAACAGCGGCACCAGAATCAGGTTGCCGAAAGTGACGATAAACATGGCCACAATTGTAGCTGCAATACCCATGCGGATTACATCTTTTACCTGCATGCCGCTTAAACTGAAACACATGGCAGGCATGAAGCCTCCCCACGGGAAGATAAGTGTCATTCCGAGGCCGGCGCAGATCTTGGCGATCACAAGCGGATGGATTCCGGTGGCTCCGATCACGGGAAGAATGATATTCATGAGAATCATGTCTGTGGCCAGGCCTGACATGAAACTGGTAATTCCGGTGGTGCCAAATGCGGCCAGAGCGACGAGACCGGAGCCGCTGACACCGGCCAGCTTCGCGGATACGAATTCCGTAAAACCGGTTGTCTTCAAGAGGCCCGTCAGACCGATACCGCAGGCCACTAGAAGGAACATGTTCCAGTCCAGCTTCTTAAAATCGCTGGCAGTCAGAAGTGCTTCCTTTTTCTCACGGTCGGCGGGAAGAATAAATGCCGCGATGACTCCGGCGATGGCAACCCAGTACATGTTAAGCCAGGAGGCGATTCCCTCAGGAAGCTTTACGATGCTGGGAAGCACCCATAAAACCAGCAGGACCAGGAAGAGAATCAGGCTCATGATTTCGCCCAGTGACATTTTCCCCAGTTCCGCCTTCTGCTTCTTAAAATACTCCGGATCGCTGAACAGCTTATCCTCGCCGATCGGATTCATCAGCCGGATTACCATATATAAGGCCAGAAGTGTAACCAGCCCTATGATGACGCCGGGGATCATCCACTGGAAGAAGGAAACGTCGATTCCGTTGATCTGTTTTAACAGGCCCACGTTGACGGTATTGTGCGTATAGACCGGTATCGTGGTCATAAATGCGGCAAAGAACGCATAGAGCAGGCCGCAGCCCATCGCAGCCCGCAGGCGGTTTTCACTGACATTCAGCTGATTCTTTTTGCACTCCTCCAGTAAATAGGCCACAGTCGATGTGGTTAAGGAGAACATCATAAAGGTAGCGCCGGACATCAGAATCGGCAGCAGGCAGAAGAGCATCATCATAAATACAAACAGAAAACGGCTGAACCGGCCATCAATCCACTTCATCGAGAGAATCGTGACAGCGATCCTTTTGCCCAGCCCGTGTTTGCTGATCGCCTCACCGATCAGCAGAACGGCGATACAGAGAAACATGGTTCCCTGTCCATAGATTCCGGCCACCGCCATGAAATCCATCCCGGTGAGCGGCAGGACTACTAACGGCACCAGAGCGCTGATTCCCCATGAAAATGGAGCCGCGATCACCCAGGCCACAAACCAGCCGAATACGGCCAGTACATAGACGGCTTCCTGATTCATTTCCCGAAAGAACGGAAGCCAGCAGATCAGGAAAAATACGGCTGGACCAGCCAGCGTTCCGGCAAAGTGCTTCAGCCAGCTTTTGTTTTTCCCTTTCTCATCTTTACCCATTGCAATATCCCCCTTAGCTGTTATCGTTATTTTTTTAACATCCGATATATCGTGATCTCATCATATCAAATCGTATGGGGATTGATTAGTAGCATGTGATACTAAATGGTTAAAACAATATCAATCAAAATAAAACAGGCCGGGAGTCCCCAGCCTGTTATCTTGGCAAATAGTATTTAACCTGTTTCCCGTCCGCAATGCGTTCGAGTTCTTCCTGATTCAGGATGACGATCTTTCGGCCATCCCTGCGGATAATTTCGTGTTCTTTGAAATAGCGGAGAACCCGGGCCACGGTGACCCGGTGAAGCGCGGTTTTCTGGCTGATAAAATCGTAGCTGTACGTCGCGGGGAGAGTGCTGCCTTTCTCTCCGTATCCACAGCCCTCCAGGAGGACGTGAGCGACCTGTTCGCCTGCCTTATGTTCCTTGTAGGAGTGGAACATTTTGTCCAAGTCGCCGTACTGGCGCAGGCATCGTTCCAGAAGACTGCGCAGCAGAACCGGGCTTGTATCCGCAAATTTCAGAAAAATGTCACCGGGAATCCGATAGCAGGTGCAGTCGCTTTTGGCCGTAATGCTGCTTCCGGAATATCCGCAGCCGTACAGGGAGAATACACCCAGCAGGGAGTCGATGACGTTTCCGGAGCTCCGTATCCAGTAGAAATACTCCTCGCCCTGTTCCGTGATCGCGGAGCGATAGCACGTTCCATCGGTCAGATAATAGATATAGTTTACCGGTTCACCCTGCCGAATGATGATCTCACCACGCTTAAAGGTGTGAAGCGCGCTTCCTTCCAGGGTCTTCAGCTGTTCAAACTCCGCTAAAAGCTGTTGGTTTTCCATCTGCTTGTATAACCTCCCAGGTCCATGTTCTGTAATCCTTTTTGAGGACGCTTTATCACACAGTATGATCTGCGGATTTAATGGTGTCATTATATCATGAGGGGATTGGTTCTGTCTATCGCCGTATGGATAGGGGTGCGCAGGGAGCGTGAATGGTGTGGCGTTATTTGGAGAATCGGGGGGAGCGGGGAAACGGTGGAACGGTGGTACCAAGAGTGTTATCAGAATACAGGATCATCATCAGAACACTTGCAACATTCCTCTGAATTGATTATAATGTGTAGAAATAGACAGGAGGAAATAGCGTGATGATAGAAGACATAATAGTGCACAACCGGAAATTCGTGGCTGAAAGAGGCTATGAGCCATACGAAACCAGCAAATATCCGGACAAGAAGCTGGCAATACTGACCTGTATGGATACGAGGCTGACGGAGCTGCTTCCGGCCGCGCTGGGAATTCGCAATGGAGACGCCAAGATTATAAAAAACGCTGGCGGTGTAATCAGCCATCCTTACGGCAGCGCGGTGCGAAGTCTTCTGGTGGCGATCCTGGAACTGGGCGTGGAGGAGATCATGGTAATCGGCCACACAGACTGCGGCGTCCAGGGGATGGACGGTGAAAAGATGGTGGCGAAGCTGGAGTCACGGGGAATTCCGAAGGAGCATATCGATATCATCCGAAAGAGCGGAATCTCTCTGGAACAATGGCTGGGCGGTTTTGAGTCAGCGGAGGAAGCCGTGAAAGAGTCGGTAGAAAGCTTGAAAAACCATCCGCTGATGCCGAAGGATATTGTGATTCGGGGATTTATGATGGATTCGGTGACAGGTGAGCTGAGCGCGCTTTCGTAGTTCAAACTGGCACTGCATTGCGCAGAGCAGTACGTTATACTGGACAGGGAATGAGAAGAAATAACAAGACGCAAACGAAATAAGACAAGACGAGGAATATAAAAGATGCAAAAAAGAGTATTAATAGGATTGACAGGTGCCCTGATTCTGCTGCTTACCGCCTGCAGTGCGAAAGGCGGCGGTACGTCGATGGATGCAGAGAGTAACCGCGACCGCAGCGCCTCCCTGTCAGCAGCGGCCAGCACCTCCCCTCCAACAAGAGAAGCCAGCATCAATCCCGCTTCATCAGAACCATCCCCAGACAGCGCCGACCCCACGCTCCAAAGCATTCTGTCCCAAATGACTCTGCACGAAAAGGTATGCCAGATGCTGGTCGTAACTCCGGAGAGTATCACTGGTGTGGAAGCGGTGACTGCGGCGGGCGGCACCACAAAAAAGGCCCTGCAGGCAATGCCGGTGGGCGGAATTCTGTACAGCAAGCCCAATTTAAGGAGCAAAGACCAGGTGAAGACGATGCTTCAGAATACGCAGAGCTACTCGGCCATCCCTCTGATGTTCACATGCGACGAAGAGGGCGGGAGAGTTAATCGTCTGATGAGTACGGTAAATACGACGATGATCGGCCCGATGCTGGATTATAAGGATCAGGGGGCGGAAACCGCGTATAAAAATGCCTTTACGATTGCCTCCGACATGAGCGCACTGGGCTTTAACGCCGACATGGCGCCGGTGGCGGATGTGTGGTCGAATCCGGAGAACACGGTGATCGGGGACCGGGCCTACAGCGACGATTTCCAGCAGGCGGCCGTTCTGGTCGCATCCGCGGTGGAGGGCTTTCATGCGGGCGGAGTGGCGACGGCGCTGAAACATTTTCCAGGACACGGCGATACCTCGGAAGACTCCCATTACGGAGCCGTGTTCATAACAAAGACGCTGGAAGAGATCCGGGAAAAGGAGCTGCTTCCATTCCGGGCGGGAATCCAGGCGGACAGCGACATGGTCATGATCGGCCATCTCATCTTATCGGATATCGACGATCAGCCGGCTCCATTTTCCCATAAGATCGTAACGGAATTGCTGCGGCAGGAGCTTGGCTTTGACGGTGTGATCATCACGGACGGGCTTCAGATGAAGGCTATGACGGATTTCTATTCGGACGGAGCGATCGCGTGCAGTGCGGTCAAGGCAGGCGTTGACATGCTGCTATGCCCGGCAAATCCAGAGGAAGCGGCGGCCGCGCTGGAAGACGCAGTGAAAAACGGGGATCTGACGGAGAGCAGAATCGAGGAAAGCGTCCTGCGCATCCTGAAGATGAAGAAAGAGAGAGGAATGATTCCGTAAATGCGGCAACAGGACAAATTTTCTGTAGAGTAAAAATGTATGTCGTATTCTCAGTAGTACTTTTAATCAATAAGCGGTATACTGTTATCCATACGAATGACAGAACAGGAGAGAAAGAGTCCTATGAAGGCCGCAAAGAAAGTAGATATGACACAGGGATCCATCATGAAGCGGGTGCTGCTGTTTGCCCTTCCCATCTGCGTGGGAAATGTGCTGCAGCAGCTCTATGGTACCGTCGATACGCTGGTGATCGGCAATTTCTGCGGTTCCGTATCGCTGGCCGCCGTAGGCACCAGCAGCCAGCCGGTGGAGATCCTGCTGTGCGTGTTCCTGGGGCTTGGCACCGGGGTATCGATTCTCGTTTCGCAGTTTACCGGGAGCGGTGACATGGAAAGCCTGAAGGAGATCGGTGCAACCGCCATTTCCTTTTTGTTTCTGTGCTCCATCCCATTGACGATAATCGGACAGTTTGCCGGTCCGGCGGTTTTGCGGTTCATGCAGGTGCCCGATGATACGTGGGAGCTCGCCAACGCCTATATCAGCATTATTTTCTTCGGAACTCTCGGGAATATGGGATATAACATGAACGCGGGAATCCTGCGGGGGATGGGAGACAGCAACGCGTCTCTGCTGTTTTTAATCGTCTCCTGTGCCGTGAATATTGTGCTGGACCTGGTGTTTGTAGCCGGGCTGGGTATGGACGTGGCCGGCGCCGCGTGGGCGACCACCATAGCCATGTACTGCTCCTGGCTGTTCAGCATCGTCTATATCCGTAAAAAGTATCCGGAGTTTTGCTTCACCTATCTGCCGCACCGGATGAACAAACGGATGCTGGGGAGTATTGTGGCGATCGGGCTTCCTTTGGGATTAAACAGCTCCATCTATTCCGTGGGCCATATTCTGATGCAGTCACTGATCAACCTCCAGGGCTCCATATTCATTGCCGCCTGTTCCGTGAGCAGCAAGGTCACGGGGATTGCCAACGTGGCGATTACCTCCCTGTCTTCAGCCGCTACGACATTTTCCGGTCAGAATCTGGGGGCGGAGAATTACGTGTATTTAAAGAAAGGCGGAATCCAGATCCCGCTGTTCTCCGGTCTGATCACCTGTATCGCCGGACTGCTCGTGACGTTCTGGTGCCGGCCGCTTCTGGAGTTCTTCACCAGAGACGCGGCGGTGCTCGACATCGCGGTTCGGTATATACGGATTGTCCTGCCGTTTACATGGGCCTATGCGGTATTTAACGGGATTATCTGTTTCGTAAACGGGATGGGAGAAGTCCGGTTCCCGACTGTCGTCAACCTCCTGATGCTGTGGGCCGTGCGGATTCCGTGCGCCTGGCTGATTACCTGGTACATAGACGGCGGCTATGTTATGGCCTGCCTTCCCATCAGCTTTGTGTTCGGAATGTGCTGCATGTTCAGCTACTTCTTTTCGAAGAACTGGAAGAAGATCGGAAAGCTGGCGGCAGAGCAGCAGGGTGGATGAAATAAAACCGAATGAAAAAGAGAAGAGGAATCAGACTGCCGATACGGTCTGGTTCCTCTTCTCTTTTTTATGAACGGCTGCTGTCATTCCGTTTCCTGTTTTCCTAAATATTCCTGTTCAAATTCTTCCACAGGAACCGGCTTGCTGAATAAGTAGCCCTGGAACAGATCGATTCCGCAGGCGCGCAGGACTGCAAACTGTTCCTCACTCTCGATTCCTTCCGCCACCATGCGGATTCCCAGCTTGAGACAGACCTCGGAGATGGATTCCACGATCGCCCGGTTCCGGGAATTCGTGGTGATGTGATCGACCATGCTCTTATCCAGGTTTAACGCGTCGAAGCTCACCTCGGACATGAGAACGACATTGGCACATTCCGTGCCGAAATCATCGAGAGTAACCGTAAAACCTGCGTTCTGCAGCTCGGTGATTAACTGTTTGATGTTGAGGTTTTCCTCGTTATGAACTTTTTCCGTGATTTCAATCTCCAGATAGCCCGCCGGAATCCCGAACTGGTTACAGATGGCCAGGAGCCGTTCGGAAAGCGCCGCCTCCCGCAGGGTGCGGAGCGAAAAGTTGACGGATACAGGGAAAATCTGTCTTCCCTGATCCTGCCACGCCTTAAGTCTGGAGCACACGAATCGGAAAACGTAGAAATCGATCAGGCTGACCGTATCGAATTCCTCCAGCAGAGGAAGAAATTCACCGGGAGTAATCAGGACGCCGGGCTGCGGTGTATAGCGGATAAGCGCCTCACAGCCTACAATCAGGCGGTTTTCCGACGAAATCTTAGGCTGAAAATAAACAAGAAAATGATTTTCCGCGAGTTCCCTTTTTAAGGTTTCGGAATCGGATAAATGCTGCAGCAGCTTATCGTTGCAGCGTCGATATCTGCGGGATACAGGATTGATCCGGTAAAATGCCTTTTTATTTTCATACATTTTCGCGTCGGCCGCCGCGATGATCCGGCCGATGTTCTCGATGCTTTCCATCCATTGGGAGCCGATGGCGGCCTGGCAGTCGGAGTCGTTCCGGAACTTGGCTTTCAGCTCGCGCACCTGATTCAGGAAAACCTCCTGCGTGATGCCCGGACTGATGATGACAAACTCATCCCCGCCGATCCGATAGAAATCCGCCTGTGTGAAGGTGGCTTTAATCCGTTTGGCACACTCGATCAGGACGCGGTCTCCGAATTCGTGACCGTAGTGGTCGTTGATGTCTTTGAGCCCGTTGACGTCCAGATAGACAATCCCTACAGACTGCTTCGAATGAGCCAGAGCTCCGGTATCGACGATGTATTTATTTCTATTGTAAAAATCGGTCAGTTTGTCGTAATAGCTTAAGTGGGTCAGCAGCTGTTTGCTTTCCGAATGGCTTCTTGCCAGCATCAGGAAGTAGCACAGTGTCTGAAGCAGAGGCGCTATGTTCCGGATCCTGTCGGGCGGCGGATTATCGACACCCAGATACCCGATCAGAGTGCCGTCCTGCTCCAGAGGGGCGGCCACCAGGCTGGTAATCGACTGCGCATGGAGAATCTGGTATTCCTCAGGCACGGATTCCCGGAGCTGCTCCATATCCTCGATAAGAACGCACTCTTTTTTATCAAAATACGTCATCCAGCGGGTGATCAGATTGAGCGGAAGATCCTGAAGCATCATCTGCTGCGGTTCGACCCCGTCGGAACACCATTCGTAGTCATTGTACATCTTGCCGTCTCTTATGTAGAGGATGTAGGCCCGGTCGGCAGAAAGAAAACTTCCCAGGTGCTCCAGGACCTGGGCGATGGCGGTGTCAACGTCTTCGGACTGATACAGCGTCTGGACACACTCCGTGATCATCTGATTGGTCTCCAGCGTCAATTTAAGCTGGATCTTCTCTTTTTCTGATTCTGTGGTATCGAAGGCAAGCTCCATACGGGCCGTCCGTCCCTCCCATTGAATCAGCCGGTCTTTTAAAATATAGTGGCGCTGGGTCAGTGGATTCGTGTATTCCCAAGTGTAGATCTCACCCTCCTTCAGGATCGGAGAGGTGCAGAATTCACACGGCGAATCGAAGCCCTGCAGGACTTTATAGCATTTCTGTCCGTCCATGGTATCGATGTGAAATGTTTCCTGTCCGGCTTTATTTACAAATAACAAGGTGTGATCTTCGAGGTCGGAGACGTAGACGAGTTCAGAAATCTCATTCATGGGACCGAGAAGGTTATCCACCATGTGGGAGAGATGTTCCTTCCTTTTCCGGTCCTCCTCCTCAATCTCCTGAAGCTCCTTCTGGCGCCGGGCCTGTCCGGAACTGTACAGGTAGAAAAAGAAGATCATCAGAACGAAGAAACAGTTTAGCAGGAGCAGGCTCTTTTCTGCCAGAAGTTCTCTTTTTTCGGAAAACTGTTCGGCGGCAAGAACCGCCCGGTCAGCCAGATCAAAGTAGGATTCACTGTCCTCGAACAGAAGCTCGACATCGCCTCCGGCCCGGACAAGATAGATTTCTTCCTTTAAAATGCTCCAGTCCGCCTCCATCTGGAGAATCAGGTCCTGAAACTCCCTGCTGTTCATGCGGATCAGCCCGTGATCGCCGTGCCCTGACTGCAGTTCATCGAGAATACCGTCCAGCTTCGCAATCAGTACGTCATTGGGAATACCGTTCAGCTCCTCCTTGACGAGTCGCTGGGTCGCACCGCGGACAATGCCGGCGTAGTTTATGACCTTGGCATTGCCTTGAAGATTATGAAGGCACAAAACCGAAAAAATGCTGGAAAGAACGAGCGCTACAGTTAAAATAACAGGAAATATTTTCTTTTGCATGGGTGCCTCCGGGTACGCTGTCATGATAAATTGTACTATCTTTAAGAGTACCATATTTAGCAGGCTGTGGCAAGGAATAAAGAGAGGACGAAGCGATTTTAGCCCCATCTTTTCTGTTGTAGACGCTGGAGCTCTGTGCTAAAATAGGAACAGAAACAGAAGGCCGCCCGGGGAGAAGGGAGTATACCGTGGACTTATTTTATCATGAGACATTCGTGCAGAGTGAGCAGATGCCGATGCAGCTTCGCCTGCACCGCGGACAGATTAATTACATGATTCTGGAGCACTGGCACCGGAGCATTGAGATGGACTATCTGCTGGACTGCGAAGCCGATTTTTATATGAACGGGAAGAAGAAAGCCGTCTCTGCCGGAAGCATCACGCTGATCAACAGCGGGGATATTCATGCCCTGGAGCCAAGAGAAGTGCCGGAAGATCCGGGGGATGAGATTCACGGGATTTCGTTGTTTATTTCCTACGAATTTCTGAAAAAGATATGCCCGGAGATCGATCAGATTACCTTCGAACTGGAGGGAGCGGAGGAACGGCTGCATGAACTGAAGGGGATCTTCGATGACCTGATCCGCCTGGAGCTGAGCCCGGCGGAAGAGTACGGCTATTTAAAGAAGAATGCGCTGCTCCATCAGCTGATGTACCTTCTTCTCACGTATTTTAAAGGTCCGAAGAACAGCTCGGCTGTTAAGAGCCAGAAGTATATTGACCGTCTGCGCGTGGTGCTGGACTATGTGGAAGAGAACTACCAGGAACCGCTGACGCTGCAGGGGGTGGCGGACCATTTTAACGTGTCCATGGAGTATCTGGCTAGAATATTAAAGAAGTATACGGGCAACACATTCAAGACGCATTTGAATCAGGTCCGCGTCAGCAAGGCGTTCCGGGATCTGCTCGAGACGGATTACTCCATCCTGGAGATTGCCATGCGCAGCGGATTTCCGGATACCCGGTCCTTTATCAATGTTTTTCGGGACACGTACGGCATGACGCCTTCCCAGTACCGGAAAAAGAACCCCAGGCGGGAGACCGTGAAGGAAACCGCCTCTGCCGAATATCCGCCCCATATCAGGGTGGTGGAACCACAGAAAGACAACAATTAGTATCCGCCCAGGCCGTGGCCGGCAGATTGCTGGAGCAGTTCCAGCGTCTGCCGGCCCTCTCTTAAGGAGCGTTTGAAAAAAATGTCAAGAAACGTATCTGTTTTCAATAAATAATGTAAAGATTTCACAAGCTGAATCCGATACAATTAGAACATAAGACGCGTCCTTAACAAAAAAAGAGAGGTTATTTAAAAATGGAGAAAATTTCGTTAAAAGAACGATTCAGCTATGGGTTGGGAGATTTGGCCTGCAATTTAATGTTTCAGCTGATTACGGCGTATCTGATGTTTTTCTATACCGATGTGGCGGGGATCGGACTGGGAGCCATCAGCCTGATTATGCTGGTCGCCAGAGTGGTGGACGCGGTCACGGATCCGATGATGGGGGTAGTCATCGACAAGACTCACACCAAATGGGGAAAGGCAAGGCCTTACGTGCTGTGGATGGCGGTTCCCTTTGGAATCATCAGCGTTTCCATGTTCCTGGTGCCGAATTTCGGCGGAACGGGCAAATTTATCTACGCGCTGATCACCTATATTCTGTTCTGTATCGTGTATACAGCCCTCAATATTCCATACAGCACCATGCTGTCCTGCATGACGGATGACGTCTCCGACCGGCTCTCTTTTAATATGTTTAAGTCTCTCGGAGCCAGTCTGGGCGGATTCATCGTCATGGGAGCGACCCTGACGCTGGTCGGCATGATCGGCCATGGGGATCAGAAAAAAGGCTTCTTCGGTACGGTTGTTCTGTACGCGGCTGTAGGCATCATACTTCTAATGATCTGTTTTAAAAATACGAGAGAGCGGATCATACCGGAGACAGAAAAGGATTCCGTGGCAGGCGCCATAAAGGTTGCCGCCAAAAACAAATACTGGCTTCTGCTCTGCGGAATCACCTTCTTCACCTTTGCAGGCATGATTCTGAAAAATCAGTCCACCATGTATTATGCAAAATACTACTTAAACAACGAGGGAATTGCCTCCCTTCTGATGACGATTCCCACGCTGCTCTCTTTCCTAATGGCATTTGTGATCCCGACTCTGGCAAAGAAGATCGGAAAACGCAACTGCATTCTGTCCGGCGGTCTGGCTACCATCGCAGGAAACCTTGTGGTGCTGATCTCCAAAACGAATCTGGCCGGGATTCTGGCGGGTACGGTCTTATGCGGAATTGGCCTGGGGCTGGGAATGGGAGTGACATTTGTCATGGGAGCGGAGACTGTGGATTACTCCGAGTGGCAGACGGGAAGGCGTCCGCAGGGAATCATGACCGCCCTCATGGGCTTCGGCGTAAAGCTGAGCATGGCAATGTCGGGCGTGGTAGGCGCCCAGATCTTAAAATTCGGCGGCTATGTGGAAAATTCGGTGCAGACAGAAGGCGCGCTTCGCGCGATTCAAATGAATTATATCTGGATTCCGGTCATTTTTTTCATCGTAGTGGTCATACTCAGTCTGTTCTATGACCTGGATAAGAAATATGAAAAAATTCTGGCTGAAGTACATGAAAGGAGACATTAATGGAGAAAAAATGGAACGAAGCAGAGAAGGAGGGTTACCGTCTCATTCACAATGAGGGGGGGAAGGATCTCGGAATCTCTTCCGGAAGTAAGGTGACGATTATAACAGAGGATGGCTTCGCCTTCAAGGATTTTCTCGGAACAGGCGAGCTGGCGGCCTATGAGGACTGGAGACTGCCCGCAGCAGAGCGGGCGGCGGACTTGGCTTCCAGGCTTTCGATCGAAGATATTGCCGGCCTGATGCTCTACAGCGCGCATCAGCTGATTCCGGCCAGGGGGCCGCTTGCGGCCGCTTTCGGGGGCACGTACGGCGGAAAAGCCTTCGATGAGAGCGGAGCGGACCCGTGGGATCTAACGGACCAGCAGAAGGAGTTCATCGTAAAAGACAGGGTGCGCCACGTGCTGATCATGAAGCTGCAGGACACGGAGACTGCGGTCAAATGGAACAACCGGCTTCAGGCTCTGGCGGAAAACACCGGCTTTGGAATCCCCGCCAACAACAGCTCGGACCCGAGGCACGGGGCGGGTGCTGCGGCGGAATACATGGGTGTGACCGGAGAACCCATATCCAAATGGGCGAATGGAATCGGCCTGACCGCTGCATTTGAGCCGGAGGCGGTAAGAGAATTCGGGGAGATCGGCGCGGCGGAATACCGGGCGCTGGGGATCACGACGGCATTGTCCCCGCAGATCGATCTGGCTACGGAACCGAGATGGATGCGGTTTGCGGATACATTTGGCGAACATACGGAGCTGACCGTGGAAATGACGCGGGCGTACTGCGACGGATTTCAGACTACAAAGGGCAGCGAGGATGGATGGGGTGCGGACAGCGTCAATACCATGGTAAAGCATTTCCCGGGAGGGGGACCCTGTGAGGCAGGACGCGACGGCCACTACGCATACGGAAAGTTCGCGGTCTATCCCGGCGGGAACTTTGAAGAGCATCTAAGGCCCTTTACGGAGGGAGCCTTCTCGCTGAACGGCGGTACGAAGACGGCCAGCGCCGTGATGCCTTACTACACGATTTCTTACGGCGCAGACCAGACCTGCGGTGAAAATGTAGGGAATTCCTTCAGCAAATATATCGTAAACGATCTGCTCCGCGAACGGTTTGGCTACGACGGCGTCGTGTGTACGGACTGGGGCATCACCCACGATATGGGAAAGACGGAAGAGGAGTTTGCCGGAAAATGCTGGGGTGTGGAGACACTCACTGAGGCGGAACGCCATTTAAAGGCTCTGGAGGCCGGTGTGGATCAGTTCGGCGGAAACAACGATGCCGGGCCGGTGCTGGAGGCTTACCGGATGGGGTGTGAAAAATACGGGGAAGAAGCCATGCGCAGCCGCTTTGAACGGTCCGCCTCCAGGCTGCTCCGAAACATATTCCAGACGGGTTTGTTTGAAAATCCATACCTGGATTTGGAGCACTCCTGCCAGGTGGTGGGCTGCAGGGAATTTACGGAAAAGGGATACCTTTCCCAGCTGAAATCTGTGACGCTCTTGAAGAACCGGGCCGGGGTGCTTCCTCTCAAAGAGCACATAAGGGTATATATTCCGCGGCGCCATATCCGCCCATACTTGGATTTCATGAGCTCCATGACGCCGGATATGCATGTGGAGCCTGCCGGCAAGGGCGCGGCCGCCGATTACTTTGTGGTCGTGGATACGCCGGAAGAGGCTGACGCTGCCATCTGCTTCATCGAGTCGCCAGTTTCCGTGGGCTACGATCCGGAGGACCGAAAGCAGGGCGGCAGCGGATACGTTCCGGTAACGCTTCAGTACAGGCCCTATGAGGCGAAGCAGGCGAGGCTTCACAGCCTGGCAGGAGGCGATCCGCTGGAGGATTTTGACGACAGGAGCTATCGCGGAAAATGGAATACTGCGGCAAATGAAGAAGATCTGGATCTTGTCCTTGATACGAAAAAACGCATGGGAGACCGCCCGGTGATCGTATCGGTAAACTTGAAAAATCCCATGGTGATGGCGGAGTTGGAGCCCTGCGCTGACGCGATCCTGGTGGATTACGGGGTATCCCCCCAGGCGGTGCTGGACGTTATCACAGGCAGATTTATCCCCTGCGGCCTTCTTCCGCTTCAGATGCCGGCCGATATGGATACCGTGGAACGGCAGGCAGAGGATGAGGCGTTCGACATGGAGTGCTACGTGGACAGCGAGGGCCATGTCTATGAATTCGGCTTTGGCATGAATTTCGACGGCGTGATTGAAGACGAGAGAACTGAAAAATATGGGAGACAGAACAGAAGGAGGACAAAATAATGGCAGGACAATTTCAGTATGACAGCCTCCCGGTGGTGGAGACGAAGGCCGGGAAGCTCAGAGGATATCAGTGGAAAGGGACGTATATCTTCAAAGGAATCCGTTACGCAAGGGCAAAACGGTTTCAGCTCCCGGAGGAAGCAGAACCCTGGGAGGGAGTCCGGGAGGCGGCCTCCTATGGCTTTGTCTGCCCGATGCTGACAAGGGACAATCCGCAGGGCGAGCTTTTAGTTCCCCACCGCTACTGGCCTCAGGACGAGGACTGTCTGAGCTTAAACATCTGGAGCCAGTCTCTGGACCGGAGCGCGAAGAAGCCGGTACTGTTCTGGATTCACGGCGGAGCGTTTTCCATGGGAAGCTCCATCGAGCAGAAGGCGTACAACGGAGAAAATATGAGCAAATACGGGGATGTGGTAGTCGTTACCGTAAACCACAGGCTGAACATCCTTG
Source organism: Hungatella sp. L36 (assembly GCF_014288035.1). Lineage (NCBI taxonomy): Bacteria > Bacillati > Bacillota > Clostridia > Lachnospirales > Lachnospiraceae > Hungatella > Hungatella sp. L36. Next base: position 34,951 of record NZ_JACOPC010000013.1, on the reverse strand, counting down.
GATACTTCGACATGTCTCCTTACGGTGAAAAGTACGCTGGCTCCGCCAATGCGGGCCAGGCCGATCTGGTGGCCGCCCTGTTGTGGGTCAGGGACAACATCGAGGCATTTGGCGGAGATCCGGGCAACGTGACCATCTTCGGACAGTCGGGCGGCGGCATGAAGGTGAGCGGCCTGATGCAGACCCCGGAGGCCGACGGGCTGTTCCATAAGGGAATGATCATGAGCGGCGTGGCGGGCGATATTCTTCCCTATTCTACTGGCGATTCCAGGCCGTTAATCCGGGCGATGCTGGAAGAACTGGGACTTACGGAAGATGAGGCCGGGCGGCTGGAGACGATTCCCTACCACGACCTGGCAGCTGCGTATAACCGGGTGAGTCCTGCAGTCGCCGGAGCTGGCGGTTACATCGGATGCACGCCCAAACCGGACGATTTCTACAAAGGAGAGGGTCCGGCGGTTGGATTTACGGAACATGCAAAGACCATACCGGTGATGGTCGGTACGGTCTTCGGAGAGTTTGCGATGGCGCCGCTGCCATTTAACAAGGAGCAGATACCAGAGGCAGAATTAGATGCCGTTCTCGACAACCGTTTCCAGGGCCGTGGGAAGGAGCTGAAGGCCGTCTTTGCCGAAGCGTATCCGGGAAAGAACCCGGCGGACTTACTCACACTGGATACAATATTCCGCGGGCCGACCAGGGAATTTGTGCGGGCGCTGGCCGCCGCGGGCGGAAGTGTGTATTCCTATTTATTTGCGCTGGAGTTCCCATACCAGAATCAGAAGACGGCGTGGCACTGTTCCGATATTCCTTTTGTTTTCCACAACACGGAGCTGGTTCCGGCTGCCAACATTCCGGAGGTGTCAGACCGTCTGCAAGAGCAGATCTTCGGCGCGGTTATGGCTTTCGCCAGAACCGGGAAGCCGGAGTATGAGGGGCTGCCCCAGTGGCCTGCTTCGCGGGAGGACGACGAGGCGACCATGATCTTCGACCGTGTCTGCGAGGTCCGCCATAACCACGACGACCGCCTGTTAAAGCTGCATGCGGAAGCGTCGCCGAAGTTTGACCTGGCGGCCATGATGGCGAAAATGGGGGATGAGATTCAGCACTGACGCAGTATGAATCTGCTTATTCGGAGGTGAAGAGAGCCGGTTGGGAGAGGTATGAAGAAGGTGTGGAAAGAGGCGAAAGCAGGGGTTGCTTTCGCCTCTTTTGTGTACGCAAGGTCCTTGAGAGCAGCAGGGGGAGCAGGGAAATGACATAACCTTACTAAAGGCATAGAACAGAGAAAGAATAGATGCTATAATAAAAGATAAATGAAACCGTTTGAATTGGGGGAGGGCGTAAGAAGATGGCCGGTGCGGAACAGAAAATGAAGATTTTGTATCTGATGAAAATCATAACAGAACAGACTGATGAGAACCACATAATGTCTGCGAATGATCTGGCGGCCGCGCTGGCGGTGTACGGCATTTCAGCGGAGCGTAAGAGTATTTACAGTGATATCGAGGCGCTTCAGACATTTGGAATGGATATCGTTCAGCAGAAGGGGGCGAATGCCGGATACTATCTGGCGGGAAGGGAGTTTGAGCTGGCGGAGCTGAAGCTTCTGGTGGACGCGGTTCAGTCTTCAAAATTCATTACCGGTCAGAAGTCGAAGGAGCTCATCCGAAAGCTGGCGAAGCTTGCCAGTAAATCTGAGGCGAGTCAGCTAAACCGTCAGGTCTTTATTCTTAACCGGCCAAAGACGGGCAATGAGACGATTTATTACAGCGTGGATGACCTGCACAGGGCTATCTCGGTGAACAGGAAAATTACGTTTCAGTATGCAGAATGGACAGAAAAGAAAAAACTGCGTCTTAAGCATGACGGTGCATACTACATAGTCAGCCCGTGGGCGCTGACCTGGGATGATGAGAATTACTATCTGATTGCTTATGATGAAAAAGCAGAGCTTATCAAGCATTACCGTGTGGACAAAATGCTGCATATAAATCTGCTGGATCAGGAGCGGCTTGGGGAAGAGCACTTTAAAAATTTTGATCTGGCCGCATTTGCCAAAAAGACGTTTGGTATGTATGGAGGACGCGATGAGAGTGTGACGCTTACCTGCTGCAATGAGCTGGCGGGTGTGATTCTGGACCGCTTCGGCAGTGATATTATGATGATTCCTTCGGACAGGGACCATTTTCATGTAAATGTGACGGTGTCCGTGAGCAGGCAGTTTTTCGGTTGGGTAACCGGTGTGGGAAGCAAGATGCAACTTGACGGTCCGGTACAGGTCCGCCAGGAATATCTGGATTACTTAAAAGAAATTCTGGGAAATTATTGTATACAGAATGATTGATTTCAGAGTCCGTATTTCAGGACACCGGAAGCGATAGAATGAGAGTCAAAATAAGAACGGGATACGTATTATTTTGATTCTCATTTTTTATTGCCGGAAAGGAGAAGGAAAGAGATGTATAACAGAAAGATCATCAGCTGCCGGAATGAACGGAAAATCTATCATAATCCATGCTGTATGTATGTAAAAAGAATGCTATCGGAAAATGCAATGGATATTTCAAAAGCAGAGGCGGAAAAGCATGGATATCAAGCCTGTAAGTACTGCAACAGCATGAACAGCCATTATCACAGCAGTGAAAAAAGCCTGAGTCATTATACAGAGACACGGGGCATGGAACTGAAACGGAAGGATGGGATGCTGTTTGTGAAAACGGAGATCAGCTGCTGGAAGCTTGTGTATTCGAAACAGTGGCAGAATTTTGTGCTGTATCACAGGAATCAGACGGACAGGCCGCTGGATTTCAGACATCCGGAAGCCGAGCAGTATCACAGGCAGACAGACGCAGGAACGAGTATTAGCATTATGGAATTCTTAAAATATATTTATGCACACGACCGTTTTCGCCAAAATGAACGGAATGGAATCAGAGCGCTGCCGACCGATAACAGAAAGCAAAAGGAGTATGCAAGAAAGGCGAAAAAGAAGAATACATACCAGTCAATCAACCGGGTGGAAAGCCTTTTTACGGTTTTGGAGAGCCAGAACAAGGGGTATCTGGAACTGTCGTTTTGTTGAGAAAGAGGGGAATGATGCAGATGAAGCAGGAGTATTACATCACGATTACAGGAACCAGCCACTATTATGGTATGAGACCATTTTCAGTGGGAAAACGGTTTAAATGTGTAAAGGAACCGTCCAATCCATATGACGGCGAAGCGATCAGGGCAGTCATGAAAGAGATTGGGACGATAGGCTATGTTGCCAATTCTGCCTATACGACGGCGACCGGAACCATGAGCGCGGGAAGAATCTACGACAGAGTGCAGAAGAAGTTTCAGGCAGAGGTGATGTTTATTACATCATCGAAAGTGATATGCAGAGTGGTGAAAGGGATAGGAGAAGAAAAAGAGGGCGAGACGGTCGGGAAGGCGGAAGATCAGATGGGGTCTGAACTGTAAATGGTGATTAGAAAAGGCTGTATGCAGTCAGACGCTGTAATGGGGCGTGAATCCATGTTCATGGATTCACGCCCCATCATATGACAGCAGATATGGAAGGATCAATCATTCATTATTCGGTCACAACCGGATAACCGGCTCCGAGCCAGCCGGCTCCGCCTTCTTTTCCCATGCCTCCGCTTAAGGAATAGGCCTCATAGCCGAGCAGTCGGAGAATAGCCATGGTCTGGGAAGAGGTCTGTCCGCTGTAGCAGTATACGACGACTGGTTTATCAGTCGGAATTTCGGAAAAATGTTCCTGCATTCCCTTGCCGAACGGAATGTTCATGGCGCCTGCGATGTGGCCCTGCTTATAGTCGTCCTCACGGCGGATGGAGAGAATCGTATAATCTTCGCTTTCCGCGTCAACCAGTTCTTTTAAGGCTTCCGCCTTGAAATTAAAGGAAGCGATGGTGTTGCTGGTCGCCTCTTTGTAGTAATCGGCGATAGCGGCGGCGATGGCCGGATCTACTTCATAGGTGTCATCAGGAATGACGGCTTCCTCGGTGTCGATATAGGCTTCGTAGCCTTCTTCCTGGGAAATGCCGTTGTTCCAGCCGCTCTGAATGTTCGTAGCAAATTTTCCGGCTGCGTTTAAGAGGGCTACCGTCTGAGAGGAGGTCTGACCGGTATAGCAGTTTACATATACTGGCGTGTCATCCGGGATTTTATCCAGTGATTCCGCTACAGCAGCACCGTAAGGGATGTTCCACGCTCCTTTTAAATGTCCCGCAGCGTAGTCATCAGGCTTTCTGATATCGATGATAACCATGTCTTCACCGGCGTCGATTTTTGCAAAGAGATCGGCTACAGACGCCATATGCTTATCTTCCGGGAAGTTTTTAAAATAGTCAGTAGCGGCAGCAGTGACGGTATCCTCTGTTTTTGCGGCTGCTTCTGTTTCTGCACCGGAGGTCTCCGCGGGCGCTTCTGTGGTTTCTTCCATAGCTGCGGCCGTCGTCTGAGGGGCAGCAGAAGGTGCTTCCTTTACGGTCTTGGTTGCACAGGCGGTCAGACTGGCTGCCAGGGTGAGCCCAAGTAATACAGGTACAAATTTCTTCATAATAATTCTCCTTTTGGTGTTAGGATGCGTTTTTCTTTAACGGAGCATATTGACCGGCCGGCATCTCAACCGGATTATCAGAGTTGGAAGACCATTCTAAATAGGCGCCGTCATAGATCCGGATGTTCCGGTATCCAGCCTCGTACAGCTGAACAAAGACCGGAGCCGCCCGCATGGACGTCTGGCAGTAGAGAATGATTTCATCCTCCGGATAAATTTTTTCTTCCAGGTAGTTAATTCTGGTAATCTGCGTTGTCTTAAATGTTCCATCCGAGAAGAAATTGGTCTCATAGGGAATGATCAGGGATGTCGGAACCTTGCCGACCTCTGCGTATTCCTCAAAAGAACGAACGTCTAACAAAATGGTGTGCGGATCCGGGTTCTCAGCCTGTGCGCGAACCTCGTCCATCGTTGCGAGCCAGTTGGCTGACGGCTCCTTCGCAGTAAAAACAGCCTCGGCCGGAGCTTCGATATCAGTGCTCAGCTGGATCCCGGCTGTCTGGATGGCGTCAAAGCCTCCATCCACAACCTTAACTTTCTGGTGGCCAAACATGAACAGACTCCAGAGAAGGCGGGAGGCGCCCATTTTATTGGCATCGTACGCCAGGACTAATGTGTCATTGGAGATTCCGTTGCTGCCCATTACCTTTTCAATCTTTTTCTGGCTGGTCAGCATATTCTTTACCGGAACATTGATAACAATGTCGGCGGTGGGAATATTGACTGCACCTGCTACGTGTCCCGCGGCATATTCCTCCGGGGTACGGGTATCCACAACGACCACGTTGGACTGTTCGGCGTAGCCGGGCAGGTCCTTCGTGGAGACGATCAGGGACTCCCCTTCGACAAAAGTATGGGAGCTGCAGCCTGTAAGAGCCGCTGCCAGAATCGCCAAAAACGAAAAGATTGTTATTTTTTTGGCAAATAAGCCCATAAAACCCTCCTTTATAAAGCGAGTAATGGTAGTGTGTAGTAAACGCTGTTGTTTTGCGTGAAAATAAGGGCCTCAACCTTATTTCCATGTAATTCCAAGTTTTATTATACTGTAACAGGGTTGATTTCTGGTATAAGAATCCGTTATATTATATCTGTTAATCGGATAATGCTAAAACTTTAACGAAAATCGTGATAAAATAATAACGAAAAAATACGAAGAAATCATAAGGAGGCAGGGAATGGACCGATGGAAGAAATGGGCGGTGTTTTGTGCCGCAGCCGCGTACCTGGCAGTCTACATATTTGTATCATACCGGAATCTTCTCGTATTTCCATTTGTTCATTCGGATGAGAGCTGGCTGGCCGGTTTGAGCCGCGATATGCTGGCGGCTGGAAATTTAGGAGTGACAGAAAGCTTTTTTGATGCGAAGCCCCGGGTGCCTCACGCGATGAAAAGCCTGTTTCATCTCATGCAGATGGGAGCGGTCGGGCTGGGTGGTTTTTCTGTTGGAAGTGTGAGAATGCTTTCTCTTCTGGCGGGGATTATCTGCCTCGTTCTGTTTTATCTCTGCGTGCGCCGTATGGGAAGCAGGTGGTTTGCTCTGGGGCTTACTGTTCTGCTGAGCCTGGATATTCAGTTTATTTATGCCTCCCATTTTGCGCGGCAGGAGATTTTTATTGCGCTGGAGCTGCTGGTGTGTCTGTGGATTCTGCTTGGAAAAAAAGGGCGGCCGGGGACAGGGACCGCGCTGATCCTGGGAGTGGTCACAGGACTTTTTGTCGGGATTCATCCAAACAGCTTTTTGTGCGCGGCGGTCTGCGGCGCCATTATGGTGTTTGAAATCGTGAGGCAGGCGGCGGGAAAGGATAAAAAGGGGGCAGTGAAGACATTGGGCAGTCTGGCCGCCTATACAGCGGCGGTGCTCGCGGTGACTGCCGTCTATGTTGGTATCAGTTTTCAGTTCAATCCTCATTTTCTGCCGGACTACTTTTTGTATGGGAAAGAGGAGTTTGAGCTGTCGTCCTCCGGATGGGCGAGAGTCGGGGAGCTGTTTTCATTTTTTAGCGGCGTATACGGGCGGGATAACGGAACCTATTATCTTCCCGATGTGCGTCTGGAGATGATTGCCATGGCTCTGGCGGCAGGATTATCGGCCGCCGCGTGTCTGGTCATGAGAGGGGAGGCCATATCTGAGCGTGAAGCGTTGGGAGGGGAGCGCGTTCCTGACAGCGAAGAGGATCGGTGGATTCAAAATACCAGGGTGATTCTCGAGGGGGCCGCAGGGCTAGCGGCGGGCATGGTGGTGATTGGTCGGTATAATCAGACGGCTGTCCTGTTTTTCTTCCTGTTTGGCTGGCTCCTCGCAGGCCAGGTCCTGCAGCTCTTCGAGAAGGCCGGCCGTACGATCGGAATTCTGATACTTGCGGCCGGTCTTGCCGTGGGGAGTATCTGGCAGATACAGAACCAGCGGCCCGGGGAGGCGGAGAATTACGCTTCGTATCTCGATCAGCTGGCGGAACTGGTGCCTGCGGATGCCCCCACAATCGGAAACCTGAATATGGAGTTTTATTTTGACAGAGGGATGCTGAAGGATTACAGAAATCTTCCTTACGTGGAAGGCGGGGTAGAAACGTATATCAGGGAAAATCAGATCGAGTATATCTGCTATTCTGATGAGCTGGACTATCTCTATGAGCACAGGCCTTACTTCCATGCGATTTATGGAAATGCAGCGTTTGTGAGGGAGCTTAAGGCGTTTTGTGAGACGGCGTGCAGGGAGGTCGGGCGGATTCACAGCCTGGAGTATGCCTCGCGGGTGAATTCCCTGAGAGGTGCGGAGGAATGGGGAACGGTGAGAGTGTATCGGGTGAAACAGGAAAAACAGGAGGACACTTAAGTCCTCCCACGGTCTCAGCCCTCGCAGGCTTTTAAAACACTCCTTGATACATTCAGGTATTTTCCTCCAGCATTTTTTCCAGCGTTTCTGCCTCCGGCATCGCTTCTTTGGAAAAAACGGCGGATATGCCTTTTTTCTGTCTGGACATGACGGCGATATGGGAGCCGAGCGTGCGGGCTTCGCGGATATCGTGAGTTACCAGAAGGATGGTACAGCCGGTTTGGGCGGCCATGGCGGTGACGACGGGATATAAGGCCTTTTTGGTGGCGATGTCCAGGCTGGAAAAGGGCTCATCCATAAGGAGGACTTTGGGCTTTAAGGACAGTGCGCGGGCCAGCGCGGCACGCTGCTTCATGCCTCCGGAGAGCTGGTGGGGATAGGCGTTTTCAAAGCCGGACAGGCCTGCCATGGATAAATAGCTTCGGGCACACTCTTTTCTCTCGGCCAAAGTGCGGAAGAGTCCGGCTTTCTTCATGGCATAGGTCAGGTTGCCGAGAACCGTGTACCAGGGAAAAAGCTGATCGAAGCTTTGAAATACCATCATGATGTCTTTCGACGGAGCGGTGATTTCCGTTCCGTCTAGCAGGAGAGAACCGCTGTCCGGGCGGTCAAAACCTCCGATGAGCCTTAACAGCGTGCTTTTTCCGCAGCCGCTGGGACCGACGATGACAAAGAAATCATGATCGCATACCGTCAGGTTTAAATGGTCGATGACCGTATGAGTCTGGCTGCTTCCGGTGTAGGAGCGGCTGATGTTATGAATTTCCAGCATGGTTTCATTCCTTTCTAAACAGATTTCATCCCCCATTTGGTGAGCGTGCATTTCTCAATGACCGAGAACAGGCCGTCTTCAACCAGCATTCCAATGAAAATGACAAGAATAATTCCGGCGAACAGTCCCGCCGTATTCATGAAGGTGCGCTGAGTCAGAATGTACCAGCCGATGCCGCCTTTGGCGCCTACTGCTCCAAAGACCATTTCGGCGCTGATGAAGGCCCTCCAGCCCCTGGCCCATCCGATGCGCAGGCCGGAGATTAGATAGCCCAGGGATGCGCGCAGGCGGATCTCTACGGTGATAGCGGCGGAACTCATGGAAAGGCTGCGCCCCATATCCTCATAAATGCCGGGAACCGCGTTAAAACCGGCCAGGAGATTGACCAGAACCGGCCAGAGCGCAGAGTGAACCACAATGGCCGTTACCGCCCCGGTGCCGGTTCCGAACCACATGATAATTAACGGAAGAAGAGCCAGGCCCGGGAGCGGATGCGCCAGGGCGGTCAGGGTATCCACCAGACTGTATATCAGCCGGCTCTGTCTGGAAAACAGGGCCAGGACAACAGCCAGGACGGCAGAAATGATAAGGGAAAAGGCGATGATTCCCAGGGAGTACGCGGACTGCCAGATTAAGTCCCCCTGCGTGATGCCCTGAATCAGGGTGGCGCACACCTGTTCCGGGGAGGGAACCAGAAGCGGGGAAACGTTCGAGATCCGGCAGAATAGTTCCCACAGCAGAAGAAAGACCGAGATCCAGAACAGGCGCCCGGCCCATTTCTTTTTTGTTATAGTGTCTAAAAAACGTTCAGTCATAGTAAAAATTCCTCTTTTTTACACTCTAGTGGTGAACCACGTTGTCAAAAAACAGACTGTCTGCCGGCAGCTCCTCTGAGAGAAAGCCCATCTCAGCCATCTGGCGGTTGAAGATCTCCACTCCGTTCAGTTCACTGGAATAGATCGTACCGTCCCGGCCCATCTGTCTGTAAAGTTCCTCCTGAGAAATTCCATAGAGAGGTGCGAGAAGCTGGGAGGCTTCCTCCATATTGCTGTTGATGTAATCGATGGCTTCCTGAAGGGCATCGATGACTGCGTCGTAATACTCCCGGCGATTGTCGTGAAACTCCTCCATAGCAACGCCGGTGATAAATGTAAACGGCTGCCCGACAATCTCCTCCCCCGTGGCCATCACGTGCATACCGCCATCGGACTCCTGGGTGATATAGGGCGGTGTGGAAACGTGTGCCGTGATCTCGGTCGCGGAGAGAAGGGCGTTTACGGAATCGGGATGGCTCATGGAGACCAGCTGGTTGTCCAGGGCATGGGGATCTCCCAGCTGCTGGCCGGCCAGCATGCATAAAAGCACGTGCTGGGTACAGGCTGGGGACAGGATCGAGATCCGGTCTTTGGGCGTCAGCTCGGTCAAGGAGTGAATGTCGTTCCGTGTGACGATGGCGACCTCATTGGAACTGATTCCGGTGGCATAACGCCATTTCATGCCGTTGTCAATGCCGATTAGGACCGGAGATACCCCCATAAATCCGAAATCGATCTCTCCGTTCATCATTCCTTCGCGGATGCCGGTCGGGCCGCCGAACTGCTTCCAGTTGATTTCCACACCGGGAAGCCTCTTTTCCAGAAGCTTCTGCTCCTTCATGATCTGAAGCGGGGCATAGGCAATGCCGTACTGCTCGGCGATTCCCACAGACGGCGCCTTTTTCCCGCCGCATCCGGGCAGAATGAGGACTGCCGCTGCGGTGAGAATGAGCAGGGCGGATCGTATGAATGAGGGGCGGTGCCTTTTGCCGGTGTTTAAATCAGCTCTTATGTCAGCGATTATGTTAGAGTTCATGTCTGTGTACATGTCTGTATACATGTCTGTGTTCATGTCAGTCTCCTTTATGCAGTCCATAAAAATTCGTGATCATCTCTTCCCCCTGTGTGGAACGGACGGACAAACGATGATAAAAATCGTGGATATTGGCGGAAATATTTGCGTCATCTCCCCAGAGGACGGCGTGGCCGAAGCGGGCGGTGGCATTCTCCATGGCGGGGATGGTCTGGCCGGGGAGATAGTTGTAGCCGGCATCCAGCACGTAGGGCAGAGCCAGAAGTTCTTCTAAAGGTGTGATGCTTAAGATGTCGCCTGGCCGGCAGAATAAGAGCTGGACCGCGACACATCGTCCCTCCGCGGCCGCTTCCAGGCAGTCCATAGAGGGGGGCTCGGCCGGCATTCCGAGAGCGCTCCGTATCACGGCGCCCAATATGTCAAAGCCCGTTAAGAACGGGATAAAGACATCCTCGAAAGCGCCTCCGATCCGGCTGGCCAGTTCGTTGACCTGAATTCCGTCTTTTCCGACCAGCAGCTGAAGATAGAAGGGGCCATTGGCGATGCCGAATGCGGCTGCGGTTCTGCGGCTGATTGACTCAATTTCCGCGTACCGGTCCATGTGAACCGTGGGAAAACGATGCCCGACGCAGACTCCGATATGGACCGGATCCGGATAGAGAAGGCGGTCCGTGACGGTCAGGATATGGAGTCTGCCCTCATGGAGCCATCCGCTGACCGTAATCTCCGTGCTCTCGCAGAATTCTTCCACCAGTGCCTCCTGTTCCCGGGAATAGGAGAGTGTGTCCTCCAGATGGGAGAAGACCTCCTCCGGCGTATTGAGGCGGTAGATTCCGCGCTGCCCCTGGGAATCCAGAGGCTTTATGACATAGGGAGACTGAAGTCCGTCCAGAGAGCCTGCTTCCATGCCCTGATGGATAAAACGAAAACGGGCGGCAGGAATACCGGCCTCTTTCAGAATTGTTTTCATATGCTTTTTGTTGGTTACGGACAGCGCTTCCCCGACCGACAGAAGCGAAGGCAGATTTAGGGCGCTGCTGACAGAAGCGGCCGTGTACACCGGCTGGTCCGTTCCCATGGTCATTACCGCGTCTGCGTGGTGCTCTCTGGCCGCCCGGATGCAGCCTTCTATATCGAAGGTGCTCACCGGTTCATGGAGTCCCGCATACCGTGCTCCGCTGGGCGATCTGGTGTAATCGGCCAGAATCGTGTCCATCCCCAGCGTCTTTGCCCGCTGGAACGCATGAACCTGGCAGTTGGAGCCGCCGAGGATCATGAGCCGTGGGGCGCGGATTCGCCGGGATATGCGGTAGAGCGGTTTTGCGCCGCGGCTGCAATTCCGCTTTGCAGCAGAGAAGCACGTATAATTTAGAAACAGCTTTGCGTACAGCCGCAGCAGTGAGAGTGCACTGTAGCCGCTGATGGTTTTCTCTGCAGATTTCTTTTGAAAAAGAGCATGATTCCAATCCTCTTCGCCGTTAGATTCTCTCCTGTAAGGAATGGATACGGCCCTCACCGGTCTTGTGCTTCCTTTAAAAACAGAGGCGGACAGATAAAAGAATCCGTTGGGTTTCAGGCGGCAGGATTCCTTCACTAAGTCGGCTGTCATGATCCGAAGGCTGCTGACGCGAACCCCCTCCGGCACGCCCAGAAACAAGGAGAACAGGCCGTCGCGCATGTAGCTTCCTGCCCTTCGGTAAAGAGAACGGCGGGAGACGGCGGGGACTCCGTATACGATGTCATATCCCTGCCGGATGGTGTCGTAAAGGGCCGCCAGCATTTCCGGAGGCTGTTCTAAGTCGTCGTCAATGGTGGCGTAATACCGGCACGGATCCAGGTGCTCCAGGCCGCAGAGTGTGGCTGCCTGCTGTCCGTAATTGCGGTCCAGAACCAGAATCGCGGTCTCCGGAGAACGGCATATCCCGGCCAGGAAAGCCGCGGTTTCCGGCCTGCCGCTGTCATCTACGATGCAGATGCGCAGAGTGAGTTTTTCAGAAAATAATTCCCGTATACGGTCCGTTAAAATCCCGATGGATTCCCGGGGCCGGTATACGGGGATGATGATGCCGAGATCGTAAATCATGGTAAAACTCCTTATCCGTTACACGAACCGCAGGATCGTTTCCGTTGTCCTTGCGATATCTTCATCCGTCAGGGCCGTGTGGACCGGAAGGCGGAGAAGTGTCTGATAACAGGCCAGCGATTCGGGTAAATCTTCTTTGTGGTATCCCAGCTTTTCCCCCATGGGGGAGGCGTGGAGAGGGACGTAGTGCGTTTTGCAGTCGATTCCATGGGCCGCCAGGGCGGGGATGAGAGAATTCAGCAGGGCGGGGTCCTGAAAACGGAGATAGAAAATATGGCCGTTTGGCCGGGCATAGGCGGGAATCTGCATACGCATGGCGATTCCCCTCTCCTCCAAGGGAGCCAGCTGCTTCCAATACTGTTCCGTCACGTGGAGACGGCTGCGGGTAATCTGGGAAAGACACTGAAGCTGCGCCAACAAAAGGGCTGCCTGCGGTTCGCTTAAGGCGGTGCAGGAGCCGGGAAGATTCCAGGTATAGCGGGCAGCTTCCCCGTCTAAATATCCCGCCCGGTTCGTTCCGTGAAGGCGGTACTGGCGCGCATACTGCCAATGGCCATGGTTTCTGGTGATCATCAGGCCGCCTTCTCCGCAGACGGCATTTTTGGTGTGATGGAAGCTGACGCAGCCCATATCGCCGACGGTCCCAAGGGGCTGATCCTCATAATAGGCGTCCACACATTGGGCGGCGTCCTCGATCAGGGCGATACCCGCCTCATCGGCCAGCTTTTTTAAGCCGCCGAGGGGAGCGGATACACCTGCGTAATGCATGGCGATCACGGCCCTTGTGCGGCTGGTTAAGCGATTGGACGCGTCCCGGACCGAGATGTTCTGGGTATCGGGCGTGATATCGCACAAAACGGGCCTGCCGCCGTGGCGCAGCACGGCATTGGCGGCAGACGGGAAGTTAAAGGAAGGAAGCAGGACCTCATCACCCGGAAGCAGGCGTAAGCAGGCCAAAGCGGTCTCCAGGGCCAGCGTGCAGCTCGGGGTAAAGAGAAAACGGCAGCCTGGATAGAGGCTGTCCGCGCAGTCAAGCAGCCGTTTCATGAATAAGCCATCCGTCTCCAGGCCGGAGGCCAGGACTTCTTCTAAATAGGCGGATTCAAGAGGCGCATGAAAGCGGCTGTAAAATGAAATATCCATAATAATCCCTTTCCTCTACCGCGGCCGCCTGAATTATGATACACTATAGCCATCAAAGAAATGGAGGCGCTGCGTGATGCATGAAATCGATTGTCTGGGAGATATGTGTCCGATTCCCATCATGAAACTGAAACAATGCAGGGAGATTAAGGAACACGGCGGCCAGATCAAGCTGGTCACAGACCACAGCTGTGTGGTGGAATCCATAGGCAGCTACTGCCGGAAAATGCACTTGAAAATGGAGACAGTAGAGCCGATGAACGGAATCTGGGAGCTGTATATTACAGTCTAGCAGATACTTTTCGTAACAATGGAGATAAAATACAGGATTATTTTTTCCAGAGCAGGATTGTTTTTGACCAGATGTGGATTGTATATGGAATACACATCGTAATTCAAATCGAAATCCATAACGGAGATGATCTTTATCTGCTTCTGGTATACTTCCTTCTTTACTGTTATGTAGGGAAGAAACGCGGCTCCATGTCCGGCAAGAACTGTGCTCTTTACAGATTCTGTGGAGTCGAGATGGTACATCACCCGCAGGGTGTCCAGGGGATGCCCTGCCTGCTTTAGGTACTGATGAAGCAGACGGTAGGAGCTGAACTGCTCGTTCAGCATGACCAGGGTGAATTTTTTAAGCTCAGACAGTGTAATGCTGTCCGGGCACCGATAGTCTTCGCTCGCCACCAGACAGATCTTATCGCTGAAGGCCAGGTTGCAGACGAATTCAGGATTATCTGTGGCGCCCACGATAAATCCCATGTCCGCCTGCCCGTGCCCCACGCGGTGAATGACCTCGGTGGAGGGGACGGAATTTAAACTGAAGGAGTAGCTGGGATATTTGTGGTTCACCTTGAACAGGGAGCATGGAAGCGCGTAGTTGCAGGCCACGGGAGTGGCCGCGATACGAAACGTCCCGTTGTAGGATTCAAGGCTGGCGAGTTCCTCCTTTAAATTGGAGTAGGTCTCTAAAAATTGTTCCGAGTATTTCTGCATGACCTCTCCTGCTCTGGTAAGTATGATCCCGCGGTTGGAACGTTCGAAAAGTTTTACGCCCAGTTCCTCCTCCAGCCGCTGCATCTGCTGGCTTAAGGCCGGCTGAGAGATGTGGATCGCCTGGGCTGCCTTGGATATACTCTGTTCTTTTGCAATTCTGGAAAACATGGAAATCTGTTCTAAAAGCATTTGATCCCCCCCTCATTGTTTCACCTCTGTTATTCCGGTATCATTTCTATCATTCATTATACAAGAACGTTAAAAAAAACACAATATCGCCATAAGGATTGTTTATAGCAAAAAATTATACAGTATAAGCAACTTGGATAGTGAAAAAAATGACAATGTGCTATACTGTAGAGGTGTAGTAACGCGTTCAAATCCTCAAAAAACAAGAAAAAAGGAGGTGCAATGAATGCAGGAAAACGGAACAGAAACGACAGGAAGTATCCGCAGAAGCCAGACCTCAGGAGGCTCGTCAAGACCACGGAAGAAGAAAAAGAATCAGCTTCCCATTGGATTTGGAGTCTTTTTGGCTATCATAGTGATCGGAATACTCTTAGGATTTAAAAACGGCACGCTGGCTCTTTTCTGGGCGTTTGGGTGCTGCTTCGGTTTTATTTTGCAGAAGTCCCGCTTTTGCTTTACCGCATCCTTAAGAGACCCGTGTATTACCGGATCAACGTCGATTACCCGTGCGGTTCTGATTGCATTCGCCATAACCACCATCGGCTTCGCCGCAATTAAATACGGTGCATTTGTAAACGGACAGGAGATTCCGGGCCAGAGTTATATCATGCCCATCAGCCTTGCCACGGCAGTAGGCGGAATCATGTTTGGTATCGGTATGGTAATCGCAGGCGGCTGTGCTTCCGGCACGCTGATGCGGGTTGGTGAAGGCTTTGCAATGCAGATGCTGAGTCTGCTGTTCTTTGTAATCGGATCCCTGATCGGCGCCAGCCATATGGGATGGTGGACAGAGAACTTTATCGCAACCGCTCCAAGAATTTTCCTTCCGGATGTATTTGGATGGGCGGGAGCAGTGATTTTACAGTTAGCAACGATTGGCCTGCTCTATATAGCGGCTGATTTATATGAAAAGAAAAAAATGGGAATTGAAGAGTAGAAAGGAGATATTATCATGGCAGAATTTACAATTGATTGTTTAGGCGAGGCTTGCCCGGTACCGTTAATGAAGGTTCAGAAGCAGTGTGAGAAGATGGCGGTAGGTGACGTACTGATTGCGTCAATTGACCACAGCTGCGCGATGAAAAATGTTCCGGAATGGGCCAGAAATCAGGGATATAACGTAGAGATCGAGGAAGTGGACGACGGAGAATGGGAAATCGTCATTGAAAAAACAAAATAGAAAGGCGTGGGTGACACTTTGAAGGCTTTTTGGGATAAAGTGAGTAAAAATCCATATTATAAAAAGATTTTCAAAAATCCATTTACATATGTCACAGGAGCGGTGCTGCTGGCCGTCTTCCAGATCGCCATGTTTGCGTCTACCGGTTCCCCCTGGGGAGTGTCCGGCATCTTTGCCAACTGGGGCGCATGGCTGTACCGTCTCGTGGGCGGTAATGTGGATAAGTGGTATTACTTTTCTTCAGAAGGCGCACAGAACACCTTAAACAGCGGAATCCTGAATCATCCAGGATCCTGGCAGAACTTCGGTATCATCGCAGGAGCGCTGCTGGCTGCTCTGCTGGCCTCTCAGTTTAAATTCAAAAAGATTAAATCCTTAAAGCAGGTAGTGGCCGCCACGTTGGGCGGACTGCTGATGGGATACGGCGCAAGGCTTGCCGGCGGCTGCAACATCGGAGCTCTTTTTTCAGCGATCGGCTCCATGTCGTTATCCGGATGGGTATTTGCATTCTTTTTGTTTATCGGGGCTTTCATTGGGAGCAAGCTGTTGGCCAGGTTCTTCATGTAGCGTCGCAATATCGGAAATGAATCTTTGACCGCTGCAACTCTTTGACAGAATTGCGGCGGTTTTTGCGTCACGGGAAACGGTTTATGAATCAGATGAGAATCATAAAACATATTTCCTATAGAACAGATGACAATCAGTACAGAAAGGCAGGAATCATTTTGGAAAAGAAAATAGAGCAATACGATGTGGTAATTATCGGCGGCGGCGCAGCAGGTCTGACGGCCGCCATCTACTGCGGCCGTGCGAGGCTGAAAACCCTGGTGATCGAGAAGGCGCTGGTAGGCGGACTGGCTACCTATACGAACGAGATTGAAAATTACCCGGGATTTCCGGAAGGCAGTACAGGTCTGGGCCTGATGGAGCTGTTCCACAAACAGGCCAAGAAATTCGGCGTAAAGTTCAAACTGACCGATGTGCGCGCGGTGCAGCTTAAGGGAGACAAAAAAGTAGTGGAGACCTTCCGGACAGATTATGAGTGCCGTTCCGTCATCATTGCCAGCGGCGGCAAGCCCAGACTCACCGGCGCGCCGGGGGAGGACAAATTCTTATACGACAAGGGCATTTCTTTCTGCGCCACCTGTGATGCGGCGGCGAACACGGGAAAGACCGTCATGGTCATCGGTTCCGGAGACGCGGCCATCGAGGAGGGAATGTTCCTCACAAAGTTTGCGAGCAGAGTCATTGTCAGCGTCATGCACGAGGAAGGGAAGATGGACTGCAACGAGATTGCCAGGGAAGAAGCCCTGGCCAATCCGAAGATGGAGTTTATCTGGAACACGCTTCCGGCAGAATTCAGAGGAGATGAGGAACATCTCCGCAGTGTGGCATTGCGGAATTTAAAGAACAACGAGATCATCGATGTGCCGGTGGATACGTGTTTCTTATTTATCGGTTACCTGCCAAATACCGAGATATTCAAGGATATCATCGATTTAACCCGCGCAGGCTACGTGATCACCAATGAAAAGATGGAGACAAACATGCCGGGCGTCTTTGCAGCAGGGGACGTAAGGGATAAATTCTTAAAGCAGGTAGCTACCGCGGTTGGAGACGGCGCGATCGCTGGCTATGCGGCGGAGAAATACCTGGCTGAGAGCGAAGTATTCGAAAAACAGATAATGGACCCGACCGTACCGGGTGTGGTTTACATCTGGAATGCCGTGGAGACGGCCAGCCGTGAGCTGCTTCCTGTCATCGAGGCATTTGAAGAAAAGCATGCGGGCAGCGTGAAGGTGACGAAGGCGGATATCTATAAGTCTACAGGCATCGCCAGCCGTCTGGGCATCAGCGGAGCACCGGCAGTGGCATTTATAAAAGACGGAAAGCTTGCGGGAGTGTTGACAGAAGGGATTACAGAAGAGGCGCTTGAGGCGGGGATTCGGTAAGAGTAACTGATCAGAATGTTATAGCCTGGCAGAGGCAAAGGCAGATAAAAAACTGCTTTTGCCTCTGTCCATTTTTTTACATCAGGGAACTGGATCGTAACCACCATTCTGTAAGATAGACAATACAGATGCTTTGATTAATGAATTGACATCATTTCCGCAGGATAATAGAATAAAGATAAGCCATAAAGATAAAGCCATAAAGGAGATGTCATGAGCGAAGATAAAATCAGATCCAAAGCACTGGCCCTTGTAATCATTATGCTGGCTGTAGCCCTGTACAATAATTACCGCATGAAGCAGGAACTGAACAATCTGCGAAGTGAGATGAGCAGTATGGAAGCCGTTCTGCGCAATGAAATCAACGGAGTCCGGAACGATGCGGATCATAAATATGAGAGTGTGACAAAGAAGATGGAGCAGGAGGCCAGCCTGTTTTCCGATACTTCCATAAATATGGGGATGCAGGACGGAAAGCTGGTGGTGACGATGCGGGCGGTTCCCAAAGCGCTGGAGAAGAATGAAACTGTGACTGCCAGTCTGACTGCGGACGGAACCGTATACCGGCAGGCGCTTGACGCAGAGAACCAGGCACAGTTTATGCTGGAACCGGCAGAATGGCTGGAACCGGCCTTTGTAATTGAGTCAGAGACCGGATACCGTCAGGAAATTCTGAAGCCTGTGTATACCGTCAATACCATGATGGCGCGGGCGGAATGTGATTTTTATGATTCCGAGGCAAACGATGAGGGGCTGTTTCATTTCTGGATTACGGGAAATGCAGATGGAAATCCCTTTGAAGAGGACGAGATCGCAATGGCAGAAGCAAAGATTGCGGCAAACGGTATGGTAGAAAGCCCGGGTGGAAATGGCGGCTCACACCAGGAATCAGGTTATAGTCAGGCAGTCACGGAGGCGCAGGCCGTAGAAGTACAGCCTGCCGCATACGACCAATTGGCAGGGGAAGACCTTACCCTTACGAAGCTTTCAGGTGAGACCGAGAAAATAGTGGGCTACCGGATCGACGTGTCCGATTATATAGGAAGAAAAGACAACGTGAATTACGAAGTTTATCTGCGGATTACGTTGAAAAACGGGCTCCAGTATGTGACCGGAGGTCCCCTGGTTTCATTTGCTTCTACGGAGAACAGCTCTTCCAGGAGCGGGGGGAGTGAGAATCTGGCGCCGGTATTGGATTTTTAGTAATCCGACAAATAAACAGATATAACAAAAAAAGATTACCAATTTGTGGGAAAATGTAGTAGAATATGAGAAAAGCAGTCAGAAAAGGAGAATTAAAATGGCATTCTATTATGAGGAACCGTCCAGAACATTCAGCGAGTACCTTCTGGTTCCGGGCTATTCATCGACAAAGTGTATCCCTGCAGAAGTAAATTTGAAGACACCCCTGGTCAGATATATAAGGGGAGAGGAACCGGCGCTGCATATTAACATTCCCATGGTTTCCGCGATCATGCAGTCGGTGTCGGACGACAGATTGGCTATCGCTCTCGCGCAGGAAGGCGGTCTGTCTTTTATTTATGGATCTCAGACTATTGCCGAGCAGGCAGCGATGGTGAACCGGGTGAAACGGTACCGTGCCGGTTTTGTAGTAAGCGATTCCAATGTATCTCCTGAGATGACGCTGGAGGACGTGCTTTCCCTGACTGAACGGACCGGCCATTCGACGATCGCCGTAACGGAAGACGGCGGACCAAACGGCAGGCTTCTGGGAATCGTAACCAATAAGGATTACCGTGTGAGCCGTATGACCCCTGACACGAAGGTAAAGGAATTTATGACACAGATCGGTGACCTCGTCTATGCGGATGAAGACACCACTTTAAAGGAAGCCAACGACATTATCTGGGAACACAAGATCAATTGTCTCCCCCTGGTTAATAAAGAAGGACAGCTGGTCTATCTCGTGTTCCGCAAGGATTACGACAGCCATAAGAAAAATGAAAACGAGCTGATTGACAGTTCCAAGCGCTACATGGTGGGAGCGGGTATCAATACGAGAGACTATGAGGAACGTGTTCCAGCACTTTTGGAAGCAGGCGCCGATGTGCTCTGCATCGACAGCTCGGAGGGCTTTTCCGAGTGGCAGAAGATCACCATCGACTATATCCGGAAGAATTACGGACAGAGTGTGAAGGTGGGCGCAGGCAATGTGGTGGATGCGGAAGGATTCCGTTTCCTGGCGGAGGCCGGAGCTGATTTCATCAAAGTGGGTATCGGCGGAGGCGCGATCTGCATCACACGTGAACAGAAGGGAATCGGAAGAGGCCAGGCAACTTCTCTGATCGAGGTGGCAAGAGCTAGAGACGCCTATTACGAAGAGACCGGTATCTATGTTCCGATCTGCTCTGACGGCGGAATTGTCCACGATTACCACGTAACCCTGGCGCTGGCCATGGGCGCGGACTTCGTGATGCTGGGCAGATACTTCGCCAGATTTGACGAGAGCCCGACAAAGAGAGTCAATGTCAACGGAAGCTACATGAAAGAGTACTGGGGCGAAGGAAGCGCGAGAGCGAGAAACTGGCAGCGGTATGATATGGGCGGAGAGAAGAAGCTTTCCTTCGAGGAAGGCGTGGACTCCTTTGTACCGTACGCGGGAAGCTTAAAGGATAACGTGGGTCTCACCCTGAGCAAGGTGCGCTCGACCATGTGCAACTGCGGCGCGCTTACCATTCCGGAGCTGCAGAGCAGAGCAAAAATTACGCTGGTTTCATCGACCAGTATTGTCGAGGGCGGGGCACATGATGTCATGCTGAGAGATTCGAAATAAATAACCAATTAGAAATAGTCAATAAAAAATGAGGGCTTGCTGCCCTCTTTTTTTATTGTATGCAATAGTGATTATAGTAAAAATGTCCGAAATCAAGAAAGGGATAGTCTGAAAATGAGAACAAATAGACAATGGAGATAGTAATATAATAACAGGAGAGAGACAAAATGAACAATTATAACTTTGAACTCATTGAATACAATAATTTTCAGAGTGCAAGGATCTTTATCACATCGATCCAGTATTCTAATTTTCATTGGCATCCGGAATATGAATTTATTTTTGTGTTAAAAGGAAGCATTAAGATCAATACAAGGCCTGAGGCTGTAATTCTGCGGGAGGGGGATCTGATTTTGTTAAATTCCAGGACCATGCATGAGATACAATGCACCAATGAAAGTAATTTATTGCTTTTTATCCAAATTGTTCCGGAACTGTTCTATATCCGCAAAAATGAAAACAGGGATTACTATTTCTATTTAAACAGCAGAAATCAGAAAATGCTGCCGAAGTGTACACTCGATGTTTTTACACAGCTGGTATCCCGAATCGGGCTGTCCAGTCTAAGAGAAAAAATCAGTGAAACGGCTGGTATACGGACCAGAGGGCTTGTCTTGCTGCTGATAGCCGAATGCTTTGAAAATCTTTTATACGACGTCTATCAAAAATCTTCGGGGGAAAAACAGAGTGAAAACAGCAATGATTTTTTGATGATCTGTATCGAGTATATCCGGAATCATTTTAAACAGGAGTTTGTGTTGGAAGATATGTATAAGGATATCGGAATGAGTGAAAAGAGTGTTCACAGGCTTCTGACAGGTAATCTGGGTGTTTCGGCAAAGACGCTGTTAACCAGGTGCCGTGTGGATGAAGCGAGAAGACTGCTGAAATATACGGATAAACCCATTGGAGTCATTGCCGATTTAGCAGGATTTCTTTCTGATAAGACGTTCTATCGTGTGTTTAAGACGGAAGTAGGTGCGTCGCCGAATGAGTACAGAAGCAATGGAGACTGTTTCAATAACGACACAGAGATCAAAGGGTACCTCGATTGGAACCCCAGGGAAGCAGAAAGACTGCTTGTCAAATATAGTGAAAAATCAGGAGGGAATACAGAGTGAGCTGTACAAAAGAAAAGAGATTAGGTTACACAGAGGAAGCAAAGAGAATTGCAGAGACTCTTACTTTAGAAGAGAAGGTGTCGCTGATGGGAGGAAATGTCACTTTAAACGAAATGATGCAGGATATGATGGCGGATCCGGAGAACAAGCATTATAATTATTTTCCCTATCCGGCCGGTGGAATTGAAAAAGAAAACATTCCGCCCATGTTGTTCTGCGACGGGCCCAGGGGCGTGGTATGCGGTACCCAAAAAAGTACCTGTTTTCCGGTTAGCATGTGCAGAGGCGCTTCATTCGATACTGAGCTGGAAGAAAAGATTGGATATGCCATCGGAGAGGAAATCCGTGCCTATAAAGGAAACTTGTTTGGAGGCGTGTGCATAAATATCCCGTATAATCCCGGCTGGGGAAGGAGCCAGGAGACCTATGGGGAAGAATCTTTCCATATTGGGGAGATGGGAAGTTCTCTTGTTAAAGGGGTTCAGGAAGCAGATGTCATAGCATGCATCAAACACTTTGCATTTAACCAAATGGAAATTTCCAGGTTCAAAGTCAATGTGGATTGCGATAAACGCACAGAGCGTGAGGTATTTCTGCCCCATTTTAAAAAGTGTATAGAGCGTGGTGCAGCGAGTGTTATGAGTGCATACAATTTGTATCAGGGTGTACACTGCGGTCATAGTGACTATCTGTTGAATCAGGTTTTAAAACAGGAGTGGGATTTTGACGGTTTTATCATGAGTGATTTTATCTGGGGAGTCAAGGATACGGAGGAAGCCGCTAATGGGGGACAGAATATAGAGATGTGCTGTACACAGTTCTTCGGCGATAAATTAGTAAAGGCCGTTCGCGAGGGGAAAGTAGCGGAAGAGAAAATCGATGATGCTGCATTGCGGATTATCCGGACTCTGTTAGCATTCCAGAGGGAGTATTCTTCTGGAATGGAGGTTGCCGAAGAGAGAATCGGCTGTAAGGAGCACATCGCTCTTGCACTTCAGTCTGCAAGAGAGGGGATTACATTAATCAAAAATGAAAACAGGATTCTTCCATTTGCCAGAGACAAAACAAAGAAAATCGTTGTCTTGGGAAAACTGGGGCAGAAAGAGAATACAGGGGATCATGGATCAAGTCAGGTATTTCCAAAGTATGTTGTGTCACCAATTCAGGGGATAGCCAATGTGTCGCCGAAATCCCAGGTGATCTATTATGACGGAGAAGATATCGAACACGCCAGGGATCTGGCAAAAGAAGCGGACGCAGTTGTATTCGTTGTCGGGTATGATCATGATGATGAGGGGGAGTATGTTTCGGAAGCTCAGAGCGAGGGATACACGGGTTCCATGGGAGGAGACCGGAAAGATTCTCTGGGACTTCATGAAAATGAAATCCGTCTGCTGCAGGAGGTGGGCGCTGTCAATCAGAATTCAGCGGCTGTCTTGATCGGCGGAAATATGATTATGATCGAAGAATGGAAAGATTCAGTCGGAGCGATTTTAATGGCCTATTATCCTGGCATGGAAGGAGGGACGGCAATTGCTGAGATTCTCTTCGGAGAGGTGAATCCAAGCGGAAAACTGCCATTTGTGATTCCTTATAAAGAAAGTGATTTACCGCAGGTGAACTGGGATACGGAGTCTCAGTATTATGAATATTATCATGGGTATACAAAGCTTGAAAAAGAAGGAATCGCGCCGTCCGTTCCGTTTGGTTATGGACTTTCCTATACCAGCTTTCAGCTGGATGGCGTCACTTTTTCTACAAATGGAAAGGCGGTCAGTGCGGAGGCGCTTGTAACGAATATTGGGGAACGGGAAGGCGCGGAAGTAGTGCAGATGTACATCGGATTTTCTGATTCTTCCATAGACAGACCAGTGAAAATCTTAAGAGGATTTAAACGGGTATTTTTACAGGCAGGGGAAAGTGAAAAAATACATATCGTATGCCCGGCCAGTGAACTGACATGGTTTAATGAGAACAGTGGGCAAATGGAATTAGAACACATGACATATGAGATTTATCTGGGGACAAGCAGCGACGCTCGTGATCTGACAATGGGAAGAATTGTATTGTAGAAAGGAACTCTTACTATGGAGAAAGTATCGTTTAAAGAAAAACTGGCATTTGGATTTGGGGATGTGGGATGTAATTTTGTCTGGACAACAGTCAGCGCTTTTTTGACTTTATATTATACGGACAGTGTCGGGCTGAGCGCGGCAGTGGTAGGAACAATTATGCTTGTTACAAGACTTTTGGATGGGGTGACGGACTTGTGCTTTGGAACGATTCTTGACCGGACACATACAAAATGGGGAAAGGCGAGACCGTGGATTCTGTGGAGCACTCCAATGATGGCAATAGGCCTGATTTTGTTATTCCACGTGCCTATGGGGCTTGAAAATACAGGAAAGATTATTTACGCAGCATTAACCTATGTGTTTGTCGCCGCGTTCGCTTATACGGCCAGCAATTTATCCTATAATGCGCTGCTGTCCCTGATGACTGATGATCAGCAGACACGCGCGTCTGCAAGCACGATTCGGTTTATTTGTACCATGCTTACTGCGATTACGATTTCCAGCGTAACCATCCCGCTGGTAGGGAAATTTGGCTGGGGCACAACCTCTGTCATTTATGCGCTCCTGTCAGTCGCTGCATTTATGATTACCTTTTTTGGAACGAAAGAACGGTATGTACCGTCGAAAACCGATGAAGAAGGAACAAAAAACGGATCGGTAGTGGAGGGCTTCCTGACTTTATTTAAAAATAGATATTTTATATCCATTACTCTTCTCTTTGTAATTACATATCTGATACAGGGTGCGGGAAGCGGAATTGGTGTTTACTTTGCAAGGGATATTTTAGGAGATGCAAATATATACGGCTTAATCAGTGTCGCCTCCATGATTCCCATGATTATTGCGCTGCCTTTATTTCCAATTATGACAGGCAAAATAGGAAAATGGAAATGTATGATGGGCGGTCTTGTTCTTCAATTTATTGGTGCTGTTATCGTACTGCTGGGGGCGTCAAATTTAACCGTTGTATTATTTGGCCTGGCGATTAAAGCCGTGGGGGTTGCACCGAACACGGCGGGGTTGTTTGCCATTGTTGCGGATGCCATTGATTATGGAGAATGGAAAACCGGTGTACGGCAGGACGGCCTTACAAACAGTGCGACAAGCTTTGGAATGAAGGTGGGAACTGGCCTTGGAAGTGCCCTCGTAGGCTGGGGGCTGGCGTTTGGCCAATATGATGCGTCCCTTGCCGTTCAGTCTGAATCAGCGCTTCGCGTGATTAAGTTTTTGTATGCCGGTCTGCCGATTCTGGGCTTAGTACTGGCAATGATTTTCCTGGGATTTTCCAATATTGATAAAATCCATCCGCAGATTGAACGGGATCTGAATCAGAGAAGGGGGAAATAAAGATGGAAAACTATCTGAACAAGGCATTATCGCCGAAGGAGAGAGCAGCGGATCTGCTCAGCAAATTAACACTGAAAGAAAAGGTTAACCAGTTAGCATGTCAAATGATTCCGGCGCCGATTCCGGAAGTAGAAGAACACGTTTCTGTAACAGACGGAATCGGGCAGTTGGCCATTATGGGCGGAAAAGAAGACCCCAGACAACATGCGGCAATGATTCGGAAACTGCAGGATACAGTCATGAATTCCAGCCGTTTTCGGATACCGGCCGTTATTCACTGCGAAGCATTAAGCGGCCCGGTATTTCCGAATGCCCTGACGTATCCAGCTTCCATCAGCCTGGGAGCGTCCTTTGATCCGGAGCTGGTCAGGGAGATGGGAGAAAAAATTCGCCGTCAGATGGTAGCGGTTGGAGTGAGGCAGGCGTTATCTCCGGTTCTTGATATATCCAGAGATTTAAGGTGGGGACGCATTAATGAGACGTATGGCAATGACCCGACGCTGGTATCGGAAATGGCGTGTGCATTTATAACCGGACTGCAGGGAACTGATTATACGAATGGCGTGGCGGCGACGGCCAAACATTTTCTGGGCTACTCCTTAACGGAGGGCGGTCTCAACATGGCAAAGACCATGTTGGGGGAGAGGGAAACGAGAGAAGTCTACGCAAAGCCTTTTGAAGCGGCAATAAGGAATGCTGGCTTACTGTCTGTAATGAACTCTTATGCTGAGATGGAGGGGAAACCAATATGCGCTTCCAAGGAAATTCTGGACGACCTCCTTCGCGGAGAGCTTGGGTTTGAGGGGGTGGTGGTCAGTGATTACATGTCTGTGGATCGCCTTGTTAATAACTTCCACGTAGCGGAAAATTTACAGGATGCGGCGATCCAGTGCCTGACAGCTGGTCTGGATGTGGAATGTCCCAATCCATCTGCCTACAACCAGAATCTTGTAGAGGCTGTGGAAAAAGGGCTGTTAGCAGAGTCATATGTGGACCGCTCCTGCTTAAGAAGTCTGGAGTTGAAATTTAAACTGGGGCTGTTTGAAAATCCATATCCGCGGGATGAAGAGGCGATTACACGGGAATACTCAGATGAAAGTCAGGAAAAGGGAAGCCTTAAGGCAGCAAGAGAAGCCATGACTCTGACTAAAAATGACGGGATTCTTCCGATTCAGGACAGGAACGTGAAAATTCTGGTCGTTGGACCGACGGGAAATAACCTGCGAAGTATGTGGTCTACCTATACCTCGGTAGGTATGGAGGAAATGTTATATAATAATATGGAAGCGATGGCGGGACTGGGAGATAGTTCCGCCGGAATGGACACGGATGCAGTGTTTGGAGGAGAGGATCATCCGGATATGATAGAAGCGCTGATTCACAGACGGTATCCGCAGGCAAGGACAATCTTCCAGGCAGTCAATGAGCGGTTTGTCCATGCAGAGTACCTAATGGGCTGCGACTATAAAAATTCGGAGAAGACCTATATTGAGGCAGCAGCTGAAGCAGCAAAGAACGCAGATATCGTAATCATTACGGTAGGCGGAAAGAATGGCTATGGTGCATACAGTACAAATGGGGAAGGCGTGGATACGGCAAGCGCCGGGCTTCCTGGAGCGCAGGAACGACTTTTGAGGGCGGTAGGAACGGCAAATCCGAATTTCATTGTGGTCCATACGGACGCGAAACCTCTGGTAAGCAGCTTTGCATATCAGAATGCAAGAGCGATCCTGGAAGGATGGCTGTGCTGTACCTATGGGGGAAAAGCGATTGCAGAAACACTGTTGGGAGAAAATAATCCGGGTGGAAGACTGCAGCAGGATATCCCTTATGGGGATGGTGTCTATACCTATCACTACCAGCACAATGCAAGCTATTATAAATCCCTGCAGTCCCTGGGGGCTGTTGGTTATAATGACCTGAAAGAAGTTGTGGCGAGGCCATTCGGATATGGACTCAGCTATACTGGTTTTGAGTACGGAAATACAGAACTCAGTATTTCAGAAGACGCGGTACCATCTGTTAAGATACGAGTGGACGTAAAAAATGTTGGAAATGTGGCTGGGGACGATGTGGTACAGCTCTATGGTAAGGATGTTATAGGAAGCATGATACGTCCTGTTCGGGAACTGCTGGGATTTAAACGGATTCATTTGCTTCCAGGAGAAGTTAAGACAGTTGTGTTTGAATTTAAAATGGATATCTTCGCATTTCTCAGTGCCGGAAAAGAATGGATTTGCGAAGCCGGAGAATATAAATTTTTCCTGGCGAAACACAGCGAGGATGAAAGCCTTTGCCTGACATACTGTCTGCCGAAGACACAACGGATCGATGCTTCTGTAAGATCGTTTTGGGCTGAGGTACAGTAACAGGAAAAACTGTATTTTTCTCCATGTATCTGCTATAATGAAACAAAAAAGCAGAGGTGAGATTTTGGAATATTTCAAAGCATCCGAAGACCACGCAGAGCAGATTTATAATCTGGTACAGAACACCATTACCGCGGTCTATCCCCGGTACTATCCGGAGGCGGTGGTGGATTTCTTTTGCAGCCTTCACAACAGAACCAATATCAGCCGGGATATAGAAGACGGCTGTGTGCGTGTTCTGTGGAGCGACGGCCGGATGGTGGGAACCGGAAGCTGCAAAGGCAGCCATATCACCAGGGTCTTCGTTGCCCCGGAATTTCAGGGACAGGGGTATGGCAGGCGAATCATGGAGAACCTGGAACGTGAAATTGCACGGGAATATCCATCTATATGTCTGGATGCGTCCCTTCCTGCGGCTCACTTTTACGAAAGCAGGGGATACAAGACCGTGAGACATGGGAAAACAGAGGTTGAGAACAACGCCATACTGGTCTATGAAGTGATGGAAAAGCAAATGACTAAGAACTTATAAGAGAAAAATTAAAAGAGCGGTTAGCTGCGCGGCGGATAATACAATGTCCGCCGCGCTATTGTTAATATGGAAGGCGTTTAGCTTAACAGATCATTCAGACAAATAATGTTACACCCCTTGCTTTCATAATATTGCAGCATCTCATCAATCTTTCTTTTGTCATAACTGGTAATGCAGTCTGACAGCACACTCACGCCATAGTCTGCCTTGCGCAGGTTGTAGCAGGTCGATTTGACACAGGCAGCAGCATCTGCTCCTGTAATGTAGAAATCACATAGTTCATTCTTTCTGATATAATCTGTAAATTCAACAGAGCTTAACGCATTCCCTTTGCATTTTGTAAAAATATTGTCTGATACCATCTTCAAGTCCGAAGCTAATTCAGATCCGTAGGTATCCGGTTTAAATGTCCTCGTGCCTGCGGATAAATTTTCATGTCTGATATAAATAACATGAATTTGATGATTGGCCGCCCAATCGATCGCTTGATTGATATTGCCAATCACATCCTTGTAATTCTTTGTTATATCATTTTGAATATCGATTATGACCAGGGCTTTTTTCTGCATGGTGTCTCCTCCTGACAGGTAGTATATTTTGTTTGCTTTTTTATTATAGCCTGTAATTGTTGACATCAGTATGGCAGCAATCTATAATGAGAAAAAGAAATTTTGGAAGGCGGATGATCCGATGAAAGTTGACAGGCTTGTGAGCATTATTATGATACTCCTTGATAAAAAGCGTATAGGCGCGCAGGAGTTAGCCGATCTGTTTGAAGTTTCACCCCGCACGATTTACCGCGACATAGATGCGATCAGCATGGCGGGGATTCCTGTTTGTTCGATATCGGGAGTGGGCGGCGGCTTTGAAATCATGCAGGAATACAAGATGGATAAAAAGGTCTTTTCTGCTGACGACCTTTCCGCTCTCTTAATGGGGCTGTCCAGTCTTTCCAACATCGTGCGGGGAGACGAACTGGTACACGCTCTTACGAAAGTCAGGAGCTTTATCCCGGCTGACAGAGCAAAAGACATCGAATTAAAGGTAAATCAGATATGTATCGATTTAAGTCCGTGGACAGGCAACAGCAGCATACAGCCATATTTAGAAATTATCAAATCAGCTTTGCAGGAAAACAGGCTGCTTACGTTTGAATATACAGCCCACCATGGAAATAAAACCGCACGAACAGTCGAGCCGTATCAGCTTGTATTGAAAAGCAGCCATTGGTATTTACAGGGGTATTGCCAAATAAGACATGATTTCCGCCTGTTCAGACTGTCCCGTATGGCAGACCTGCAAATGCAGGAGGAGGCTTTTGTACCGCGGGATTATCAAAAACCGGTTTTAGATTTTGCAGAAATGCTGGAAACGATGCAGACAAAAATCAAAATCCGTATTCATCAATCGGTGATGGACCGGGTGCTTGATTATTGCTCTTATGAAGATTTTTCGCCGGACGGTGATGATCATTACCTTGTCAGTTTTCCTTTCATAGAGAACGAGTACCACTACGATATTCTTCTCAGCTTTGGGGATAAATGCGAATGCCTGGAGCCGCTGCATATCCGTATGGAAATGAAGCGAAGAATACATGATATAGCTTCCCTGTACGAAAACTGATATTACATTTTACCACCATTTTGATTGTCTGCTAAAATTTTACTTGACTGTAGGGTTACCTTATAGTTTATGCTAGGGGGACGCGAGTAAATCGTTAAGATATTTTCATCAGGAGGAAACGGGCTTTATATGAAATTAATTATCCACTACTTAAAAAACTACAAGAAAATGTTTCTGCTCAATGTAGTCTCCGTACTGGGCTTTGCGCTTGTGGAGCTGGGTATTCCGACAATCGTGGCACAGATGATCGATAACGGAGTAAACCGCGGGGATCCGGCCTACATATGGAAGATGGGGTTTCTGATAGCCGCTATTTCTTTTGCCGGAGTTGCAGGCACGATTTTGCTGGGGTACTGCTGTGCCTATCTTTCGACCTCTGTCACCAGAGATATCCGAAATGATATTTTCAAGAAAACTCAGGAATTCTCACACAGTGAGTTCCACGAATTCGGCATCGCGTCCCTGATTACCAGGACGGGCAACGATGCGTTTCAGATTCAGATGTTTATGAATATTCTGCTGAGAACCGCGCTCATGACGCCGGTGATGATGATCGGAAGCATCTTCCTGGTTTTACGGGCTTCTTTAAGCCTGTCTGTCGTTATTCTGGCGACGATTCCGCTGATTGTAGGCGGAGTGATTCTGGTGGCAAGGATTTCGGAGCCGATCAGTGAGAGCCAGCAGTCCTCCCTGGAAGACATCAACCGGATTTCCAAGGAGAACTTAAGCGGTATCCGGGTAATCCGTGCATTTACCAACGACGAGTATGAGAAGAAGCGCTTCGACGGCGCCAATTCAAGCTATATGGGGAACTCGAAGAAACTGTTTAAGCTGATGTCTGTGACTCAGCCGGTCTTCTTTCTTCTTATGAACTTAGCCGGTATGGTAATCTACTGGATTGCCAGCATTATGCTCAGCGAGGGAACTCTGCAGATCGGTGAGCTGGTGGCGTTTATGGACTACTTATTCCATGTGATGTTCTCCATTATGCTGTTCTGCCTGGTCTTTATGATGTACCCGAAGGCAGCGGTCAGCGCCGGACGTATCCAGAAAATATTTGACGCAGAGCCGTCGATTAAAAATCCTGAAACCAATGTGCAGTCGTTAGACCATATCGATGATATCGTTTTTGACCATGTGGATTTCGTTTATCCGGATGGAGAGGAAGCGGTGCTTAAGGATGTGTCATTTTCGGTGAAGCGGGGAGAGACGATCGCCTTTATCGGAAGTACCGGGTCAGGAAAGAGTACGCTGATTAACCTGATTCCCAGGGCTTACGATGTCAGTGCGGGCCGTGTTCTGATGAACGGGAAGGATATCCGGACGTATGATTTGGAGAGCCTGCGGCGCGCCATCGGTTTTATTCCCCAGAAAGCCATGCTGTTTTCCGGAACCATTGCGGATAATCTGCGTTTCGGTAAAAAGGATGCCACGATGGAGGAACTGGTCCAGGCGGCAAAGACCGCGCAGGCGTACGATTTTATCATGGAAAAAGGCGGGTTTGAGGAACATATCACGGAGAGCGCAACCAATGTTTCCGGCGGCCAGCGCCAGCGTCTGTCCATCGCAAGGGCGCTGATTCGTAGGCCGGATGTCTATGTGTTTGACGATTCCTTTTCTGCCCTGGATTTTAAGACGGATGCGAAGCTTCGCCATATGCTTAAGAAGGAGACGGGCAACGCCATCGTCATGGTGGTGGCTCAGCGTATTTCCAGCATCATGGAGGCTGACCAGATCATCGTATTGAACGAGGGCAGTATCGTGGGGACAGGAACCCATAAGGAGCTGCTGGAGAACTGCCGCATTTACCGTGAGATTGCATTATCCCAGTTAAGTGAGGAGGAATTATCTCATGCATAAAAAAATCAAAGAAATCGGAAGGATGCTGGGAAAACTGAAACCCTTTCTGGCACCTTATGCTTTACAGTTATTTGTATCTGTTTTTATGATTGTTATTAGTATTGGGGCGATTACAGCCGCTCCGCGGATTGAAGGAATGATTACCAGCAGGCTGGCCGCGGACCTGGCGGATATGGCCTCCGGCGCAGAGGGGGCACGCATTCATTTTGAAGTGATTCGCAATATATTGCTGGTGCTTCTGGCTATTTATCTTACGAAGACGGTTTCCCAGATCGTGGGCTCGTTCTGCCTGACCAACTCGATTCAGAACGCCATGCACGATTTGCGGAACGAGGTTCAGAACAAGATCCGCCGCTTGCCTGTCCGGTATTTTGACACCAACAGCTTTGGCGACGTACTGAGCCGTGTCACTAACGACGTGGAGGCGGTATCCAATGCGCTCCAGCAGAGCTTTTCCCAGGTGATCAGCGGAATCCTTACCCTGATTCTGGCCCTGTGGATGATGTTTTCCATCAACAAGCTGATGGCCTGCATCGCTTTTTTGATAATCCCGGTGGGAGCCCTTATCACCCGCGGTATTGTGCGGATCAGCCAGAGCCAGTTTAAGGCTCAGCAGGACTCCCTCGGTGATATGAACGGAGCGATTACGGAGCTGTATACCGGTTACAATGAAATACTGCTGTTCGGACAGCAGGAGCAGTCCAGAGAACAGTTCGAGGCGGTTAATGACAGCCTGCAGAAACACGCTTTTAAGGCACAGTTTCTCTCTTCACTCATGAGCCCTCTCATTTCCCTGACGACGTATTTAAGCATCGGCGTTATTGCGGTGATCGGCTGCTTTGCCATCCTGGCCGGCACGCTGTCGGTGGGCAACCTGCAGGCATTTATCCGTTACATCTGGCAGGTCAACGACCCGCTGACCCAGGTATCCCAGCTGTCTGCCCAGATTCAGGCGGCATTTGCAGGCATGAAACGTATTTTTGAGATTCTCGATGAACCGGAGGAGACGGAAAGCGCTCCGGCGGGACTCCTTCCGGGACCGGCAAAGGGCGAGGTTACCTTTGAGCATGTCAGCTTTTCTTATGGGGACACACCGGTAATCCGGGACTTTAACGTCACGGTTAAGAGCGGTCAGATGGTTGCCATCGTAGGACCAACCGGAGCGGGAAAGACCACGCTTATCAATCTGCTGCTTCGCTTCTATGATGTAAACGGCGGACGGATTCTCGTTGACGGTGTGGATATCCGCGATATGAACCGGGAGGACTTACGGTCCATGTTCGGTATGGTGCTGCAGGATACCTGGCTGTTCTCCGGAACGATTTTTGACAATATCCGATACGGCAATCTGTCGGCCAGAAAGGATGAGGTAATCGATGCGGCCAAGATGGCCAATGTCCATCACTTTATCCGTACACTGCCCCAGGGCTATAACATGGTGATCAACGAGGAGGGAAGCAATATCTCTCAGGGAGAGAAGCAGCTCCTGACGATTGCCAGGGCTATTTTAAAGAATCCGCAGATCATGATTCTTGATGAGGCTACCTCCTCGGTAGATACCCGTCTGGAAAAGATGCTGCAGAGCGCTATGAACAAGGTACTGAAGGACCGGACCAGTTTCGTCATCGCCCACCGTCTGTCCACCATTAAAAACGCAGATTTAATTCTCGTTCTCAGGGATGGGGATATTGCGGAAATGGGGAACCATGAGAGCCTGATGGCGCAGAGCGGTTTCTACAGCCAGCTTTACAATTCCCAGTTTTGATTTGACTTAATTCATAACATTTATTAACTGTTATATCTTATCCTCGTGAAGTCCGCAACCCCTTGAAAATGCTAAATTTGTAGCGAGTGAGTTTGCCCTTACGCTTTCCCTTGTGTTATATCCTTTTCCCTCATGTTACGAATGCTCACAAGGGCAAAATTAAGGGAAAGAAAATCCAGTAACAAATTATAACATGAAATGAAAATGGCAGGAAGAACGGATTGAAATGCTTTCAAAACTTTTAGAAAATTAAGGAAAGGACAGATAAGATATGAGATTGATTTATGCAAGATATAATCCGCAATGTAATAGCATAGATGTAACCACGTTTGAAAATGTAGTGCTTAGAATTGATTGCAATAAGGCAGAGGAAGGATTGAGAACTACTCCCGGTTCCCAGTGTTCGTTGAATGCTTTGGCTATTGATAATCCATTAGAATATGCAAGATTATACTTGGATGGAGAAATGCAAGTATGGGTTGATGCAGAGGATCGTTTAGATACGTGGTGATTTTGCTAATATAATATCATGATAGAGGTCTAGTACTAAAAATTCCAGAAAAATATATAGAACGTACGGTTATTCCATAATAAGAGGCAGGAATCTTAAGTTTCTAGATGTTTGAATTTTGCCTTAAGGTAAATAGAGAGGACACACTGATTTTTCAGTGTATCCCCTCTATTTAAAATTATTTTTAAATAGTTCTTGCACAAAAACAAATAGCATGCTAAAATCTATTTAAAGAAAGTTTTAAATAGGTAAAAGATATGGGAGAAACTAACATTTTTAAAGTATTGGCAGATAGCCAGCGAAGAGACATTCTTATTATGTTGAGAAATGAACGATTAAATGCCGGAGAGATTGCTGAAAAATTACAGATTACACCGGCTGCTCTTTCTTATCATTTAAAATTACTTAAAAACGCAGACTTGATATCTGAATATAAAGAGAAAAACTTTGTTTATTATGAAATCAACACTACGGTTTTCGATGAATTAATTATATGGGTTAACCAGTTTGGAGGAAAAAAAGTATGAAAAAAATAATGTGGATAGTAGCAATGATACCAGTTGTAGTTACAAGTGTTGTACTACAGTTTATGCCTGATATTATACCTATGCATCATGACTTGGAGGGAAACACTGACAGATGGGGAAGTAAAACAGAAAGCTTTATTTTTCCGGTAATTATTTTGTTTATTACACTGTTTTGGCACTTGCTAATCTATGTGTTTGAGAAAAAATCAAAAAATGCAAATACAGAAAAGGAACAGATGGAAGCAAAATCTTCTGCAAAGGTATTATGTGTTGTAGGAATTTCGCAAGCAATCATGTTCGGGATTATGCATTATTTTATTCTTTATTCTTCTTGGATACAGGCAAATGCAGGTGGTGAACATGCGGTTATTGACATTGCAAAAGTTTCATGTATTTTGTGTGGTATTATATTTATTGTATTAGGAAATTTTATGACAAAGGCAAAACGAAATGCAGTAGTGGGAGTTCGAACCGTTTGGAGTATGCACAATGATAATACATGGAGAAAGAGTAACCGCTTTGGTGCAATATGTATTATTATTACGGGGTTATTGACTATCATTACAACCGTATTTACAAGTGGGATGACTGGCACAATCTTTATGTTGATTTATTTATTATTAGCAACAATTGTAACTGTGGTATACTCAAAAAAGATATATGATAAGGAAATAAAAAAATAATTTGTATCTTTATGCGAGAGGGTGAAATTCCAGTCTTTTACGGAGAGATAACAAAGGAGCTGTAAAATAAGTCCCTAATTAAGAAACGCCAACTCCGGCAAACGTCGGTTTTGGCGTTTCTTTGTATGAATTTTTTCTATTTTTGAACAGGTCTGCATCTTTGGGTATAAAAAA
>NZ_JACOPC010000012.1:0-235024 GCF_014288035.1 Hungatella sp. L36 | reverse complement strand
CCAAAGCCTATGCAGGGAAAGAAAAGAACCCGCTCTACGAGGCGGCCATGGATTTTATTGTACGTGCAAACTGGAAAAAATATAAGGAGGGACGCGACATGTGCAACGCATTGGAAGAACTATTTGCAGATAAGCTGGAGGAACGGGAAAAGCTCGGCATGGAACAGGGAATAGAGCGGGGAATAGAACAGGGCATCCGTGCATTCGTCCTGGACCATATAGAAGAAGGCACTCCCCAAAACATAATCCTTCAGAAGCTGGAAAAGCGTTTTTCCCTTTCGCCGGAGCAGGCAGAGGAATACTGCTGCCGTTTCCGGGAAGGCTGACTTAAATAAGGCTGTGAAAAAACGAAGTTCATTTAACACCGTCTTTTCACAGCCCTTTATTTCAGCACCTCTAACGTTGCTGCTCTCTTATTCAATTCACGGTCATTCCGCTTTCCACTACATCAATCCAAACAAATTCCATAATGGATACATGACAACAATAAATCCCACAAACATGATCAACGTCTTTAAGCCTTCCTGTTTGATAAAATCCTTCATCGGCATCATTCCGTATTCATACATAATCAGGTTTCCGTTGGACTCATACGGCAGAAAAAGCATTTCACATGCGTACACCAGGATCATGCAGGCCACCACCGGGTTAATGCCCAGGGACACGGCGATCTGCGCAAATGGAATAGACAGCCCGCCCAGCATCGCAAGGGGCGTCATGAAGAAATTGGCAATCATTCCAAACAGCATAAAGGAGATACATACGACCAGCACGCTCTTTCCGGAGAGAAACGGCACGGCGATATTCGTCAGGAAATCTCCAAATCCGACGGAAGCTCCCACGACGCCGATCCCGAGGCAGGCCGCTACAAGGAAGATCATGGAGAAATTGATTCTTCCGATTATCTCCTTGTCCCCGATTTCAATGCCCGGAACGAACATCAGATACGGGATCGTCATAAATCCATAGGCCGCCGGAAGGCCGGTAAAGTTTGAGGAAAACAGCCAGGCGAACAGAAGCACGATCATGGCGACCGCCTTTTTCTCTTTTTTGCTCATCTTTCCCAGCTGCTCGTATTTTTCATCGAAAATCTTACGGTTCAGTTTTCCGTCCATTTTCTTCGTCTTATAGACCTTCATCAGGATAAACAGCGTCAGCAGGCACCAGATAATGAAGCAGCCGTTGTACAGGAATGTGGTGAACATCCCCATGCTGTATCCCGGCACAAACTCCTGCAGCGATGTCTCAATCATGGAATAATAGCTTGGATAGTACAGAAACACCGTGCTTCCGGTACACCCGATGGTACCCGCGAAGCACACCAGCGATGATTCTCTGGAGGGCTTCAAATCCATGGCCTTGCACACACCGAAGATCAGCGCGCCGGCAATCACCCATCCATAGCAGAAGGTGACCAGATTTAGAAGGATTCCAATGACAAAGCAGCCGTAAACCACACCGCCGTAGGTTCCGCCGCATTTTCTTATGACAAAGTAGGCGATCCGTTTTAAAAGACCGCACTCATCCAGTACCGTACTGAAGATAAGTCCCCCCAGGACCATCCATACCGTCGTATTTGACCAGGAACCAAAAGCTGTCGCGGCCGGAACGATTCCGCTGACAATATACAGTGACGGAAGCAGAATCGCCGACACCAGCAGCGGAAACAGCTCAAAGGCAATGATCATAATCATAAACAGCGTAATCATAAAAAACCGCTTCAGACTTTCTGTAAAATCCCCCGAAACCGGAATAAAAGCAATGATGACAGGAATCAGTATGCTGACTGCCCATCCGATCCGTTTTTTCTTATCTGCACTCGTACTCATTCTAGTGTCTCCCCGTTTTATAGTTTCTCTCAATATCCCCATGGATATTGTCTTTTTTTTGTCAATTAAAACTGAAAAAGTACATCCCAAATGCCGGATAACCATCTGAACATCTGGGATGCCCTTTACAACAATCCTATTTTATAAGGTTTTCCTATAAAGTTCCATAATATCTTTTACATTTGTCTGTCTTGGGTTGGCCGGAATGTTGCCGCTCTTCATGGCATCCTCCGCCATAGCCGGAATCAGCTCCTCTTTGACGCCTACCTCGGAGAGTGATTTCGGAATGCCTAAGTCCGCATTCAGCTTTTTAATCTCTTCCACCAGCATCTCCGGTTTAAAACCATTTAATACTTCATTGCCCTGGCGGATATAATTATAAATCACTTCATAACGGCCGTCGTCGGCAAGGGCGTTGTATTCCAGAACCGTTGGAAGCAGAATGGAATTTGCGACGCCGTGGGGGACATTAAAGTAGGCGCTTACCGGGTGGCTCATGGCGTGTACATTGCCGAGTCTGGCCCATGCAAATGAGATTCCGGCAAAATTGCTGCCTGCCATCATGGCGCTGGCCGCTTCCTCATTCTTTCTGTTTGCGACAAACTGACGGAGGTTTCCGCCGATTAATTCCATTGCCTTTTCCGCCATTGCATCCGAGAACGGGGAGGCATTGACGGAAAGGTACGCCTCAATGGCGTGAATCAGTGCGTCGACACCGCAGGCCGCGGCGATGGACGCAGGCGCCGTCATAATCAGTTCCGGATCCAGAACCGCGTATTTCGGCAGGATTTCATAGCTGAACACCGACAGCTTGTAATTTCTGGATTCGTCCGTGATGACTGCGGAAGCGGTTACCTCACTGCCGGTTCCCGCTGTTGTGGGGATCGCAATCATCGGCACAATCGGGCCGGGAACCTTATGATTTCCCTCATAGTCCGTGATGCTGCCGCCGTAGTTCGCCAGCACGCCCACGGCCTTCGCCACGTCCATCGAGCTGCCGCCGCCAAGAGCGACGATACTGGTCGCTCCGCATTCTTTATAGAGAGCGGCCGCTTCATTGACGATATCGGTGGTCGGATTCGGAATGACATCCAGATAGGAGGTATACCGGATTCCTCCTTCTTCGATGATGTCCTGTATCTTCCCTACCACGCCGATTTTCTCCAGTCCGCGGTCAGAGATTAAAAACACGTGCTCCGACTCGTTTTCTTTCAGGATCTCAGGAAGCTTTTTCAAGCTTCCCATTCCAAATTCAATATTCTGAGGTATTTTAAAACGAAAATCTTTCATTGTTCTTCTCCTTTTTTACAAAACTGCCATCAGGCTGGTGATCAGCATGTTTGCGCCGATAAACAGAAGTACTAAGTATACGATACGCAGGAACTGCTCACGGTTAATTCTCTTTAAGAAGCCCATGCCGAGGAAGAATCCGATTGCGGCACAGGGAAGGCCGATTCCCAGAGCGCTCCACATGCGGGGGGTAAATGCGCCGTTGCGGAACTGGGTATAGATGTTCCAGGTATTTAAGACCACCCATACCATGTTCATCGTGTTGCGGAATTTTTCTTTATCCTTTACCGCCTCGATGGTGTAAACCGTAATCAGCGGGCCGCCGATGGTAAATGCGCCGTGAACGATACCGCCTAATATGAGACAGCCGTAGCGGAAAATCTTCTTGCCGGTTGTGTCGGGCGCGTCTTCCTCATCTGTTTTTTTCAGAACCAGCGGCCTGATGATGTGCTTATAAATGTTCATCAATGCGATGATGGTAACCATGGCGCCGATACAGATCTTCGCGGTCGTCGGGCTGATCTTATAAAACAGATAATTGCCGATCAGGATTCCCGGCGCACACAGTGCAACGATTTTCACTAAATCTTTCCAGGAAACCTCACGCCACGCCTTCACGCCCAGATAGTATAAGAATGGAATTGTGAGGAGAGTTCCGTATGGTACCCCCTCCGCGGTTCCCAGAAGTCCGTTCGTAACCGCCGCGGCGATAACGGTACAGCCAAATCCCGTACATCCCTGTACAAAGAATCCAAAAATCTGCATCAAACCAACCAGTATAAAATCAAACTCAAAAGTCATAATATCCCCCTATATATATTCCGTGTATTTTAGAAATGAAGCTCTGTACGCTGAATCAAATCCTTCTGCAGCGGCTTGCCCAGTTCGACAAAGTACGCGCTGTATCCGGCCACTCGCACAAGCATGTCTTTGTAGTCCTCCGGCTTCTTCTGCGCCGCCCGCATTGTCGCGGAGCTCATGATATTGAACTGGACATGCATCGCCTGCTTTGCCATATACTCATCGATAAATCCGATCAGAGTGTCTCTTCCCTCGACGCCGGCCACGGATTCCTCCGGGAATCTTAAGTTCATCAGCGTGCCGTTGGACGCCAGGGAGTGATCCACCTTTGTCAGGGAATTTACAAGCGCTGTGGGGCCGCAGATATCGTGGGAGCCGCCGTCGGTATGAACCGGTCCCATGTTGTCGGAGATCGCCTCTCCCGCCTTACGGCCGTCCACGGATGCGTTGGTATTCAAGCCCATGGCCACGTTGGCATTGACCGAGTAGACTCCCGGGCTGAACTCGCCGCCTCTCGGATTCTTTCTTCCTCTGATATGTCTGCAGTAGCATTCGAACATGTAGCGGAACAGTTCATCCGCATAGTCGTCGTCGTTGCCGTAGTGGTGAACCTTGGAGCTGTTTACAAGAGCGTAAAGCTTTTCATGGCCTTTCCAGTTGTCCTTCACCGCTGCAAGCAGTTCAGAACCGGTACAGCGCTTCTCATCAAACACGAGCTGCCTGATCGCAGCCAGGCTGTCCGCGCAGGTTGCCATGCCGCTGGCCTGCGGGCCGGTGCCGTTATACTTGGCTCCGCCTTCCGTCAAGTCCCTGCCCGATTCCATGCAGTCCTCATAAAATGCGGATACGTAAGGTACCGGCTTTAAGGCGCGGTGGGCGTTGTCGATGATATTCAAGCTGCTGCACATCTGATCGGTCCAGTAAGCAAACTGTTTATCTACACTTTCGAGAACCTCGTCGAAGCTCTGATAGGTATCCAGGCTTCCGGTATCCGGTCCCAGATGGCCGCCGAGGGCGCCGCATTTCTCCCATCTTGCACAGTGAGGTCCGCAGTCCAGACAGCGTCCGCCGTTTAATACCATTTCCATCATCTTCGCCGTGTTGACGTAGGCGGCGTCATGCCAGCCGTACTCCTTGCCGGGAAGATCGATCTCCACACAGCCTACGACACAGTAATCTCTCGCTTCTTCCAGGGTCATGCCTTTTCTCATCATGCCTTTAATCGCCGGGGCATCGTTGAAAAGCTTTGGATGGCCGTAGCCTGCGCGGATACATTCCACGGTCTTGACCTTTAGCTCATAGGGGGTATTTTCATGCATACGCACGCAGACCCACGGATTCATCATGCGGGTATGGGCGGAGCCTTCCAGCATCAGCATCGTCAAGTCATTGGTGGCGTCATTGCCGTCTCTGTCCACGCCGCCTATGGTCAGGCTCTCGCCTCCGAAACCGCGGCCGTTGCGCACAGCCATACTTCCCTTATCCTTTAACTTGGTCGGGTTGTTCATCTTTACGTATTCGACCTCGATCAGTTCCAGGACAAATTCCTTTGTGATAGTGCCGTTTTTCATGTCCGCCTCATAGTACGGATACAGCCACTGATCCATACGGCCGTAGGAAATGGAGTGGCCGTTGCTCTCAACCTGAATGAGTGTTGTGGCTATATTAAATAACTGCATTGCCTGCCAGAACGTCTTCGGCACACCGCCTGCGATCTGACGGCAGTTATCCGCCATGGCTTCCAGCTCTTTCTTTCTCACCGGGTCCTGCTCTTTGGCGGCATACTCATCAGCCAGCTTCGCATAGCGCATGATGTATTTTTTCGCAGCCTCATGCATGATAATCATAGCCTGGTAGGTATCCCGCTTGTCGCCGTATTCCGGATCTCTCTTATCCAGCTTCTCCAGACCCGCTTTGGCATTTTCGATCAGGCCGTTGTAACCGACCCTCATCAGCTTCGCATAATCGATGGCCAGATGTCCGGCGCCTGCGAAATGGTACAGGTTCGTCTGGAAGATCTTCTTTCCTGCTTCGGAACCCTTAATCTGCTCTTCCTCCAGCCGCACATTGATTAAATCATCCACGGTTCTGCCCTGCCAGTATTTGCACAGCTCGATAATTTCTTTTCTCTCTTCGTCATTTCTTATGTAGAACTGGTCGTGTTCGCGCTCCTCAAACGGCGAGTGAAGGATCTCTTCGATGATCCAGTTCACGGAAAACTCCGGATAGATCGGCGATGCCTTGGGCGGCGCGGCGATCTCACCCAGAATCAGATCTCCGTCATCAATATACAGCTTCGTATTGAGCAAAATGTTCTCAAAGGCGTAGGCACACTGAAGCTTGCGGGGACAGACTTCATGCTCTTTATAGCTTTCCGTCACCAGCCTTAGCCGCTCCACATCGACCTCATAAGGTCTGTCTAAAAATGTCTGTCTGAGCATGTTTACCCTTGGAAATGGGGACCAGTCTTCATGGTGAACCTGGTAACCCAGACTGTAGACATGATCGAAAGGTTCTGTTCCACACGCGTTTGTGTGATTCTCGTTCATTGCAATTCCTCCTGAAAATATGATATAAATTGGTTTACTGTTTTTCCTTTGTTCCCACCAGGCAGTGAATTCCCCGGCTGTTAAAATACTCTGCAAGCTCGCCCACATGCTTCTGAAAGACCTTTCTGTTGATCTTCACGTCCTCCATCTGATAGGGCATTCCCAGGGAGGCGTATTTCTCTTCCCCAAGACGCATGAAGCTTAAAAGCTGCAGCGTTCTGACGCGGCCGCCCAGCTCGTTTATGATAAAATCGGCTGTGGCTTCTATGTTGGCCATATCATCGTTGACATTGGGGATCACCGGAATCCGAAGGATCAGTTCCCGGTCCCCGCCGGCCAGTCTCTTTAGATTTTCCAGGATTCTTTCGTTGCCTGCTCCCGTGTATTCTTTATGAATCCTGCTGTCCATGTGCTTGATATCGGAGATAATGAGGTCCGTATACGGCAGAACCTTCTCGACTTCCTTCCAGTCGGCGCAGAATGTGGATTCACAGCAGGTATGGATTCCCTCTTCCTTGCACGCCTGAAACAGCTCCGCCACAAAATCGCTCTGAATCAGCGGTTCCCCTCCGGATACGGTAACGCCCCCGCCGGAACGGTCGTAATAGCCCCGGTCCTTTCGGATCTCCTTCATGCAGTCTTCCACGGACATTGACTGCCCCCACTGCTTGATCGCGTCCGACGGACATGCCTGATAGCAGGCCAGGCAGTTGGTGCATGTACTCCGGTCGATTAAAGTCAGCTTCCCGCGCGTAAATTTAAGCGTGCCTTCTGCCGGACAGGCTTCCTCGCACGAACCGCAGTTCTTGCGGGAAATGCATTTGCTTTTATAGATCCCCGGCTGGATATGCGCAGTCCAGCTCTCGGGATTGCTGCACCATCTGCAGCGCAGCGGACATCCTTTTAGAAACAGTTCCGTCCGCATCCCCGGTCCGTCATGGATTGTGAAACGCTGAATATTGAAAATAATTCCCTGTTGTGACAATCGGCCCCCTCCTCCCAATGGTCGTTCTCTCCGGCACTTCTGCTTGATTGTATCTCTCTTTCGGCTTGATTGTATCTCTCTTTCGTTGTCCCGGAGTTGTTTCTGTATGTTAAAATTATATCAAACCTGACGTGCTGAAAAAAGTGGCCACCTGTAGTATTTCGTATAGGGAATGTTCCCTATTTCGACAGGGAAATGGGAGTCTTTCGGAGTCGCTCAGGTGTTTTCCGGTTTATACATAACAAAAAAACAGCTCAATCAGGAAATAAACCATCTCTGATTGAGCCATTCTCTTCTCACACTTTTATCTCATTTATACGAAAAAACAATTTTCTCCAATACAGCCCTTACCTGGCTGCAAACCGTCCATCCTCTACCGGTTCTATATTCTGTTTCTCCTCCAGCGTCTTCACCAGCACATCATAAACCGTCATACCGGTACTCTCACTCTCGAGGATAAAGCTTTCCGGAACTATGGTATCCATAATGGCAACCGTATAGACCTTCTCCTTATCGACCGCATTTCCATCTGCCGTCTGTATCGTCCCGATTCGCTTTCCCGGTTCCGCTGTGGGGTCATAGCTCATGGAAAGTCCGGAAAAATAGTAAAACCAGCCGGACTGATTCTCCACAACAATCGATTTTTCCAGAGTCTCCATCAGGTTTTCTCCGGTTATTTTTATTACACGCATCTCTCCGGTATCGGGACTCTTCAGATCCGGAAGAATGCATTTTAAATCCACATTCGTCACATCACCTTTGTAGAGTCTGCCGCTCAGTCCCTTGCCGTTATATAAGCCGTCTTTCCCATTATCCATGAACAGGGCGATCTCCGCACCGCTCTGCCCGCGCATGGCGTCCGTAATAAAATTTCCAGTCTGAATCAGGGTGAAGTCAGAAGCCGCTGTTCCATAGATCTCCGGATCAGCCTTATGAACAGGCTTTTTGTTTTGCTCATCCACCATCTGTATCACGTCTTCTTTCGTCTTCTCTCCCCTCAGCATCCCCGCCAGGCCTTCCTCCAGCGCTTCCTGACCATGCTCCAGCTGGCCGAACACCGCGTAGCGGCCGGCGCGCAGTACCGGAATTAACGATTCTATTTCAGGGACATCCGGCAGGTCCGTGTCGTTCAGACTGGAAAACATCGCTCCGGTGTCCGCCATCATGGCCTCCTGTCCCTCCGGCGTGGATATGAAATCCATAATCTTCATCACCTGACGATACTTATCACGATTTTCAGGCTCCGCCAAATGTTTGTTCACTCCCACATAGCATACCATATAAAGCCTTGCCCAGTCGTCGTTGCTGCCTGGATTGAAAAACGGCATGAGCGCAAACTCATCACCCATTTTGGAAATTTCATGCCCTCTTCTGGCCAGAAGCGCAGAGTCCTCGACCATGGCGCACTCCCTGGCGTAAAGCATGGTCTCCCGTTTGGAGTACTCAATCTCCAAATCAGAAGGCTTCCAGATTCCTTCCTCCGTCATCTGCTGAAAGACGTCTAACGCCGGGCTAAAATGATCCCCGAAGCTGCCGGTTCCCTTGTTATAATTCGCGATCCACTGCTGATCCTCCGGCTTGCTGAAGCAGCTGCCAAAATTAAAACCGGTAAACGCCGTATTTAAGACCTCTGAATTCTCAAATCCCAATTGAATTGACCGGATTCCGCTGGCTTCTATAGTTTTACAGAGTTCTGTAAACTCCTCGTAATTACCGGGAACCTCCCAGCCGTTTTCCTGAAACAGGGTCTTATTATACAGAATTCCTCTCACCTGAGAAGGTCCCGGCAGATAAAAAAGCGTTCCATCCCTGGAAATATTATTTAACATTGAAAGCTTGTATCGGCTCGTAAAATCTTCACCAGACAAATCCAGGAGTCTGTCCGCCCAGTACTCTTCCCCTGCATCCAGCGGCCACGTCATCACAATATCCGTCAGATCGTCGTGCTCCAGCCTCCGGCTGTATTCTTCAATCCCCATATCTGGAGTATAATTACCAATCTGGACAATATCGATATCCGGAAATTTCTCTTCCACTGCTTTTTCAAAGCTGTTGATACTGAACGCATACTTTACCAGAATGGTTACCGCAGTCCTGCCCTCTTCCACCTTTTTCTGAGAAATGACGTCATAACTGCCGCTATCCTTATTTCCTCCGCATGCGGTCAGAAACAGCATGCCGCACGCGAGGCCGATCAATCCCGCCTTCTTAACTTTACTCCGGTTCTCCCAACGGATCACTTTTGCGCACCTCCGCTAAACTTTCACCAAAAGCCTTCTGCTCAAACGATGCAATGTTCATGGGCTT
Organism: Hungatella sp. L36; assembly: GCF_014288035.1. Classification (NCBI taxonomy): domain Bacteria; kingdom Bacillati; phylum Bacillota; class Clostridia; order Lachnospirales; family Lachnospiraceae; genus Hungatella; species Hungatella sp. L36. The sequence continues at coordinate 225,263 of NZ_JACOPC010000012.1, read as the reverse complement.
ATCAAATATATACCCCTGAATGTAGTCGCAGCCTTCCTGCTTCAGCATCTCCACCTGTTCCCTGTACTCCACGCCTTCCGCGACCGTCACCATCGAAAGGGAGTGGGACATGCGGATGATGCCGCCAACCACAGCCTTCAGGCGGTCTAATTCCATCGTCTTATCTTTGAAAAATACCTTATCAATCTTTAAGGTATCAACCGGAATCGACTGAATAAGATTCAAAGAAGAGTAGCCGCTTCCGAAATCATCCATCGAACAACCGAATCCCGCTGCCCTGATTTGTTCAATGATCTTAATCAGGCGCTCCGTATCTTCAAAAACCACACTCTCCGTAAGCTCAATCTCAATCAGGCTCCTGTCAATCTGATATTGATCTGCGATGGCCAGATAGGCCTGTAAGAACTTCTCATTTTTAAAGTGGACGCGGGAACAGTTGACAGAGATCTTCACCGGCTTCACTCCTCGTTCTGTCCAGGAACATAAGGTGCGGCAGACCTCCTCAAATACCCACAGATCCAGCGTAACGACAAATCCGTTTTTTTCAAACAATGGGATAAATTCATCCGGATAGATCATTCCCTCCGCCCTGCTGCACCAACGCACCAGCGCTTCCGCCCCGCCGATCTTTTCCTCGGGCAGGTGGTATTTGGGCTGCAAGTACACCTGGAATTCCCTGTTTTTCAGAGCATCTTCCATCACATCCGACAGCTGCTTCTCCCGAAACATACGGGAACGGGCAGCGTCATCGTAAAATGCATACCGCAGCTTGCTGCCGGCCTGCCGCAGCGTCTCCTTCAGCGCAAGCTTCGCCCTGTCGATCATCTCCGGAAACGGCATATCCTTGTTCTCGATCACATAGACGCCGAATTCGATCTGGGGCATCCCCCATGCGGGATTCAGCCTGCCGATATACGCCTCGGCTCCGGCCGACCAGTCTTCAAATCTCTTTATCATCTCCTCTTCACTCCGGCAGAGCAGCATGATACAGAAATTATCGGCAAACAGCCTGCCCATGCACTCGTTTTTATTCAGTACAGAGGATAAATATTTGTAAAACTGCTTTAGGATCATATCACAGTTTTTCCGTCCGATCTGCGCGTTCAGAATTTTGAAATTTTCTATATTGGTATAGACCAGCGCATACTTCTGCTCCGGTACTGACTCCATCATCTCGGCTGCCAGCTCATAAAACCTCTGTATGGTATTCCCCTCGGTTATTCCATCCACGTAAGCGAGTCTCTCCAGCTTTCTTTTATTCGCACGGAAGATCCAGAACAGGATGGCCACAAGCCCGCAAAACAGAATTACAAGCAGCCCGCAGATACGCAGTGTCATAACCAGCAGCATATCCGACTTCTCGTTCACCGCCTGAAACGGAACAAAGGTCAGAAGATACCAATCATCCGGCTGAATGGGCGTATAAACCATATATCTATGTACACCGTCTAAAGAAAAACTGATCTGGTCCGCGACATTCTTCTCAATGTCGCTGTATACTTTCGCCAGACTCCCTTTTTCATCCATCTCCGCATTCTGAAGCGTGGAAAAAATATTATAACCGCTCTTCATGGCAAACGGGAAGCTGGCCTTTGTCACAAGCGTCCCCGATTTCGTGATAATCTGAGAATATGCCTGACCGTTAAAGGAGGTCATCGACAGCACCTGATTCAGCGTATCCGGGTCATAGCAGGCGGCCAGCGCCATAATCTTTTCCCCGCCGACCGTGACATGATCCAGGGAAACGGCAAAAACAAAGTACTCTTTATTGTCCATAATCTGGGCTTTTGCAATCGCGGACTTATAGGCCAGCATGCTGTCGAGCATGGCATCATCGAAGGAAAAAAATACCGATTTGCTGTCCGCAATATTGTATGCTCTTCCGGATTCCTCCACCAGCATGATTGTATCAAGCTCGCCAAACCCCTGCTGCTTCTGCAGAAGCTGCCTGACTTCCTCCATCGTCTCAGGCTCCGTCGTCTCCAGGGATGCACCCATCATGTTAAGCATGGCGAAATTATCTTTCGTTATGCGGTCAAGATTGGCGGCAACCCTTCTGGAAACCTCCTGAAGATATGCCCTGCTCTCTTCTCTTATGGTCTTATGCAGGTTCCTGTAATACAAAAAACTAAAAGCACTCGCTAAAATACAGATCACTATAAATACAACAAAAATCCACCGGTATGTCCCGTTTTTCTTCTTAAATCCAGCCTTCCTTCGCTCCATACATCAGACCTTATTACCTTTCCCCGCAGGCTTATTTTATTTTGTTTTTGTCAAATGCATTGATTACTGGTCAAATGGCGATGCTCATCCCTTGTTATTCTCTGCTTATGCAGCCCTCCTCCGCTCACATCCTGGCAGCCTACTGCTCTCTGTTTTCCAGCCACTTATATAACTGAAAGCGGCTTTTTACTCCACACTTGGTATAGATATTCTGTACATGCTTCTTCACCGTATGATAGCTGATCACAAGCTCATCAGCGATGGCCTTGTAGGTCAGTCCGTTGTACATAAGCTCCGCTACCCGCTGCTCCGCCTGTGTCAGCGGCAGCATGGTCCCGGAGCCTTCCGGCAGCTTTCCTTCTTCTTTCCTGGATATGGTAATCCAGTGATACCGGTCGATGATTCCATTGGAATAGCTCTGATCGTACGTATAGATTGTAAAAATATAATTTTTAATTACCCGTGTCTGGACCCGGTCCGCCGTAAAATTCTCCTCCTCGCCGCCCAGTAAGAACGGCAGCCAGCTGCACGGTGTGGTCGTGCTGATCTGCTCGGCGATGGAAGGGCCCAGGATCTCTTTTAAATAACTCTGAGCCGTCTTGTTGTAGCTCATGATATGCATAAAGTCATCCGTGACAAAATAGGCCTTTTCACCGGATGAAATGATCTCACTCTGAATATTAGACACGATCTTGGCCTGCTCGTATTTCTTGAAATTCTTATAGGAGTTGGCCACATAGACGTAGATTTCATTCAGCGCCTCAATCTCCTGGTCTGTAAAATCCCCATTCTCCAGGCTCTTAAAAAAGGCGACCTGGATATAGGCGTTAATGCCGAATGCCATCGTCACGCTGTAATGCGCATGGAAATTTTCCTCCAGAAAGCGGACGTAGGCGGAGTGGGCGTAATCGACAGGACTGATAACGTCCGTGGATTTATACAGCCTTGGTATCACATTAAAGTAAGTCAGGTGGTCACGGACCGCGTCCTGATAAACCACATGCCTGATGACATCATTTGCAACAAATTTCCTGTACGGATGTTCTTCACAGTCCAGCAGGATTCCGTTCCGATTGATCCATGAAAGAAATGTTCCATGTGTATCGAAATAGGATATCAGCACATGCTTTAAGCCGAAATTTCTATCCAGAGAATCCAGCAGAACGTTGCTGAAAAATTCACGTGCCGAAATCTGATGTTCCGCCATTTCCGAGAAAAAATTCATCTGGCCGGCATTTTCGTATTTCATGGTTTCTTTCCCCCATTTTTCGTTTTGGATTGCGCTCTTAAGCGGTAAGGCAGGTTCCATCCATCTTACCATACTCCAAATACATGTAGAAATTATAGCATGAGAAGCAGGAACTCTCAAGCGAAATTGATGCTGCCTTTTTCACATTAAATTCCGGTATCCTGGCGCTCTGAAAAGGTACAAAAATAACCGCCCCTCCCGTGAGTTGCGGTCATTTTCATGTGGTTGTATTTTATGCATCTTCGCCCAAAATATACGGAGTTTCCTGATAGACGTAGAAATTCAGCCAGTTACCATACAGCGTGTTCGCCGCGTTCCTCCAGGAGAGCACCGGTACTGCGAAGGGATCGTTGTCCTCATAGTAATTGCATGGGAGTTCCGGATTGAGTCCCTTTGTTAAATCCCTGTGATACTCATTATTCAAAGTCATGCGGTCGTACTCCGGATGGCCCTGGACAAACACCTGGCTTCCGTCGCGCTTCATCACCAGATAGACGCCCGCCTCCTCCGACACTGCAAGAATCACCAGATCAGACACCTTCTCAATGTCCTTTCTGCGCACCTCTGTATAGCGGGAATGCGGGGCCATGATAAAGTCGTCCATGCTGCGTACCAGCGGCACCTTGCGGTCCAGAACCTTGTGGCGGTAAATGCCGGAAAGCTTCTTTTCCCGTTTGTATTTCGGTATCCCGTAATGGTAGTAGAGTCCGGCCTGGGCTCCCCAGCAGATATGTAAGGTGCTTGTCACATGACTCTTGCCCCATTCCATAATCGTCTGAAGCTCTTCCCAGTAATTGACCTCCTCATACTCCAGGTTCTCCACAGGCGCGCCGGTGATGATCATGCCGTCGAACTTCTTATTCTTAATCTCGTCAAAGTAAACATAAAACTTGTTCAAATGGCTGGCCGACGTATTCTTCGACGTATGGGTGGCCAGCATCAGAAATGTGCAGTCCACCTGAAGAGGCGTATTGGAGAGCGCCCGCAGAAGCTGCGTCTCCGTGTCCTCCTTCACCGGCATCAGATTTAAAATAAGAATCTCCAGAGGGCGGATGTCCTGGCTCATCGCCCGGTCCTCCGCCATGATGAAGATATTCTCTTTTTCCAGTATCGCCTTCGCAGGCAGATCTTTTTGTACTTTAATCGGCATATTTTACTCCCCCAGCATCTTGATAAACTCTTCCTCGGATATGATCGGCACGCCTAAATCCTTGGCCTTCTTATTCTTGGAAGAATTGGACGCCACGTCATTGTTGATCAGATACGTTGTCTTTGAAGTTACAGAGCCTGTGGCCTTACCTCCCCGCACTTCGATGGCCTCCTGCAGTTCCTTTCGGTTGGCGAAATGTTCCACGCTTCCGGTGATCACGAAGGTCATGTCCTCAAAGATGGCCTCCTCCGTGGATTCCTCCTCCTTCTCAAATGTGAGTTCTGAGAGCAGGTGGTCCACAATCTCCTGATTCTTCTCATCGTCAAAGTAGCGGATCCATGCATCGGCTAAGACTCCGCCGATTCCATCGACCTCGATCAGCTCCTCCGCTGTGGCATGACGCATGCGGTCAAAATCGAACTTAAACTTCCGACACAGCATCTTCGCATTGGCCAGACCGATCCCGGAGATTCCAAGGCCGTAAACCATCCGTGCAAGAGTCGTGTGGGACGCGGTCTCTGTCGCCCGGATTAAATTATCATAGGACTTCCGGCCGAAGCCTTCCATCTGGGTAATCGTCTCCTCATGCCGGTCAAGATGGAAAATATCTGCAAATTCCTTAATAAAACCGGCGCCGATAAATTTCTCCAGAGTCGCCTCCGAAAGGCCGTCGATGTTCAGCGCGTCGCGGCTGACAAACAAGGCGAAGCTCTTGATGCGCTTGGCCTGGCAGTCTGGATTCGTGCAGTAAAGGCTGCGGACATCGCCTACCTGGCGCACCTCCGTCTTACCGCCGCAGACCGGACATTCCTCCGGAATCCGGATCTTCCCGCTTCTGGTCAGGTTATCGGCAATCTGCGGGATAATCATGTTGGCCTTATATACCGTGATGGTGTCGCCCTCGCCCAGAGCCAGGGACTCCATAATGCTTAAATTGTGTACGCTGGCGCGGCTCACCGTGGTTCCCTCCAGCTCTACCGGTTCGAACACGGCGACCGGATTGATTAAACCGGTCCGTGACGGGCTCCACTCGATATATTCCAGCTTCGTCTCCTTAATCTCGTCCGCCCATTTGAATGCGATCGCATTTCTCGGGAATTTGGCAGTCCGTCCCAGAGATTCTCCGTAAGCGATGTCGTCCAGAAGAAGCACCAGGCCATCGGAAGGGATATCGTAGCCGGAAACGGCTTCGGCAAACTCTTCCACCGCCTCCGGCAGCGTCTCCGCCGTAACGGTCTTGTACTCTACCACATCGAATCCCTGTCTCTTCAGCCACTCAAACTGTTCCTTCCGGGAGTTCTTAAAATCCACGCCCTCGGCCGTAACCAGGGCAAATGCCTCGAAATTCACGTTCCGCTCCGCCGTGATCTGGCTGTTCAGCTGACGGACCGAGCCGCTGCATAGGTTTCTGGGATTCTTATATTTGGCATCCACATCGTCGATGGCCTCATTAATCCGGTTGAATTCCGAATAACGGATGACGGCCTCGCCGCGCAGCACCAGTTCTCCCTGAAAAGAGATGGTGACCGGCACGTTCGCAAACACTCTGGCGTTGCTGGTAATGACCTCGCCGATCTCACCGTTGCCGCGGGTAACGGCCTTCTTCAGCGTTCCGCCGCTGTAAGTGAGGACGACGGTCAGTCCGTCCAGCTTCCAGGAGAGAATTCCCGTCTGATCGCCCAGCCATTCCTGTAAATCGGCTGTGCTCTTCGTCTTGTCCAGCGACAGCATGGGACTCTCGTGGCGCTCCTTCGGAAGTTCGGAGAGGACCTCATATCCTACGTTCTGTGTCGGGCTCTTGGACAGCACAACTCCGGTCTCCTTCTCCAGTTCCACCAGCTCGTCGTACAATTTATCGTATTCGTAGTTGCTCATGATCTCACGGCTTTCCTGATAATACGTCTTCGCCGCGGCCGTAAGAGTGGCAGCCAGTTCTTTCATTCTGCTGATTTTCTCGTCCACTTACAATCTCCTTTTCACTGCGTTCTTTCCTTATTAATGCATGATTGTTGTATTACTGTTTATGATCGATAGTTCTGGGTTCTGGTTCCGATCACTATTACGATTTTTTATTTGATCACTTATACCGACCACTCTTCCTTATCATACCGGAAAAAGTGCCTCTCCATGCATCACTTCCGCTTTCCAGGGGCTTTTTTTCGTTTATCTGTCCGAATTTCCAGATTTTCATTCCGGCCATATTCATTTTTCGTACGACCTTTTAGATCTTCATTCCGACCTTTTTCATTTTTTGTACGGTATTTTGGGTCTTCGTTCCGGCCTTTTTCATTTTTTGTATGGCCTTTTGTATCTTCATACCGGCCTTTTTCATTTTTTGTCCGGCCTTTTAGATCTTCATTCCAGCCTTTTACATTTTTCGCTCGGTATTTTGGGTCTTCATTCCGGCCTTTTTCATTGTACGTACGGTATTTTTGGTCTTCATTACGGTCTTTTTCATTTTTCATACGACCTTTTAGATCTTCATTCCGGCCATATTCATTTTTCGTGCGGTATTTTTGGTCTTCATTACGGTCTTTTTCATTTTTCATACGACCTTTTAGATCTTCATTCCGGCCATATTCATTTTTCGTGCGGTATTTTTGATCTTCATTCCGACCTTTTTCATTTTTCGTACGACCTTTTAGATCTTCATTCCGGCCATATTCATTTTTCGTACGACCTTTTAGATCTTCATTCCGGCCATATTCATTTTTCGTACGACCTTTTAGATCTTCATTCCGGCCATATTCATTTTTCGTCCGATATTTTTGATCTTCATTCCGACCTTTTTCATTTTTCGTACGACCTTTTAAATCTTCATTCCGGCCATATTCATTTTTCGTCCGACCTTTTAAATCTTCATTCCGGCCATATTCATTTTTGGCGCGGTCTTTTCTATCTTCATTCCGGCCTTTTTCATTTTTTCCCCGATCTTTTTCATTCACCGTCCGGTCTTTTAAGGAGAGGCCGGATGTATCTTCCAGCCGGCGCATCAGTTCCGCGTATTCCTTCTTCGATACAGGCCGTGATTCACCGGCTTTTAGATCGCCCAGCTCTATATTCATGATTCTGACACGCTTCAGTTTTCGCACCTTGCAGCCCAGCTGCTCGCACATCCTGCGGATCTGGCGATTCAGTCCCTGGGTCAGTACAATGCGGAACGATTTTTCTCCCGTCATCTCTGCGAAACACGGCTTTGTCGTCACATCCAGCTCCGGGAGAAAGACTCCCTTTCTCATCTTCTGTATAAATTCCGGTTTCACCGGCCGGTCAATAAACACGAGATACTCTTTCTCATGGCCGTTGCTGCCGCGCATCAGACGGTTCACTAAATCACCCTGGTTGGTCATCAGAATCAATCCTTCAGAATCCTTATCGAGACGGCCCACCGGATAAATCCGCACAGGGCTGTCCACCATGTCCACAATATTGGGGGCACGGTCCTTGTCCGAGGTGGTGCAGACGATTCCGCACGGCTTATGCACCGCTAAGAGCACCCGGTCCGGTTTCTTCTCGGCGCCCTTTGTTCCTGCCGCAATTGTCCGTCCATTACAGACAACTGTTTCTCCATTTTTTATCTTCTGTCCCGGAACGGCGGTTCTTCCGTCGACCGTTACCTTACCTTCTTCTATCAGCCGGTCTGCTTCTCTTCTGGAGCAGATTCCAGCCCCGCTTAAGAATTTATTCAGGCGAATTCCGTCATCTCCCATGTCTTATCTCCTTTTGCTCATTAAGTAAAAATTATATCATTGTTCCATGGCAGAAGTCAATTTATTCCGGGAAACGATTTGCGGAATTTTCCAATTTATCCGCGTGTCACGTACGTTTGAGCGAAATCTCTGCAAAGGCGATTTCCTATCGCCTAATTACTCTGTACATATACGTAGAAATGCACAAAGTAAGGAAACTATTCGTACTCCGCCGCACACTTTGGCGGAAAGGGAGCAGAGGTCTCATCAGTTTTCATAACAAAGTATGCAAAAGCCCCCGGGCAGCAAATCATATATCCAGCAATATGGTTTGCTGCATGGGGGCACCCCTCTAAACGTCTACATTCCTACAAAAACGCTCTTGCTATAGTCGTAAACAAAAAGCATACAACAATTCCGGTAACGGTAGGAACCAAGAAGGAAGCAACCGTCCACTTCACACTCTGGGTCTCTTTTTTTATTGTAAGGCAGGTAGTGGAACAGGGCCAGTGCATCAGGGAGAACAGCATGGTGCTGACAGCCGTGATCCAGGTCCAGCCGTGGCTCACCAGAAGATCTCTTAGTACTGACAGATCGCTGATATCCAGCAGACTTCCCTCTGCCATATAGGCCATGATGATGATCGGCACTACGATCTCATTTGCTTGTGTCAAGACATACATAAAAAAATTATCTTCCTAATTAACGGAAGTTCCAATTTATTTCAATTACATGGTCAGATTGAATCCGTATCTCCTGGATCAGTGCTACCAGCAACTCTCTTGACAGTGTTTCCACGAAGGCATACCGTCCCAAGTCATGTTCCTCCACTTGCGCCAATTGTTCAACGTTTTGTAATTGCCGAAACAATTCTTCTTTCTCCGCTTGAAGTGCTGATATCTGTTCAGCAATTTTCTTCTTTTCCATAATAAACTGTTCGCGGTCAATCAAGCCACCTGCAAATCGTTCAAACTGTATCATCTGATTAGATTTATATTTACCCATTTGTCCATCTATTTTTTCAAGGTTCTGTCTGATCGTTGTTTCCGATCCGCTCTTATCAGATGGCTTATTTTCCTGCATAAGCTGAATTTGATACTTCAAAGCAGAAAGAACCGTCTGCTCTAATTCTTTTCTCTCTATACGAATTTCCGCACACAGCGAATCAGGTTCAAATCTTCCGGTGACGCATCGAAAATACGGATTTTTACAATCAATCCGGTCTAATGCTTTTCCACATATTCCACATTTCAAAAGGCCTCTGAATGGTTCCGATGGCGTTACTTTATTCCGATTTCCGCGTCGAACCAGCGCTTCCTGAGCCTGCCCAAATTCTTCTCTTGTGACAATGGCATCCATTGCATTCTCCACTCGAATCCACTCTTTACGGTCATTTAGTTTTATCTTTTTTGTAGAAATATCAATGCGCTGCTTCTTTTTGCTAACCAGAACACCGGTATACCTTTCATCACGAATGATAGCCGCTATCCTGGCCTGCGTCCAGATATTGTGTTCTGTTGCCGTAGGGCATTGAAAATGTTCGTCCATTTTTTTCTGTTTCCGGTAACTCAGCGGGGGTAAAATCCCCTCTTTGTTAAGCAGGACGGCAATCTGAAGCGTCTTAACTCCTGAAGCAGCAAGAGAAAAAATACGTTTGACTATGCCTGCGGCTTCCGGATCTATTTCCAGACCACTTTTAGAATCCTTTGACTTCTGATACCCATAAAATGCAAAACTGCCTGCATAATGGCCGCTCTTCATTTGCTCCTCTTTGACACTGCTGATCTTCTTTGATAAATCCCGGCTGTACATTTCGTAGACCATTGCTTTTAGAGATACATCCAAACCAATGGTACGTCCTGCATTATCATTACTGTCATACCCCTCATTAACTGCAATAAACCGGACGCCGAGGAAGGGGAAAATCTGATCCAGATAGTTTCCTACTTCAATCAGATTCCGGCCGAAACGTGAAAAATCCTTGACAATAATACACTGTACTTCTTTACCGGCCAGTTTCAGAAGCTTTCCAATACCCGGCCGGTCGAAGGTCGTTCCTGACCAACCATCATCCTGAAATTCCAAAACATTCCAATCTTTGAATTCCTGTTTGCTCCGGATATAATGGTATAGAAGATCACGCTGGTTTTGAATTGTGGCGCTTTCGCCCAGATTTTCGTCCTCATTTGACGCCCTGGTATATAAAGCCAATGTATTCATACCTGCACCCCCTCTGTATAGCTTATGAGGGTTTGATACTCGTCTTTAAAATTCCATGTAATATGAACGTCATTCCGTCCCTCTATTGTGATATGATGAATCAATTCCAAAACCATAGCCCGGGAAAGCTGCTTTACTCCATCATATTTGCGGCAAGCCTTTATCCATTCGTTTTCAGGAGAGAGCGTCTTTGCATAAACCACCTGCTCAGCAAGAAGCTGTTCCTGTCTTGATAGTAATTCCGCCGCCTGTACATCGTATCGCTGTTTCATATACAAATATTCTTCATCACTGACCACATTATCATTATAACTTTCAAACAGGGCAGCACGTCTTGCCATATTTTTAGAAATCGCTGTTTGAATCTCAGCCAGGGAACTTTCCAGTTTCCGCTTTGTCTTTTGGTATTCCGGCTGTGCCTTCAACCTTCTCAAAAGATTTTCCTGCTCAATTGTAGCCGCAATTTGAATACGGATACTTTTAAGAATAATGTCAAACAGCTCCTGTTCACCAATACTTTTCAAAGTGCAGCCGCTCATACCTTTGCTGGCTTTACGAATACGACAGCAATATGTATAGCGAATATGTCCTTTGCGGGAGCAATTTTTATACCGCCCCATAGTCCGGCCACAATCTTTGCAGTATACCATACCAACTAATAGATTCTCTGTTTTCGGAAGCTGCCTTTTTTCTGTATTCTTCGTCTTCGCTTCACTGTTTATTCTTTGTACACGATTCCAGGTATCCTCGTCAACAATGGGTGTATGCGTATTGCGTACAATAATCCAATCCTGTCGTTCCATTTCTTTGCGCGGAATCCCTTCACACAAGGAACGTATTTGCTTTCCCTGTGCCATATGTCCCGCGTAAACCATATTATTTGTAATATTTTTGACCGTTTGTGCCACCCACCGCGTTCCTACTGTACGGGGCGAATCTTTTTTAAATTCCCCTCTCAAAAAGCGAACCATTGTAGGACACAGGATTTTCTGCTCATTCAGCCTTTTGGCAATTTCGTCATATCCCAGTCCTTCCAGACGCCATGTGAAGATATCTCGCACGATAGGGGCGGTTTCTGGATCTATGATAAGATGGTTTTTATCCTCCGGGCTTTTTAGATAGCCATAGGGCGTCCATGAACCAATAAATTCTCCCTTTTCCTGTTTACGTCTAAGCGCAGTGCCGGACTTTTTAGAAATATCCTTAGCAAATAAAGAGTTTACAATATTCTTCAGTGAGACGACCATTTCATCACCGTCTGCACACTTCAAGGTGTCATAGCAGTCATTGACTGCCACGAATCGAACCCCAAGAAACGGAAAAATCTTTTCCAGATAATATCCTGTTTCTACATAGTTGCGTCCAAAACGCGACAAGTCCTTCACCACGATACAATCAATCTCGCGGCGGCGGACAGCTTCCATCATACGTTCAAAATCCGGGCGGTCGAAGTCCGTACCGGTCGCTCCATTATCACAGAATATACCAACTAATTTCATGTCCTGCTGTGTTTTTACATATTGTTCTAAAAGGCATTGCTGCATTTGAATAGAATCACTGGTGTGATATCCATTATCCTCTTTAGAGAGCCTCACATATAGACCGACACAGTAAACCCGCTCAACCAGTACCGGAGCAGCAGGCGATACCGTCTGTTTTCTGCTCACTCTCGCCATATCAGACCACCTCCTTTACACCAGAGGCCTGAATCATGGCAAGCGCACGCTCATAGTCGGCCTGATAACGAAATTCGATTTGCAGGCGGTAGTCCTCGTATACGAGAATTCGTTCAATCAGGGTAACGACCATACGGCGATCCAGTGTATCAATGTTCTGATATGCCCTGAAATGTTCAATCCACTGGGAATTTACAGACTGATTTTGCAGAATGCTTTCAAGCTCATCTTTTACTTTCACTTCTTCGCTCCGGGCTTCCTGCATTTTTTTATCATATACAGCCTTTAACTCCAGATATTCCGACTTATCAATCAGACCGTCTGCCAGAGCTTCATAAAGGGTAGCTTTTAATTTCTCATACCTTTTTATTTCTTCCTGTTTACTGACAAGACGGGCATCTGCTTTCTGCACCTCTGCCCTCTGTAAGGGCAATCCAGCCAAAAATTCCAGTGTCTTTTCTATCTCAAGGACAGTTGAAATATGTTCCTTTAAGGACATGAGCACCGAATCTGCAACTGCTTGCTCCGGGATTCGATGGCTGCTGCATCCTTTTTTTGCACGATTGGTACAGCACATATAGTAGCTGTAAGTTTTGCCAGCCTTGCAAACACCATTTTTAACCATGTTTTGACCACAATCACCACAGAAGATCAGACCTGAAAAAAGAGAGACAGTATTCTGATCTGGCGCAACACGGGTGTCCTGCAATAGGAGCCGCCCTACAGCAGAAAATTCTTCTATTGTCACAATAGGCTCATGATTGTTTTCGATCCTTACCCACTCGTTATTCGGCTTTTCGATTGTCTTTTTTACCTTATGATTGGGTGTTGTACGTTTCCCCTGTACTAATGTACCGATATAAAATTCATTGCGCAGAATTCGGCCAACGGCTACTGCTGTCCATTTTGCCTTCGTACTGACCTGGAAGCCGGTACGGTATGCCATACCGCAATTTTTTTTATACTCCATCGGGGAGAGGATGCCAAGCTCATTCAATCGATCCGCAATACGCTGCTGGCTTAGGCCGTCAATCTTCCATTTGAAAATATCCCGCACCACATTGGCTGCAAATTCGTCTACAATGAGTTTATGCCGATTGTCAGGATCTTTTAGATAGCCATACACGGCAAAAGAGCCAACGAAATCTCCTTTTTTTCTTTTGACTTCAAGCTGGCTTCTGACCTTGATAGAAATGTCGCGGCAAAAGGCGTCATTAACCAGATTTAAAAAGGGCAGTAAAACATTATCCGACTGGCTGCGGCCTTTAGCGCTGTCAAAGTTATCATTGATAGCAATAAAGCGAACGCCGTACTCTGGGAAAATCTGATCGATATAACGCCCTGCTTCAACAAAATTTCTTCCAAAACGGGATAAATCTTTGACAATAATACAGTTGATTTTTCCACTCTTTACATCTTCCATCATCTTTTGAAAAGAGGGCCGGTCAAATGTCGCACCGGAATATCCATCGTCAATCTGTTCGTCGACAAGCTGTATGTCCGGTTTATCTGCAAGAAAATGCCTGATCAAATCCCGTTGGTTTGCTATGCTGTCGCTTTCCACTTTATCGCCATCTTCTTTAGATAGGCGCAGGTATGCGTCCGCACGATATATTCTATTATCTGTTAAATTTTTCATAGTGAACCTCCGATTGTAAAAAATCCTCAGCCAAACTTTTCACAATGGGACTTCACCGGTATGCTTATTGGTTTAGAATATACCATTATAAAGCAATGGAGTCAAGCCCGTTTGCTTACAGCTGATCGTCTTGCTTTTCATAGTGTTTTCAGATAGTGTTCCAGCCTATCCTCCAGAGTTACCTCTGTATCGGTAAAGCCTACTTTCACCACAGCCTTCCCACAACGATAGCAATAGGGATTTTTGATTTGACGGATAAAATCCGCCATTCTTTCTTCTCGTGGCAGTTTTCGATTAATATGTACATCGTTTATATCCGCCAGTGATTCTCTGTCAACTGTCCTAATATCAACATTTTTCATTTCTTCCATGTCCATGGCTATAACTGGTTCCATATCCGCACCTCCTTTATTTCAGGATATGTTTTACCAACTTGTCTGAATGTCTGTAATTTATGTAAAAAGCGCTTTTAGCTTCGTTAATAGTATTCACCGTCCAAGTTCTTCGCTGCCATCATTCAGATCAAGCTCATAATCCTCTTCATACTTAGCCTCGTATTCTGGTCCAACACTTCTCATACATTCAGACATTGCCATTACGATATCTTTGAAAGGGCTATCGGCTGATAAATCCGTTCCGTTGACACACTCCACATTCATGGGTATCTGAGCTATATATTTTAATGAACCTAGCAATTCAACTGTTTTTCGTGACAAACGGCTTGCGGCATTGATTAGCAGGGTATCAGCAGCATATTCTTTTGCAGCCCTTTCGATCTCAGCCATATCAGGGCTGTCCGGTTCCAGACTGGAACCGTGTCCCACTGTATAGCCTGAAAGAGTGTACCCACAGGATTCAGCATATTGTTTCAATTGTTCCACCTGATTTTCAATGTCTGTCTGATCGGCTCCACCGCACCGGCAATAGCCCCAGACTCTTTTTTCTATCTGATCCATTTTATTTCTCCGGACTTTTTGCTTTGGAAATATAAAATACCTTAAAGCAAAAAGTATTCTCCAGTTTTTTTCTCTGCAATAAAACGTCTTATTTCTTCAATTCGACCAGTGACCGGCATGTCCGGCAACGCCTTCAACACATCATCACGGTATCTTCCATGTATACCAACTCTGCTGTCCAGAATCGAAAAAACCGCCGTATCCGTTTCTCTCCGAATACCACGGCCAAACCACTGTCTCAGTTTAATAATCATCCCCGGAGTGATGATTTCCTTCACATATTGCGAAAAATCATCATACTTTGTCCGCTCATATTCCAGAATCGGACTTGGCACAGGAAAAGGAAGTTTCACTATTATTACACTGGACAAAATATCTCCCGGTAAATCAATTCCTTCTCCAGCGCTGTCGCTGGCAAAAAGAACGCCATTTCCGCTTCTCCTGAATTTTTCAATCATATCCATTCTCCCTCGTTTCATGATAAAGAGCGGGAATGATTGGATTTCCTGCTTTACTTCATAAAAAATACGTTCCATCAGCCAGTATGATGAAAACAATATCAATGTATGTCCAAAAGTTGCGCAGATTAAATGAATAATCTCTCTGGATATGGCCTCAATATATTTCTCATCATGAATATCCGGGAAAGGCAGCTCCTCTGGTATATAAAGAATTGCATTCTGTGAATAGTTGAATGGGGATAACTTGGAAACCTCCATAACCCGTCTGTTTTGTGGCTGCAGCAAGTCAATTCCCGTCATACGCTTAAAATGATCGAAATTGCCTCCAACCGATATCGTGCCCGAAGTAATAATGCTGTGCACCCCCGTATGCCACAAATCATGATATAAAATGCGTTCCAATTCTCTTGGCAGCGAACAAAATTCCAGGCCCCCGCTGTCCGACTTCTCGATCCAACTGATATTCTGCTTTGCACTTAAAAATACATTGAGCCTGTCCTCTATCGACTGTGCTGTATTCCGGATCGTTTTCACACGGCCACAGGAATCCATTTTCACTGTTACAAATATACGGCCCAATTTTTCCAACATGCCAATCAGATCTCGAATCCATAATCGTGTACTCCTGTCTTCTTCGATGGTCCTGCTGATATTTTCCATTTGATTGGACTGTATGAAAGCTCCGCCAGTCTTTTGAAACAGCCGGGTATTTTTTTCTGACAAACCAGTACAAAGCTCCATCATTTGTCGCTGTGAACTCTTGTCTACAAAACGCTCTGGTGAAATTAAATGAATTAGCTTAGGGATCTCATTCTCTGATAACCGGGTACAGTAAATCTGCCTGGCTGCATCGATCAATTTATGAGCTTCATCAAATACCGCTATATTATAATAGGGAAGTAACTTTTTCTTCCCTTCCCTGCGATTAACAACATCCGCTAATATGTAATTGTGATTTGATATCTGAAAGTCATAACTCTCAGACAGCCAACGCCGACTGAAAGACGCGAACCTGCAATAGGAAGAATGCGGACAAAATTCGGAACACTGAGATACATTGATTCTTTCTTTTACATAGGGTGTTAATGGAAAACCATCCAGATCCAAATAATGTTCCTGTTCTCTCCACAGTTCCCCCAATTGTGCCAAAAGTCCCTGATCTTCCGGACGATTCTGATTTCGAATAGAGCTTTCGTAAGTCTTTAGCCTGGAATCACATACGAAATGAGATTTTCCTTTTCGTACCACAAAAGATAACGGCTTATCAATGATTCGATGCTCCAGCAATATTCGTGAAATCTGGGGAATATACTCTTTTGTAATGGCCTCCTGCAAAGCAATTGTTGACGTTGATATCATTGTCGGAGTTTTACTTTGTGAAAATAGATTATGGATGGTGACCGCCAGAATGTAGGCGTGAGTTTTTCCCGTCCCGACCTCTGCTTCACAAAGTGCAAGCTTATTTTCCTGTAAGGCTCTCAACATTGATAAGGCAAGTTCCTTCTGGCTTTTTCGCTTCGCCATGCCATACTGTGGCAGTATTACATCGAATATATAGGAAAGCAGATGCTGCGCCCTTTTATTCTCATCTAACTCCAGCTCCATATTCTCGTCCAATTCATTAATTTCCAGCTCTGATAAACGCTTGGCTACGATTTTATAACTTTCCTGTGGAAAAGGTGTTTTTCTGGCGCACAGATACCGGGTACGATAATCAAACAGATTTATGGCCCGATAGGTTGTTCTTATTTCTCCTGCATTTTCCAAAAGGGCGCACTGGCCCGCAACCATTACCACGTCTTCATTTTCTCTTAATATCCCTGCTTCATATAAATGATTCCTTATGTCAGCTGGGTAAATCATAATTTTATCCTGCATACTTTTCCGCCTCCTATTATCTCCATGTCAGAGCAGCACAGGCATAGGCTGGAAGGGAGTTTCAGTGAATTTTCTTGACAAATAGGATCCGATCCAGCCCATGGTATCTGCTGCTCTAAAAAATATGCAACAGGCATTCCGCTGGCTGTTATCGAATCAATCTCGATAGCGGACATCATAGACGCCGCCCCGCATTCTTTCTCAAATACGGGTGTGCAGTCTCTCCCGATCGGTTATTGGGAGCCTGAATGGAAGTATCATTATTAAGCCTTGGAGGTCATCGCAGATTCTACCCCGCCACAGGGTATAACAGCCACGAACAGGGATCGCTTGGGATTATGTCCCGCATGGCGCTGTTCTGGCTACGTGCTTTCGGTTATACCGCTCCTTTGGCATTGTACCTGTTACACAAATATTTGATTGTCAATGTACAGGTGAGATATGCTCTCACCTATAGGAGATGGGAAAAGGAAAAATATCGGGTTTGAGAAATCTTTTTGAATTTTTCTTTTGAATACTATAAAGGGTATGGGCAGTACCATTTTGCACTGCCCATAAACCATTGATCTTGTTTTAAGCCTTATTGTTTTAAATGGACGGCTAATCGCTTCAGACCATTTGATAAACGCTCTGATACACTGCTCTGGGAACAGCCCAATTCTCTGGCGGTCTCCTCCTGGGTGTATCCTTCCCAAAAGATCAGTTCAATGACTTCTTTTTGTTTAGTCGTGAGTAATTTTAGTGCAGCTGCTAGCCTCTCATCTCGAACTTGCTCTGTAAAATCTTCATCTTTTCCAGCATAAGATTCCTGTTCCTGGTATCTGGTCATGCTTTCCTGATAGACGAGCTCCTCACTCATCGCATCCAGAGAAGAAAAGTGATATCGCTGTTTTCTGTCTGAATTTGCTATAATCCTGTCTTCCTGTTCCAGGATTTCGATCCAATTAATTGATTCCAATTTGTTCCTCCTGATTTTGAAGTGTGAATTTCAAAATCAGGAAGGCGGCCCGCGAATCCGAAACAACCATTTACTAAAACAAAAAAGCGCAAAATTTGTCGAAAAAAAGAAGCCGTAACCCTGGCTGCGATATGCCAGGATTATGGCTTCTTTTAAACTATTATGTAATTGATTTCGCTTTTTCTCTTTCGTCAATCAGCTGCAACTCCCTTTACAGGAACCGGCCATTGTCTGGCGTCATAATATTCATGACAGGTCCCGGCAATGCTTTTGTATTTGCAGCTGATTATAAAAATTCAAAATAACATTTTCTTAGATGTAACTTAGCAATAACTTAACATTTTTTCGATTCTAATTTAAAACGATAGCCTCCTCCCCTTATGGTTTCAATAAATATTGGATCTGATTTATCCGGCTCCAACTTTTTCCGCAGGCGCATAATCAGTGTCTCTACACTATTGCTTCCCACACCTATATCTTCCTTCCATAGATGATAGTAGATCTGTTCCTTGTTAATCACCTGCCCTTGATTGGAAGCTAAATAATATAAAAGTTGAAACTCTTTTACTGTCAATTGAATTGACCTACCATTTTTCCAGACCGCCATTTTTTCTAAGTCCATGGTCAGACCATTTCGGAAAATGACATGATGATTTTGTCCGCCAATATTCAATTCTGTATATCTGCGGATCAATGCATTTGCCACTGATAAACATTCTTCCAAACGAAAGGGTGCTGCTATCCAGGCATCAGCTCCTAAATCAAGGCAGATGGTCTTATTTGTGATAGAATTTATCAACGAATAAACCAAAATCGGAACAGACTTCACCTCTCGCAGGTACTTTAACATTTCCAACAACCGATTATTTCTGCAATCAATTTCGATTATAACTAGGCAGTACTCTCGTTCCAGATATCTTTTAAAGCCATCTTTTATATCAACAGCATAGTATACATTCGTATACGAATCTTGAAGATTGTACTTAATTAATTTACAGATTAATTTATCATTGACAATTATTAGTATCTGCTTCATCATAACGGTAAACTCCTCCACTTGTTCCATTAAATAAAATTGGGGTAATAAATTCTTTTATATCAAAATGTCTGACTCCCCAACAGAAAAGTTAAAGCATGATCCGTTTATCAAAAAAGTCCGATCCGAATACCTTCCAGATATTTCTGATCGAACTTTTTAACAATCAATTTAATTTTTTAGTTTTAAGATATTCTCTCATCATTCCAGTCCAGTCTGTCTGGATAATATCAAAGCCTTTATCCATCAGCCATCCCCAGCCTTCTTCCGGATTACCTGTAACCGATATATCATCACTATGTCCAGCACTCAAAGGGACCTTGGATGAATACAGGATTCCATTGGCCCACAGCAATTTCCCCTTTTTCTTCATACAATCAATAAACTCATCACTGGCAATCTGCGCCTGTTCCGATGTAAAAGTACACTCCGCTCCAACAAACCGGAGGTTTCTGCCCTCCAGAATCTCAGTACAGTGATCTTCCTCTGATAAAATCGGCATATACATGTAATCCGGCGCCACTTCTTCCAGCATCCGAAAATACTTTTCCTCCGGATGACTTTTTAAAATAACCTGATCCCTCATCTGATGACGTTCCACACATTCCCTTACCAGTTTCCAATCCTCCCAGCAGCGGTCTAAATTAATCAGGCATCTTCCTTTCAATGCTTCCAAAACATCGTCCAGTTTATTGATGCACTGTTCTGTCTCAAAAAAATCTCCGTTCACATAATGGAGTTTTTCTACTTCTGTTGAGGACAGTGCCGTCACATCAATATCGCGGTTTAACTGCATCCGTTCCTTACCTGTATGGAAAATATACAATTGGGAATCCGTTGTCTTAAATACATCCATTTCCAGGATATCCGCCCCCTGTATGAGAGCTGCTTCAAACGCTTCAATTGTATTGCACGCAATATTACCACCTGCCACACCGCGGTGAGCGGCTATCAAAACGCCCTTCTCCTTTACTTTTTCAAATAAATCCATTTCTCTTACCTCCTTATGAGTCCGGTTATTTCCCGCCCTCTCAATTTGCGAAGAAGGTCTTCATATCCGTCTACCGGCTCTTCAAACGCGATGCCTCCCTTGGCCAGGTCTTCTGTCATATGAAAATCGGATCCGGACAACGCAATTAAACCGTATTTCTCAGCAGCCTCTTCTGCCGCACCCGCATCATAGGGCCATTGATGATTCCCGTTATACACTTCGATTCCCTCAATACACGCAGGGTCAGCCAAAACGTTTACCCCCGTTCTCATTGGATGCGCCTGTATTACCAAAGCTCCAGCTTTCTTAAAAATTTCTGACGCCTCTTCTATGGATAACCGGAACAATTCTTCTCTCTCATATAAGAACTGTTCTGTCAGGCCAAAAATCAGAAAATCGTTAATATGCTCGACAGATCGGAACTCAATACCGAGAAAAATATCCATTCCGATTTTCGCTCCTTCCGCTTTCGCCTGGCGGTATCCTTCCAGATAATGATCCACCTTCTCCTTCCACGTCTCATTCGGAAAATGATCAAAAAATTCCCTGTTATAGTGGTCAGTGATAATTAATCCCTGATATCCTTTTTCTTTGTATAAATGTACCACATCTCTAGCAGCCACTCTCGCACAATAGCTGCTTTCTTTCGTATGAATGTGTATATCCATCTGATACATATGACATTCTTCCTTCTTTCTTTGATAATTCTACCACATTAAATCCGAGTGCCTTAATCTTGTCAGAAAAATCATTGGAAAAGTGCATACAGTATACGCGTTTCCTATATTCCACTGGCACCATATCAGCCAAAAGTTCAACGGGACAGTGGGATAAGTGCGGAGTCCAGAATTCCGTTGTATCCTGATAGACAGCTTCAATCCGGCCTTCCAGCAAACGTTTCAATATCGCTGGAGGAACCTCACATGCATCGCCGCTGTAATAGACCGTCCTGCCATATGTGGTAATCAAGTAGCCATAACATTTTAAGTCTTCTACATGTTTTACAGAAAATGCTTTTACTTCAAATCCGGTGAGTTTTAACAAATCCGGTTTCTGGAATATATAAGCCTCTCTTGCAATTCCCATATGATCCAGTAAAGTGATAAGCGAGCGATTCGGATGAATGACCGTCACCTTCTTCTGTTTTACATAATAGCAATAAGAGATCAGGGACGGAAGACTTCCCACATGATCTGCATGGGTATGTGTAATCAATACATAAATCTCTTCATACTGTTCAAAAATCCCAAGTTCAAAAAGGCGTGCATATACACTCTCTCCACAGTCTAAAAGTACAAATCGTTTTCCATCTTCAATGTAAGCACTGGTATTACCCAGTTGCGGATTAAAAGCAGAGCCACAACCTATAAATTCAAGAATAACAATCACCTCATCTCCATCATTTATATCAATTTTCCAGTGAAATCGTACCTTCCCCAGATGCAGCCAGACTCATAAGCCTGATCCTGTCATATCCAGCCGGAAATAGAACAGATGCTTTAATATCATATTTTCCATTTTCCTTCTGACTCCAATCCACTGAAATAATATCTATCTGTTCTTCCGACAATACACTTCTTAATTCATCAATTCCGGCGCTTTGATTCTTAAGCACCAATTTGACAACTTCACCTTTTCGTTCTTTCCCTGTAAAAACCTCTTGATGAAGCAGGATCTGGGCCAGGACAATGAAAAATGCGGTTACTACTCCGATATAATACAAGCCTGATCCCACTGCCATACCAATTCCTGCTGTAGCCCAAACACCAGCAGCAGTCGTCAAACCGCTTATAGAATTATTTCTTACAAATATAATTCCCGCTCCCAAAAAGCCGATACCGCTGACAATCTGGGCCGCAACACGGGAAGCGTCATAGTCTGGGATATCCGAAAATCCATACTTGGATACAATCATGATCAGAGCCGCCGCAAGCGACACAATTGCATGAGTTCTGATCCCCGCTCCCTTATTCCTGCTTTCGCGTTCATAGCCGATAATGCAACCGCAAATACAAGCGACAACAATCCTGAGCAGCAGCTCTGACTGCGTCATAAAACTGTAAAAATCCATCAGCCTTTCAAACCTCCCTGCGATACTCCGGATACAATCTTGTCTGCCATAAAAATATATATAAGCAGCGTTGGCATAAATACAATCACAACAGAAGCAAACATTCCTGCGTAATCTCCCGTAGTAACCATGGACTGTATCGTAGAATAAAGACCAACGCCAATTGACTTGAGCTTCTTATCATTCGCAAATACAAGAGCCATAAAATATTCATTCCACTTTCCTATAAAGTTAAATATGGTTACAGTCACGATTGCAGGCTGAATAAGTGGAAAGATAATGCTCCAGAAAGTTCTTATCGGCCCACAGCCATCAATTGCCGCTGCTTCTTCATAAGTAACCGAAATATTGTTATAGTAAGACATCAAAAAATATGTAGTAAATGGTATGGAAGTAGCCGTATACAAGATAATCAATGTCAGCCTGGAATTCGTCATGCCAATTGCATTGACTACTGAAATCAGAGGCATAATAATCATAACACTGGGAATCCCCATACCAATTACCATGAGCTTCTGCAAAAAGCGATTTCCCCTGAAGACATAGCGCTGCAAAGCATAGGCAGCTGGAGCAGAGAACAAAATAATCAGAATACAGGATGGAACCGTATAGATCACTGAGTTTACCAGATTCAGCAAAGCATCGTTTGCAAATAATGCCTTTATGTAATTCTCAATATGGAAGCCGGAATGAAGAAGTTTATCAGTAAAAATCTCTTTTGTGGTAGAGAAGGAGGCCAGGACAATCCAGCCAATCACTACAATCGTAAACACAGACCACAAGCCAACCAGTATGTGCGCCGGCAGCGCTTTTAATATTCTTTTTCCTTTTTCTTTATTCATCTGGCTTTCCCCCTAATATTCATATTTCTTATCTTTAACAAGCAAATTGGTTGCTACAAATAAGATAATGATAATAACCGTCATCACCACTGCTGATGATGCCGCCACACCTGCATTTGATTCTACCGACACTTCGGTGCCAAACAGTGCATTATACGTATAAACCATAGGCGTAATCGTAGTAGCGCCGCCAAATACCAGTGATAATGCGAAGAATCCAATCACCTTATTGGACCAAAGAGTCAAAGATGACTTAACTGTACTGGCAATGAGCGGAAAGGTGATATAGATCATCTCATGAAGTCTGTTAGCCCCCTCCAGTCTGGCCGCCTCATAAAAGTCTTCCGGTATCCCTTCAATCGCTGCCATATATGTCAACATATAATAGCCTACCGAACTGAACACATAGGCCACGCACATAGCTGTGAATATGTATGACGGCGAAGTCCACGGAATCTCAGCCAGCCCTTTCAATCCAATGGCATGAAACACTTTTGCAAGCAGGCCAAACTTATTATTAAAAACGTACAGCAGCCACATATAGCCAATAGCAATTCCCGAGATAACATTCGGCAGGTAAATAATCGTCCTGTAAATACCTTTCCCTTTAATTCCTCCAACCAAAAGCACCGCAAACAGAAAAGCCAGTCCCAATGCCGCAATTCCACAAAACAGCCAGATCTTGGCAATATTAATCATGGATATACGAAACAATGGTGTAGAAAATAGTTTTGTAAAATTATCCAGCCCCACAAACGACCATTGGGAAATCGGAGTCGTTACATTGGACATTTGAAACAAGCTCATTGCCGTAGTTCTCACCGTAGGATAAAGAAAAACAAACATATATAGCAAAAAAGCCGGTCCCAGGAAAATAAACAGTGTACTTTTTTTTGTTTTCATAGAATATACCTCCTCCAATGGTTCGTCACATCTGTTTTTGTGAGTAACCGCAACAGTACGGCTGCCGCATTTTAGTTAAAAACGGCAGCCCATTCTGTTTTTTTATTATTTCGGTCTGCACTCGCTAATAAACTGTTCTGCAGTGATCTGCCCTGCATACAACTTGATACATGCAGTTTCTATAATTGGCTGTGTATCACTATTCATGCGGATAGCCGTCTGAGACGGATAGCGGTAGGTCAACTGATCAAACACCGTCTTTGCATCTTTTAAAGCTTCCGGCCATTGGGCATCATTTGACATCGGTATAGCCGCAGCTTCTTCCGACATCTTTTGATCCCATTCGCCTGTGGTCAGATACACAGCAAATGCGAATGCCGTATCTGGATTTTGACACTGATTATTTATAGCAATTCCATAGGAACCGTAAGCGCCTGCTTCCAGACCGTCTACACCACCCGGAACCGTGGTAAATGCAAATTCTCCCCAATTAAAATCAGAACCTGCCGTATCCTTCACCTCGTTTGGAAGCCATGTTCCATTTAAGTACATAGCTATCTTTTCTTCCAGCACCATCTCCTGCTGCCCTAAAGGAAGCGTATTGGACCCCACATTCGATGCAAAATATCCCTTCGCTACCATATCCTCGAATACTTTTGCCGTTTCAAGCACTGCCGGATCATCCCACAATTCACCTGTTGTATCGTAAGCCAGCTTCTCAACAAAATCATTTCCTTTTAATCTGGAAAGATAATAGCCAAACATATTCTCCGCATATTTGTCATCCGTAGTAATTGGCGTATACCCTGCGTCTTTCAGAGTTTGACAAACCTCCGTAAATTCCTCCCATGTAGTAGGAACTTTGGTTATTCCCGCATCCTCGAATATAGTTTTGTTGCAGAACCACATGAATGCCTGCGGACAATACGGAACGTAATACAGCTTATCATCACCGATCTGGCGGGCCAGTGAAACCATGGAGGGCATAATTACATCTATGTACTTCTCACCGTTTGTGGTGGGATACGTCTGTTCATAATAATCATCCAACGGAATAATCGTATCCATCCAGTATACCTGAATATTATCTGCATTCGCATCGTACATATCAATCTGTTGTCCGCCCTGCAGCGCTGGATTAACCAGCTTTCGGTTATCTCTTCCATTAAATGTCAGATCAATCTTCACCTCCGGATATAATTTCATAAACTCCGCTGCCGCTGCTTCTATTACTTTAGCCTGAGGTTCTGTAGAGTTCCAGCTTGACCAGTAACTTAAAGAGCCGGAATACTGTGGACCGCCGGCTGTCTCCTCCACTCCGCTTTCCTCTTTCACCTTTTCCGTCTGCTCTGTCTTTGCCGCCGTCGTATCCGCACCTCCATTAACAGTTGACGAACTTCCACAGCCTGCCAGGGTCGATGTACAGACAGCTGCCAGAACCGCTGCTGTAGTGAGTTTTTTTAATACCTTCATCTTCATCCTCCTCAATATGTTTTTGCGTTAAAATATCTTACGATTTTGTTATATCACTTTTATTATAACGTGTCAATATATTTTTTATTATTTTTGTTAGTTTTTCTTTCTTTTATTTATTATTATTTGTGACATTCTTTATTTTAAAGCATTTATGTCAATTAAATCGTTATAAATATTAAGTTTTTAATTGTTAAGTTTTTTTGTGTTACAAAATTTTATCTTTACTTACGTAATTTTCCTTGACAATACATGGGAACGGTTCTATTATAACGTTATAAAATTTCTTTTTTAATGGAGGATACTATGAAATTACAATTAAACGGAACCGGTGCATCTGAAGCTTTTCCATCTCTATTTTGTACCTGTAAATACTGCACAGAAGCAAGAGAGCTGGGAGGTAAAAATCTTCGCCGGCGCACAAGCTCATGCATTGACGAAAAAATTCTTATCGACTTTTCTGCCGACACGTATGCACTCAGTACACAAGCACACGTTGATTTAAGCAAAATTCATCATCTTATTGTAACCCATTCTCATGCAGACCATTTTTTTCCTACAGATTTTCACTATCTACTCCCCCCTTTCTGCATTGAACCGCATCCTTTCACGATATACGGAAATTCATCTGTCCATAAAAAATTCAAAGAAGAGCATAGAGACAATGCGGCACTGCTCTCGCATGTAAAGTTCTGCGAATTGACAGGAGGCGTACCGTTTTTCATTGATGATTATAAGATTACTCCTGTGTCCACGCTGCACGATGCAAAAGAGGACTGTTTTATTTACATTGTGGAAAAAGATTCCAGAGAACTGCTCTACGCTCACGACAGCACCTTCTTTCCTGAAGAAACATGGCGCCATCTGAGTAGTCACCGTTTTTCTCTGGTCGTCTTAGATTGTACCAGTATAGAAGTCGGACACCATTTTCCAAATCACATGGGGCTCCCTGATAATATACTGGTAAAAGAACGGATGCAAAAAGAAGGCATGGCCAATGAAAATACCCGGTTTGTCATCACTCATTTCGCCCATACCTTTAATCCGCTTCACGAACATACAGATTCCCTGGCCCGTACTAACGGTTTCATCGCCGCATTTGATGGAATGGTACTGGATATCTAATATTTCTGCAAAACAAAAAAACGGAAGGCATGTAACTATACGACGTCTTCCGTTTTACTTTAAAATGATGTTAATTTAATAAATCACGTTCTATAGCCTTCTGCGCAGTATCCAGCGCCTCTCCCGGCTCCATTACACCGACGCTCACGTTCTTTACAGCAGTCCCCAGAATGCTTAAAAATTTCCGTTCATTAAATGGTTTCATCTGATCCGGCGGCCGACGCCGGGTCTCTGACATAGCGAAACAATCTTTCGATAATTCGAGCCATGGAAAAACATCAACAATATCGTATATCTCATACGTTTTATTACAGGGAGAGACGCTTCCAAGCGCCGCCAGCGCCGAGGCCACCGGTTCCCTGGTCATCCATTTGATAAACGCCAGAGCATCCTCCGGATGACGACTCTTCTTTGCAATCCCCAATGATCCTCCTCCTATCAAAGGATTCCTCCCTGGAACAAAAGCACACCCCACTTTATCAATGATTTTTGACTGATACCCCAGAATCTCGGAGGCATAATTGCTGAACATAATGGACATTGCCACATCTCCATCGGAAAAAGCCTTTGCTGAATCCGTCCACCACGGCACATTGGCTGGACCGATGCACTTCATAGACTTCATCAAATCATGCAGGGCGCGCACTCCAATTTCATTGTTGATCTCAATATGTCCATTCTCCTGGTAAAGATTTTTCTGGTAGCTGAAAAATCTGGTAAGGAATTCTGTCGCTGCCACCCCCGTATTTCCAAGAGTCAGACTGGTGCCATACCGAACCGGCGAATTGCCATTCATTTTTTTAGTAAAAAAACCTGCAATCCGATTAAATGCCTCAAAGCTTTCCGGAACCTTCAACTCTTCACGATACATCTCCTGATACTGGCGCCTCATCGCCACATTTTCAAACAAATCCTTGCGGTAAAAAAGCAACTGGGCGCTGGGCGTCACGGGAAGTGCATAGACCCTTCCATTTACTTTGGAATATTTGTCCGTAAGCGCCGGTATATATTCCGGAAATATCTCAGAAATATCAGGATCAATCTCATCAATCGGAAGCAGTATTTTATCAGCAAACCACGACAGCCATGTCACATCAATTCGAAAAACATCAAATATTCCGAAATCTTCACAATTCACAAACGCCTCATATATTTCATCATAAGAGAATACTGCTATCTTTACCTCTGTTCCCGTCTTCTCTGTGTAAAGTCTGGCAAGGCCTTTCATGGCAAGCGCTTCCGGACTCTCCAGGGCCAATACATTCAGACACTTCGTCCCGGGTTTTTTCAGTTCTATCTGGTGCCACTTTCTCTGTCCATCATTATCCATGATGTGGTTTTCCAGCTTCGGTTTGTCCTTTATGGATTTAATCAGATTCTCTGCCACCTCTCTACCGAGATAACTATAGTTCAATTCATACTTGCTATAGTCTTTTTCAGGCAGTGTGAAGACCGGAGCAAGCGTGTGTATGGGCAACTCATCTTTTCCGGAAAAAGAGTTCCTTATCTGTCGTATTTTATCCGCAAAGCCGATATTCGTCGTAAAAACCGCATCAACTTTCCTTTCCCCGATCAATGCAGTCAAGACCGTATGGGAGATTCTTCCCGCATCCGTGGAAATGTGGGTTACCGTGCAATCCCCCCCTACCTTTACCATCTGCTTAAATGCTTCTGCAAACTCATTTTCATTCGAAAAACGTGTGGAACCAGTAAATACTAAAATATCCTGATACCCTCTTCTCACGGCAGATTCCGCCATCTCCCGACCTGCTGCAGAGTAGTCGAAACCATAATAATCAGCCGTAAACTGGGGCCTCCGCTCAACAAAGCAGACATTAGTAAAACCGGCCTGCCCATACTTGTTTTCAGAACCTTCCAAACACGAAAACACCGCTATCCCTTCACTCATTGCAGATTTTGCCTGCTGAATCAGAAGAAGTTCCTCCTCCGGATTATCATTAGATATAAGAATATTTGTAGTATAGCCATTTTTGATCGCATAAGCCCTCAGACTGGTATAAAAATCGCGATAATGCCTGAACTGAATATTAGGCAAAATAACCGCTATAATATTGCTGCTCCCCTTCCTCAACATCTTTGCTTTTTCGTTGATAGTAAAACCCAACTGCTTTGCAGCCTCTTCTACTACCTTTATTTTTTCACTGCTAACATTTCCCTTCCTGTTCAGAACATTTGAAACTGTCCCCTGGGAAACACCCGCCAGATTTGCTACATCTAATATTGTCGCCATACGATATCCACATCCCATCTGTTTTATAACGTTACAAACTTATAATTCTATCATAACACATTTTCTTTTCTTCTGTAAAGAAGGTAAGGACACATAAATACTTAGCAATCAAATTTACTTGTCTGATTTAGTATGGAATAAAGTTAATTACCAGGCAGATTAGGTCAGTTTACAAGGAACTACACGCAGACCACGAAACGGGGGCTGCTGACAACAAATAAAGGCTGAGTATCAAGCACCGGGAAAGTGCGGGATATTCAGCCTGTTTTGTTGTCAGGGGTTTCCAAAGGGGCTTGCCCCTTGGCACACGACTTTGCTCGCAAAGTGTAGTGTGTTATACGCTCTGTCGGCGTTGCCGTGAAAATGCCGTTGCCGCCGGAGAGGGCAAGGGCATTTGAAGCGGCAGGAAAGCAGGGCTGTGATTGCGTGGCGTGGAGCCGCAAACGCAGGACTGGTTTTATCAGCAGACAGGGCGTATATGAAAGCCCCCGTTCCTCGTCCCACGCCGGACTTCGGGACAAAATGTCCCGAACTTGTGGACACACTCACGAAAAAACAGACGGATTTTTCTCTCAAAATTGAAATGGGCGGGAAGCCGTTTTAGGGCTTTGCTATTTCCCCGATAAACTTGAAGTTGTACTTATGCACAGGCAATCAAGCATCCCGTTTAATCAAAGCGGCATCGGAGTCCGGGCAATCACAATGACTGCCAAAACAGCGCCCGCAAACGCTGCTGCGCCGATAACTGCCGCCGTTTTTTTGCTGAGGTTCTTCTTTACTGCCTTACAGATTAGCATGGCGCAAACCACGCAAACAGCCGCAACCGCAAGCGCAATAACCAGCGTCTCCCATAACCATGAAAGTTCGTATAATATTCTCATTCGCTCACCATACCTTTCTCTTGCAAACTGGAAGTTACTTTTTCATATACACGCCTTTGCCAAATCCCGATTTATCCCTTTACTTTCTCCCCCGCTGCGGTTTTGGGTTTTTCAGCAAGTCCGACTTCTGCGCAATCCTTTTCAGCCACTTTCTTTCTTCCTCCGACAGCTTCCCATAGTTCAGCTTGAGCCGTTTACAGATAAACGCCATCGCCGCCTGTTCCGGGTCGCTGCCCGGAGTGGACGCTGCTTCTGCGGCTTGCAAAAAATCTTCCAGAGGATTGTCCTCCGGGACGCTGAAAAAATCGTCCTTATGGGCTTCCCGCAGGTCAAGGGCTATGCCGTTTATGTCCTGCTGTATTACATAGCGGCAAAAGCTGTCATCGTCAATATGGGCGGCGATAAGCTGCCTTAGCTGCGGGTCGGACAAGCCGGGATTGTGCTGCTTCATAATGGTTGCGCTCATAATATCCACAATGGCATTTGCGCTCTGTACCTGCTTGACTGCCGTTCCGTTCACATAGATTTCAAGGTCAGCCATGAGCCGGGGGAAATCCGGGTGTACCGCCAGTTCACACAAGAGGAAATTATCCACCAGCCCGCTTTTCAACAGTTCAATCATATCATCACTCACACGCAGGTCTGCAAGATCGGCGTTTGGGTGATTTTTTGTTTCGGACAGCCCCAGCAGGTAATCGGCGGTCACGCTGTAAAACTTCGCCAGCTTGATAAGGGCATAGTGGCTGATGTCCTTAAAATCCTCCGCTTCATAACTGCCCAGCGCAGACTTGGAGAGGTGGGTCTGCTCCGCAAGCTGTTCCAGCGTCAGCCCACGCTCTACACGCAGGTCTTTTAGGCGCTCTTGAATGGTTAAAGCCATATTTTGTTCCTCATTATATTGCCGTTATCATATTTTCTAACTTAAATCTTTCGAGCTGCGGAATGTTCTTGGCAGAAATATTTAGGCCATATTCTGGTTTCGACTTTTTACCCTCGTATGAATGGTAAACAAAAGTATTACTACTGTCGTTATCCCATGTGGTCGCAGGAATTAAATATTCTATGGGGTGTTCGCCATCATTTAGCAAAAGCAAGAACAAGTAAAGTGATTGGTCTGAAATATCAAAATATTCCTCCCGCATAAAAACATAGCCTGTTCCTTTGCGAATGGCTTTAACTTGAAACTTCAAAAATCCTCTCTTGCTTTCTGCAATAAAATCTATTCCATGGTCATCAACCTCGGAAGTATAAATGCTCACTCCATAAGAGGCTAATGACATTTTTGCGTAGTATTCACAGAACGTCCCCAGCTTTTGCCGGGTGAGGTCACTTCTTGACCAATTTAGGTTATACATTTCATTTCCACCTCCTGCTACATTTCTCTTTTTCATTCTACCACAATTCCGAGAGCGTGGAAATAGGCAGTTTTTTTGGCGGATTTCCTACCTCTTGGATATACGGGACGAACGGTCATTTAGGTGTAGACTTAGGGTAGTTCATCGATGGACAGCACCTTGAAAACCGAATGACCGTCCGAAAAGAAATACCCCGGCCGGGGAAGCACCGCAAGGAGACGGACTTCTGGACACTTTGTCCAGAGGTCACTTCGGGACAAGTGTCCAGAAGCTGCGGGGAGCGTGCCAACGCCGGAACACGCCGCAGGAATGGGGCAGGAAGCCTTTTCGGGGCGAACGGCAAAAGCGAAAAATGGAGGGAACGCATGAGAGATAACCCCTATAAAGACTTGCCACCGCTGGAACGCAGGCCGGACGGTTCCCTTTACCGCATGACCCCAGCGCAGCGGAAACAGGCAAACGCCCTGATCCGCCGGGAGTGCTGCTGTTATGAGGACGGGAACTGTATGTTCCTTGACGATGGGGACACCTGCACCTGTCCGCAGACGGTTTCTTTCTCGGTCTGCTGTAAGTGGTTCCGCTGGGCGGTTTTGCCGCTGGACAAGACGCTGGAAGCGGAGATTTTCCGGGATAAGGACTTGAAACGCTGTGCGGTCTGCGGCGGTGTGTTCGTCCCTAAATCCAACCGGGCAAAGTACTGCCCCGACTGCGCCGCCAGAGTTCACAGGCGGCAGAAAACAGAAAGTGAACGGAAAAGGAGGTCTACTGTGGACAGTTAGGGGCTGAAAAGTCCTTGATTTTCAAGGCTTTGCAAGCACAGAACAGGGGCAGGCAATAGAAACTACCGTCTGCCCCCGGAAACAGGCTTCTAACCGTCCACAAAACACGATATGGCAAACACCATTTATATCCATCAGCCGGAAAAGGCGGTCAGCTTTACCCGGCTTCCCAATTTCCTTTTTGAAGCCCCCACATTCACACCCCTGTCCAACGAAGCAAAGGTTCTGTACGCCTTTATCCTGCGCCGGACAGACCTATCCCGAAAAAACGGCTGGGCAGATGAATACGGGCGGATTTACCTCTACTATCCCATTAACGAGGTAGTGGAGCTGCTCCACTGCGGGCGGCAGAAAGCGGTCAATACCCTGCGGGAGCTACAATATGCCGGACTGGTGGAAATCCAGAAGCAGGGCTGTGGAAAACCCAACCGCATTTATCCAAAATCCTATGAAGCGGTTTCAAACACCGACTTCAAGAAATCCGGTTATGGAACGCCGGAGGACTGAAAACCGCACTCATAGAGTACGATAATCAATCCTCTTGAAGTACGAAAACCGGACGGTATATAGAAATACAGAGATTAAAACGATTTTATTTATATCTATTCCATTCCAATCCTATCAGAGATAGTTTCGGCGGGATTTTCCCTGTGGAAAACCCGCTGGAAAAGAATGGAACGAGGAAAGGAGCAGAATGGCACAACACGCAATCTTGCGGTTTGAGAAACACAAGGGCAACCCGGCAAGGCCGCTGGAAGCCCATCACGAACGGCAAAAGGAACAGTACGCCAGCAATCCCGACATTGACACCAGCCGGAGCAAATACAACTTCCACATTGTTAAGCCGGAGAGCAGGTACTACCACTTTATACAGAACCGTATTGAACAAGCTGGCTGCCGCACCCGTAAGGATAGTACCCGGTTTGTGGATACGCTGATTACCGCCAGCCCGGAGTTTTTCAAGAAGAAGCCCCCAAAGGAGATACAGGAATTTTTCCATAGGGCGGCTGATTTCTTAATCGGGCGGGTAGGCCGGGAAAATATCGTATCGGCAGTGGTACACATGGACGAGAAAACACCCCACCTGCATTTGGTCTTTGTCCCTCTGACAGAGGACAACCGCCTGTGCGCTAAGGAGATTATCGGCAACAGAGCCAATCTCTCAAAATGGCAGGACGATTTTCACGCCTATATGGTGGAGAAATATCCCGACTTGGAGCGTGGGGAAAGTGCCAGCAAGACAGGCAGGAAGCATATCCCCACCCGTCTGTTCAAGCAGGCGGTCAATCTATCCAAACAGGCAAGAGCCATTGAAGCCACGCTGGACGGCATTAACCCGCTGAATGCCGGAAAGAAAAAAGAGGAAGCCCTCTCCATGCTGAAAAAGTGGTTCCCACAGATGGGGAATTTCTCCGGGCAGTTGAAAAAATACAAGGTCACAATCAATGACCTGTTAGCGGAAAATGAAAAGCTGGAAGCAAGGGCAAAAGCCAGTGAAAAAGGCAAGATGAAAGATGCGATGGAACGGGCAAAGCTGAAAAGCGAACTGGACAATTTACAGCGGCTGGTTGACCGTATCCCGCCGGATATACTGGCGGAACTGAAACGGCAGCAGCGGCAGCATGGAAAGGAAAGGTGATTTTATAAGTACCACTATCAGATACAAAAAGGAAACGGAAGTCGTGACTTTTCAAGGCAGGGAAATCACGCTGGAAAACCTCTCCCCGGTGTTCACGCCGGAGCAGGAAGCGGCAAAACGCCGGGAACTGGAACAGCAACTTTATGAGGTGTTCCGCAAGTATGCCGACAAACGGCAGAGTGAGGAAGCCGGGGCATAAGGTTTTCCAAAGCCATCGTTGATTTGCGGGGCTGCTGACGGTATAATAAAGGTGTCAGCAGCTCCGTTTCTTTTTTAAGAAAAGGAGCGACAATATGAATAATCGAATAGACGCAATCTATGCAAGGCAATCGGTAGACAAAAAGGACAGCATTTCCATTGAAAGCCAGATTGAATTTTGCAAATACGAGTTGAAAGGCGGTAACTGCAAGGAATACACAGACAAGGGGTACAGCGGCAAGAACACAGACCGTCCGAAGTTTCAAGAACTGGTGCGGGACATCAAGCGGGGCTTGATTGCAAAAGTCGTGGTTTACAAACTCGACCGTATCAGCCGTTCCATTCTGGACTTTGCCAACATGATGGAGCTGTTCCAGCAGTACAATGTGGAGTTTGTGTCCTCTACGGAAAAGTTTGATACCTCCACCCCGATGGGGCGGGCTATGTTGAATATCTGTATTGTGTTCGCCCAGTTGGAACGGGAAACGATACAGAAGCGGGTAACGGACGCATACTATTCCCGCAGTCAGCGGGGCTTCAAAATGGGCGGCAAGGCTCCTTACGGCTTCCACACCGAGCCTATCAAAATGGATGGTATCAATACAAAAAAGCTGGTGGTAAATCCAGACGAAGCGGCAAATATCCGGCTGATGTTTGAGATGTATGCTCAGCCCACAACCTCCTACGGGGACATTACCCGGTACTTTGCCGAACAGGGGATTTTATTCAACGGCAAAGAGCTGATACGCCCCACGCTGGCGCAGATGTTACGCAATCCTGTCTATGTGCAGGCAGACCTTGATGTGTACGAATTTTTCAAAAGTCAAGGGACGGTCATTGTCAATGACGCTGCCGATTTTACTGGCATGAACGGCTGCTATCTGTATCAAGGGCGAGATGTGAAGCCCAGCAAAAAGAACGACTTGAAAGACCAAATGCTGGTACTGGCTCCCCATGAGGGCATTGTTCCCTCCGACATCTGGCTGACCTGCCGCAAGAAGCTGATGAACAACATGAAAATCCAGTCTGCCCGAAAAGCTACCCATACATGGCTGGCGGGAAAAATCAAGTGCGGGAACTGCGGGTATGCCCTTATGAGTATCTTCAATCCCTCCGGCAAGCAATACCTTCGCTGTACGAAACGGCTGGATAACAAGAGTTGTCCGGGGTGCGGGAAAATCATTACTTCGGAACTGGAAGCGGTTGTTTATCAGCAGATGATAAAGAAACTGGCAAGCTACAAGACGCTGACAGGCAGAAAGAAAGCGGCAAAGGCAAACCCTAAAATTGCCGCCCTGCAAGTGGAACTTCTCCATGTGGACAGCGAGATTGAAAAGCTGGTGGACAGTCTGACGGGTGCAAACAATGTTCTGCTCTCCTATGTGAATGTGAAGATAGCGGAACTGGACGGGCGCAAACAGGAACTTGTGAAGCAGATAGCCGAGTTGACGGTGGAAGCCATCAGCCCGGAACAGGTCAATCAGATTTCCGGCTACCTCGACACATGGGACAATGTATCCTTTGACGACAAGCGGCGGGTGGTGGATTTGATGATTACCACCGTTGCCGCTACAAGCGACAGCTTGAACATCACATGGAAAATCTGATGGGTGGAACCCCTCCCGTCAGATACCTACCCTGTGTAGTCCCTTGTAAACTGTACTTTACATTTGTATAAATAATATCTTTTCCGCTTTTATATAAACTTCAACTGTTTATTCATGGTGGTATCAAATTGGCCCCCTCCCCAGGCCAATAAGAAATATAATATAATGCAATAAAACTAATAATCTTAATGTTACAATAGCCAGGCCATCTTCTAAATATTGAAATAGATGTTAATGCATCTTCCATAGTATGTGGTTTATTTCTATTCTCTTTTCTTATATGCACCTTTTTCTTTGTTTCCTCATTTAATTCTTTTGATTTACTTATTCCCGCAAAACAAAGTATATAGAGATTTGATGTCTGCCCATTATTTTTCTCGCGAAAACGACTCTCTTTTTTAACAAAACCACTAACCGTTAATTCCTTTAATGCCCTCTTAACCGTAGACACACTAATATGTAATTCCTGGCTCATGGTAGAAATTGCCGGATAACAAGTTCCTTCTTTATTCGAACGATCAATTAGGTACACAAGTACTTGCAAAGCCCGGCTCTTTAACGTGGATTTATAAGCAATCTGTTTCATTTCATACTGATTCATCAAATCTCCTCCTCGCTGTTCACATCTATTTTCCCGTTATATAAGGTTTTATAATCGTCTTAAATATACTTCCATTTATCACTCCATCAAAACAATCTGGCTGATATTCCATAAACAGCACCCGATGCTTATCTGTAGAAAACGAGTCTTCATAAGCTCGTCGATGCTCCTGGACTACAAATGAAAAAAGAATAGTGGCGCACTGATCCTCATACTGTTCCAACAGCTTCAAAGTATGAGGGAGCTCATAAGGCTTTGTCCCACATACCAATAATAAGATATCTGGCATTGTTTTTGGCTCTCCAATGCCAAAATCAGTTACGACAAACGAATACTCCTGCGTAGACTGCTGCCTATAATATCCCACCTTATCCATAACAAATCCCTCATCTTTCGGCACCATTTCATAATCTATCGCTAAACATTCCATATGCCCCGATTCATTTGCCTCCACATAGCAGGAACGGCCGCCTACCTCCGTCAGCCAATTTGCAAGCCCCAGTGCTACCGTAGTCGTGCCAATCCTTCCCTGTGATCCCACCACCGCGATCTGGATCCGACTGCATGAAAAATTATAGCGCTCCCCCTCATGGTATATCTCTTGTTTCTCCCTGATCCGATATTTTCGAAGTCCCTGACTGCTAAGACACTCCTCAATTTCTTCCTGCTGTCTTTCAATCGCTCTTTCGGTAACAATATTCCCAATCCCTGCCTCCAGAAGTTTTATAAACAACGCCTCTTCCTGCCCCAATCCCTCAGCAATTACAGTCACTCTGGCCTGGTACATCGTCAAGAACTCTTCTATCGCTTGCACAAATGCATCGTCACTGTCTCTGAACGCCCCTCGATCCAATATCAACTCAGTACAATGAGAAAAATTCCGCATATCATAAATAACAAACTGCTTCAGGATAAAACTGCCGGTCATCTTCTTGACCGGCAGCGTTCCTTCCCTTTCAATATAAAAATCAAGCAGATCTGTGTGATCCTGCGTTGTCATATATAAAATCAAAATTATGCTCCTTTCTTTCCAATTGCCCAGAATGGCCCGCCAGCCCCAGCTCCCTTTCTGGCTTCATTCATAATCAGAGATAAATCCCACTCCTGATTGCTGCGTTCTATACTGGCCGGATCCGCTACCAAAATCTTTCCTTCTCGCGTAACTCCTCGCAGGACAATAAAGTGTCCGTTTTTCGTGAAATGCCCCTTTGCCATAATCGCCACTACCAATTCCCTATTTTTCAGAGCATCCACAATCTCCTGAGCCGTTAAATTACCTTTTGCAGTCAAACCATACGATTCGGCCGCTCCCGGTATCAGGCTATGGTAAGAACCGCTTCCTGAGCAATAGTAGCCATTCTGATAGGACCACCCCGCCATATGCGGCGGATCTACTGCTTGTCCGGTCAGTGTAGAAATCACAATACTCATACTCGTAGGCCCGCAGCCACTGCGTCCTATCGTACTGTCTCCATAGGACGCCCCTGCCCATCGTTTATCCAACTGACTGTAATATACAACTTCCGTTTCTCCAGCATCTCCAAATACCACTCCCTCGTAAGTCTGGCCGTTCCCCTGAAGATAGTCGTTTTCATAAATACCGAGATTCTGGTGATAGCCGTGATCAATTTGAAACTCTTCCACCAGCTCCAGCTCCTCTGCATCCAGAAACACTTTTAATACCGACAATGGATTCGTAATCAGGTAAAGAGAGAATGAAATAACGAAAAGCAGGAAAGCCACCGGAGTCACAATTAAGACAATCATCCGGTTTCTGGCCTTTTCATCTGATGCAGCTCGCGCGGCTATGCCCACGGCTGTCTTAATCACAACCGGTGAAATCATCAGCGGCCACCCGCCTTTCCCATATATTGAAACTTGTATTCCGGAATATCAAACTGAATGTGAAGCCGCTTTGCTCCGACAATAAAAAGGGCATGTCCTCTCCGTCTCGCCAGCAGCAATTCTTGTTCGGCCTCCGTAAGATCATAGAGCTGTCTGGTTTCTTTTAAGTTCGGCCCATCCGTTCCCATCAGGATTTTATAGCAGGGCACATCCAAAAGGGCCTGTCCGTACTGCCGGATTGATTCGCTTAGAAAGTCACGGACACTGTGAGAAATAATCGCCACCGCCGCCTCATACTTCCTTGCACGTTTCATCATATTGCGCAAATATACCATAGCCTGTGGAACTTTCTGGTCGATCATCAAATAAGCCTCATCCCCTGCCATTAAAATCCGTTCACTCCTATCCCAGCTCATCAACCGCCAGTTATACAGCATAATCAGGAAATACTGGGCGCGCTGCACATTTTCTCCCGTCTCCTGAAGCGCATGGGTATCCAGTACTAGGAAACGGGCGCTGCTTGCCACTGTGCTGTGCCCATTCCAGATAAAACTGTCAGCTCCGTATACCAGATCGTAGAGAAGGTTAAGCAGTTCCTTATATACAATTTCACCCGGTTGTTCTTCAGCTCGGCTCTTCAGCAGCAGATAAAGGTCTGTAAAAACAGGAAAATCCTTTGCTTCCAACTCTAAAATATCCGTATCCCAATCAATCCGAAACTGCGCATACAGTTCTACCAGACAGCGTTTCAGAGTAGCTTTCTGCATATCCGACAGGGACGGAAGATAGAGGCCAAACCAGATATCGAGATTTTTCAAGTGCATGGCGAGATCATTAATTCCGTAGCCTTCATCACGGTACAGCCGGTTCTCTTCAGGTTCCTCTTCATCATCTCTGGGAGACGGCAGTACCTGCAATGGGTTTAACCTCCCCTTAAAACCGCCTGTAGCGCTGATCCAGTCTCCGGAGAGTTTCTGACACATTTCCTTGTACTCACTTTCCGGATCGATGACAATAATTTTTGTACCTCTCATATATTCAGACAGCAGGATATGCTTCACCGCGGTAGATTTACCAACCCCTGAATTTCCCATGACACAGAAATTGCTGTTAGTCCTGTCGCCTCCCCGTTTCCATGGATCCACAATAATCAGACCGCCGCTGGTATCTTTTGCAAAATAGTAGCCGCTTCCATCGTTAAATCCGCTGCTTGCAAAAGGAAATCCACCCACAAAGGTCGAAATCGGCACTACTTTCTGCAAAATTGTTTCGATCTTACTATGATTGGGGTACGTTGGACTTAAATGCATGAAACACTCTTTCTGAAGGTTTGGAATCACCCGCATCTTGCATTTCATAACGCTGATACTGCTCTCTGCCCTCCGGCAGATTCTTTTGAAGATCTTCTCGTCACTGGAAACCGGCATAACCGACACACTCATAAGCCCCACGGTCTCACCTTCCCGGTCGATCTGTGCGATTACAGTCTCCCCGTCTTCCGCAG
The DNA here is from genome assembly GCF_014288035.1 of Hungatella sp. L36. Classification (NCBI taxonomy): domain Bacteria; kingdom Bacillati; phylum Bacillota; class Clostridia; order Lachnospirales; family Lachnospiraceae; genus Hungatella; species Hungatella sp. L36. The sequence goes on along the minus strand of NZ_JACOPC010000012.1, from coordinate 186,060 downwards.
CTTTTTCCGCTCTTTGGCGGGAAAGTGGATCTTTCGCCGCCTCCGCAATCCCTCTCTGCTGCACAACACTGCGTGAGATACTATTGATTAATTCCGCATTATCGACGGGATTGAATCCAATGGACACGATTGTACTGGGAATATTAGTAATCTTGGACAGCCACTCAGATTCCACCGTCTGGGGATAACGGATAATCCCGTAGATTTTCCCCACATTTTCTCCTATGGAAAGTTGATTTTTTTGAAATTCCAGGCCAACCGGCGTAATGGTATTTAGCAGGGCTGGATTCTCCCTTATCACTTCCATATCTCGTTTTTTCATACAATGCCCTCCTTCAGCAATGGAATCGTTGCTTCGTAGTCTGGTTCTTCTAAATGAGAATACGCCGGATTATGGACCAGATTCAGCAGCCGGACAATCTCTTTTTCCTGCAAAATATCACACAGTACACCACCAGCACTGAATTTTTCACAGAGCAGAGCCGCCGTTTTCTGTAAATCCGCCTCACAGCCCTCAGCCTGCTTTTCCCAGATCATAAGATAAAACTGGCGTTCCACAATATCTCCGGATAAGGCATATCCACTCATCTGCACAATTTCCTGCTTTAACAGTTCTTTCTGCTTCTCCCCTGCCTCTGGAAGCAATTCAGTCATTTCCTGGATGACTGGTGAGATATCCACTGGTCTGGATACCGCCAGAAATTTAAAAGGTCTCTGAATATCTGATAGTTCTGCTGTTAAAGTCCTGATCAAAGTATTTTTCTCTGAGGTACTGTATAAATCAATGCTGATGGCGTGAATTCTCAAATAAAGAAAAACATAGCCATCCCTCGAATAAAGAAATTTATCCCGGATATCCTTCACGTTCATAAACTCCTGAGCCGTTTGCATGGCAGCTTGTTCTCCGGAAGCCGGCTGCCGTTTTTTATCTGCTCGTAAGAAGTACAAAAGAATACCGCCACCCATAAGAGTGACGGTCAGTGTAACCATCGGTATGATCATAGTCTGCAAAATAGTATCCTCCTCGGTTAGTTGGCAGGACGAATATGCCAGTCAAAAAACAAGTTGCCCCGAACGGTCAGATCATCGGTTAAGTGGATTTTCAGCATTCCCGCCGGGGTCCATGCATCCAGAACTTCTCCATATACTTCATACGGTCCATCCGGAAACCATACCGGCGAAAAATGAGATCTTCGCTGATAGGTACTGTATGGATTCTTTTGTAATTCAAAACTGGATGCATATCCTCCTGCCATTCGTTCTAACAGTCTCCAATACGTCTGATAGGCAAATTCAGGGAAATAGGTTACAACGTTTTGAGCTCCGGTTATTGCTGCAGATGAGGCATCAGAACTCACTCTGGCAGTTGCCTTCACATTAATCCCGTACCCGGATTTCATAACGCAGCCTTCCGCTGTTGGATTCCTCTCGTCGGGCTTGATTGACATGGAAGCGGATATACTGGCAAAGTATGGAATCCAGTCAAATTCATACCAGCCATGATCACAATAATACCCGGACTCATCTTCGCTCCCGTCGTGATATACCCAATGTTCCTGCCACCAGCAATCCCACTCTCCCCAGGTCAGCTCTGTCACATCTCGTTTATTTGGCACGTTTGGAAGGCGGTAGCTGTCGTTTCGATCGTTGGCCTGGGGATCCGGCGGTGGATTTTCATTCAAATCTACAACACGTACCGTCATTTGAGTCGTGCTCAAAGTTCCTTTATTGGATGATATCGTAATCTTGATATCCTGAGGTGTTGAAGGAGTATGCCATTTTACCCACACCAGCTGACTGCCGCCTTCTGGCATTACAATATCGGTCATCTGACACCTTCTCCCCTTAATGCGAAAAGTAACAGTGGCCTTGCTTCTGTTATTGATTTCCCGGTCAGAATACAGGCTTACTGCCGTAATCACATCCGTGTCGACTCGATATTCCTGATCGTATTCCATTTCTGTTACAGGAGGATCTTCTTCCGGCTGTGCCGCATAACTTACTATTCCGATTCCCAAAATCAAGATCATCTCGTTGGTTGTTCTGGCGCTTCCTTTTGGGCCGGTATAAGCCTTAAAGCCTAAATCATCACGCTCTAAAAACATGGATAAGGCAAAATTTTTCATTACAACCGTGGGAAAATGACTTCCTAAGTCTCCATTAGTTGTACGGTTATAAAGCCCGGCTTCCGTAACTGTCATAGCAAAAAATAAGTGATTGTACCAAAGATAGATTACAGGCTCTAAAATCACTTTATACTTGCCGGAAATCAAATCATTTAGCTCAATCCCTGTATAAGAAGCCACCATGGACGCAGCCCCTTCGGAACAAAAATAAGTTTTAATCGCATTCATGTCTGCTTTTCCGCTATTGGTTGTGATGATTTTGGGGATAGGGGTATCCGGATGAAAATACTCGTATTGTGTTTGTATATTCAGTGCTGCGCCATTTCGATATTGAAGTTTGCTCACTTTTCCAAAATTAAAAATATCGCTTGATACAGCCGCCACATTACTGTTGGTAAAATCAATCGGTGACGTCACCTGTTGGCCGGTTCCTGCATCTACTATCGTAATACGAATTCCTTCATAACCAGTTGGCCATTCATATCCTGCTACTCCCTGATTGACATGGCCGCCTCCTCCATCTATATTTCCATCCCCCTGTATCGCAAATGCCTTTGCAGACGGAACCAACCACAAGCATATACAAAGAATAATTGATAACAGCCTATGCTTTAATTTCATATGACTCCCTTCTTAAACGAAAAAAGAGACACCAACTTGGCATCTCTCTCTTTCTAGCGTATTCATCTACTGCATCGTTCCAACCTGTTTATTCCAATCTCCATCAGAATGAGCTGGTATCTCCGTTACTCCGCCTCCTGTCTCCACATAACCAAACCCAGGAACATACACCTGCCCCTGGTCGTTTGTCGAGCCGCCCTGCGGTTCTTCTGGTTTGGCAGTTGGCTGATCGCCCTCCTCATGGTCCGGTTCCACTTCCTGTGGCTCTCGCTCCCTGGCTGGCGGTGTCGCTTCCTCTGGAACCTGCAGCTTCGGTTCGGTCTCTTTAACGGCCTCAGTTGTCATCGTTACTGGATGCGTCTCCATTTCAACTGGACTTTCACGTTTCTCCATGTCAGCTTTCGTCGTCTGTACTTCCGTCTCCTCTGTTGACTCTTCCGTTTCAGCCTCTATAGCCGTCTCCGCCACCGTTATCTCCGGTACTGTTACCGATTCCATAACAAGTTCTGTTGTTTCTTCCAAAGCCATTGTCTCCTCTATCCTAACATCTGGCCTGGATAAATTGTATACTGCGATAATCAGACACACAACAAGAACTGCCAATCCGGCAGTAATTAATTTTCTTCGATTCATCATTTCTTTCATGATGGTCTGCACCTCCTGTTTGTTGTTTCGGATGCAGCGCCGTCTCTTCCTGTTTTATCCATTTTTATCATACAGGAGATCAGACGCTGTGTCCAGAAATAAATTATTACCATTTCCTTACACCTGTCTTGCTCATTCAAATTTGGGCATATAAGCAGATTTCACTTTTATCTGCATTTGAACTGGCGGAAACGATTCTCCGCCAAAAGATATCGGGATTTCCAGCCTTAATTTTGCAGTCACTTCCAGGTTATTTACAGCGCTTCCCGGACGTAAACGGACATTTTTGATATCCACGGACAGATTGGACAAACGGTACTCATATCCATTTTGCATTTCTTTGACATGGTATTTTCCATCACTTTCTGTATCCAGCAGTTCATCCAGCTGTTCATAGATGTCGCCATAATCTAAATTCTCCTCCCACTGATCTCCCGATAACCAGTAACCGCCGCTATATCCCTCGCGCAATCCATTATACACTTCGTCATAATTCGTTGTGGCAACGGATATAACTGCACTCTGCAGAGCATTTCTCACACCGTTTGCAATCACAGAGAGGCGGAAAAACTCTGACAAAGCGCATAAGGTGAACAGCAGCGCCAGAATCAGTGCTATTGTGAGAGGCGTAGTATTTCCATTTTTATCCTTAACAAGTTTCTTAATCTCTCGCATTTTTCCTCCATTACTTGTAATAAACTTCGCTCTTCCCGCTTGCTCTGGCCCTGATTTCAACCGGAAAGGATCCAAATTGGAAAAAACCCAGATTGATCCGGCAGGTCAACGTTACCGCAATATCACCATTAAGCTGGACTTTACTCCCCTCAAAGTAGTCACAATCCCAGGATATCTCCGGGTCTAGTCCTGTTTCCTCCCGTAACTCCTCGATCCTACGATTCACGCTGGTACTTCCCACGATCTCCGCCTGCCGGACAATCTCATCAGCAAACCGGTTCAATTGCTGTTTCACCATAAAAACAGGAAACAGACTCACCGCCAAAGCTATAACCAGCATCAGGCAGAGAATTCCAACGGCGATATCAATGTACCCCTCTCCTCTTTTCTCTCTCAAAACATTCCTCATATTTCCTCCTCTAAAACATACCAGACATGGTTCCTAAAATCTGATACGCCATAACGCCCATATAGATCATCAGCATACAAGCCAACAGCAGGAAAGAATATCTCCGAATTTTAGGCGGCCGTTCCAACGCCAGCTTCTTTAAGCGCTGGATTTCCAGTTGTTTCATATCGTGGCCCATCATTTGGAAATAAGCCACACCGTCGTCACCTCGTATTACTCCAATCAGCCCCCGAACCACATCGGAAACCATAGCGCTTGACACCCTGGATTCCATTCTGGTAAGCGCTGCCTCATAACTTCCGGTCCGCATGTCCGCAGTTGTAACAGACAGTTCTCTTTTCAGGGCAGGACCTGCATGTTTCTGATATGTCTCCAGCATTGATAGCACATCACGGCTGGCAAGCAGTTCCTGTGTGATTGTAGCCACAAACCTTGGCAATTCATATTCGATGGCCTCACGGCTGTCTCTCACAGTCTTTTCTGCTTTGCCGGTTTCTGAAAAGAGAACGCCAATCCCCATAATCAAAAACGCTGGTGCAAGTATCGGTATCACGGCCAGACACGGCAACGCTCCAAAAAATACCAGTCCGGACTTAACGTATGCCTGTGCCAGATATACTTCCGGCGTCTCCTTAATCCCTGCCGAATGCAGAACCATAACAAGTTTTCGTCTTTTATAAGCATCCATAGGCACAAAAGGAGACAGCTTCACAGCCAGTTCCATGATAGCTGCATCCGAATTTTTCGCCTTTTTCTTTTGTCTTCCCACAGATAAAATGGCTCTCCTGGCTCGAAAGGTAGAAATTTTCAATAAATGCGCCAGAATCAAATAAATTCCCATAGAAAAACTCAAGGCAAATAATAGTAAAATATAATAATGCATAGAAACCTCCTGTTAACGCTTATACTCGATGGGCTTTGTATGCTTTACAACAGCGGCAAGGGAGAAAAAGATCACGCCCCCACTAATTGCCAGAAGCATTTTTCCAAAGGCTGTAAACATCAGAGTTTTATACCACTCCTGGTTTAGAAAATATAAAAGCGGAATGCTTCCCAAAACCAGAATCACCATAGTGATGTATTCCTTCACAGGCTCATAAATCAGTAAATCAAGTTCTGCCGATACAACACGCATGTCCGACAGCTTCCCTACAATAGGAACTAACGTGGATTTTAGATTATGGTCATCCTGGCAGGCGATCACCGCCTCCACCCATTCCTGAAACACGTCGCTGTCTATGGCAAGTTTCAGCTTTTCCAGCGCCTCCTTTAAATTGGAATGAATGAGCTTTGATTCCATGAGAAAGTCACGAAAAACCTCTGACACAGGCGGATTAAGATAGGGGAGATTTTCTTCTACTGCCCTTAAAAACGTATTTTTATTTCTCATATAACTCGATGTAATCATGGAAAGCGCTGTTTCCAGTTCTCCGTTTATCTGTTTCTTCTGTTTGGATGCGGTAAATAGAACGTAATAAAAAGGCAGCAAGGGAAACCCCGCCGCCAGGACTGGAACCATAAAAATATTTTTCATGGACAGGGCCAGCAATACCCCAGCCACAAACAGCATCATAGACAGGACGCATATCATGGAGAACTTCTCCTGTCGTCCCGTAATACGTAGAATCGCCTGAACTTCCAGAACCAGCCTCTTCACTCCTTTGGGTGGCTTTTGATTCCGGCTTTCCCGGATCCGACGCTTCAAGCTGTTGTCTTTTGGCTTAATCCATTTAGTCAGTCCTTCCAGAAATTCAAACGGTGATAATCCAATCACTAGAAAACTGCCGCCAATGCATAAAAAAGCTGCTATAGTAATGATTACTGTCATACCTTCTTCTCCCCTTCCAACATCCGATCCAGAAATTTTTGCGAAAGTCCGTTTTCCCGCAGCCGTTTCTGCAATCCTTCCGACAAATTTTCCACGTTCTCATACTGCCCGATAATTTTCGTTTTTCCATCCACAACCAGACTATCTGCGATATGAAATCGGTACAGAGTACGCATACGCCTTGTCCCATTTGGCAGTGTCTCACACTCCGTAATCTCCATCATGCGTCTGGAGTTATCTTCCAACCGCTTTGCAAACGCTACAATAGGAAATGCCTTCGTAGCAAGACTCTGCAGTGTATCATCATCCATTCCCGGCTGTTCCTGTTTGCAGAGCGTCACCATTCGATAATAGGTATCTTCACAGGAATTGGCATGGATTGTGGTAATCACGGAATGACCTGTATTGGCCGCGTTAATGGCCTGCATACTCTCACCGCCTTTCATTTCCGCCACTGCTATGCAGTCCGGATTGATCGTCAGTGTGGTCTCCAACAATTTGATTAAGTCAATGTTTTGTCTCGGATCGTCCGAGGTCCGCGTTACCAGATGGACCACATTGTTTAAGACATTTCCAGATTCATCACTTACCGTAAGATCAAATTCGCGGCAGCCCTGTTCAATGGTTACAATTCGTTTGTGATAGGGGACCTGAGACAGAATCCAACTCATAAGTGTGGTTTTCCCTGACGAAGTGGCACCGGTGATACACATGGAAACACCATGGCTGTAGCATTGGGAAAGAAGCTCCAGCATCTCTTCTGTGGCTGTCCCGTACTCAACGAACTGTTTCATCGTCAGTTTTCTCGGGTTGACAATACGAATCGAAGCTGCCAGTCCCTTATCCTGGTCGATGACACCGTCTCCCATTACCGTAATCCGGACTTTATTATTTAAGTGGCCCACCACAATGGTCTGGGCGTTATCAAAAATCATACCGGATTTATGCAGCAGCCTTCGAATTACATCGACAGCATGGCCAGGGCTGTTAAACTGTTCTTTTGCCGGTAAGATTTCCCCGCTGGAATACGTTATTTTCACATCTTTCCACTGATTAATATTGATTTCCTCCACATCATCCCGATTTAAGTATTTTGTCAGGAATGAAAAACCAGTCATTTCTCCGTAAAGGAGTTCGCACAATTCGCTGCGGTCTATATCTTCCACACACACGCGTTTCTGCTCGATGTATTTTTCGATATAGGACTGAATCAATTCCCGGTTATCGTCCGGGTTGTCCTTTAACACCGACGCATAGGTACTCGATATATATTCCTGAACTTCATGCAGCACTTCCGCAAATGGTTTCTTAATAGCCTCCGGTTCCAGCGCTTTCATGGTGTCCCGGATATTGACAATCTCCTGCATCTCTTTGCTCTCCTTTAAAATTCACCCTTGCTTTTCCGAAACATCAGGGAAAATCTCCCCAATCCCCCGGCTTTTTCTTTGACTGGCTTCGTCTGCTCTTTCGGCTTTGATTTCACTTTTTCTTTCTCCGGCTTTGTGGGGCGAATCTTTTCTTTTTTCTCTGCCGCCGTCTGAGACCTTCTGCTGTTTCCTTCTTCCTGTCCCACCTGATCGGCTTCATCGATCTGATCCGCTAATTTCCTTATTGCCGCCAGGTAAGCCGCTGCCTCCTTACCTGCCAGCGACTCGAAAAGGGCCTGCTCATCGTATTGCTGTTCCAGTGCCATGAGATGCGGCAGTATCCCATCCACTCCGCCATATTGAACAGATACCGCCTCCCACTCCTGGCCGGTCTTTAGATTGCCTAAATACATTCTTTGCTTTTCCGGCTGAAATCTTCGATCCGATAACAAGCTACTCCGCGATTCAAAGTAGGATATTCCCCGTAGATTGGAAGTTCCAATCTTAATGATCTGGTCCGATAATTCCATAGCAAGCATCGACAGTACATCCGCCTCAAACACAGCGGAACAATCCATAATAATAAAATCTGCCAGGTATCGCAGACATACCAGAAAATCCACAGCCCGATCCCTCGTAATCTGTGGATATGCCATCAGGCTGTCTCCCAGTCGATACCCCAACAGACTGATATATCCGTTTTCTTTTATAGGGATGCAGGAATCCAGAATCATCTTCTGGGTGAGCGATGGGGTCGTCAAAAGTGTGCCAACACTGACCTGTTCTTCCGGACAGGAAACTACAAAAGGGATCACCGGTGTGAATGGATCACAGAAAACAAGGATCACGTTTTTCTTTTTCTCCGCCAATTCTGCGGCCAGCTTGATGCTGGCTGTGGTTTTTCCGCTACCCGGGCTTCCCATAACCGCAATAATCTTATTTTGTACCATACTTCCTCCATCATTGCTGCTCATTTTCCACTACCGCATCTCCTGCCGGTTCCAGTTCTGGGTTTGCCCATTCTCCAAGGTCGTCTGTGCCTCCTGACTCATCACGATCCTTTTTGGGGTCTTCTGTCTCTTCTGGATAAAGTTCTTTTAATACCGATGCCTGCTCATCTAAAAACTTTTGAGCCTGAGTACTCTCTCCCCGAAATACCAGGGCGGCATGGAGTTTTCCCGTTTGCTCCAGTTCCGCCAATAGTCTGGACTGCTCCGGCGAAGCTAAAACCGTAATCGTTGACGCCAGTTCCTCTTCTTCCCCGTTCCCACGCTCCTGTACATTCTGATCGCTTCCGCTGCTCCCGGTCGTCGCTATGATTTCCACATACTGCAGTTCCGGATACACAAGCGTCTCCCTCTGGCTTCCCACATCCGCCGCTATGAGAGATACGATATCTCCGGCTTCCAGTTTTCCCGACAGGCCGGAAGCAAAGGATTTAATGGATACAGATATCGCACGATTTTCTCCATTTAGTTTATTCAGATACGCATTCCGAAGCATCGGTGTATCTGACAGCTTGCTTTTTAAGATATAATCCCCTTTATAGAGATCTGCATTTGCGTATTTTCCGACTACCTCCTCTATTTTGTAAATCACATTGGAGGGCAGATTATATCCCACCGCTTCCACACTTGTCACCATTTTATCGGTAATCTGTTCTCCCGTCCTGATTTCTTTGGTCACCCGAACTAAAGTCACTTTCGACTTCAAAGCATCGTTAAACATAGGGGTAATCCCAAAACAAATCAGAAGGGATACCACAATACAAATCAATCCTAATATGATACGGTTTTTTAAAAATTTCTTCATTACCTATTCCTCCATCAATTAATTAAACTTGCCGCCATACATCCGGCTGTTAAATACGGTATCAATGCAAAGGGGGCATTCCGATTTCTCAAGAATGCCCCCTGCACTAATACAGCCAGTGTCAGTCCTATGATTGCCGCAGCAATCCCCTTTTCCATGCCCAGGAAAAAACCGCTGGCTGCCATCAGCTTAATGTCTCCGCCACCGATACTATCAGGCTTTTTCAAGGCCGCTGCCAGAAATGGAAGCGGCACAAGAAAAAATCCAAGCAGGGAAGACAGCAAGCGAATCCCTGGAATTGCTGCCAATAAGATCAGCACATGGACAGAATCAGGAACCGTATGGGTTTTATGATCCCTGACCGACGCATATAGGAGTATCGCATAAAATACTAAATTCTTAACCATACCTCACTACTCCCTTTTCCTATTCTATCCCCACTCGCGCATTGCACGGTAGGGATAGATCTGCTGACTCCTCGAAAAACGGATTATGTTAACGATTTGATCCGCCACACTCAGATTATTCTGATCCTTCGTACACATCATAACGCTGCCAAATATCCCGGTTAAAATCGTCACCACAGTTGCTGCCACATTTCTAAAAATCAACCAGACAGCTCCTGCAGCCAGAAAACCAAAAAGAGCCCCTGCCATGCTCTGCAAAAGCTCTCTTTTTCCAAACCCATTAAACAATTCATTCTCCGATTTCACGCCGCTTGGAATATACAAAATCAGCGTTTCCGTATTAACCACCTGCCTTTTTCGTTTATGTATAGTAATATAGTACTATATCTTTTAACTGCCAGATGCACTCTGCTATGATCCAGAAAACAACGGTATTTTTCGACCGTTTTCGATATTGGCCTGCCTCTTCTTCTGCTCCCGAAAGCCGCACCATACAATAGAGAAAACGCAGCGCAGCTCCCGTCCGGATAATTGATATGACAAACAAAGATAAATCGTCTATTGTTACCTCCATGACTCTCTCCTATTTTCTGATTTTCTGAACCATTCCAGCCAGGCGTACAGAATGATAGACATTGTTAATGACTCCTCCGCCACCGCTGTTTACCAGTAGGAAATCGCGTAAAAAGGATGGCGTTTTGATAGCCAGTACCAGACAGGCCAGTCCCCAAAAGATATTCATATTGATCCCAACGTTCAACATCATTCCTATTCCCAGTTTGCAGAGACTGATCTGGATTACTACAGCAAGAGTGCTTTGAAAAAACTTCATCATGTAATTGCGAAATACACCCTTGTCGTTATCCAAAAGCCCGACACAGGCTAACGGAATTCCAATCCGTAAAATCATGATTTCCAGTCCCCTCATCAGGAACTGGAAATACAGAATAAAATAACAGATAACAAAGATCAGGCCAAAAATAGCGGTTACAAGCCCCAATGACGCCATTCCATCTACCCACGCCTGCCAGCTGTAATTCGTTGCAGCACCGACTCCCGTAAGAAGCTGGTTGATCAACTCTTCTGCTATGCCTGCCAACCAGCCATATAGAAGCGGAAAACAGACGGCAACTACGATTGCTTCTACAAACCGGATCATAAGTCCGGCCGGTTCCATGTCTGGATCTCCATCAGTCCACATGATATAGCACTCAAATCCCTTTTTCAGAAATTTCAAGACAATCATGGATATCCCGAATCCCAGCATAATATCGAACAGCACAGTAACCATGCTGCCACCGGACGTGGCAACCATATAGCGGTCCGCATAGAGTGTCATGGGAATTAAGTCATTCAACATCTGGTCAATAAATGCAATCGCCCCATTTAATACGGCCACCAGCAGTGCAAGCAGGATCGCTTCCAAATAGATTCACCTCCTGCCTGTCTCCACGTTTCATTCATCACCTTCGGTTTCCTTTATAAAAGAATCGTATGCGTTTAAAACGGCTGTTTCAATTCTGGTACGGCAATCGGGTGTAATCGGAAAACATACATCGTGGTACTCTCCATCCGGATCCTTTGTGCTTGGCATAAACACCCGCAAACCGTTTTCACATTCTACCACACGCACACCGGTTACCAGAAAAGAATCTGCCAGACAAAGCGTCGCATACGCTTTTAGGTGTCCGGCCCGCTCAAATCCTTTTGATATTCTTGCAGTTACTTTCAATGAAATCACTCCAATCTTTGAATTAGCCGTTGTAGTTAAAAAGGTTTTGAATTTTAGATTGCAGGGTAGGTAAGATGGTATCTTTGAATAACGTATACAGTCCGGCCAGCAGCAAAGCTCCAACGACAACACTAATTAAAATTTTTAACGCGGTATCCACGAATCCTTCCGCCGTATTCTGTTTAAGAGTCTCAAACACCCTCTCTTTTACCCGAATTCCTCTTACATAGCCTGCAATTAACATCTGGTTCATTTTTTCATTTAATCTTCTCATAATGATTTCCTCTCTTTTCTTTTACTGATAATAACCAATAATTACATTTAACGTGGCGCTGCCTAACACAGCTCCTATGCACGAAACCACCGCAACCATGATCCGGTTGTTCCATTTTTATTGCGATAGGTAAGCCTTTGATTTTATCTCCGGCTTTTCCCCCGCACCAAACCGAGCATGACAGTTTCCCATCACTCGGCTTTCCATCGTAGACAATCCCTGTACTAACCTACACAATTTTGAACCTAAAGAAATTCGTTTTAGATGATTTCACGCCCTGCAAGAACTCTGAATTTGTTCACTTTCGTGAGTTGCTTATTGTCAAGGTTTAGCTTTTCAAGATACTTTGTAATAACATCAGCGTTGACAGCATGGATAAGCCTGTGAACGTCCACTGTTACCAACGATAAGTTCATGTAGCCATCTCCTCCGCCCAAATAGGTAGGGATTTTATGATGGCAGTGCATATCGCCGATTTCCAATGTTGCTTTTGTTACCGCACATTTACCCTTTTGCGCTGAATAAAGCGATAAACGATTGTCGTTGTACTCAATGCTTCTCCCAATGACTGGATTTCGCATGAGATACAAAAGCATGTCCATATCCACACATTCCAGATTTTTGTGTATTTCATTCCTGCCCTCTACCGTGTATTTATTGATTATCAGCTTCTTAAACATCGGATTTTTATGCTGTATAAAGCTGATTGGGGCAAGGGCAGTGTTGTGGACATATTTTAGCTGTTTGCTTTTTCCATACCGTTCTTTGATACATTCGGGAAGATGTTTCCCTGTCTGCTTTAACCCTTTCTTAATTCTTGCTTTTAAGCTCTTTTTGACCGAAAAGGCAATTTGAGAGAAATCCAACGATACATGGGTGGCACTACTGTAATAATTGTGAATACCGATAACGTAGGCGTTATAGTTTAACACTGCCTCGTACCCTGTTTTTCCACCACTTGGTCGCTGAATCTCCTTAATCAGTGCTATGGTTCTTTCTTTAATTTTCTTTGCCGCTTTTGTTCCAACGTGAGATTTTACGGTATATTTTTCTTTCCCTGACTTTTCTTTGCCATTTTTGTGGAGCTTGATTTTGAACCCCACAAATTCGGAGTAGTGACGCTTCAAGTTCATAATTTTTGACTTCTCCCTGCTTATTTCAAGACCCAATCTATCCTTTAGCCATGATTTTGTAGCAGCAAATATTTTTTCAGCGTCCTTGCGGTTACGGCAAAAGATTTTGAAGTCATCTGCATATCTGACAATGTAGCATTCTTTCAGATTTGTTTTTCGCAGTTTGGTATATAGCTTGCCTTTATCAAGTTTTCCATTATCTTTTCTGTGGTAAGCCTTATGGGTATGGGTCTTCATTTCTTCCCATTGACTCGTTATCCACCAGTCCAGTTCATTGAGCACCACATTAGACAACAGGGGCGAAATAATGCCTCCTTGCGGTGTTCCTTCGGTTGGAAAACCAATTCCTGCAACCTCTGCTTTCAACATTGCTGAAATAATACTGATTAACTTTTTGTCCCTTATTCCCAACGTCCATAGCTGTTTCAACAGTTTTCCATGCTTCACGTGGTCGAAAAATCCATGAATATCAATATCTACTACATATTGAAGTCCGTCCACTTGCATGAATTTGTAACACTGTGCCAATGCGTGTTCGGTGCTTCTGTTTGGTCTGAAGCCATTGCTCCGCTCATGAAATTTTGCTTCACAAATCGGCTCTAAAACCTGCAATATACACTGTTGTATCAGCCTGTCCATGATTGTCGGTATCCCTAATGGGCGGGTTTTTCCATTGCCTTTTGGTATTTCAACCCTGCGTACTGCCTGTGGTTCATACCATGCTAATTTCTTTCTCACAAATTGGATTAAGCGTTCGTCTTGCCATTTTGCTAAATGTTTAATGGTTTTCCCATCTGTTCCTGCGGTTTTACTTCCCTTATTTTTCTTGATATTTCTGTAAGCAAGCTTAATATTTTCTTCACTTGCAATCACTTCCACAAGGTTTTTGAATATCTGATTTACCTTGCTTTGCTGATACAGTTCATCTTGAATTTCTTGGAAATTATAGTATTCCGCATTGCGTAATTTTTGCTTTTTCGGTTTCTCTTCGGTTTTCAAAGTCGGCTAATCTCCTTGGAATAGGATTTTGCCTTTTTTAGTCATACTCGAACCTTTGCGTATTGTGTAATTAGAAATTTGAGATTGCAATACGACTACAGCCCATCCCTCCACCGCTTACTTTTTTCACGGTTTCACAGGTACTATGGCTGCTCTATCAGCCGGATAAAAGCAAGTTATACAGCACCTTTGGTGACACTGCTTTCCTTGCCAACGCTTCAATGCGTGCAACCGCTCCACGTTCCGACCTTTCCACGTTCCGATATTCCTATCTGTGCATATATCCGTAGGCTGTCCTATGAGCCTGTGTGCTTGATACCGCCTGTAACGATATAGGGAATTTCATAACCAGAATTTTTACTTTACCCCACACACATCACAATAAAGTGACTGCGACGTTTTCCATCGCCTAATGGTCTAGACCCTTACATTCGGACTTTTGTCAGTAGCTTGTCGCTACATTCTCACCATAGATATTTTATAGACCCCCGACCTAACACCCACAACCACCTCTGGTTTGCGTTTGCCTTACCGTTGTTTCTAATGTTGACCACGAGTAAAGCGAGTGTATTCAGCCGACTTCAACGAGCTGCATCAGGGTTAGGTCAATTTGCAGACCGCCCTTTTGTCGTAGTATTAGGGGAGCGTTTCAAGGCGTTACCCTCTCATTCCACTCATCGGAATATCAGTTAGAAAAGCATTTGCTTTTCCGCTGTTTTTACCTTGTGTTAGGCTTGCACCCAAAACAAGTTTGTTAGCAGCAACGTGTCGCTACACTCTGATCCATCTCGTCAGCCGCAGAACGGCGGATACAAAAGTAAATAATCAATAACCCTGTTACAATGGGGGCTATCACCATCAAAAAGGTGGTCAAGTCCTGAATTAACTGCTGCGTACCGGTCGCTAGTTTACTGTCGCTGATGCCGCCAGTCGCATACGCGGTTATGGTATTCGTCAAAAAAAGCGGCGCAGCCATGATACTGACTTTCGCCGCTTTTTCGCTCCATTCTTTAATCGTCTTCCTCATTGTTTCCTGCACTTCCTCCTCGCTTCATAAATTTTTCTGAAAACAGGGGACTTCCCGGCATAGCCTCACCAAATTGTCTCTGGCGTCCCTCCTGCATTTGTAGTTCTTTGACGTAATAAATCCAAATATTCCACAGCGGAATTTCACCTCCTGTTTCCGTCATGATCGGACGCTTCCGCTCCCGTTCTTCCCTGACTTTCCGATTGTGCTCCTGATCATCCAGCCCCAACATTCGATTAAACTGCCACTTCGATAAATCCGGCGACACCATCATGGCGGGATGGGCCCTGGATACCACAATCTGATACGGCCTCGATACCCGCCTGATTTCATCCGTAGTCAACAAATCTCTTGCAACCAAACTGATGCTGCTGGATGTAGATGGATTGACATACCTTCCATGCTGACTGGATAGCTGATACGCTGAAGTCGTATATTTTCCCAGCTTCTCACATATTTCAGATAGCGTCTCCTTGTCATCTGCCTGTAAATATACCCACGTCTGGCAGTTAGATTTCACGATAGAAGCCGTCTCCTTGCTGTATTTTTCTGTCAATTGCTCGAAACTTTGCAGGAAAAAGTGAAACCGGCATCCTCTTCCTGCCGCGACAGTTAATTTATTGGTTAGATCGTTAATCTTTGTAAAATTGCCGAATTCCTCCATAATGAAATTCACCCGATTTTTCAATCTGCCGCCGCGTTCATCGGATTGATGTACTAAGAGTTCATACAACTGTGAAACCATCAGGCTCGCAATCGGATAATACGTTGTTTTTTCATCAGGCAAAATAAAGAACAATACCTGTTTCTTTCTCCCCAAATCAGAAATATCACGATCCGATCGATGGGTAATCGAATAGATAGACTTTGACGTAAAGAGCCGCAATGTCGTGAGCGCCGAGGTATAAAAACTTCCCTTGGTTCTGCTGGGTGCCACATCAGAAATTGATAAAAGCGCCCTGGCCGGATGCCCCGGCTTTAAGCGCTTCACATACTCCTGCATGGGAGTTTTATTTCCCACAGTCTTACACATTTCAGCCAGAAACCAGTAGACGTTCGTCAGATTCTGATATTCCGGCCTCCTGGCATTGTCCATTACCACACAGAGAATCGCTGCCGCAATCGTTGATTTCTCTCCATTCTCCCAGATTTTTTCATTGCTGGTGTTATCCCCTACCAGGATATTCGTGATATCCCAGGCATACATCTGCGCATGTTCCGTGTCTCCCCGGCTTACTGCATCAATCACTGGCTGCAATAAATTATACCGACTGCTTTTTTCCGTATTCTTAAAATCAAGGCAGATCACATCGTAATTCAGTTTTTCTAAAAAGGCCGATGTATACTCATAAAGTTCTGCTTTGGGATCACTGATCACCATACTTTCTCCGGATAGCGCCATCAGGCAAATGGATTGTAGAACCAGAGTTCTTGTTTTTCCAGAACGAGTGGCTCCGATCGTCAGGGTATGGCTGTCATCCGATATATAGTGAATCTTCTCTCTTCCCCCTTCCTTTTTCATTCCAATTACTATTCCTCCCCTATCCATAAGGCAGTATGGATCCTCTTTTCTGTCCCATTCTAACTGCGGTACTTTTCGAGGTTCCGGCGCTGCCTGCCTTTCAATCGCCGTTTGAAATTGATAATCGACCAGTTCAAAACCTTCCTCTTCTCCTTTCTTTTCGATTGCCTTTTCTCTCGTCTCCTTTTTTTCTATGGGAACGACAACGGGATTCTTTCTTCTGTCCTTTAAATGAACTCCGTTCTCTGTTTCCTGCTTACCATGATTTGGCCCTTTCAAAAAATCGAGTCCTTCAAACCCAGTCCTTATCAACTGCTTCACTACCGGATGAGAGGGATCCAGCCAGAACACATCAAATATCTGATCCTTTTCTTTCTCTCTCAACCACCGGGATGACCCGTGCTGGTACTGTCCAACAGCCACCGGCGTCTCAATATCCTCCGTTACCTTTACAAGATCGCTCTGATACGACCGGCTGTTTTGAATAAAGAACAGCAAACACACCAAAAGAATCATACCTTCAAACGCCAGAAACAGAAGGCGTTGCTGTCTCTGTTCTGCAAGCCCCGAAAGGCATGTTCCTATTGGCAATAAAACCAGGGTACGGTACTGGCGAGACATAAGTCCATGCAGTGATGCGGTAAAATATAGGTTGAACAAAGAACCTATTCCAATCAATGCAGTACTTAAAATGATCCTTTCTTTCAGCTTCATAACTCTGGCCCTTCTGTTTCAAGAATTCCCCGGTTCATTTGTAATCCCGGATAAAGCTGTTGAAGCATTTCTAAAACTTCCGGCCGAATCTCCCCCAGAATCTCTCTCCTGGATACTGCCATACGATCCTCGTCAATTGGATGATACAGATGAACCGTATCACTGAACTTTGCCCCCGGCCCACAACCTGGGCCATGGCTGGCATACCAAATTTGATTGCGTGGCATACGGTATTCCGGTTTTAAACTGCTGTAAGATAGTACAACCAACCGACTTTCATAGTTTCTATTGTGGCTTTCTTCAATACAATCTCGTTCTGACAGTAGCTCATTTCCATCTATGCTGATCGGATAAGATTTTATTTCCAATGGCTTCGGCACATAAAAAACGGGAATGTTATGCTCCTTTGCAAAATTGATTTCTCCCCGCATTCCCTCACTGTGAATCTTTCCCATAACCCAGAGTTCATCTGACTTTTCCAGCATATTGAGCCCCATCTCCAGCCCAGCTTTCCTCTGCTCTGGAATCGTGTCAGGATAAAATTGTGCAAAGTAAAGGTGCGGCGCAAACGCAACCACACCCGATTCCAATGCATTTTTACAATATTGTTTTGCAAGTCTGATATTCGTTTCATAATCCCCTCGGTAGGGGCTGCATAGGTATACCAACCGCATACGGCGCTACCTCCTCTCCGGTGCATAAAAAACAAGAAGTTCCGTCCGGTCTTTTAAAAAGTCAAAATGCAGGTAGTAATCCCGGATCAAATAGTCGCTGTACCGTTTATCAATCGCGTAAAACTTTCGCTCCACGAAATCTACCATTGTTGTATCTGGGATTTCTTCTGCAATGCGATCGTTATAGATATCAAGCAACTGGCTAAGACAATTCTTGCAAAACAGTTTACCTGCCTTCTCTTCTTCCAGATTACTATTTTCCCCTGGCATAACGCTCCCTTTTCCAAATCGCCTTCTTTGATCCGTCGAAACAGCAACCGCACTCCCACCATCTCCTACCGTTATTAAATGATAACTGGAACCGTTTACTTCTTTTTCTGATTTTCCACCATCAGCATCGCTCAGAATAGGAATATCCACAATCTGGCCCGTATTCACGTTCATGAATCCTATAGAATCAAACTCACCGTAATATCCCATCAGCCCTCCATTTCCACATAGATAGCAGCTATTATCAGCTTCCCGCGAAACATCTGTGTTTGCCATTTTTCCAGAACAAGACGTTATAACCAACCAGCTAAGAACAACTACGCCTCCCACCATACCGGCATAGAATCGTCTTTTATGGCTCATATCCATAATCTATATTCTCCCCATAATCATCATCTAACTGTTCCATGGGTTCTGTATCCCGAATCGCCTTCTCTTCCTCATGCCTGTTCAAAAAATCTCCAGGCATACCATTGCTGTCTGGTATCTGCTCGGCTTCCGGCACGATTTTATTAAAGGCGTGTCGATACGCAGGATAGCATGTACATAACGTGGATATTAAATCAATCTCCGACGCAATACAGTCCTGGCATTCATGGAAGATTCCCTTTAACTCATAAAGAGGAATGGCGCATGAATCAGCGGAATAATACAGATAACCGTTTCGTTCTTCTCCATACTCATATGCCATAGGAGAGAGGAAATTCTCTGCAACTGTTTTTTCAACTGCAAATTCTATGGAATCATTTTCTGTCTGACCCTCCCGATTTACAAAGTATATCCCATTACGAACCTTACAGGCACTTTCTCCTTCTGATGGCGGTGGACATTCTCCAAAGTATTCAGGTAGGCTGATCCGTCCGTGATGTTTGATTTCTTCCATCTGTTCCACAAGCTGCGCTTCTAAGCGGCGGCTGAATTCCAATCTCTTTTGCAGTATTTCATAAAGAGGAATATCCATGGTATTATCTTTCCCATAGTAAAGATATTCTCCATCCTCATTTCCAGCTTCGACAGCCTTAGCCGATATCGTCTGTTCTGCCTTCTCTTTTCCAATTACAATTCCTTCCCCATGCTCTGCATAGATGTAATACACATTCAAGGCAATCTCGACACATGTATTGATATTGCCCCAAATAGATGCTCCCTGTGGCTGCTGCATACTTTTATACCTCCTGTTTTGATTCGATTTTACCATAATTATAAAGTTGTATCTACCACATGTGTAGATATCTTATATTTTATTCTCTCATCCCACATAATAATAGTGTGGAAAGTGAGGATCATAACATGAAATTAAACGATCATTTAAAGCAACTTCGTACCTCCAAAAATCTCAGTGTTTACAAACTGGCCCGTATGACCGATGTATCGGAAAATCACATTCGTTCCATTGAAAAAGGCAACTCTCAGCCATCTGTCTTAACATTAGAAAAGCTGCTGACTGCCCTCGGAACAAACCTTGCGGAATTCTTTAACGAAGAACAATCCGTTCTCTACCCCACTGAAATGGAGCAGGAACTGCTTCTGGCAGTTCGACGCTTAGATCCGGAACAGACCAAAGCGTTAATCCAGCTGGCAGCTTTGATGAATCGGGATGAGAAAAATCCGCTTTAACGCTCCAGCATCTGTCCCAGCCCCCAGGCCCCAAACAATTGATTGATCGCAAAAGGCCGCTCCGGTTTGTGGATTCGACCTTCGACTTCATCGAAAAACCTCCTTACTTTTAATGCTCAAATCCTTTATCCTGATTCTTCAAATACCACTCTTTTTGACCTTCTTTGGAAAGCTGGAGTGTTCCCGACCTTCGCCCTTCTGCAAACTCTTCTTTGGAATCCGTCACCCCTGCAAGTATCTCCAGACTCTCTAATACAATCTGTTCTGCATAAATCGCTTTCCGGTCCTGGATGTACTGCATTGTCCGCATTTCACCCTCCAGCCGGATCACCATGCGCACGCCGCTTAAAACTCGGTTTGCCAGTACCTTCCTGGCTTCTTTCTCATATCCTTCTGCTTTTTGAGCCAAGTATGTTGTATCTGTAGAATAGAAAGCAGCCTGGCCTTTCTTTGCTTCACAGTAGGCTTCCACCGCATCTCTCACCGGTTGACAATGGCGGATCATATCTTCTACTACCGCATCTACCTGCATTTTCGCCTCTGGTGAAAGCAATTGATAGGCAATCCTTCCATTTTCCGGCATGGCTCGCCGCAGCTTCAGCAAACGGCTTCCAAGATCATTTACTGCTTTTTCTGAAAACGCCAATTCACAGTCCAATTCCTTTTCCAGCGCTTTGCTGATCTTTTGATATCTGCCAGGCTTTAATCTGCGCAAATACCGTTCAAATTCGTCTACCATCTCATCGGTAATCTGTCTCATGGCGCGCAGGTTCTCATCTTTTTTCTGTCCATATAAGCGGATTTTATCGGCAAATGTGTCTTTTATCATCTGCCTGCGTATCGCCGCCGGAATCGCCGGCGGCACATATGGATTCTTCGCCCGAATCGAAGTGTCCCAGAATACCACATGAATATGAGGATGCGTTTTTTCTCCATGAACGGCGCAGGCCCATTGAAGGTGCTCCCTTTTCATCCTGTTTTTTTCTGCAATCGTCAGGATATGATTTTCAATATAGCGCTGCCAGCTTTTCTGATCGTATAGAAGAAGTTCTTTGGCCGTCTCCTCCGAAAAAGACACCACACTGCGGTACATGGTGATATTCTTTTTTGAATTGGCATAGACCAGCCTTGCAATCTCTTTCCAGTCTTTAAATTCCTGGATGGGCCCCGGCTGCATCTTCCCAAACAATCCGTGACACATACCTTCATTCTTCAGTACTCTGGGCCTGGTTGCAATGTAGCGGATATGAGCGTAATTTGCTTCTGGCGTATCTTTTCGGTTCGGGCTCCGGTGGCGTTGTTTGTAAATTAGTATGGAAATAATTCTTCTCCTTCTTTTACAACATTACCGCTTCAAATTCCATCTTACTCCTATCTTTCATGCTCCTCATTGGCGATAACTTCATCAGCATAAGACGCATATACATCCTCGCTCATGTTTCTCTCTTCCATACCAGAAAATCCTTGATCCATATGATCCCATGTTTCCTCTCTTTCGCTGACCTGGTAAAAACGCTCATTTTCTCTGTCATACGCATAGACCTGATCGGAAAGAATATCTCCTTCCGGCACG
Source organism: Hungatella sp. L36 (assembly GCF_014288035.1). Taxonomy (NCBI): domain Bacteria; kingdom Bacillati; phylum Bacillota; class Clostridia; order Lachnospirales; family Lachnospiraceae; genus Hungatella; species Hungatella sp. L36. The sequence goes on along the minus strand of NZ_JACOPC010000012.1, from coordinate 164,635 downwards.
GACTCATCATTCACTGACCTTACCGTGGACTGTAGTTCCTCCACATTTATTTCTCCATCGTCTTTCATCAATAACACTTCGTGAATACTACTGGGTAAAATGAAGTAATTTCCCTGAAATTTATCTCCAATTGTTTTTAAGATATCCGGATAGAGAATTGTTGCAGCACCATTCACGATATTGCTATTGGTGAGATAATAAAAACGTTTTTCCTTCATTTCTTCCGGATATTGCTCAGGTACAGGTTCTGCCCTAAAAAGAAATTGACCAGCATCTGCTATGATAAACGGATATTTCTTCATATTTTGTTCCAACGCAGCCTGATACAACTGTTCCTCACGAATCCCCCAAATATCCAGCATTTTGTTTGTTACCTTTACGCTTTCAAATCCGTCCCTGTTACTTGCAACCTCAATCCGGTAAACAACTGCAAGATCTGTTTCCGGAATTTTTCTATGTGTGATTACTTGAAGCTGGCTCTGATTCCTTTCTGCATTAAGAATCTGAACAGAAAGCCGCTCCTTGATCCCTTCAAAAGAATTCAAGTTGATTGCTTCCATTTTGTTCAATTGCTTTTCCGATTTTCGCACCGTCGCCGCGATGTCTTTCATAATGGGTTCCATATCTCCCGTACCCATGTAAGCCACATATGCCTTATCCAAAAAGATATTGGTCGAGTATTCTCTATCCGGTTTACTAAGAACCAGAGCGTCCACTTCCTCAAATAATTTATTTTCGGTTTGCTCAATCTTCATGTCGATCTCTGGGTCCATTTCACCCAAATAGTCCTTGATATGACCCAATACATAACTCTTAAATTCTTCGTAATTCATATAGATCCCTCCTGGAATTCGTTTTTTCTGGTTATAATTTATCTGCCAAATGCATCAGAAAATCGGTATCATACAAAAAGCTGTTGATCTGGAAGTCTTTCTTCTGCATATAATCGACTCCCAGAACAACAGCTTCTGATACCATATGTTCCATTTCCTCCAGACTCCTCCGGTCTGCAAGATGAATCAATACCTTTACCAGCAGGAAAAACATGGCCGCATTGATTTTCCCTGTCTTCATTAACATTTTTGCCAGACGATCTGTACTGTGATCACTGATGGCTTTGATATCCTCCACATGATAGACCGCTGTGATCTCCTGCCGGATTATTCTGGCAATGAAGTCTACCTGTTCTTCATAACCATTTACCTTCAGTCCTTCTTCCACAAAGTTCCGGATTAATTCGGAAGTCGTCGTATGTTCCCTGGCAGCCAGCTTGTCCAGTGTTTTTAATGTTTCCGAGGGAAAATTCACAGAACGCTTTTGGGTTTTCTGATTCAATCTTCATCATCTCCTTCCGGAAAAAGATCAAACAGGCATAATTGATCCGAATCCATTCCCCGGCCTCCATTTACCCACCAATCGTAGAGTTCCTGTCCCGTTTTCCAGCCATGGCGGCTCGGCGGTTTGTTCTCCACACATTTCTGAAATGCATTGAGGTACATGCGTTTAAATTCCGGATTCTTCTCCAGTTCATACTTATTATCTACCATCGGACAGCCCACACAGCCAATTCTCTTGTGCCCTTCCTGATACAAAGGATTGGTAACAATCTGGTATCGGTCAATAAATTCCCACACCTCCGTTGTCGTCCAGTCAATGATCGGATTCACAATTACTTTTCCTTTCACCTGGCAGATTTCCATCAGTTTCCGTTTTGCATCGTTATCATTTTGCAGCTTAATCCGATCCTTCGTAGTCCGCTGGATCTCATAGGCCGCCCGATTCTGTTTTCTCCTGGCGCTTTCCTCCCATCGCACTCCGGTAATAATATACCGGTTGCAGTTCTGCGATTCTTTCGGCACATTACAACACCAGCGCCGGTGACGCAGCGGCGGCCCTTTTAGCGGAATCAATTCCCAAAAGGTGGTCCGCTTTCCTTTATAAGTGGGATAACTGACCGTATAGGAAATTCCCAACTTCTCCCACCGTTTTTTCTCCCTTCTCACGTAATATACGGTTTCCGGATAGTCCACTGTCGTATGGTTATGTACAATTTCAAATGGTACACCTGACAGATATGCCAGCTGCTTAATCACATTGGAATCTTTTCCTCCACTGTCACACACCACAAAACCTCTCGGGTCATTTAGTATTGCCCGATCAGCTAATACTCGGATTCTTTCAATCGCAACCTCTACTTTATCAACTTCACCAAACAATGTAATATCGTCGAGGATAAGACACCTCTTTCATTGCTCGCTGTCTCTTTTCTTGTCATTAAGTCTCGATATCCTTGAAGTTCCAACCATAACCCGCAATTTATACGGGAACCCCGTTGCAGGCTTTGCCTGCAAGCTGTTTTACCGGCGGGTGGAACCCGCCTATTCCTGCCTTAAGCCAAAATCAAAGATTTTGTTCCTAAGTTTTTGATGTCCCGCAAGCGGTCCATCATTCGCTGCGCTGCTTTCAAAAGCGGAAAAGAATATGGTCGGCGCCCTTACCTGTACTCCTCCTCTCCGAGCATTATTCCTAACGCTCATAACCGTTTTCCTCACTTTCGTATAGATTTACCATTGCTATCCCATCTTGAAACTGGTGATCTGCTGGTATGATTCCCTCCTGGTACAAAGAGACTGCCCTGTCTGCTCCAACAATAATATGATCAAATACCTTTATTGCCAATGCACCGAGCGCATCCCTCAATTGATTTGTAATAGCAATATCCTGCTCGCTTGCCTTCAATGAATTCCCCGGGTGGTTATGAGCCAAAACAACTCCTACTGCGTCTAGCTGAAGCACTCTTTTTAAGAGTTCACGGGTAAAAAAAGGTGACCGGTCCACGGTCCCTTCCGCAACTTTTTCGCAGGATATCACCCCACAACCGGAATCAAGATATGCACAAAGGATCATTTCCCGTTCCCTGTAATATGCCAGTTGCGAAATAAAATATTCTTTCGAACGCTCACTGCCACTTAGTATGATCCGTTCCTCCCACTCGATTTTCCTCAACGATTGATATGCATTTAAAAATTCTCTTAGCTGAACGATCTTTTTATACTGCGCTTCCGTCACCCCCGCCGCAATCGGGTGGTCAACGATATGCAATAAATCAAACTGCTTGGAATACTCCTCTATTTTCCTTTTACTGATTCCGGTGATCCGGCTGAATCCGTCCATGAAATGTTCCCGGCTGGTTCGGACTGTCTCCATGATACATCCCTTCCGTCATATGACTCCAACATGGCAATTGCCTCCAATTTTCTCTCAGTCTCTACTGACAGCCCCAGCACAGGATATTCCCTAAGCAAAGCAGTGAATGGATACTTCTCTAAAAAAGTCTCCATTTCTGTCTTTTCTTCTTCATCAACCTCTAGCAGTGAAATCAAGAGATCGGCCAGCAATATCTCCATATGCTTTTTCCCTATCTTTGTTTCCCCTGTTCCTCCCATCACCGTTCCATTTCCTCCCCCTTCTTTTCCTCCTGTTCCTGCTCTGGAAAATGGTAGTATTCCATCAGATCCTGGTTAAAATCCTTCAAGTGCGGTGTCTGAATCGCCGTCCAGTAACCCAGTTTCTCATATTTCTTTTTCATTTCTTCCGCTTTTACCTGACCATGATTATGCGGCGTCCCATCCGGCAGATGGCCCTCGCTGTCATTGTCATAGCAGAAAACAATCTCCTTAATCTCCGGGTGGTTTTTCAAAAAACGTTCCAATGCGCGATCCGAAAGGCAGCCCTCTGAGATACGGTAATCCTTCGTCCAATCAATCCCAAACCGCTTACACAATGTAGCGTGACTAATGGCATCAATCGGTGCTTCAAACTCGTATACCCGTTTGCTTCTGCCAGGCATAAGAAAACCATAAGTCTTATCAGAATTTTCAACATCCTGTCGGAATCCCCCATGGAGTTTCATTTCCCTCAGAGAACAATAACGGGGCGTATCCTCCTGATCGTAGCCCACGAATGCACAGTTAATATATTTCTTCCCATTGATCTCCTGTCTCACTTGAAAAATCCTGCCCTGATCCATCAACGCATAGACAATATCCTCATCCAGTTTCCGATCGCTTACCAGATATAATGCGGCCCGATTATTATTTCTATCACGGGGCGGCAGAACCATCTTCTTCGTTTTCTCTTTAACGGGTTCCGCAACCGTAAACGTGGAACCGTAAGCGCGGCTTCCCAGGACGCTCTCCATGGCTTCCACCTTGCTCAGTCCAAAGTATTCCATGGCAAATTCAACGATATTTCCATGTTTCCCCGTTGTGAACCAGTGAAATCCACGGCCATGCTTAAATAAATACAACCCACCGCTGTTCTTTACGTGGACCGTATTTGCATCACCCTTTTCAAGAATCAAACCATTTTCTACTGCAAAATCAATGATATTCGTATTGTAAATTTTTTCGACCTCTTCCTTTGTAAATGGCATCGGTTTCTGTTTAGTAACCATGTCAACCTCCTCATTGTTCCATACAATCCTCATAAAAACTCTCTGATTTACTTTCTAGCACTTCATCAACAGGAGTATCTTCGGGCCGCTTATCTTCTTCCATCTGAAATTCAAGTTCCAGAGCCAGATGAACCTGTTCTTTTAATAATTCTCTTAACTTTTCCTCATCTTTAAATGGTTTGGACAACTCCAGCTTTGCAGCCTTTAACTGTTTCTCCAAATCTTCCAGCTTCACTTCCATATCCAGTTTTAGCTCATCCAACCTTCCGATCGTATTCTCAATCCTTGTGATATTTCCCAAACTAGATGGACCTGCGGTAAAACCGTATATGCCTTTTCCAGTCAGTTCAACATTAATGATGCCGCTAATGCCACGAGTCAAAGAGATCGTAAATCCCGCGTAACTTCCAATCACCAAAGTGTCTCCCTCACTTTTTCCCAGTCTCCAAAACAGGAGTTCCAAATGATCACTGGCTTCACTCCTGCCTCTGTGGGCCTTATGTTCTAAAGTCATAGAAAAATCCACTCTCTTGTTTTTGTGGTAGCGTTCTACATCGACTCTGTATTTTTCAATCTGATCCCGACATTTCTCGATCCGGCTTGGATAACTGAAAATCACATCATTTTGAAGCTCCTGGTGATTGGCTTTCCAGGAGGCTTTCAGTGTCTGTAAGCGATAAATTTCATTATCTACTTCCATTTTATGTTTCATCCTGGGATCTGCAGCCAATGTCTTAAACTCTGCATATTGCAGTACCGTTTCATCGATATCCTCACAGCTTCTGGCCGCTGAGCGTCCCGTCATAATCTGGCTGATATACTTCTGCTTCTGCTCTAAAATCTGCCACAGATAAGCGTCAAACGTCTGCTCCGTAATATAGTTAAAAATGGAAATCTCCTCATTTTCATTTCCCTGCCTAAGAATACGGCCATTTCTCTGTGTCAAATCAGCCGGCCTCCAAGGCACATCGAGATGATGCAGCGCAATCAATTTATCCTGTACGTTCATGCCAGCTCCCATCTTTTCCGTACTTCCTATCAGGATCCGGATCTCCCCTGTCTTCACCTTTTCAAACAGCTCTGCCCTCTGTATATCCGTATTATAATCATGAATAAAGGCAATCTCCTCATCCTTTACACCCGCAGCCGTCATCTCCTCTTTTAGCGCCTGATAAAAGCTGTAGCTGCCATCCGGTTTCGGTGTCCCCTTATCGCAGAAGATCAGCTGTGTAGACTTTTTTTCTGCAGTTTCATGGTAAATAGACGCTACATTTTGGGCACATACGTTCAGTTTGGTATTCGGGTTGTAAGAAATACTAAAATCCAGGATCCTTGGATCAATGGCTAATAGCCGGGCCTCATTCGTCAGTTTCAAAAAGTTGTCTTCCGTACTGTCCACTCTCCCGTTTCGGATATCCTCTGCCCGCATGACGAGTTCCGCCATTTTTTCTTTCTGTTCCGGTGTAATCATGGTCTTTACTGCCTGAAATGCTCCGGTCCTCAGCTTTGGAACCGGTATCTCCGGAAGCATATCCGTTGTTTTGATATCGGCAACCAGAGTAAACATAGACATCAGTTCTGGAAGATTGTGAAAATGGGCAAACCGGCTCTTCATCTGGTACCCGGTACCCTCCGGTCGAAGCTCCAGGGAAGATTCCACAACACCAAACGTGCTTGCCCAGGAATCAAAGAGAAAAATACCTCTCGATCTTAATTCCGATGGCTGCAGCGCTTTCTGCATCACATACAACTCACTCATAGAATTTGTAACCGGCGTACCCGTTAAATAGATCAGTCCCTTCTCCCCAGTAATCTCATTGATATACTGACTTTTCATATACATATCCATGGCCCGCTGGCTGCTCTTTCCTCCTACACCGGCAACATTCCGCATTTTAGTAAAGCTGTAGTTGTTTTTATAAGTATGAGCTTCATCAATAATCAGGCAGTCCACGCCCAGCTGCTCAAAATTGATTGTATTGTCTTTTTTATCTTCATTAAATAAATAGTCATAGCGGAATTGCAGATTTTTCTGAAATGCACAGAGCTGTTTTAAGGTCCAGCTTTTCCCCAGCCTTCCTTTTTCGTCTGCAATTGCATCGCTGATCTCATTCAACTCTTCCTGAATCGCCGAAAGCTGTTTTTCCTTCGACAGATTGATTAATTCAAAGCTGCTGTGAGCCATGATAATCGCATCGTAATCTCCTGTCGCAATCCGGCTGACAAAGCGTCTCCGGTTCTTCCTCTCCAAATCCTTTTTCGTAGCAACCAAAAGGTTATCCTGAGGATAGAGTTTCATATAATCTGCGGCCCACTGCCCGACTAAGTAATTGGGTACGGCAATCAGCGGCTTATGGCAGACTCCCAGACGTTTTCGTTCATGCGCAATCACAACCGCGCTGAACGTTTTGCCTGCTCCTACTTCATGGGCTCCCAGAACATTCGTATTTCCATAAATCCCACGGGCAATTAAGTCTCTCTGATTTTTTCTCAAGTGGATGGCGCTGTTTAAATCAGGAAACATTAAGCCGTCTCCATTAAATTCTCTGGGCCGGATATTATTGAACCGATCGTTATAGAGCTTCGTAAGCGCATCTCCCCGTTCCGGTTCCTCAAACAGCCAGCTTTCAAATTCCTGCTTCATCTGTGCCTGCTTTTCCCTTGCCAGAAGGGTCTCTGCGCGGTTTAACACGTATTTCACTTTATCTTCCCCGGTGTAAGAGTCCACATATTCTACCCGGTCTTTCACCTCCACGGTCCTCAGATTTAAGGATATCTCCAGGATTTCATAAGCATTTTTCCTTGCGGTTCCATAAGTTGCGTTGACGCATACGGAATTCGGTTCCGCACTTTTTCGGGTGATGTGATACTCTCCGGTATAGGGAGCAAATTCAATTCCGATGCCAGAACTTCCGCCCTGCAGATAACTCGGCGTCTCAAACTTTTCGTACATAAATGCTTCATAGTACTCGGTCGGTATCCAGGTGGCTCCCAATGTAAAACTGATATCCTCCGGTGTCAGCGGCTGCGGCTGAACCTGTTGCAGTGCTTCCACATTGCGGTTAAATCGCTCCGGTTCTTCTTTTGCGTAGAAAACAGCTTCCTTCAGCTTATCTTTTACGTAACCGCTCAAATACTCTTCCGCTATGACCCAGCCTTTATAGGGTTTCCCATCATAGGCAGCCGGATCCTGATAAATTCTCGTCCCCAATTCTGCAATGATCTCATCCTTGCTGAAATTTTCATGATCAGGCGTGTGGTATAGATACTGTATATAATCCAAATCAATACGGCCTTTCATGTTAATGGATAACTGAAGCGCTTCTTCCGCACTATCTGCCCGTTTCGGAACCATTTTCGGTCTCACTGTTGCCTGATAGAATACAATAGCCTTTTGATACTCTCCTTTGATCTTTTTTCTGTCTTCGTCCTTTTTGGGGTCCTCAATGGAACGAAGCAGTGGACTGTCACTATCCTTTGCAAAAGCAGTTATATTGGCAAATGAGTTCACATACCCATATCTGGCAGTAAACCGGTCATATACCAGATTCAGTTCATTTAAATATCGTTTCAAACCGATGTCAAAGTCCGCAGGGTATCCGTCATCAATCCGTTCCTCTTCTGTCCTGGATTGGAAATTAATTAAGTTCCATAGTGCGTCCTTTATCTCCAGAAGCCCTTTTATCCGTTCTTCCTTCATTCCACCGATGGCCTGCAAATACATTCTGGAATCTTCCCGATAGTACAGCTTGTCTTCGATCAGGGCATAGCAGCCATTCTTCACCTCAGGTCTTGCCGGAAGCCAGTCTTTCACTTCCGAATCACCATCCACTGCAAGCTCTGTATCGGGCTCCCGATAAACTGCCTGCAGCTTCCCCACTGCATTGTTAAGCAGCTCTTCCAGAGGCTGATCTTCAAAAGGAAGGCAGCTTGTAGTAGCCTCATTCGCATACATACTCGCGTCAAATGCCATTGTTCCCAGTATCATTTCCGGATGATCGATGAAATAAGAATTGACAGGAACACCATTTTCATCTTCCTCGATAGAAAGCCAGTTAATCTCCCTTTTATCCGGAACAATCTCCTGTTCCCGTTTCTGTAAAAACAAAATATCCGTCGTCGCTGTCGTTCCTGCAACTTGATAAAATGCATTTTTCGGCAGACGGATCGCTCCAATCAACTCTGCACGCTGCGCGATGTAGCTTCGGATCGAAGAATTTTTCTTGTCCAGGGTAAACTTCGATGTAATAAATGCAATGATTCCACCAGGACGGACTAAATCCAGTGTCTTTGATAGCGATAGGTAATCCTTTGAAGTTATCTTCGGATTTTCCCCCGCTCCACACCGTGCGTGCGACTTTCACCGCACACGGCGTTCCACCGTTTATGATTCGGTATTAACTAAAGTAAACTTACAATTTTCGAGCAGTAAAGAAACTCATTTTAATATTAGATGGCTTGCATATTTGCCAGTTGGCGTAGCTTGTTCAGCTTTGCCTTTTGTTCGTAGGTGAGCTGTAGTTGTGAGAGGTAAGCCTTGATTGTTTCTTCTTTTGTTGCGTGTAGCAATCGGTGTATATCCTTGTGTAAAATAATCAAGTTTTCGTATCTGTCGTCTCCACCTTGACTGACAGGCTTTTTGTGGTGACAATGAATTTCGTGTAATTCCAGTATTTTCCCTGTAATTGCACATTTTCCGTACTGTGCCACATAGAGAGAAATTCGGTTATCCATATACTCAACACTTCGACCTACTTCCTTTGTTCTCATAAGGAGAAGCATTGTTCTGGTATCTATGCCAAGATTTTTATGAATTTCTCGTCTGCCCTCTGACGTGTATTTGCCTACCGATTTTTTCTTCCACATTGGATTTTTGTGCTTAACATAAGCAACGGGTATCAAAGGTTTGCCACTATAGAATCTGATTTGTTTGCTTTTTCCGTATTTCTTTTCAATGAACGAAAATCCTTTGTAATCTCCTTTTGCGGAAAGTGCCTTTCGCTTTAATTGGCTTAGTTTCACAACATCAACTTCTCGCCCCATATCTGCGAAATCCGAACTCACACAGGTTGCAATCTGAAAATAGTTATGCATACCCATAATCATAGAATTGTATTCGTTGATAAGAGTAGCTCGTTCCTCATCGTTTTTGGGATGTGCTATCTTTTTGATTTGACCTTTCAGTTTGTCCGTTTCTCGGCGCTTTGCTTTGTCGCATATATGCGATTTGACAACATAGGACGCCCCTTTTTTCATAAGAGTGAGCTTAAACCCAAGAAATTCCGAATAGCCTTTTTTCAGATTGACGATTTTAGACTTTTCTTCGCTGATTTCCAGCTTCAATCGCTCCTGAAGCCACGCCTTCGTTGCATGATATGCTCTGTCGGCATCTTTTCGGGTAGCGCAAAATATCTTAAAATCGTCAGCGTATCTTACCATGTGCATCTCTTTTAATCCCGATTTACGAAATGCGTCATAAGCTCGCCCTCTGTGGATTGCTCCTGTTTTCGTGATATGGTCACGAACATTATGGGCAGGTTGTTTCTCCCACTGGCTTATTATCCACCAGTCCAGTTCATTAAGAACAATGTTGGACAGTAGAGGCGATAGGATTCCGCCTTGCGGCGTTCCTTTCTGGGGGTAAATTGTGTCGCCGTTTGGCAAAACAATCGGAGCTTTTAGCATCTCCTTAATCACACATAGCAACTTTTTGTCCTGTATTCCTATGTTCCACATCTGCTTTATCAGCTTGCTGTGGTTGACATTATCGAAGAATCCTTTAATATCAATGTCCACAACAAAGTGCAGATGGGATTTTTGCATAAACGCATATGCTTGTGCAATAGCGTGCTCTGCTGACCTGTTCGGTCGAAACCCATTGCTTCTGTCGCTGAATTTAGCTTCACAGATAGGTTCAAGGATTTGCAAAATACATTGTTGGACTATCCTATCCCATATCGCAGGGATACCGAGCGGTCTTAACTTTCCGTTCGGTTTTGGAATTTCAACTCTTCTTACTGCTTTGGGTTTATACCATTGGAGTTTCTTTCTCACAATTTCAACAAACTTTGTTTCGGGAATCTTTTCAATATCCTTAATCGTTAGCCTGTCTATTCCGCTTGTATTGCTTCCAGAATTGCGTTTTATGTTTCGATAAGCAAGGCGAATGTTTTCTTCGCTCTCAATGAGTGGCATGAGATTATTGAAAATCTTCCCACGCCCGCTATCTGCGTACAATGTGTCAAGCGTATTTTGCAAGTCATAATACTCCAAATGGCGTATTTTTGAGTTCTTTTTCTGCTTCGTAGTTGTCACAGGCATCTCCTCCTTTCGGATTTGATTTTCTTTGTCATACTCGAAGCTGTGAATGTTTACTTTGTTATTATTTGAAAATCATAGACGGCTAATGGCTGTTCCTCCGTTCCCATTACAGGAACATCAACGGTCGTGCCATCGCTCTCACAGAAAACTCACGCAGTTATGATTTCCTGCGTTAACTAACCTTTGGTTAGCTTTTCTGCTTTCCTCGTTCCAACAATTCTATCTATACATATACCCGTAGGTGTCCTCTCTGAACCTGTATGCTTGATCCCGCCTGTAACGGCATAGGGTATTTCATATCTTCGATTTTTACTTTACCCCACATACTATCCCTCTGGATAACTGCACATTTCTATACAGCCTACTTATAGACCCTTACATTCGAGGATTCGTCAGACTTTTTACAGTCATTCTCACCATAGATATTTTGTAGACCTCCGGCATATAGGCTACACCATCCACCTCTGGATAGCTTTCGTTACAGTTGTTTTCACAACTGTAAGACGGTAACTCTCTGCCGACTTCACCGAGCTTCTGAACATCTGCCTTTTGAGCAGAGCCAGTCGGAGTATCAAGGTTGGCGTTTCTGGGCGTTACCCCATCATTCCACCAATCGAATTGTTAGTTTGCAAATATACTGTTTCACCTCGCTTTCCAATTTACACCTAAGCTTTTCACTTAGGAACGAGTCGCACCGATAAAATAGTCATGGATTCGGAATCCATATCGGTCATACCGGCGGTCACTGATCTTAATAGAGTTAAATGGAATATTCCCCACCGCCACATCAAAGAAGTTATTAGAAAATTCTATATCCTCATATCCCTTTATCTCGATATAGGCGTTGGGATATAATTCCTTTGCAATGCTTCCCGACAGCCGGTCAATCTCTACCCCATAAAGAGCCGATTTTTTCATGCTGTCTGGAAGAACCGAGTAGAAATTTCCGGTTCCCATAGCGGGATCTAAAATATTTCCTTTTTGGAATCCAAACCGTTCTAAAGCTGCATAAATATGTTTAATAATCTGCTGTTCGGTATAATAAGCTGTCAGAGAAGATTCTGCAGCACTCCGCATTTCGTCCTCATCGAGAAGGTTCTGCAGGGTATCGTATTCCTTTTCCCAGCCGCGTTTTTCTGGTGTCAGTGCGTTGGCAAGCCCTCCCCAGCCTACGTATTTAGCAAGGGTAAGCTGCTCTTCCGGCGTTGCATGGCGGCCTTCCTGTTTTAGTGTTTTTAACAGGCGAATCGCCTCGATATTGTTTCGGCATTTTTCTTTCGGACCGCCATCGTATAAATGGTGATTTTCGGAATAGACGTAGTTATATCTGACTGCAGGCGGTTCTTCTGTGACTGATTCTTCTTTGGTTGATTCCTCTTTGGTCGATTCTTCTTTGGTTGATTCTTCTTCGTCTGTTTTTTCTATTGTCGATTTATCTTTATTTGATTCTTCTGTAGTCTGTTCCTCAGTGACTTGTTTTTCTGTAACTGATTCTTCTCTACTTGATTTTTCATCTTTTCCCTTAGATGCTGGTGGTTCTTTGATGACTGGTATTTCTATCGCGGTTTTATCTGGAATCACTATTCTCGTTTCTTCAGGAAGTTCCCCCAGAATACCGCCCACGTCATCGGTATTCTCATCAACTAATCCGAATTTGAAAAGGCTAATCTGGGAATCGCTATCTTTCTCAAAATCTCTTCTATCTCTTACACTTCGCTCTGCAAGATCTGCTACTGGATACAAAATCGTATCCGTCAAAATCTCCCTATAATACTGCCGGTTCTCTCCATCGTTGTATCTTCGTGGTACAAAAAAAGCACGCCCCGATGAACCTTTCTCTCCATCAGACCGTGCTGTTTCTCTGTCTTCTATTCTGTTTATCTCATCTGGCAGACTACTTCCCGAATAATCACTTCTTCCGCTGTCATCATTAAAAGATTCATGTGTGCCGCCCGGTTCATCATGGTTCCATTCACCGGCATCGGCTGATTCTCCAATAATTTCTGTATCAGCTGTTCTTTCCGCTCCTCCGCTTCCTCGTCTACTTTCGTTATCATCCGGTTGATTTCTCCCCTCAGGATTAACTCGGTCATCCGTTCCGGATGGCATTCCATCATGAACTCCTTCCAGATTTTCCCGTATTTTCCGGTCGGTATCTGGTCGTACTGTTTCTCCTTTGAAATGTTCAGGTTCGGATACAGCATTCCATCTTCCCTCTCGGTGTATTCCAGAGGCATTAAGGCTTCTCTGCTCATATAAGCGGCTCCTTTCTTCCTTGATATTCTCTATTTCCTGATAAATCTGCCTCAAAACCGTTCGCGCAGCTGCTGTCGAACAGGCACCCAGCTGCATAAATAATTCCAGGCTTCCATAATGGCTGATATGGTTAAAAGCATCTTCACTTATGATATCCGTGGAAAGACCACATTTCTTTAATACGATATAGACAGCGCTGTTTTGAACGTATGTGGCAAATTCATCTTTCACAGCCTCCAGTGGCGCTCCATATAAGATTGATTCCGGTTCCCGCACCGCAAAGCCTTCCATATAAAGGTTCAATATTTTTTCTGTTTGCTGCATAACCATCTGAACCAGTGCTTCTTCAATACTCTTTCCGGCAGTTCCATATTTCTCTTGAAAACGCATCAGCAGATCAGATTTATACTGATTTTCTACTTTCCAGATCAGTTCCATCGTCTTCTGAAGGCTCTCCAAGTCTCCATGCGTATCGGCAAAATCGAAATAATACGTTAATCTTGCTTTCGGATCGCTCATATCCAGCACGGCAATCGCTTTTGAGTGTTTATTGACATAGCGGCCGGTTCTGATATTCCAGTCCCTCATTGTGGCAATCAGCCCGGCCTCCGGTCTCTGCATATACACCAGCACATTTTTATCGAAAGACAGCTTATAAAATTTAGCTGCGCTTGCCAGAAGTCCGATCCATTCCTGCGGGTTCTGGGTCAGCATTTTGACAGCGTTTTGATAAAGTTCACATAAATCAGTTGCTCTTGACAACGGTCTGCTCCTTCATCTCGTCTTTGGAAAAATATAATTCCAAAGCCTTTTCAATGGTCTCTTCAATCTCCTTCTTACTTTGAACGGGTGTAAAATAGCGTGAAATAACAGTCGGCTTTAATCGAAAAGTTTTATGCTTTGCTATTTCTAATATTTCACTTTTCTGCCCTGACAAAATCTCTGCTATCGTTTTCTCCGTGAGATTGCCTTCTTTCGCATAAGAATGGAACAGTGCAGCTTTTGTTGTATCCAGACGATATCCACCTTGTAAGTATTCTTCCAGTATTTCCTGATACGCTGTGTTTTCGATAAAAGAAAGATCATAGGCCGCGAGAAACGTGATCTCTCCCTGGTCAAACCGTTCTAATAAAGGTGGAATCAATCCAGCGATCCGGACATATTTGGCAACCTTATCCCGGTTTAATCCATACTTTTCTCCCAGCTTTTCATCGGTCCGAAACCTCGTCACAGTTTTTGACACAGTTGATGCTTCGTTCTCTGGCGTTTCACCATTCTGCGACCTCGTCACAGATTCTGACACGGTTGAAGCACCTGCGTTATCATCAGAATTTAGTAACTCATCTAATTCATTTAACAGGTCTGTACGTTTCCCCTGACTTTTTAAAGCATCATAATGCTGCTTCAAACAAAACGCGCGCTCAGACTCGCTTAAATCAGAGAAAGAACGCTGTCTTAAATTCGTCTCCGCCATAATCAAAACAGCCTCTTCATGCGACAGGTTCTCCTTTATCACCACAGGTGCTTTCTTTAAACCTGCCAGGATTCCCGCATTCCGCCTGTTATAACCGCTGAGGAGAATATATTCCTCCCTCCTATGCCACAAAATCAACGGCTGCAAAATACCATAATTTCTTATGCTGTCCACCATATCTTCCAGGCGTTTTCCTGTATAGAGTTTAAATCGGTGATCGGAAAATGGCTTCATCTGATCAAACTCCATCTCTAGTTGTTCTTTTGAAGCAGCAGAAAATTGGTTCCTTTCCGTTAATACTTCCGACACTCCTGGTTTCTCTGGTTCCCCCTTTATCGGGAAATCCAAAACATTATCTGCACTTTCCAGACTGATTGACAAAAGCGAACTCTTTGTAGGAATTTTCGGAATTCTAGTTGCCACTGTCGATCACCTCCTGCGCAAATCTCTCATATGCCACGGCTGCCGGGTTCGCCGGTTCCAGTTCGCAGATTGTCATTCCAGCATCCACGGAATCTGCAACCCTGACAGAACGCGGTATGGTATTAGAAAAAATATGTACCTTTTCTCCCAACGAGTTCTCCACCTGACTTTTCACTCGCTTGGAGACCCTGGTCCTCTGATTGTCCATCGTAAAAAGGATTCCTTCTATTTTCAAGTTCTTATTGCATCGGCTCTGTATCTTATGGTAAGCCCGTAGAAACGCGCTCATTCCCTCTGCCGCCAGCGTCTCAGATTGCAGCGGAATAATAAGACTGTCCGCACAGATCATAACATTAATCATTGGAATTCCCATCTTTGGCATACAATCAATGATAATATAGTCATAGCTGTCTCGAATGGTATCCACGAACTCTTTTAGTTTGTACTCACAGAACGTAGCATCACTCATCAGCTTTTCAAAGTTATCGAGTTTCTCATTGGCAGGTATTAGGTGAACACCGTTTTCTGTCTGAATGACATACTCGCCTGCCTCCGGCAATGGCTCATCCATTACCAGCCTTTTCAGAAGATCATAGATAGTAAATGGTAACTGCTCCGGGCACAGCACTCCGGAAAGAAGTGTACTGTGCCTCTGGCCGTCAAAATCAATTAATGCAACCTTGTACCCCCTTTTCGTTAGCAAGTACGAAAGAGTGGTGGCGGTAGTGGTTTTACCCACTCCGCCTTTCTTATTTACGATACCGATTACCTTTCCCATTTTTGTAATTCCTTTCTTGCTGCTTCAAAGTTTGGATAAAAAAGAAAAAACGACACGATCCTCCTCTCATTGGTACTTTACAGTATGTTTTCTCTTCACCTATTCAGATTAAATGGATCAACTGTAGTCAGATATCAGGACTTCAATGCAGACAGCTCTCCTTCATTAATTTTGTCACTGTAATATTCCATTCTCTACTGTTTTTATCCCCTACGTCTGAATTGCTGAATGAATAGAAAATAAGCATAACCCGGTGAAAGCCGCATGGTTGCAAGCTTTTCTGAGGTTATGCTTATTATAACTCAGGCGTTTGCCGGGAATCCGAGGATAAAGGCCAGCAGTATGACGCCGTCCATTCCGATGACCTGAGCGAACGGATCCAGAAATCCGGAGCAGTGTGCAAGGAGTGTCGCATCACCCACGGAAATATTGGCCATCAGCCAGATGATGAGTCCCGCCGGTGCCGCCACTACGATGGCACGGCCCAGGACGAACAGGGTTCTGTCAAAGATCGAGCGGACGATAACTTTTCCGATCTGCGGCTTCCGGTATGGCGGCAGCTCCAGCGTGAAGGAAGATGGAACGCCTTTTAATACCGTGGCGGACAGAATCTTCGAGATCAGAAGTGTCATGAGCACTCCCAGAACGATGACTCCGGCCAGAATTGCAGCGGACAGGACTGAGGAGAATGCCCCGGCAGCGCTTCCTACGAAAAACATGGTAATAATGGCGATCATCGTCGGGAAACGTCCGTTACAGGGCACGAAGTTATTGGTAATCATGGCGATCAGCCGCTCCCTCGGAGAATCGATAATACGGCATCCGATGATTCCGGCGGCATTGCAGCCAAAGCCCATGCACATGGTCAGTGCCTGTTTTCCGCAGGCGGCACACCGTTTGAAGCACCGGTCCAGGTTAAACGCAACTCTTGGAAGGTAACCGAAGTCTTCCAGCAGCGTAAACAACGGGAAAAAGATTGCCATTGGAGGCAGCATAACCGATATTACCCATGCCAGAACCCGGTAAACGCCATGAACGAGGAGATCATTTACAAGCACTGGCATACCGATGGCGAGAAACAGCTCGCTGATCCGGTCTTCCACCCAGAATAAACCGGTGCTTAAAAGTTCGGACGGGTAGTTGGCTCCCGTAATCGTCAGCCAGAAAACGCCTAAAAGAATCAGAAACATAATGGGGAATCCGGTTGCTTTGCTTGTAAACAGACGGTCCAGAAGACGATCCTTCTTATCATACTTCTGATTCTCGTACACCACCGCTCCCCGGCAGATAAACTCTGCTTTTCGGACAAAGACCGATGCCATGTCATCGCTTACGCGCTTCTGCGTGATGCCCCGTTCCTTCCACTCTTCACGAATTTCCGCCAAAAGGGAGCTTACTTCCAGCGATTCTGCCACTGGAGCGAGATATTTGCGGACGGCTTCCATCAGGTTCTCGTTGGAATCCAGGAGACGGGCGCAGAGCCAGCGGATATTGACGCCTTCGCCAGCCGTCTTCCTTACCACAGGTGTGAGCCGGGCGATGGCCGCCTCGATGTATTCCGGATACCGGATCAGAATCCGCGGCGCCGGATTTTCATCGAATCGTCTGTCTGCTGCCTTTTCTGCTGTTTTTCGAACTTCGTTTTCTATGTCATTTACGTTTTCAGCCGCTGCTTCCATATTTCTTGCTTCTATATCTCTTGCTGCTATGTTTTTTGTTTCCGCCTCTGCTTCCTTTACAGTTTCTGCCGCTTCTGCCTCTTCTGCCTCTTCTGCTTCTTTTGATCCCGCTTCCTCTATTTTCATTTTCGCTTCTGCATTTTCTGTTTCTTCTGCTTCCGCTTCCGCTTCTGCTTCCACTTCCACGTCTTCCACTTCCGCTTCGACTACTGCTTCCATTTCCACGTCTTCCGCTTCTGCTACTGCTTCCACTTCCACGTCTTCCACTTCTGCTTCTACTACTGCTTCCATTTCCACATCCACAGCTTCCGTCTCAGCATATTCGCCCTCCACCACTTCCATATATCGGGCGCTCTCCAGCCTTTTGTTCAGCTCCAGCACGTGTTTCAGGCCTTCATAAATCTGTTCCAGTCCTTTTCCGCTCCTGGCCGCAGTTCCGATAACGGGCACACCCAGGCGCTCCTCCAGGACATCGAACCGGATAGAAATCGATTTTTTCTTAGCCTCATCCATGAGATTGACGCAGACCACCGCCCGACGGTTAGCCTCCAGAATCTGGAGCACCAGATTTAAATTTCGTTCCAGACAGGTGGCATCACAGACAACGATAACAGCGTCCGGATTTTCAAAACAGATAAAATCTCTTGCCACCTCTTCCTCTGTGGAATGGGCCATCAGAGAGTAACAGCCAGGGATATCCACCATAACATATCCCTGCTCTCCGTCGTTTGCATAGCCCTGGGCGTTTGCCACTGTTTTCCCGGGCCAGTTACCGGTGTGCTGATTCATCCCTGTCATTTCATTAAATACGGTACTCTTTCCCACATTCGGGTTGCCGGCCAGGGCGATCACCTTATCGTCTTCCTGGCGCTTCCTGATTTCCAGCCCGCAGTCTACGGACTTGATTCCGACAGAATCTCTGCTTAACCCCATATTACGTCCTCCGTTTCCTCCTGTTCTGACTTGCCCTCACAGATCGAGGCAGTATCTGCGGCCGAAACCATGCCTGGATTCTTCTCCGCTTTTGCTTTCCGGTATCCCGGCTCCATCCTGCATACCATCACACGTCCGGAGTCTTCACTCCTCAGCGCAATGACGGCCCCGCGGATCACATAAGCGCAGGGATCTCCCAGAGGGCTCTTCCCCACACACTCCACCACGGTTCCTTCAATCAGACCGATGTCCTGAAGACGTCGTCTCATATCATCAAAAACGGCCAGCTCGGATATAACTGCCTTCTGGCCCTTTTTTAAATCGGTTAACTGGATTACTTCTGCCATTAAAATTTACCTCCGAAAATGTTTCCATATCCTAACATATGCGAAGGCTGGTACAGTGGTTCCGCAGGATTTTTGCATTTTTTCAGACAGCAGGCCAGTTTCCCTGACCGCACTAATTATGAAGCTCTTCCCCAGGCCTGTCATAGAACGTTCGCCGCCGGAATATACTAAACTGATATGCGGACACCGACAAGGAGGTAACAAATGGACCAGGAAGATAATTTTTATACATTAAAAGGCTATTCTCTGCTGGAACACGTTCAGATCACCTACTCCATGGAGGACTATTTGGAAATGATCTGCCGCCTCAGTCAGGACGGCACTCCGGTCCGGATCGGAGACCTTGCCAAATGCCTTCATGTCCGGCCTTCATCCGCCTCAAAAATGGCCGGAAACTTACGCAGCAGCGGGCTTGTGAGGTTTGAAAAATATGGTACGGTCACGCTGACCGAGGCGGGCCTTCAGCTTGGGCGCTATCTCCTGTTCCGCCATACGGTGCTGCAGAATTTCTTCTGCTATATTAATCAAACCACTGATGAGCTGGAACAGGCCGAGAAAGTAGAGCATTTCATCGACCCGAAAACCGTGTATAATTTGAAAAAATGGCTGGATAAATTTACATAGACAGTCTTGTGCGAATCCGTAATTCGTCGTATACTATAGGTTACACAATGAAATTCAAGTCACTCTTCCAGGTGTACAATGCTTCGCCCAGTGGAGATGATGAGAATCAAACGCATGCGGTCAAAGTACGCCCGCTAAGTGTTCATAACAAGGAGGAACAGACACATGGATAAGATTAAGATGACAACCCCCATCGTCGAGATGGACGGCGACGAGATGACCCGGATTCTCTGGAAGATGATCAAAGATCATTTACTGCTTCCCTACATTGACTTAAAAACAGAATACTACGATCTCGGCCTGGAATACCGCGACGAAACAGACGATCAGGTCACCGTCGATTCCGCCAACGCCACTAAAAAATATAAGGTTGCAGTCAAATGTGCCACCATCACCCCCAATGCCGCCCGTGTAAAAGAGTACAACTTAAAAGAGATGTGGAAGAGCCCCAACGGCACGATCCGCGCAATTCTGGATGGCACCGTATTCCGTGCTCCGATTGTGGTCAGGGGAATCGAACCGTGTGTAAAGAACTGGAAAAAGCCGATCACCATTGCAAGGCATGCTTACGGCGACGTATATAAGGGTTCCGAGATGAAGATTCCGGGAGCCGGAAAAGTCGAGTTAGTCTATACGGCAGAAGACGGAAGCGAGACCCGGGAACTGGTACATAATTTCGCAGGCGCCGGTATTGTACAGGGCATGCACAACATAAATAATTCCATAGAAAGCTTTGCCAGAAGCTGTTTCAACTACGCTCTGGATACGAAACAGGATTTATGGTTTGCCACCAAGGACACCATTTCCAAAAAATACGATCACACCTTCAAGGATATTTTCCAGGATATTTTCGACGCAGAGTATACTGCAAAGTTTGAGGAAGCCGGAATCACTTACTTCTACACTCTGATCGACGATGCGGTCGCCCGTGTCATGAAGTCCGAAGGCGGCTATATCTGGGCCTGCAAGAATTATGACGGCGACGTTATGAGCGACATGGTTTCTTCCGCATTTGGCTCTCTCGCCATGATGACCTCCGTTCTCGTATCTCCGGATGGCGATTACGAATATGAGGCCGCCCATGGAACCGTACAGCGCCACTATTACAAGCACTTAAAGGGAGAAGAGACCTCCACCAACTCGGTGGCCACCATTTTCGCCTGGACCGGTGCTTTGAGAAAGCGCGGAGAGTTAGACGGCAACAACGACCTGATGGATTTCGCTGACAGACTGGAGAAAGCCACCATCGATACCATCGAAAGCGGTGAGATGACAAAGGATCTGGCACTCATCACCACCATACCGAATCCTACTGTATTAAACAGTGAGGATTTCATCAAAGCAATCGCTGCCCGTCTCTAAGGGAGAGCTTCACTCAACGGCCTTCCCTCACCGGCCTTCAGCGAAACGTAATCTGACTGCTGCTACTGCAATCCCTCCGAACCGCGGGTCTTCTCACGGTACCGGGGGGATTTTCATAAACCAGCACTGGTATTTACGCCGGGAGGCACTAACTATTCATTATTATCAGGAGGCTCTGTCCATGAGATACAAACCCAAAGACCACACACTGAAAAACGGCGTTCTCTGCCACTTAAGAAGCCCTCTTCCCGCCGACGCGGCCGCCATCCTTCATCTGATGAAGGCCACCTCAGACGAGACAGACTTCATGGCCCGGTACTCCGATGAAATAACCATGCCCACCCTGCGGGAAGAAAAATTTCTGGAGTCCACGCTGAGCAGTCCCGCTGACTTAATGATCTGTGCCGTTGTGGACGGAACCATTATCGCCAATGCCGGCTTAAGCCCTATCGCCCAGAGGGAACGGTACCGCCACCGCGCGACCTTCGGCATATCCATCCGGAAAGAGTACTGGGGCCTGGGAATCGGCTCCCTTCTTCTGTCGGCCATCATTACATGTGCCGGAGAAATGGGGCTGGAGATGATCGAGCTGGAGGTTGTCTGCGAAAATAAGCGTGCGATCGCCCTTTATGAAAAACATGGCTTCCGCATCTACGGCACCCGCCCCCATTCCTTTAAATACCGGGATGGCAGCTACGCAGATGAGCATCTCATGCTGCTGGACCTCTGATTGTCCGGACTTCGAAGTACGGTTTTCAGACTGTCTCCCATGACTCTTCTGTGAACCATCCTGATTTTCGACATTAATTTTAAAAAAAGGACAAAAATCCCTGTTCAATTCATTATCAGAATGATATAATATTTATTATCATATGTTGTATTGGTAATGGAAGGGATCCTGATCATGAATTTAAGACATCTTACTATCTTCAAAACCGTCTGTGAAGAGGGCAGTATTACAGGAGCGGCGAAATCGCTGTCCATGACTCAGCCGGCTATTTCTCACGCGATCAATGAACTGGAGGAATCCGTAGGCGCCTCTCTCTTCGACCGCGTTTCCAGGAAAATCGTCATCAATGAGAACGGCAAATTCTATCTCTCTAAAGTGATACCGCTTCTGGAGCTCTATCACGATCTTGAAACCTGTTCCGGCTCCTTAAACCGCCAGACTCCTCTTCGGATCGGCTCCTGTGTGACTCTGGCCAGCTTCCTGCTGCCCGGAGTTATTTCCCGTTTTATGAAAAGCAATCCGGAGTCCGTCGTCAAGGTCACGGTGAATAATTCCAAAGAGATTGCACAGCTGCTGCTGAAAAATGAACTGGATATCGGTCTGATCGAGGGCGTCGTGCCCAACGAACAGCTGGAGAAAATCCCATTTTCCTCCTATCCGCTGGCCGTCATCTGTGCGCCCGACCATCCATTCGCCCGCCTGGCCAGCCAGCCCGTATCCCTGGAACGCCTCGTGGAAGAGCCTCTCATCCTGCGCGAGGAGGGCTGCACGATCAGAGACGCCTTCGACTGCGCCCTGACTCTGCACAACTTAACCGCCGCGCCGCTGTGGTCCAGCACCAATTCCGACGTAATCGTCCAGGCCGCCCGTGAGAACCTGGGAGTAGGCGTTGTTCCCCGAATCTTTGCAGATCCCTACATTCAGCGCGGGGAGATTGTGGAGATAGACGTAAAGGAATTTGATGTCAGCTGTATGAACCATGTGGTATTTAATAAAGATAAATTTCAGAGCGAGAGTTTCCAGGCGTTTATTAATCTGGTGCTATTCGATTAATCTTGTTATCCAAAAAGTATGGCGGCGAAACAGAATATTCTGTTTCGCCGCCGTACTTTTTACGTTTTCTCCTAACCGTAAGCAACAGGCTATTTACAAATCCACTACACTACCACAGAAAAACCTCTTTCCCCGCAAGCTTCATCAACGCCTCCAGAAAGTAGTAATCTCCATATATAATCGAAAATTCGTGTTCCGTGTCGTGGTAGGCCGCCGTACATTTCTCCAGCAGCTGATCTTCTTCCTCATTCCAATTGCACCGCTCCGAAGCAAGCGTTCTCAAAAGGCGCAGCGCCGCCTGCAAATAGACACGGCTTTCCCGGCCCTTTTCCTGCTTTGCAATCTCAATAAGCCCGCAGGCGCCGATGGCGGCGGCGGTGGAGTCTTCCAGCCCGCAGTCCTCCGGCTGCCGGAAATCCACCGGAATCAGATTGCTCTCCGGAATATTGGCGATAAAGTAGTTGGCAATTCTCTTGGCGGTGTCGAGATACTTTCTGTCATTCGTGTGTAAGTAGCTCAGGACAAATCCGTATAAGCCCCACGTCTGGCCTCTCGTCCAGGAAGAGCCTTCGCCGTATCCCTGGCCTCCGTAGTCTCTGACCATCTCCCCCGTCTCAGGATTGAATTCCACGATATGACGGACAGACCCGTCAGCCCTGACAAATGCATTCATCGCAGTATCCGCGTGATCCACGGCGATCTCATAGAATCTCGGATCCTTCGTCTCCTCAAAAGCCCAGTAAAGCAGCGGAAGGTTCATCATGCAGTCGATGATGGCCCAGCCGCGGTTGTCTTCCTGCCGATACCCCATCCCGTCATTCCAGGCCCGTAAGAACCTGCCCCGCGGATTGTAGCGGCCCGCCAGATTACAGGCGGCCAGCATACTGCGGTTTTTCGACTTCTCGTCACCGGTCAGCCGGTAATCGGCGACGGAGGTCAGAAGCCACTTAAATCCATTATCATGGGTCAGCCCTTCCGCACACATCAAGTTTCTGTCCATCTTCTCTTCCGTTTCCACGGCGATTTTCTGATATTCCTCGTCCTGAGTCAGAGCGTACAGCTGCCACATCATGCCTCCCCAGAATCCATTGGTCCACCAGTCTATCTGGTCATCCCCCGACCGGTCGTCATGGACGCCGTCAACGGTCGTATATGGAATCTTGTGGGCGGAGCGTCCGCTCACCTTCTTAAGCTTCTCTTCTGCCCTCTTCAGAGTTTCGCCGGCCCATGCCATCTCCTCTTCCTTTAATGGTAATTGTTCTGTCATATTTTCGTCTCCTCCGTCAACCTTTCACCGATCCAATCATAACGCCCTTTACAAAGTATTTTTGAATAAACGGATAAATCACAAGCACGGGAACCATGCTCACCACGATCAGCGCGTACTTGATTACGCCCGCCGCCTGGGCGAGCTGTGCCTGCAGCTCCGGATCCGTCACAGTGGATGGATCGATCTGATCCGCCATTAAGATCTCCCGCAAAAACAGGGTCAGCGGATACAGTGCCTTGTCATGAAGATAGATCATGGCATTGAAGTAGGCATTCCAGTGTCCCACGCCGTAGAACAGCACCAGCACCGCCACAATCGCCTTCGAGAGCGGCAGGACGATCCGGATAAAATACATGAAATCCGAGCAGCCGTCTATCCTGGCTGCCTCCAGCAGCTCTCCGGGAATCGAATTCTGGATAAATGTCTTTGCTATAATCAGGTTGTAGACCCCGATCGCCCCCGGAAGCAGCAGCGACCACACCGTATTCAGCAAATGCAGCTTCTGCACGAGTATGTACGACGTAATCATACCGCCATTAAAGAACATGGTAAATGTAAAGACCAGCATGATCGCGTTCCGCCCCGGAAGATCGTCCCTGGACAGGCAGTAAGCCGCCGTCAGTGTCATGATAATATTGACTGCCGTCCCCACAAACGTGTAAAACAGGGAGTTACGGAATCCCGTCCACACCGTCTTCGTATGAAACACGGTCTTATAGCCCTCGAGACTGAAATCCACCGGAAACAGGACCACCTTGCCGCTCTGCACCGCGGTGCCGGACGAAAATGACGCGCTGATCACATAGACACAGGGATACAGCACAAGGACAAAGAAAATCGTCAGGAGAGCCGTAATCACAACGTAAAACACTTTGTCATTCAGACTGTAATTCTTGAATTTTCGCATTTTTGCCCTCCTTAAAAGATCCCATTGCCGCTCAGCTTCTTGCTCCCCCAGTTTGCTATCATCAGAAGGATAAAGTTGATCACCGAGTTAAACATACTGATGGCTGTCGATAGCGAGAAATCATTGATTCCGCTGGCGAGTCCCACCTTGTATACATAGGTCGATATAATTTCACTGTAATTCAGATTCAGATTATTCTGCATCAGCAGGACTTTTTCAAATCCCACATTCATGATGTTGCCAACCGCCAGAATCAGCATAATGCTGGCGGTTGGGAGTATGGTTGGAACGTCGATGTAGAGCAGCCGCTGGAACCTGCTTGCCCCGTCAATCTCAGCCGCCTCATGAAGGGACTGGTCCACACCGGCCAGCGCAGCAATATAAATAATCGCACTGTAGCCCGTGCTCTGCCATACCCCCGACCAGACGTAGATGTGCTTAAACAGCTTCCCGTCCGCCAGAATATTCGGCGCCGTCCGGTTGGTAAACATCGTATAAAGGCTCCCATAGATTCCGCTCCGGTTGTTCAGCACCTGGAAAATCAGCCCCACCATGACTACGGTCGAGATAAAATACGGCACGTACGTGATCGTCTGGATCGCCTTCTTATACCGTTTTCCCAGCATTGCATTCAGCAGCAGCGCGAAGATAATGGGAATTGGAAATGACACCGCGAGGCTGTATAAGGAGATCATCAGCGTATTTTTCATGATGATCGGGAATTTGTATGAGGTGAAGAACTTGACAAAGTTGTCAAGTCCCACCCATGCGCTGCCCCAGATTCCCTGCCTCACATTATATTTCTTAAACGCGATCACCAGCCCGCCCATGGGGACGTATGCAAATACCGCTATGTAGATGAGCGGCAGCAGCAGCAGCAGATACAGCTGCCATCTGGCGAGAATCTGTCTCTTCAAATCTCTTTTGCCCGCAACCGGGCTGTCTTTTCTGTTTCCTGCCACAATAAATTCCTCCGGGTTCCTCTCTATTCCACAGAGCGGTCATAGGCCGCCTGCGCGCACTTTTGCCACTCGTCGAGGCCCATTCCCTTTAGTTCTGACATATAAGCATCCCATCCGCTCTCAATATCTCTTGCCCCGGTGATAAACTCTGCCATCGTCTGGTTTACATAAGTTGGTATATTAGAAAGGGCTTCCTGAATCTGTCCTGCCTCATCCTCGGTATAGTGAAGAAGTGGGAGAACCTTCTCCGGATGCTTGTCAAAATAATACTCATAGCTCTTGGCATTTAGCTGTGTCTTGTCTTCCGGGTTGTACGTTACCATGCCGTTTGCAACGGTGTTCATCTCCGCAAGGCTCGCATATCTCGGTGATACGCCGTGCCATGTCTTTGCTGCCGGCTCCAGCCAGTAGTTGGAGATATAAGCCAGCGTCACCTTGTCGTAGAGGCCGGCCGCCACATAGGCATTGTTCATCTTCTCCAGTTCCGCCGGGTCTTCGGTATAATCAACACCCTTTTCACCGAATCTGGCTACCGTGGAGGCCTCATGATCGTAGAACGCATCCGCCAGTTTCACAGCCAGATCTACATTTTTACAACCATTAAAAATAAAGAATTCCTGGTTTGGCGAGTATTCTGTATATGGTGTATAGTTGGTTCCGTCCGGCCCCTTAACCGGATTTAAAATCTCCATTTCCAGATAGTTGCTGTTGTTTGCCGCATCCGGATAGTTGGAGAGGGAGCCGAAGGACACCAGCCCCACCACATTGGTTTCCTCGTTTAAAGTTGCCTTAAACTGCGTATCGTCATCGGTAAAGATGGCCGGTGAGAGCAGGCCCTCTTTGTAAAGATCGTTCATGTAAGTCAATCCGGCCTTCCAGCCCTCCGTCGTAAACGGAGCGATAACAGTCTTTCCGTCCTTGTCAAGGGCGAGGCCGCCGTTTAAATTGCCGCCGTTCCAGAATTCAAAGGAATTCATGAGCGCAGCCGTGATATTCTGGCCGTAGCCGCCGGCCTGATAGCCGTAAGCGCCGATCTCATCCTGCACGCCGTTTCCGTTGGGATCCTGATCATGGAACGCCTTCAATACGGTTTTCAGTTCATCCGTTGTCGTCGGCATGGTCAGTCCCAGCTTGTCGATCCAGGCTTTATTGATAAACATACGATTGGGCGTCACATTCCAGGTCTCCGGTTCATATTTGGATAAGCTGTACATGTTACCGTCCGCCATCGTCTGGGCCGCTTCCATCACCTTCTTGTCTTCTTCCGGGATTGCGTTGTAATTCGGCATCCTGGAAGCATCCTCTGTATATTCGTTTAAAGGCAGGAACACTCCGCTGCTGCCGTATTCCAATATTGTCTCCGGTGTCAGAGCATTATCCACAATCAGCACATCCGGCAGATTGTCATTGGAGGTGGCCATGAGGGACACCTTTGTCCTGACCTCATCCGTAGCCGCCGGAAGCTGATAAAACTCAATCTCAATCCCCAGCTTGTCTTCCAGATATTTCGTGAAGTAGTTGTTATCGTAATCCGTCACATAGCTGTTTGTCTGGATCGCAACCACCAGCTTGTTGTCTCCGCTTCCCTGTGCCTCCGTCACAGCCGCCGTCGTATCACCTTCTGCGCGGTCTGTCCCGCCGGCCGGCCCGCCGTTTCCTTTCTGGCAGCCCGATAATGCGGCTGCGGCCATCACTGCGGCCATTCCCAGCGCCACTGCTCTCTTCCCATTTTTTCTCATGATACTTCTCCTCCTTTATGATCGTTTCTCATTACTGCTTCGTGGAAGGAATACGTGCGGCCATCGGAAAAAGCCACCTCCATATCCCCGTCCTCTATGTTTTCACCCCCGTAAGCGCGGCAGGCCGTGACCTCCCCTGCGCCGTGCGGGTATAAAACCGTTACCATTCTAATAGTGTCAGACTGTACACGGGCGACGATACAGTTGATCTCCCGGTACATTCCCTGCTCGGTCCCTGTGGCCACATATCCCTGCCACTCCGGCTCTTCTCTCCCGCGGATTATTTCCATGGTTTTCTCGTTCCCGGAAACGCAGACGGCCATCTCCTCCAAGTCCACCCCCGCCTCCGTGATCACTGGATTTTCACTGTCTACATGCCAAAGGAAATCGTACACATGAGGATTCCGGGACTCCAGCCGGTCTACCACAAGGAAAAACGGGTTCAGGCCCTCCGGCGCTTTTTTGATAAAATAGACCGATCTTGTATGACGCACTCCGGTCTCCTTGGGCGGAACCTCGTCTTTTGCATTCTCCTCATTCTTTCCGGGTTTTCCCCAGTTCCAGCATTCCATACCGCCGTACGCCCCGTCATAGCAGCCCTCCGCCCAGTCACAGGAGTCTCCGATTCCCCACTTCATCCCGGAAAGCTTTTCGATATCGCTGTCTTCCCAGACATACGAAGCTCTTCGGTTCTGCCCCTTATGGTCCACCAGGACCGTATTGTGTGCCCTGGAGGACAGACAGTAGCGTCTCATCTCGGAATCGTCGTAGGCATAATTTCCGCCCTCGGTCAGCAGGTACTTCCCCTGTGCGTAGATGAGTAAATTCAGCTTATCCTCATGCTGATGGCCCCGTCCAAATGGCGCGGCGTCCAAAAGTCCCCAGACGCTGCCGTTCTCCCATCCATTTCTCATAATGAAGAAACCCGAATAGGGAAGTGCGGCTGACAAGTAATCGGGACGGGTTCCCCGTGTTCCGCCGCTGGCCGCCCAAAGGATGGTTTCCGCCTTCTCTTCTCTTATGAAGGAAAGCTTTGGCTCCAGCAGTTTCCGGCTCGCCTCCATCCTTCCATCGTTGATATCCGGCAGACATCCATCAGGCATCATGAGCTTCACATCGATCTCACAGGCGGTTGTCAGCCGTTCCGTCATTCGTTCCGGAACCGGGACATCGAACGCCCTGGCCGCCAGAATCAGCCGCTCGTAGTTATTGATTACAACATCGTGATATCCCGTGGACAGTTCATACTGGAAGCCATCCGGATAGATCTGACGCCCCAGCTCCTCCTCCAGCGCGGCAAACGCAGACTGAAGCCACTCTTCCCGCTGTTTAAACTGAGGATAGAGAATTCCAATCTGAGCCAGCCCGTTCATCTCCATAATCAGCCAGTTTCCATGCGTCCTGTTTCTGTAAAGCCTCTGCCCGTGTTCCCAGACCGATTGATACCAGTCCACCAGAAGATCGTCGGTAAACGCCTCCGTATCAAAGAATGTGAAAAGCACGTACGGCCAGTTCGCTCCCATCCGGATCCCGCATTCGATCGTCCTCCAGCACTCGGTATCGTACCCGGATACTGACTGCTCCGGGCGTACCGCCTGGCGAACCCAGGAACGAAAAAATTCCGCAGCCTGATAAGCGTATGCCTCCTTCTTTGTTCGGTTGTACTCGTGAGCCAGCATCTTCCACTCATGATGGCGGTTCAGCTGCCACGTCCACTCCCTGTACTGATTATAGGTAGGATTGGCTTTCCAGTTTATCTCCCCCGCTGCCCCAAAATCACAGGGGACCCCTACCGAGATCAGGACGTGCTTTCGCAGACGCTCACATGCCTCCTCATCCGTCTCGCCCGGATATTTATAGACATTCTCCGGTTCCTCATACGGGATTGCCAAAAAGCGTTCCCTCCTCGCGGCAAGCCCGGACCGCAGTGAAGCAGCCAAAGCGCTTCTTGCCTGACCGTAATCATGGTTCTCTGCAAAATGACGCACTTCGCTCATTTCCGGCCGGTCCAAATCGAGACAGCTATGGAAAAATGTCTCATCCGTAAGAAGAGGGCCATTTTCTGTTTCCGGCATCTTTATGCCTCCTCTCCAATATGTAATTTTTTGTATGGCCGTATCGTACCATACCTCTCTGTCTTTTGGATACTGTCATTGAGTAAAAAGAATACCGGAGGGTAAGAAAATGGTATCTCATATTTTTCCTGCCCTCTCATATGGTAAGAATTCAAATTAGAAGAAAAAATTGTAAAAAATCTTGTTAAATTATTTGAGGATGAGCAGCAAGTCTATTATGATAAAGCGATTTATTTTATGTAAACAAAACGATTGGGCTTTTGATTCCTGGCTAAGATTTCTGCTGTCACAGAGTGTACCGTCAAAACAACATAAGGGACAGCGCTGATAAAATTCCTTCAGGCTGTCCCTTTTATGATCTGACATAAGAGTCCCTTACCGGGCCTCACAGTTTTCCTTATACACCTTCGGTGTGACGCCCACCTGTTTGCTGAAATTCCGATAAAATGTATTGACCGCACCGAAGCCGGTCATCTGGGCGATCTTATCGTTGCTGTAGTCCGTCGTCGCCAAAAGTTCCTTCGCCTTCTCAATCCGCAGCCGCAAAAGGTACGAGGAGAATGTCTCACCGGTCTGTTCCTTCAGAAACTGGGATAAATACTTTTCGGAGATTCCGATCTCGCTGCTGGCCCGGTAGGCCGAGAGACCGGCCTCCTCGTAATGGCTGTTTAAGTACTGGGTAATCTTCTCCTTCAGCCCCTCGTTCTTGCTTTTCTTCGTCTGGCTGATGAAGTCACAGAGTTCGGCAGAACTTCTCCGCAGCATCTCCATCATTTCCCCGCACTTTAGATTCTTCTGGAAGACCGGAAAATTCTCCCTGGAATCCGTCTCTCCGTCCAGATGGAGCCAGGCCGAATACAGGATATTCCGGATCGAATAGAAAATCTGTTCCTTCTGTGCCTCATATAAGTAAGGCATCCTGCTGTAATAGCTCTCCACCTTATCCAGCTGGGTGCAGATTTCCTCCTGCTGCCCACATATGAGAAGCGTATAGAGATGATTCAAAAAATCCATATTGACCGGATTTGCGTAGAGAGCGTTGGCAGAGATATCGTACGTCTTTACCACATTTTCATTGCTGCAGGCATACTGTGCCCGAACAACCTCACGGGCCTGCTCATAACATTTGTTCACATTGGCAAGGTCTGTTCCGATGGCACTGATCCCGACATGAAGAATCACGTCGTACGCGGAGGTAACCATGACGGCCACCTCCTCAAAGAGCTTCTTGATGCCGGAAACATTGGCCTCCTGTTCCGGTTTCAGTTCAAAAAGGAACAGTTCGTCGGTCAGACCGCTGTATACATTCGTAAATTTCCCGGGATAATGCTTTTTTAAGTACTCCACCATGGCAAGTGTTATGATATCTGAATTTCCGTATTCCTTCTGCTGAAGGCGCACCACGGCCACGCAAAAGAATTCCGGCACCTTCTCAAAGCATTTCTCAAATACCCGCCGTTCCTCGGGAAGCCAGATTCCCATAACGATCAGATGCTCCAGCATCATGGCTTCATTCTGCTTCGCCAGTTCCTCCATCTTCGCGCGGTACTCATTGCCGTTCTTCTTCAGAGCCAGTATATTGTCTGTCAGAATCCCGTACTCGTCAAACCTCTTTTTGCTGCTCTCCACTCCATTTTCCGCAGGGAGGGCAAACAAAACCCGTTTCATGCCGGTATACTGCTGGTAGCTGTAAAATGCAGTCAGCCCGATTACCAGCAGCAGACCGATGCAGAGATAGATGATCAGGAGTCTGCTCACCGGCCAGATCTGGCTATTGATAAATGTCATGGGAATCCCGGTAACGATCTTCCACTGCAGGTCATCCTGCTGCTTCACAATCAGGCGGTAACTGCCCCCGTCCCCGACGACCTGTCCATTCTCATACGCGCCGATCCCCTCCGGGACATTCCCATACTCCAGCAGGACATCCCCGGTCCTGGAATCCTGAATATAGAGGAATCCATCCTTCTCCAGCTCCGGCATCATAATGCTTTTAATCAGATAGTCTCTGTCGATGACAAAGCACGACAGGTACTGCGGGTTCAGCCGCGTAAATTCACTGCTCGTTAAGTAGAGGATCGCGTCATGAAGCTTTCGTTCCTTCTCATTATAGATAAACTTTATCTGATCCAGGCGGACGAACTGGCTGTGTTTCGCATACCGGCCAAACAGTTCGTCACGCACGGCATCCGAGTCAGAAAAGTCCACGCCTTCCCGCTGGATCCGGAGAAATTTATTGTAGTAGTCCTGGAAATTGAAGCTGCACTGGCTGGTGGATAAGTACAGGTCATTATTTTTAAACAGCATAAATACATAGGGGGTGTAGTCCGCCACAAAGCCAATCTCACTGAACATTTTATTGGCCTCCTTTAGCTTGAGCACATCCTCCTTTGGAATCTTCCCCTGCTGGTAGACAATAGTGCTGAAGGTCTGATTCTTCGCCATCATTTCATTGATCAGCTCCATTTTATTTACCATCTCATAAATACCGTTGATTCCCTCCTGGTTCTTCATCTCCCCTTTTTCAATTATGTAGTCCTCAATACTGCGGCTGGCTACGAAGGCCACCAGAATACTGCTCAGGAAAACAATCAGAAAACCCAGAAAGTATTTTGTTATGTAGTGCATCAGCATTTTTGTAAATTTCATAAAATTCGGCTCCATTTTTACTTCGACTGTTTTAATCATCGTGTGTTGAGGCTGTGATTCATGACTTTGCCGGCAGTATACCGACAAAAATAAAGTAACATATCGTATTATAGAATGCAAACCAAGTATCAAAAAAATAAGGCACAGAATACTTATATTTCTGCACCTTACTTTTCTGTTCCTATCTATTCATAAAATTCGATCCTCAGTTCATCTCAGCCAGCAGCTTATCAATGCTCACAATCTTCACACAAAGTGCGAATAATTCCATCGCCAGAATCAGGTCAGATAACGGCGGATAGGAAGGAGCGATACGGATGTTGCTGTCGTGCGGGTCCTTTCCATATGGATAGGTAGCGCCGGCGCCGGTCATGATGAGACCTGCTTTTTTACATCTGCCAACGATGGACTTCGCACATCCGTCCAGAGAATCGAAGGAGATGAAGTATCCGCCCTTCGGACTGGTCCAGGAACCGATTCCAAGGCCGCCCAGTTCTCTCTCCAGAATCTCGATTACGGCTTCGAACTTCGGTCTCATGATGTCTGCATGCTTTCTCATGTGCTCCACCATGCCGTGGATATCTCCGAAGAAACGCACGTGACGCAGCTGGTTTACCTTGTCATGGCCGATGGTCTGGATCTTTAACTGTTTCTTGATGTCTACCAGGTTGTTCTGGCTGCAGGCGATGGCCGCGATACCGGAACCCGGGAAGCTTACTTTGGAGGTAGAAGCGAACTTGTAAACCAGGTCCGGATTTCCCGCTCTCTTGCATTCTGCCAGGATTTCGATTAAGTGATCCTGGTCGTGGTCGTATAAATGATGGATCGTATAGGCATTATCCCAGTAGATTCTGAAATCCGGAGCAGCCGGTTTTAATCTTGCAAAACGGCGTACAGTCTCGTCGGAGTAGGAGATACCCTGTGGATTGGAGTACTTCGGCACACACCAGATTCCCTTGATGGAGTCGTCATTTGCAATCAGTTCTTCCACGATATCCATATCCGGGCCTGTTGGCGTCATGGGGACATTGATCATCTCGATACCAAAATATTCCGTAATGGCAAAGTGTCTGTCGTATCCCGGAACCGGGCAGAGGAATTTTACTTTGTCTAATTTGCACCATGGTGTGTTACCCATCACGCCCTGGGTCATGGAACGTGAAACCGTGTCATACATGACATTCAAGCTGGAGTTGCCGTAGATGATAATCTGGTCCGGATGAACCTCCATCATGTCGCCGAGCAGTTCTTTCGCTTCCTTGATGCCGTCGAGCACACCGTAGTTGCGGCAGTCTGTACCGTCTTCACACGTTAAATCGTCGTCGCTGCTTAAGACATCCATCATTCCCATGGATAAATCCAGCTGATCCACACTTGGCTTTCCTCTGGACATATCAAGGCGTAAATCCTTGCCCTGATACTCCCTGTACTTGGTGGAAAGCTGCTTTCTAAGTTCCTGTAACTCTTCCTTCGTCATCTCTGCATACGGTTTCATCGCTTTCTTCTTCCTCCTCATATTATCTCCTTCATTCGTTTCCGGGTTTTTGCCTCCCATGGCGGCATCTGCCCGGGTTACAGCAGTTCCTCTAATACCTTGTTTACCATGGCGGGGTCAGCTTTCCCTTTCATCGCCCGCATCGTCTGTCCTACCAGAAAGCCTCTGGCTCTCTCTTTCCCATTATGGTAATCTGTCACAGACTGTGGATTTGCTGCTATAACCTCCCGGATCACGGCGCGGAGCGCTCCCTCGTCATTTACTACCTTAAGCCCGTTCTCTTCTACGTAGGCCTCGGGATCGATATCTTCAGCGAATATTTTTTCAAATACTTCCTTCGCTACCGTGCGGTTAATAGTACCATTATCCACCAAAACAATTAATTTTGCAAGATTTTCCGGTGAAAATCTTATGGCCTCCGGTTCCTGGCCCTCTTCCTTCAACAGCCTCATGGCCTCGACCATCAGCCAGTTGGCCGCTTCTTTCGGCTTTCCGCACAGGGAAACAGTGGCTTCGAAGATATCGGCCATGTGCTTCGCCCCCGTGATGATATCCGCGTCATACGCGGAAAGGCCGTACTCTTCCTGGTATCTCGCCATCTTCTCGGTCTTTAGCTCCGGCTGGCGGTCCTTTATCTCCTGAATCCAGGCGTCGCTTATGGTCACCGGCGGCAGATCGGGATCCGGGAAATAGCGGTAATCTTTGGCGTCCTCTTTGGAACGCATGGCACGGGAGCTTTCCTTATTATCATCCCAGCGCCGCGTCTCCTGAACCACCTTCTTCCCCTCCTCCAGAAGCTCGATCTGGCGCTTCCGCTCGCCCTCGATCGCTCTGGCAATGGCCTTGAAGGAGTTTAAGTTCTTCATCTCCGTCCTGGTACCAAACTCCAAAGCTCCCGCTTCCCGGACGGACAGGTTCACATCCGCCCGCATAGAGCCTTCAAAAAGCTTGCAGTCCGACGCTCCGAGATACTGGATGATCAGCCGCAGCTTCTCCAGATACGCGATCACTTCATCGGCGCTTCGCATATCCGGCTCCGAGACGATCTCAATGAGCGGAACGCCGCTTCTGTTATAATCCACCAGGGAACAGTCTTCCCATTCATCATGGATCAGCTTTCCTGCGTCCTCCTCCATGTGGATCTCGTGAATCCCCACCTTCTTCTTACCGGCCGCTGTCCAGGTTTCCACGAAACCGTCGTGGCAGATGGGGAGGTAGAGCTGGGAGATCTGGTAGTTCTGAGGATTGTCGGGGTAAAAATAGTTTTTCCGGTCAAACCGGCAGTACTGGTTGATTTCACAGTTCACTGCCAGCCCCACCGCCAGCGCGTATTCCACCACCTGCCTGTTAAGGACAGGAAGCGCCCCCGGCATCCCGGTGCACACCGGACAGGTGTGGGTATTGGGCGCTCCGCCAAACTCCGTGGAGCAGGAACAGAAAATCTTCGTTTTCGTGGCAAGCTCCACATGGACCTCCAGTCCGATGACTGTCTCATACTGTCTGCTCATCTGCTCTGCCTCCTTTCCTGCTGACGGCTCCTCTCAAACGCATACCCCGCGCGGATAATCTGATTCTCCTTAAAGCAGTCTCCGATTAGCTGCAGGCCAATCGGAAGGCCTTTGGAATCTGTCCCGCAGGGAACGGAAAGCCCCGGAAGTCCGGCCAGGTTGACGGAGATCGTATAGATGTCGCCGAGATACATTTTCAGGGGATCGCTTAAGCTCTCTCCCAGTTTCGGCGCCGTAACCGGAGAAGCGGGTCCCAGTATCACATCGTAGCTCTCGAACGCACGGTCAAATGCTTCTTTGATCAGCGCCTTCGCCCGGAGAGCCTTCAGATAGTAGGCATCGTAGTAGCCGGAGCTCAAGACGAAGGATCCCAGCATGATACGGCGTTTCACCTCCGGCCCGAAGCCCTGGGAACGGCTCTTTTTATACATATCGTGAAGCCCTTCATACTCCTTTGCCCGAAAGCCGTATTTTACGCCGTCAAAACGCGATAAGTTGGAGCTGGCTTCCGCGGAAGCGATCACGTAATAGGCAGGAATGGCGTATTCCACCATGCCAAGATCGAATTCCTCCACGACAGCGCCCTTTTCTTTCAATACCGCCGCGGCTTTTAAGATGGCCTCCTTTACCTCCGGATCGAGGCCGTCTCCCATATAATCCCTCGGAATTCCGATTCTCATTCCTTTCACGTCGTCCACCAGAGCCGACGTAAAGCGGGCACTCTCCTGCACTTCGCCGGAGCTGTCGTGACGGCCTGACCAGTCATACTCCCCGCGGTCCATGGAGGTGCTGTCTTTTGTATCATGGCCTGCCAGCGTTTCAAGGATCACCGCACAGTCCGTCACATCCTTCGCCACCGGACCGATCTGATCCAGAGATGATCCGTAGGCAATGAGACCATATCGGGAAACGGTTCCGTAGGTTGGCTTTAAACCGGTCACCCCGCAGAATGAGCTGGGCTGCCGTATGGACCCGCCCGTATCGGAACCAAGCGCATAAAAGCATTCATTTGCCGCAACCGCGGCGCAGGAACCGCCTGACGAACCGCCTGGCACATGATCCGGGTTCCAGGGGTTTCTCGTGACTCCGAAGGCGGACGTCTCCGTCGTACTGCCCATGGCAAATTCGTCCATGTTCGTCTTGCCGATGATTACGGCCCCCGCCTTCCTTAAGCGTTGTACCGCCTCCGCCGTATAGGCAGGCACGAAGTTTTCAAGAATCTTCGAGCTGCAGGTGGTACGCATGCCTTCGATACACATATTGTCTTTTACTGCGACCGGGACCCCGGCCAGCAGTCCGGTAAGGGTGCCTTCGTCTATCCCCCTCTGTACCTCCTCGGCCTGCTTAAACGCCTTTTCCTCTTCCAGTGTTACGTAGCAGTTAAGCTCCGGCTCCCGCCTTCTTATCTGGGCAAAGACGGCCTCCAGCGCCTCTCTGCACGTTACTTCTCTCTCTTTAATCTTCTTTCCCAGTTGAACCGCAGTCAGTGATAATATCTCTTTTTCTTTCATGGGATCTCCTCCTTATTCCACTGTTTTAGGAACCTTAAACGCACCGTTTTTCTGCTCTGGTGCATTTTTCAGGATGGATTCCCTGTTGATGAGCTCGCGCTCCGCCAAACCAGGATGAGGAAGGCTTTCTTCTCCCGGTATATCCTCCCGGAATACATTGGTCAGGGGGAATCGGTGAGTCATGGGTTCTACGCCCTCTGTATCCAGCTCGTTCAGCTTGTCGATATAGGCAAGCATGCGCTCCATGTCCTTTTTGGCTTCCTCTTTTTCGGCCCCGGACAGCTCAAGCTTTGCCAGAATTCCCACGTATTCGATCATCTCATCACTTACCACCGGACGAACGTGAATGGGACCGGCTTTTGAAGTCTTTTCTGTCATATCTGCCATGGTTCTTTCCTCCGTTTCTATGGCTCCAGTCTGGTCACGTCGCGCGGAAACATCGTCGTCTCACGGACATTCTGCTCGTTTAACAGCCGCATGGTCAGTCTCTCCAGACCGATTCCGAGACCTCCGTGAGGCGGCATACCGTATTTGAATATCATCAGGTAGGATGCCAGTTCCTCCGGGTCCATGCCCCTCGCTTCCATCTTCTTTATGATGGCATCGTAATCGTGGATTCTCTGGCCGCCTGTGGTGATCTCCAGGCCACGGAACAGCAGGTCGAAGCTCAGCGTATACTTCGGATCCTGGGGATCGTCCATGGCGTAAAACGGCCGCTTCTTTGACGGGTAATGTGTGACGAATACAAAATCGCTGCCGAACTCCTCTTTAAAATACCGGCCGATC
Source organism: Hungatella sp. L36 (assembly GCF_014288035.1). Classification (NCBI taxonomy): domain Bacteria; kingdom Bacillati; phylum Bacillota; class Clostridia; order Lachnospirales; family Lachnospiraceae; genus Hungatella; species Hungatella sp. L36. Next base: position 127,297 of record NZ_JACOPC010000012.1, on the reverse strand, counting down.
AGATTTTCTTCCTCCGGCTCTAAATCGTAGGGGTTGCGGATCGGACGGCTGTATTTCTCTGAAACGAGTTCCTTGGCCCGTTTAAAGGTTACAGCGGGAATCTTTGATACGTCCGGAAGTGTAACATTTAACATCAGGAGTTCCTTCTCATATTCCTCAGAAAGAAGCTTCATTACGTATTGAAGCATGGCAGTCTCCATGGCCATCACATCTTCAAAGCCGTCGATATACCCCATCTCAAAATCTAAACTGGTGTACTCGTTTAAATGACGGGTGGTGTTGTGCTTCTCGGCACGGAACACCGGAGCCGCCTCGAATACCCGGTCATAGACACCCACCATGGTCTGCTTGTAAAACTGCGGGCTCTGTCCCAGCTCTGCCTTCTTGTTAAAGTAATCCAGCCGGAACACATTGGAGCCGCCTTCTGCGCCGCGGGCCACGATCTTCGGCGTGCGGATTTCCGTAAAATGCTGGGAATGAAGGAAATCCCGGAAGCCTCTGACGATGCCTTCCTGAATACGGAATTTCGCCCGTTCCATGGGGTTTCTCAGCGTGATGGGGCGAAGGGCAAGCTTCGTCTCCAGGGAAGTGTTCAGCTTCCACTTGCTGACGGCGATGGGAAGAACCTCGGCCGGAACCGAGAGAACCCGAATCTCCGACACGCGGATTTCCAGGCCGTGGGGAGCACGCGGCTCCGGCGACACGGTGCCGGTGACGATGACGGTGGATTCTTCTTTTAAGTCATCGGCGGACGGCTGTGCCGCGCCCTCGGGGGACCGCTCGCGGACACACTGGATTAAGCCTTCTGCTTTTCTCAAAATGATAAAGCTCACTTCTCCCATGTCGCGTATGGTGTGGACCGCCCCGCTTACGGCTACGGTCTTTCCGGTGTAAGCACCAGTGAGTAAATCGGCCAGTTCTGTTGTTTCTTTCTTTTGGATACCTTTGATAAATTCCATGTCTGCACTCTCCTTACCATAGCTACTAATGGTTGGATTCCGGGAGAGGGGTGCCTGTTCAGCCTGGCTGACCAGTCCGCAGGAACCTTTCAAATGCTCTGCCTTCGCGAAAAAAAAGAGCCCCGCCCCGGAATACAGTTACATATTCCGGGACGGGGCTCTCTATGATAAGATCCCGCGGTACCACCCGCATTGAGATACTTTGCTTGCTATCTCCACTCTTTCACTTAACGCGTGTCACGGACATACCTACTCCTGACACCGGAATACTTCCGGCCGCTTCGGGATGTCGGCTCCAGAGTGTTCCCTTAACTCAGTCCCTCATGACGGCGCTCTCAGTCGGTGACGCCCTCTTCCTGTCAAGTTTCTTAAGTCAGAGTCTCTTTCTCAGCCTTTGGTCTTATAAACAATTCACCACTTCACTACGATGAATTTCATTTATGATAGCACACCGGTTTTCTCTTTGCAATACCTATTTTTCACAAAAGAATCGGGGCTTGTTGACTTTTATTGTCGAAAAGGTTACAATTATCTGCACGTTTACTACGTAAGATAGGGGGGTTTTACATGTCAAATATTACCATCTCCGAGGCGCCGGCTGAAAACAAAATGGGTGTCATGCCCGTCAACCGCCTGCTGTTCTCCATGTCTCTGCCCATGATACTTTCCATGCTGGTTCAGGCCTTATACAACATCGTCGACAGCATCTTTGTGGCTCAGATCGGAGAGACCGCACTGGCGGCCGTATCGCTGGCATTTCCGGTGCAGAACTTAATTATCGCGGTGTCCGTCGGCACCGGAGTCGGCGTCAATGCGCTTCTGTCCCGCTCTCTGGGAGAAAAGAACCAGGAAACCGCCAACCTGGCGGCCGTCAATGGGATCTTTGTGTTCTTTTTAAGCTATCTGCTGTTCGCTGTCTTCGGCCTCTTCTTTGCCAGGATGTATTTTTCGGTTCAGACCTCGAACCCGGAGATCATCGAACAGGGTACCATTTACTTATCCGTCTGCTCCATCTTTTCCTTTGGGATCTTTTTAGAGATTGCGCTGGAGCGGATCATGCAGTCCACCGGGCGGACAATCTATAATATGATTACGCAGGGACTGGGAGCCATCATCAACATCATTCTGGACCCGATTCTCATCTTCGGGCTGTTCGGATTTCCCCGAATGGGGATTCTGGGCGCCGCGGTGGCCACGGTAATCGGCCAGATTATCGCCATGCTCCTGCTGCTCTATTTCAACATCAGGAAAAACAGCGACGTGAATCTGAATATGCGCCGTTTCCGTCCGGACACAGCGATTATCGCTGAAATCTACAGAGTTGGGCTGCCTTCCATCATCATGCAGTCCATCAGCTCGGTCATGACCTTCGGTGTCAATAAGATCCTGCTGCTCTTCTCTGAGACGGCGGTATCCGTATTCGGAATCTATTTCAAGCTTCAGAGCTTTATCTTCATGCCAGTATTCGGCTTAAATAACGCGATGGTGCCGATCGTCGCCTACAACTACGGCGCCGCGCGGAAAGACCGTATCATGAAGACCATCCGCTCCAGCGTGACTGCGGCGGTCGCCATCATGCTGGCAGGGCTTGCCATATTCCAGATTTTCCCAGAGCAGCTTCTGTATCTGTTTGACGCTTCGGAGCATATGATGGGAATCGGCGTTCCGGCTCTCCGCATCATCAGCTTAAGCTTCCTGTTCGCAGGGTACTGCATCGTGATCGGCTCCGTATTCCAGGCGCTCGGCAACGGCGTCTACAGCCTGATCACCTCTGCCGCCAGGCAGCTGGTATGCATACTTCCCGCCGCCTGGCTCTTCGCTTCGGTGTTTGGCCTTCACGCGGTCTGGTACGCATTCCCGCTGGCGGAAATCATATCCGTCGTACTTACGACCCTCTTATTCCGCAGGATCTATCAGAAGAAGATTCAGTTGTTGTAAAGATTCAGCAAAAGGCTGGCGCATCTGCCAGCCTTTTTATTTCCCCTCACGCTCCTCCGGCAGCACCAGGCAGTACGCCTGCCGGTACTCTTTGGCCGTGATTCCCATGTATTTTTTGAACAGCCGGCGGAAATAATCGACATCCGTGTATCCGCACTCGTAGGCGATCTCACTGCCCGTCAAACTCGTTTCAATCAACAGGCGGCAGGCCCGGTTGATTCTGGCTTCGTGGATGGCATCGGTTAAGTTTCTGCCGTACACGGCGTGATAGACCCGGCCCAGATGATCCGGGCTGCATTCCAGCCTGTCGGCGAGAAACGAGGCGGACAGCGGCTCTTTCCAGTGCTCCCTGATATACCGCGCCGCCTGGTTGGCCAGATAAACCTTCTGCCCGCTGACCTCCAGCGGAGAGAGGGAGTCGGAAAGCTCACACAGCAGCTCCAGAAGCACCAGATTCAAAAATGTCTTATCATCGCGGCATACGTTCTGCCTCCGGATAAACCGCCGGAACAGCTCCTCAAACGCCTCCGGCTTCGCCAGACGTATCAGCTGCGGAAGGGCCATAATATCGCTGCCCATGCGGAGAGCCTCTTCCTCTATGGTAAAATGGAGCCAGTAAAAAGTAAGGTCCTCGTCAAAATCCCTGGTTCCCCCATGATGGCGTCCCGGAAACAGGATGAGCGCCTCCCCTTTTTCCACATCGTACTCCACGTCCTCCTCGAATATCCCCAGAGTCCCCGAATTGACGTATATAATCTCAAATGTATCCATGGTACGCTCCACATGGCGTCCCCGTCCCTTTGTCACCAGATAGCCGGCATTTAACGCCTGTACCGGCAAAAGTGCTTTTAAATGCAGAAAATGTTCCATCCTTCTCTTTTCCGATAGTCGGAATCCTCCAGTTATTCTCTCCTTTCTCCTCTTGTATAATGCCACGGAAACTGGCAAGATAGAGAAAGATAAGAATTCTTATAAACGCGGAAAAAACCGGTCCATTTCCCGCCTTACCAACACAAGAATACCAGAAAATTTTATAAATGAAAAGAGGATAGCGGCAATTCAGCCGCAAATATTGGCTTATGGTTACAGTTCTACAAATTAAGCAGATGGTGTCCCAGGCCTATTTCGGGGATGCTGTCATGACGGAAACGGATTATTCCAGGGGCCGGAAGCTGTTTATCGCCGAAGGCTGCTGCGCCAACGGCGTCGTCACCCTGACAACGGGGGCGTTTCTGTCCGGCTACGCAGGCTATCTCGGCGCTGACGATTCTTTAAACGGAATCATCGGTTCTATTCCGGTGCTCTTATGCACCCTGCAGATGTTTTCTTCCGTCGTCCTGGAAAATTTAAGACAGAAGAAATTTTTAATCGCCTGCTTCGCGCTGATCCACAGGCTTCTGCTCTCCTCTGTCTTTTTTGTGCCTCTGGTGGTCGAAGATAATGCGGGCCGCCTGGTGGCGGTCGTGGCCATCTATGTAGTCGCCCATTTCTTCGGCGCGTTTATCGGCACCGGTACGGGCAGCTGGCTTCTCTCCCTGGTTCCGGAAAACATCCGCGGAACCTATCTGGGGCGGAAGGACGCGTTCGCCTTTGCATTTACCACGGTACTCAGCCTGCTCTGCGGCCGTATTCTGGACTGGATGAGAGGCGCGCATCAGGACCTGCTGGGGTATTATATCATCGGACTTATTGTACTTTCCACCGCCTTCACGGATTTCTGGTGCCTTTCCTCAATCCGGGAACCGGTGCAGGAGACTCACCGGCGCAGCTTAAAGGCCGCTGTCATCGATCCGCTCCTCGACAGGGAGTACCGGAAGGTCATCGGCCTTTACATGTTCTGGAACCTGGCCCTGCAGGTAGCCGGACCATTTTTCAGCGTGTACATGGTTACCGGCCTCTCGCTGGATTATACCTATATCACCTTCCTGGGGCTGATCGCTTCCTCCGTCCGTGTCGTGGCGGCCTGTTTCTGGGGACGTCTGGCAGACGCCACCTCCTGGCTTCATGCGGCGCGCTGCTCCATGCTCCTGCTGGGCCTTGTACATACGTCGTGGCTGTTTATGACACCGGCCACCTGCCTGATTTTACAGCCCATACTCCAGGCTCTCTCCGGGGCCGCGTGGGGCGGAATCGCCATCGCGGTTTTCAGCCTTCAGTACCAGTACGCCCCGGCCGACAAGCGGGTCACGTACGTCAGCGCCAACTCCTCCTACGCAGGCTTATGCGGATTCTTCGCCACGCTGCTTGGCGCGTCCCTGTTAAAGATCCTTCCGGAGTTTTCAGTCGGGGGATTTAAAGTGTCCGGGATGCAGATGATTTTCGCATTGTCCGGAGTGTTGATTATGCTGTGCGTGAGATACATGAGACGGTTAAAATAAACATTTGCCCGCTGCAGAAAAAGGCAGCCGCTTCAGATTATTCTTTAGCGGCTGCCTTTTTCCTATCGGTATGCATCCATGCACTGATCCAGATATCTCGGATAATTTTCATTGATCCACAGATTGGTAAGAAGAGTCTCGGCCTCCTCAAAGCTGGCTTTTCCATAGTCTGTTTTATCCAGCACCTTCAAAATTCCCTGGGAAGCTCCGTAATCCAGACAATCGCTGTACTGTCCCGCAGACATGCCTCGGGTCTGCTCCGCAAGCCAGGCCAGCTCTTCATTATCGCGCGGCAGCTGGTTCGAATCATATTCCACCTCTTCATATTCAATCGGTGTCGAAAATCTTTGGCCGGCCGCCTCTGTAATCAGCTCCGGGGGCGTCCCATTCTCCAGTTCCTCCTTCACAAAGGCCCATACTGACTGTAATTCTTCAGGATACTCCCCGACCTTCATGCCATAATACATATAGATACCAACCCTGGCTTTACAGCCCTTATCCAAATAAGCGGCGTCCGCCTGCTCATATAACTCCTGAAGCTGTTCTTTCGTTGGCTTCAGCCTGGTCTCCAGGAGTTTTTCCTTCAGGGCATCCCTTACTTCCATCTGCGTCCTGGATATGTATTCCATCAGACCGTATGTTTCCGGCCCATAGGCAGTCTGTCCAGGTTCCGCTCTCCTCTTATTTTCCCTGTCCAGGGATTTTTTTATGTCATCCAGAGTGATGTCCACTTCGATTTCGTACTTGGCTGCCTCAATCCGCTCCACCGTATCCGTAAACAGCGCATTGACCGCCTCTGTCCGCAGAACCTGGGAAGGTGTCTCCCCCCCAATCGTGCTGTCCCAGAATCCCTTTTCGTTGGGGTCCTGCTGATAGGTCTGGTAGAAATAGGAGCTGACCTTTGCCCGGAGATCATCCTGGTACAGCGCCAGATGTTCCCGGGTGATCGCATAGTTTCCGATCCGCATAACAGGCTTATCCGCCTTTTTATACAGCCAGATTCCCGATGCCACCACTCCCGCCATCAAAAGCCCCAATAAAATGCACATCACCGCATTGGGGTAGGAAAGCTTCTCAAGTTTTAATCGAAACGCCATTCGCCTCATGATCTCCTCCGCTCCTCATTTCTGCCGTCACATTCGGGTATGAGCTGTTTTCAGCCCATACCCGCCATAACTCTCTTAATTCTTTCTGTATTTTACCATTTCCTGTGTCAAAAGTCTCTCTATTTCGTGAATTTCTTCCATAGAAGCATCTGCATCGGCAAGTATGCGCTCTGCATCAGCGATAAGCTGTTTTAATCTGGCTTCATCTACATGACTGAACTCGCTTGTTTGAATCTCCTTTGCCAGATTCACGATGAAGCTGAGATTCTTTTTCACTATTTTTTCCGGCTCATACTCTGATTTCCACGTTAATGCCGGTTTTACCGCTCCCTCCTTTGCAGTTCTGGAGGAGTGGATTCCTACATAATTGTTTGAAGCTGCTGTCGGGATACTGATCTCAAAGGATATTTCTTCTTCCCCTGCGCGGATCGCATCACGCACAGCTTTGGTCACATCAAGCTGTTGGATCAGACTTTCCGACGCCATGCTCTTTGTCATAACTGCAGCAGGTTCTGCATCGACTCTTTCCGGGAAGCTGTTAAAGGTTACTGTCGCTCCCTCCCAGTCATTCTCCACCCGGTAGATATGAAGCAGCTCGAAATCAGCGCTTGGCATGCCAGTTAATTCATATGACAAATAAATATGTTCCGCGTCCCCGGGCACATGTTCCAGATCAAACTTCATTAAGGACTTTCTCGTATAACTCTGAGCGCCCGTATCGTATTTTACAATCAGGCTGGAGGAGCCGCTGAAATTCTTATCTCCATCGGTTCCGCCCTGAACGTAGACGTCATCCATCGTGGCCGCCGCTTCATCTCCCACCTGTACCTCTACCGATGCGGTAATTCCTGCGGTGTTAAAAAGCCCCTCTGTCAGCTGTAAGCTTCCGGTCAGTGTATACACACCGTAAACGTCCTTTTGATAATCGCCTCTCTCCCAGGTAATTCCCAGCATATGGGTATTTCCCGCGTTGTCATAGGCCTTAACGGTCTCCGGAAGCGCTATCCCGGCAAATTTTGTTCCAGGCGCCACCTTGATTCTGTCAAACTCTTCGGCAAGCCCGACAAGCTCAGGCTTATCCGTTTCAGCGATTTTCAAAGTCACTTCGCTCGTCTTTCCCGTCGTTCCTGCGGTTTTTACGGACAGCTTAATAAATGGTGTCTTCTGAATCACCTCTACGTTAGCAGCCTTTTCTACAATCTCTCCTCCGGCGTATGGGATTGAGACTTCGATGGTTCCGTTATTTTCCTGTGTCGGGTCTGACACGCCTACCGATACCAGTCCATCGCTTACCTGCATGGTCACGGAAGCGGCCTTGTTTGAGGTGATCCCTTCCACCGTCTTTCCCTTGCTGTTCCAGAAATTCACAGCGGTCAATCCCAGTGAGTTTTCTCTTACTGCATGAGCGTCCCCGCTGCATTCCAGGATTTCAATATCAGGATTGGCAGCATAATTTTCCGTTTCTTGCGCATCCTTCCCCGGCAGAATGACATAAGAGTAATCCGCATCGGTTGGTTTCTTCCCGTGCTCAAACCAAAAAGTCGCAAACTGGTTTGTCTCTTCGCCTTCCGTGGTTCCCTGGGTATTCCAGTTGCCGGTTCTCTTCTCTTTTAAAGCCATGATATCGGCTTTTCCAGGGAAGTAATAACCAATGTCGGAATGATCGGTATTTCCTTCCAGATAGAGCCACGATGCCTCCGGTATTTTTGTTCCTTTTCCTGCGCTTTCAGCACCGTCGTCTCTGATCGATCGTTCTTCACCGTCGATTAAGACCTGGTTGCTTCCATCTTCCTTTAATTTCCTGTTTTCAATCACTGTTTCCACATAATTTCCTGTGGAAGAGGTAATTCCGCTTCCGACTGCAACGATCTCATCGTCAAACAGGAACCAGGACTTTTTCGCATCCGTACCGTTTCTTGTGCTTCCACTGTTTCCCAGTGTTTTATAATGCATTCCGGCCGTTCCGTAATCTCCCAGGCTGGAGCCGCCAACCCAGCTGTAGATATTCCTGGTGCGGTCTCCTGCTCCGTCTGGACGCGTGACGTACTCTGTCGTTGTTCCTGCCAGACGCTTCGGATCCACCGTAGCCCAGTAACCGGTTCCGTATTGATCCTGATCCCCGTTATAAAGGTAGGTCATGCCGTCTGAAATGTTCCAGGTGCGTTTTCCTTCATCATTGATCAGTTCATGTCCATATGTTCTGTCTGAGTGCATCGACAGTGCAAAACCGTAATCCGGCCTTATATGCACCAGCTTATCCATGCTGGCAAACAGCTTATGAAGCACGTATTCGCTTCTCGGCTCAATGGAACCGTCATTCATGATCTGATTTGCCTTCATCAAGGATGCGATATGGCTGCTCTGGCTATAATAATACGCCTCGTCAATGCCGACATAATATTTGATCATGCTGTTAAAGCGCTCCTGCTGCTCTTTTGGCATCGCATCCCCGATCAGCATCATTGCATCCAGGATTTTGGCCCCTCTCAGCCTGTCATTGGACGTATTTCTCGTTATATCTCTTCCTGAAATCATGTCCATACACAATCCATTGTAAATAAACGGTTCAATTCCATCAAATACCATATCGAAGATGAGCTGCTCCGCTTCGTCGTCATAAGTCAGCTCGTACTCCGATCCGGCAAACACGCTGAACAGGATACTCAGCTTTTCATACAGCTGCGAACCGTATCCGCCCATATAGGCCAGCGCCTGATGTTGAATAAAGGAACCATCTTTGTAGAAGCCGTCTCCCGAAGTCACATACTCAAACACGGTCTTGTACGCATTTTTTACATGCTCCAGTTTGCTTCCGTTATCCGTCAGAAGCCCTGCCTGAGCCACTACCATACCTTTATCGATCAGGTTGGCCCCCGTCATCGCCGGTGATCCGGGATATCCCGACGGCTTGTCACATACATTGGTAAACCGGTTGACTGCCGCCGCATAGTTGGTGATCTGCTTCAGGGTAAGATCATCGTAAAGAATCAACGCCGTATCCATAAAGGCAATCGGCCCGCCAATCTCCCAGTGCCACCAGTTTCCAAAGAACGGGGTCTTATCGTCACTGCTGCTGTAATGGTTTTCATTCATAAAGTCGAGAGCCCGGATCAGCTCTTCTTTCAGTTCATCGTTTTGATACAGCACACAGCCTTCCGTCGCCCACGCAATCGCCATGTCCTTCAGGCGATAGAATGTCTGAGCCACATTTCCGGAATGCACCTTTGCGTTTGCTCCCGTCCCTGCTATATAGCTCATATCGAGATCACTCCAGAGATTGGTTCTGGAAGCGTCATCGCTCTTAATCATGGAGCTCCAGTACTCTCCGGCCTTCTCATCCAGACCTGTTATGTACGTCACCACAGCCTGATTTCCAGTATCCAGGGTGCCGCCTAACAGGTTATTCAGCCATTTTTCTCTCAATTCCACAAACTCCGGATCCACTGGCTTGTCCGTTTTTGAGGTGCGTGTGACAAGCTTTGGCGCCTGCTTTCCTTCTGCTCTCGTAGAGTAGAAATCAATCATGTTGTCATTGGCCTCTGTCGGGCAGCTGATCTCAAAGGATATTTCCGTTTCTCCCTTTGCCAGAGCGTCTGTCACCGCTTCACTGACATCAACCGTCACCAGTTCACCGGATATATTCGCTTTTGTAATAACTCCTGCCGCTTTTTCCGCTGTTTTTTCCGGAATCGTATTCCATGTGACGGCGGCTCCGGTCCACTGGCTGCCGATCTTTTGTACGAGAGCCTCCGTAAAGTCTTTCGCAGGATTGGAATTGCTGATGCCTCCGGTCAGCTGGAGGACCAGCTCTGCCTCCTTTGTGTCACCGGCAGCCGATGACAAATCAAATTTCAGCAGTGTTTTCCGGGTATAGCTCTGATTGCCGTCCGAATACTTTACCCGCAGCTTCGCCGCATCGTAGTTGCTGAATGACGTGCTCACTTTATCGGCATCCGTTCCGCCCTGCAGATATACATCCTGAATCGCCGTTACGGCTGATTCACTGGATTCCAGTTCTGCGATTGCAGTGGCCATCTCCGCGGCCAGTTCATTGATTCGCTTTCTGACCGGCTCCGTAAATAGGCTCTCAGAGGGCGGCCCCACCTTTTCATACGTCAAATCACTCTGATCATACTCCGTTGCAAAAAGGGCTTCCGCTTCTTTCATAAGGGTTTCCAGTTTTTGATAAGAAGCCGCCGTATAATCAGCCGCATTCCGCTCTTTTGCATTTTTATACACTGCCGGAAGATTCGGCAGGGTTACCGTGATATCATATTCCGGCATCCAGGCTGAGGTCTTAAAGTTTCTTGCCTTGAACACAATACTGTCATCGTATATCTTCACGTGATAGCCGGTTCCGGTTTCCTTCACCCCATTCTCAGAATCATTATACGAGGGCAGATCAATCATGGTACCGAATCCGCGGTCAATGGCTTCCACAACTCCAAACCCGTTATGTATATGGCCTGACAGATAGATTACCTGAGGGTATTTCGAGAATATCTCCTTTACCCTTTTATCCTGATTGCCAAAGTCATTTAGAATATTGCTTCTCCAATGAGTATCCTTTAATGCATTATGCCCCAGCACAAAAATCGGTTTGTCAGGACTGGCGTTTTCCGCCAGCGTTTTTTCCAGCCATTCCAGCTGATCGTCTGATAAATACATCGCATCCTTGATGCCGTTTTCTGTGTTAATGGCGATAAAATGATATCCGCCCAGCCAGCGGTCAAAATACACCTTTCCGTCCGTATCCGGCATATATCTGGAATTTCGCTCCAGGTAAAGTGCCTTTGCCGTCGGCCAGTACTTGCTGATCACGGTCTCGTCCTTATTCCAGTCTGCGGAGCTGGTCCCTCTCACATCGTGATTTCCCAATGTGATCATGATCTTATCGTCCGAAACAGGAGAATACTGATCCATTATCCTGTACATCGCGTCATACTGGGCCTTCGTGCCGCTCTGGGTAAAGTCTCCCAGATTCATGATGCCAAGCGTGTCCGGATCCATGGTCCTGATATCCTTCAGCCCCGCAATCATATTGACTGCGTTTGTTTCCGTGAGGTCATCTGATTTTATATGCACATCCGACACGACCTGAAAGCTGGCCAGAGGCTTGCTGCCTTCCAGAAACTGATTGTACCTCTCTTTCAGTGCTCTGACTGCAGCCATAGCTGCAGCCGTTGTCATTCCCTCCAGAGCACTCTTCGTTTGCCTTATCTCTTCTGCCATAGAATCAATTCTGTCCTGTGGATATTCAGAGCCGGGTTTTATCACAGACAGCTGCTCCGCCATCTGGTCAACGATGGCCGAAGCCCCTTCTGCCTCATAGATGGTTTTTACGGTTGTATCCGCAAGCACCTTGTTATAAACCCGAAGCTCATCCACCAGGCAGCCGCTCATGCCATAACAGCCTCTGCCGTCACCTCCCAGGATAAAATCAAGCTCCGTATCCACAGTTTTTCCACTGTGTTCCGCCATGGAGATGGAGGAATACTTCTCCCCATCCATGTAAACAGTCATGCTTCCATCACGGTCAAACGTGCCGACTACGTGATGCCACTGGTCATCATTCGCGGATATCTTCTTGATCTCGATCCGCTTTCCGGATATTCCGGAAAAATTCATGCGCACATCCGTATCGCTGCTGTTATTGTAATTTCCAAATGCCCAGCCCACGTTGCTGCCGCTTAAGTAATTTTTATTGGAAAGTATGGTTCCGTTGTTCTGTCCATGGTTCTCTGTCTTCATCCAGAAGGACAGGGAATAATCAGAGGTACCGAACATCAAGTCCTTCGCACGGCCGTAATTTACGTACTGTTCGGCCTTCGTATTCCCCTTTCCCGCAGATTCTCCATTGTTCAATGAGATAGCATTTCCGCGAATTCCCTTCTCATATGCGGGTGCTCCGATCACGGTTCCATTGTTTCCGTTTCCTGTAACATCCGTGATCTGTCCTGCTGTAACGCTGCCCTCATCGAAGGTGGAGTGCATGACAAGGCCGTCTTTCAGCAGCTCCTCCGTCCCGCTCTCATCCGTATTATCCTGGTAAAGCCCTTCGATCTTTGCAGCGCTTAAGGCTCGTGCAGAGGCTCGTGCATTCTCCAATGGGGCCCCATATGTCAAATTCCCCATAGCCATGGTCACTGCCAGCGCCGCTGCGCACAGTTTTTTCCATTTTAATTTCATATAGATTTCCCCCCTACTGAATCCAGGCTCCGTTTTCGTCTACCTGGCAGCCATCAGGTGTTGTAGTTCCGGTATAGAGAGCGCCCATGGAACGGCTGCCGCTTTCCGCACTGCCGCGATTCCACTTCCCGTCTTCTGTATTCTGCCATCCGGTATTGCCCTGCGTAACCGGATTTAAGTAATACCACGTACCGTTTACCATGGTCCAGCCAGTCATCATCGCTCCGGATTCATTTAAATAGTACCACTGGCCATCGGCTTCCTCTTTTACCCATCCCGTGTGCATGGAACCATCACTGCCTAATTTATACCACTTGTCTCCATCCAGAATCCAGCCCGTCTGCATATAGCCGCTGCCGTCAAAATGGTACCATTTGTCGTTTATTCTGGCCCACTCGTTCTTCGCGCAGCTTCCATCACTCTTCTGGAATCTCCAGTTATTATTTTCTGCTGCCTGCCACTCACCGCTCACATTGACAGCCGTCCGGTTCACTCTCACAGAGCTGGAACCACCTCCTGAGCTGCTTCCCGAGCTGCCTCCTGAGGACGATCTCTTCACCACAGTGATCTGGAAAGTATCTGTGAATACTTTAATGGCATCGTTGACTGCGATTCGATAGGTAACCACGACATCCTTCGTTCCGGCTGTTCCGGTATTCACATCTCCGATCTCATATCCGCTTACCGTCTTCGTGCTTCCGTCACTGTACACGGCCGCTACGATCAGGCCAGATGAGCTGAAACGTTCTCCCACTTTATATTCTGTTTTCGATGGAAGCGCCGTAATCTTAATTCCAGTCATCACCTTTGTAACCGGATCTGTTTTTCCGCTTAATACAAGAGCGTCAACGGCCTCCTTCAGGTTCTCATATGCCATGTCTACGATTGGCTGGTCTGCCTTTGTCAGCGTCTTATCCCTTAAGACTGCTTTTGCCTCAGATAATGCCTCTCTCATTGCATCGTACGTTTCCTCGGTATAATCTTTCTTCTTTTTCGACTCCGCAATGAGGACGAGATCACGAAGTGCATCTGTATCCGCCTTCTGGTTCTCTTCCGAGTCCATATTCCAGATTGCTTCCATCAGCTCTGTATATGCCGTATGTACTTCCAATTCCGTGGCCTTTGTATTTACCAGAACTTCAGCTGCTTTATTAAATGCCTTCATAAAGCGGTTCTTTGCTGCTTCTGTCAGCTGTCCCACCTCACCGCTGTTAATCAGTCCAGCCGCTTCCGTATAGAGGACGAGAAGTGCATTCTTATCTTCCGGCTCAATGATGCTGACTGAAACGGCTGCAAACTTCTGTTCCGGATTCTCGATGGAATCGTGATTCGCCAGATCCAGATAACCGATACAGGTATAAGAAAATTCCTTTTCCGGATCGTAGGCATTGTCCGGGAACCAGTACTGGATACCGACCTCCGCCTCCTGTCCGTTATCCAGCAGCACGGTTGCCATTTCCGGAAGTCCCAGTTCCTCCCACGGTGTTCCCACCAGCTGAATAATTCCTGGAATATCTTTTACAGCCACCACCTTGTGCAGCGCTTCCATAACATTGACGGTACACGTAATGGGCAGATTGATGCCTTCTGCTTTTCCGTATACGACAAAGGTTCCTTCCGTCTGATAATTTGCAGGGTTGATCGAATTCCATTCTACGGTCACGCTCTTTGTTTCCTCATTGGAATACGTAACAGTAACCGTCTCCGGAAGGACCGGCTTCTTTCCTGCAGATGTCGATACGGATACAGCATCTACCTTCATCTCATATACATTGCTCAAAACAATCGTCGGCTCCATCATTCCGGACGCTTCCCTGGAAGCAAAGTCAATCCCTCCGTTGTCGCCATTTGCATACTCTCCGAAATAATCGGTCAGCATGAGGAAGGAGAATTTTGTCTGGCCATTTTCAGCGTAGGCTTTCTTCACCCAATCCGTCACATCCAGCTCTACTATGTTTTCGTGATTGTCCCTGATGTCTTTATAAACGATTTTTTTGTCTTTTATCACCAGATTATCAGCGGAAAATGCTGGAGTCGTATTCCATGTCACAGTATCTTCCTGCCACTCGTCCCCGATTTCATAGACCTTCAAATAAAAATGGTTGTTGATATTTTTATAGTCGCTGTCGCTGACCGGTCTGGTCATCTGAAGCTTTATGGTGATGTTTGTTGCTGACTTCAGCATCTCGCTTTCATTTGTCAAGTCAAATCCGAGCAGACCTCTTCGCGTATACGCCGGGTCACTGCTGGCCGTCTTGACCTTTATCACATTCGGAGTAAGCTTTCCGTAAGCGGCGTCGCCATCCTTTTCCTGCGTAAATGCGTCCTTGACTGCCCCGGTTTCTTTTACAGTCTTTCCGTCACCAAGATCACCAATTACCCTGACTGTCGCCGCACACTTTTCCTTTAATCCGGACACACGGCCTTCTACGGTAAATTCCCCTTCGCGCGAATACTGCTCCAGAGTTAATTTATCCCATACAACCTCCAGCTCCATGGTAAGTCCGCCGGCGAATACAGCATTCACCTTGTCCGGGAGTTCCGGATAAATGCCTGCAAATGTCGTAACGTCCACGCTTTCATAGCTTTCCGGTGCATCTGCCACGACAATAGTCGCAGTCACCTGGTTCGACAGTCCGGGAAGTACGCCTGGAAGTTCGATGACGCCCGCCTCCATACAGTCTTCTTTTGTCAGCTCCTCCCATTCCACCGGATACTGATACGCGGTTCCGTCCAGAACAACTTTTAACGTCCCGGGCAGTTCCGGCACAACGCCCAGTGTTGTGACCAGATTGACTTCCTCTACCTCTTCCGCCTCTTCATCCTGGCTTGAGTATTCCAGCGCTCCGATGTCTACGCGGCCGGCAATGGTATTGCCCATGATATCCTCTGTAGGCATACCTTCTATTCTCTGGCCTGCTAAAATACAGGGAGAGCCCTCTGTCAGCTGGTACGGCTCTGCCAGCTCCTGAATTCTCTCTTTCGTAAAATCAGAATCGATCAGGTCTTCCAGATCCTCTAAAGGATACTGATACGCGGAATACGTTTCTCCCGCCTTATAGTCTTTCAGCATCGGATCCGCGAAAATATTGCCTTTTGCGGTCAGGCTGTCTTTGTCCAGGACGCTGCCCGCGTTTGTGTTGGCAATAGTATCCGGGTAGAAGCAGTTGTTTTCAATCACACTGTCTTCATGGATTGCAGATCCCTGTTCCAAGACCGCAAAGTCTATAACAGCGCCGTCTTTTGCCAGCACGATGTTGTTCTTAAAGTCCACAAAGCAGGTTCTCTTGCTCTTACCGCCAAACAGAGAGGTCTGTTTTCCTTCTCCGAATACGACAATCGTGTTATTGTAGATTTTCCCCACATTCGGTCCGGCCGAGCTGGTGTTGTCGTAATGGAAGGTCTGCTGCTGCATCCTGCTTCCGTTCGGATATGTACCCGTTCCGTCATTGATACTGACATTGTAACGGAAAATGGTGTTTTTCTGGCTGGACATAAACAGCATGGCACCGCCGCCGCAGTCGTGGCTTAAGTTATACTGGAATATATTGTCCACGTTCATCATGTCGGAGTCAAAGGCTTCTCCGTCATCATAGCCATACTTATTGCCGTATGCCTCGTTGTACTGCACGATTACGTCGTCCGCGAACATGGTCCAGCACTGAGCATAGTTTACAGTTCCCCGATCCAGGCCGCAGGAGGAATTAACCATGTTTCCTTCCACCAGGCCGCCTTTCGTCTCTGTCAGTACAATACCGTCGCCGACCACATCTTCCAGATAGTTGTTTCGTATGGTCACGTTGGAATAGTTTTTGAGGAATTCATTCTTTCCCCATCCGCTGCTTCCGATATCCGTGTTGCACTTGTTCCGGATACCTTCAATCGCCACGTTTTTCACGTAGTTGCCTTCAATCAGGACATCCTCGAAGGCCGCGCGTCCCATAGCCTTAGGGGTCAGATTGCCGTTATCGTCAATGGTAACCCGGTTACCGTCCTTATCGAGATAGTGTCCCATGACGATAATACCGCCGGAGGTTTTTCCTCCCTTAAAATTAGAGTTTACATCGTGGACATAACAGTTCTTAACCACAATGTGCTTATAAATCTCTTTCTGATTGGATGAATAGATCAGGATACCGGCACGTTCGCTGGTACCGCTGTCCATGGCCTCCCCCATCTCATCGGTACTCTCCAGGTTCGTTACTTCCAGATTGTAGATTTCCCAGTACTCTTCGTTGTAAATGGTGACGGCTCCGGTAATCGACGGACCAGAGGTGCCGTTTCCATTAATTACAGGGCGGCTTCCTTCGCCGTACCTGTCAATGGTGATGGGAGCGCCTTCCTGGCCGCTTCCTTTTGGATTCAGCGGCTGGTTCCAGATACAATCTGACTTCAGGAGAATTTTGTCTCCAGGTAGAAAGGTTTTGGAATTTACCCGGTCAAAGGATTTCCAGGCGGTATCCTCTGTCTTTCCGTCTGCCGTGTCGTTACCGTCTCTGGCATCCACGTAATAGGTCGTCCCCTCCGTCTGCATCTTTAACGCATTGGATGCGGTAGAAAGGCTGGCATTGGAATCTGTCGCGGTACGGTCATTTGTGTCATAGCTGTCCCGGCTGTTCACTGAGGTATCAGCAAATCCAACCATATTAACAGGCAGCGCGCTCATCATCATAACTGCCGCCATCATGCCCGCGGCTTTTCGTTTGAAACGTTTACTTGTTTTTTGCATAACAATATTTCCCCCTTGCTTTTTTTTCGCCTCTTTTTCAAATCAATCAAACGCCGTTTATCTTCTTTTTTTCATTTTTTAACCTCCTTACGCTTGAATTATCTTATACTGGTCATACCAGTTTTTGATTTTGAAAGTATAATACTAATTATGGTGGACTTAATTTTTCAGTATTGGGGAATAGCGGCTTCCGCACGCATAGAAGAAAAAATTTCTTTTGATAAAAGAGGCTGAATAGTCAGAACGCGAATAGACAGATGCAATATTTAAACACAAAAATACCGATAATACTTGACATAATTAGTATTATCGGCAGTAACGAAACCTGCTTCTGCATTCCAGAAGGCAGTAAATGATAGGATATATGGAAAGTATAGCATTGGGAAAAACTGGCAAAAATAAATAATTTGCTGAATTATATTAAAATTTTAATATTCTGCCTTTTTTAAAATGTAATATTACCATATTCTTGTACTTTTTTTATTTTTTTGCCCCTTTTTCGCATAGAAATCACCGTCACCCGGATATGAACAGTCAAAATAACCGGGAGCGCCGATCACATGTATTCTGTGTTCGACACTCCCGGTCATCTTTGTGGTGAGCTGAAAGCCCGACGGGCGCGGGATACCAGGCCTCTCTGCGCCGTCTTGCACCTAAGGTTAATAAAGAACCGGAACTACTCTCCTTTTCCTCTCTCCATGCAGGACTCTCTCACGATCAGCTCCGGCTTCAGGATCCGTTCCACCCGGCTTTCCTCATCCGGCACGCCCTTTATCTTTTCCAGCAGCAGTTCTGCCGCCATAGCGCCCAGCTTTTCCTGCGGATGGGCGATGGTTGTAAGCTTCACCGCCCCGTTTTCTGCAATAAATGAATTGTCGTATCCCGTTACGGAGATGTCCTCTGGAACACGGATTTTCTTCTTTTGAAGCGCCTTTAAAACCTCCAGCGCAATCTGATCGTTATAGCAGACGATGCCGTCCATGGCGGCTCCGCTCTCCAGCATCATTTCCAGCACCTTCGCCGGCTTCACCGCCCGGTCCTCCGTATGGAACCAGATCACCATATCGGGATCGTAGGGATAACCGGCCTCAAACAGCGCCTTCACATACCCCTTGTGGCGCTCCCTTCCCTGGCTGTCGTCCGCCTTGAAGATCCCCAGAATCCGCCGGTGTCCCAATTCGATCAGATAGTTTGTCACCAGATAACCGCCCATACAGTCATCCATCAGGATGTGCGGCTTATTTTTCATCTGCGCATAGTATCCCTGTATGAAGACATAGGGAATCTGGTAAAAATCAAGTTTTTCATACAATGCCATATTGGCGCAGAGAATCTCGCTCTTGCTGGGTTCCACGATCAGACCGTCGATATCTTTCTCCAGGATTTCCTCGAGACAGCGGCTTTCCTTCACGCGGCTGTTGCCGGTATTTTTCAGGATAATGCTGTATCCCTCCGCCGTCAGTACGCTGTCAATGCCCTGGATCAGCCTGGGGAAAATATAGTCCGACAGGTACGTGGTGATAACCGCAATATTCCCCGACCCCCTGTAATCCATTCCGCCGAACGAAAGTGAGGGGGACTTCGCTCTTCTAATTTTTCTGGAGACAAAGGTCCCTCTGCCGTGCTCCGCTTCTATAAATCCCTCCTGCGCCAGGATGGACAGCGCCTTTCGCACCGTATGGCGGCTCACATGGCGGGAGGCGGAAAGTTCATTTTCCGAAGGAAGCTTATCCCCCGGCCTCAGCCGACCGGCAATGATATCACTCTTCAGTTCCTCCATCAGCACGTAGTATTTCGTCTTCCCGCTCTCACCCTCTTCCCGGCCTGACGGGCTGCCGTTACTTCTGTCCATAATACGCGTTTGGTCCATGCTTGCGCATAAAATGCTTATCCTGCATGGACTGCGGCGCGGGTTCCACACCGCGGTTTAACATCTCAGTCACAAAATTCATCTTTGCAATCTCTTCCAGCACCACGGCATTATGGACCGCGTTCGCGGCATCTTTTCCCCAGGTAAAGGGGCCGTGGTTCTTGCACAGAACCGCAGGCACGTGAACCGGATTCCTGTCGCGGAAGGTCTCGATAATCACCATACCGGTGTTCTTCTCATATCCCTCTTCGATCTCCTCCGGCGTTAAATTCCTGGCACAGGGAATCTCCCCGTAGAAATAGTCCGCATGAGTCGTCCCGTAACACGGCAGCGCGCGGCCCGCCTGGGACCAGGCCGTAGCCATGGGAGAATGGGTATGGACGATCCCGCCGATTTTCTCAAACGCCTTATACAGCTCTAAGTGAGTAGCTGTATCGGAGGAGGGATTTAAGTCCCCCTCCACCTTATTTCCATTTAAATCCATGACCACCATGTCTTCCGGCTTTAACTTATCGTAATCCACACCGCTGGGTTTGATAACAAACAGTCCCTTTTCCCTGTCAATTCCGCTGACATTTCCCCATGTATAGGTGATAAGCCCTCTTCTTGGCAGTTCCATGTTGGCCTCATAGACCTCTTTTTTTAATTCTTCCAGCATCGTGTCATTTCCTCTTTTCTATTTTTTGTTTCAGTGCATGCAGATGGCAGGAATGAGCCGTCTGAACTGTTACGATTTTTCAGACACGCCCCGGCAGACACTCGACTGCGGCGCGCTCGATCGGCAAGCCGCTTATGTACCGCTCCATAAATACCTCGAAGCCGCGCTCATCCGCTTCCTGCGGCTCCATAACCACGCCTTCTTCGTCGGCAAATACGCTGTCTGCCAGGTACTTGTCGAGAGAGGCGCTGCCTCCGTCTTTTCTGTAACGCATATAGGAAGCCAGGATTGCCGCGCCCCATGCGCCGCCTTCTCCGGCAGTTTCCATGACGGTCACCGGTACGCCGGCCGCCGCCGCCATAATCCGCTGTCCCACGCCCTTTGTCTTGAATAATCCGCCGTGGCCCAGCAGACTGTCCAGCTTCACGCCTTCTTCCTTAAACAGGATATCCATGCCCACGCGGAGCGCTCCTAATGCCGTATATAAGTGAACGCGCATGAAGTTCGCCAGATTGAAACGGCTGTCCGGCAGACGCACGAACACCGGACGTCCCTCTTCAAAATGAGTGATGTGCTCTCCCGAGAAATAATTGTAGGCCAGAAGGCCGCCGCAGTCCGGGTCGCCTTCCAATGCCAGGTTATATAAGGTTTCAAACAGCTGGTTTCTGTCCGCCTTCATCCCCATCGCCGCGGAAAACTCTTCAAACAAATCCACCCATGCGTTTAAATCAGAAGTACAGTTGTTGCAGTGTACCATAGCCACCAGATCACCGGCCGGCGTTGTCACCAGATCCAGCTCCTCGTGAACCTTTTTCAGTTCCTGTTCCAGAACTACCATGGCAAACACGCTGGTGCCTGCGGACACATTGCCGGTGCGCTTCGCCACGCTGCCCGTAGCCACCATACCGGTTCCTGCGTCCCCCTCCGGCGGACAAAGCGAAATACCGGGTCTTAAGGCGCCGGTCGGGTCAAGAAGCTTCGCGCCCTCTTCCGTCAGTTCTCCGGCTTCCTCTCCCGCGGTCAGCGCCTGAGGAAGAATGTCACGGAGCTTCCACGGCAGATTCTCTCCGGCCGTCAGCTCGTCAAACTGAGCGATCATTCTCTCATGAAAATCCTTCTTATCGGTATCGATCGGAAACATACCGGCGCAGTCGCCGATTCCCAGCACCTTACGCCCGGTCAGTTTCCAGTGTACATACCCCTCCAGTGTGATCAGGTAATCAATCTCCGGCACATGCGCCTCTTTCTTCAGAATCGCCTGGTACAGATGGGCGATGCTCCATCTCTGCGGGATATGGTACTGGAACAGCTCCGTCAGCTTTTCCGAAGCCTCCTCCGTCATGGTATTTCTCCAGGTACGGAACGGCACCAGGATTTCTCCTGCCTTATCGAAAGCCATATAGCCGTGCATCATGGCGGAAATGCCAATGGAGCCGACGGTCGTAAGCGTCACACCGTAGCGTGCTTTTACATCCTCCGCCAGCTTTGCAAAGCTGTCCTGAACGCCCTCCCAGATGTCCTCTAACGTGTATGTCCAGATATTGTCCACGTACCGGTTTTCCCAGTCATGGCTCCCGGAAGCAATCGGCTTCTGGTGCTCATCGACCAGAACCGCCTTGATGCGTGTAGACCCCAGCTCCATACCCAGAGCCGTTCTTCCGTCTAAAATGCTTTGATATACGTCCCCCGTGAGAGCGTCCCTTTTTTCATTTAAACCATCAGTCATAGTTTTTCCCCCTCTCTAACGGTAAGCAGCAGAATTCCATCTCAATTCATTCTTAAAGCTGCGGATTGTAGTGTCCTCGTCGATGTAGACGGCTTCGATTCCCATGGAAGCGGCCCAGTCGCCCATCTGCTCTGCAGTCAGATCGTAGGAAAATGCCGTATGGTGTGCGCCGCCGGCCAGAATCCAGGCTTCGGCTCCGGTCTTTAAGTTCGGTTCCGGAGTCCAGAATGCGGTGGCAACCGGAAGCTTCGGCATCGGTTTCTCCACTTTTTTGCAGTTCACGGTATTGATGATGAGGCGGAACCGGCTGCCTAAGTCCACCAGCGATGTGGCCACTGCCTTTCCTTCCTTTGCGGTAAATACAAGACGGGCCGGATCCTCCCTGTCTCCCATGGACAGCGGGCATACCTTGATGGCGATCCTGCTGTCCGCGATTGACGGGCATACCTCCAGCATATGTGCCTGCAGAATGCCTTCCTTTCCCGGAACCAGGTTATACGTGTAGTCTTCCATAAAGGAAGTTCCCTTCGCGCCTTCCATACCGGCTGTCATGATCTTCATCAAACGCACCATGGCGGCAGTCTTCCAGTCGCCCTCGCCTCCGAAGCCGTATCCTTTTTCCATCAGACGCTGAATCGCCAGACCCGGAAGCTGCTTTAAAGAACCGAGGTCTCCGAAATGAGTCACGATCGCCTGATAATCCTTTTCCACCAGGAATTTCTCAAATCCCAGCTCGATCTGTGCCTGTACTGCCACGTGCTTCTTAAACTCTCCGGCATCTCTTCCCTCTAACAGAATATCGTACTTATCGTAATACTCTTCCACCAGAGTGCTTACATCGCCTGCTGCCACGTCGTTTACATAATCTGCAATCTCGTTCACCGGATAGGCGTCGATCTCCCAGCCGAACTTCATCTGGGCTTCCACCTTATCGCCCTCGGTTACTGCTACATTTCTCATATTATCGGCCACGCGGACGACACGGATATGGCTGCTCTCCATGATGCCCACCGCGGTTCTCATCCAGGAGCCGATCGCCGCCTGCACCGAACTCTCATCCCAGAAACCGACGATAACCTTTCTCTCAATGCCCATTCTCGTCACCATGTGGCCGAATTCCCGGTCTCCGTGAGCGGACTGGTTCTCATTCATGAAATCCATGTCAATGGTGTCATAGGGAATCTCCTGATTAAACTGCGTATGTAAATGAAGCAGAGGCTTTCTGTACTCCTGAAGGCCGAGAATCCAGGACTTGGCCGGTGAAAACGTATGCATCCACGTGATGACACCCGCGCATTCCCCGTCACTGTTGGCCTCATGAAACAATGCGCGGATCGATGTATTGTCGATCAGAGTCGGTTTCCAGATCACTTCATAAGGCAGAAGTCCCGACCGGTTAAGCCCCTCTACAATGATTCCGGAATGCTCTGCCACCTTTCTCAGACACTCATCTCCATAAAGATCCTGTGACCCCGTTGCGAACCAGAACTTGTATGCTTTCCTCTCCATAAAAAAATCCTCCTTATCACTGATATTATTATACTACAACAGTACCACTTGTACCATAGTGTGAACAAGTTGTTTTTTATGGACTGCTGTCTTAGTTACGCCGACGGGGGCGTGAAGCGTAATCTGTCTTATTCGTTTTCTTCGTGTTCCTCCGTGAGATCAATAACCTCTTTTATTTCCTCAATAAACTCTTCCTCACTTGGCAGGTATAACTGATACTTGCTTGTAAGAATATTCGTATTGTCTTCCGGCAGCGTAATTTTCGCAAGCAGGTCGTTTTTCGCTGTACAAAGCAATATGCCAATGGTCGGTGTCTCGTCCGGTAGTTTCTCGTATCTGTCGTAATAATTGACATACATTTGAAGTTGGCCTAAATCCTCATGCGTCAACTTATGAGTCTTGATTTCAATAACTGCGAAACACCGCAGCAGTCTGTTATATAAGACTAAATCGGCAAAAAATTCGTCATCTTCAAGCAGGATTCGGCGTTGTCTGGCAACGAATGAAAAGCCGTTGCCCAATTCGAGCAAAAACTCCTGTAAGTGCGTGATCAGCGCGGATTCCAAGTCCTGCTCGTAGTAACGGGCCTCTCGCTTTAGCCCAAGAAACTCTAAGAACATCGGATCTTTGATAATCTCCGCAGGCTTTGTCGGTATGCAGTCTTTACGGGCAACGGCGAGAACAGATTCCTTGTCGTTTGAAAGCAGCAGCCTTTCATAAAGCTGAGAGTTAATCTGCCGCTCAAGCTCACGCCCATTCCACCCATTGCCAGTCGCTTCCAGTTCATAATATTCACGTTTGTAATCGTCGTCTATGCTGATGAGCTGACGATACTGTGACCAGTTTAGTTGCGGATGCACCTTGCTGACTGTCGGGTACAGACGATAAAACTTCCGCGCCCGTGTCAACTGCGTATACGAAAAACCGCTCCCAAACTCCGCTTCGATTTTCGCAGCAAGATTCTTAATGAGATATCCGCCATAGGCAGCGCGGTCTTGTCCACGCTGTTCCTCAATGAATATTCGTTCTCCAAGACGCCAGTACATCATCAGCCGCATATACTCTACGCCACGAATGGCATTCTCGCGAGCACTGATAATTATCTCTCGTATATCGGTGTAAAACGTCTGATTGATGTTTTTCATTTCTCCCATAATATCATCTCCCAAGTTACGTATTTGTTTCATAACTGTCTTATTTTTGAATTGTTGCCGCATGCGGCAACAATCTTGATACTGCCTTAAACCTTATCTTTGAGCATAAAATCAGTCCCTTTTCTTTTATCGAGATTTCTCAGCCTGTGCCATCTGGCAGTGCAATAAACCTAATATCTGATTTTCGATTGGCATCTGACAAATATCCCCCAATTAAATTATTATCTGGCAAGAAAAGAATGAGTAGAAATGTTTCAACGATACAGGCTCTAAAATGGTAAAAGGATTGTAATGATCAATGATATTATTTTTCAGGGTGAACAATCTATAAAATGGGATGATGTAAGAACATACATAAAAAAACAGAGAAAAATGGGTGGTCGATATGATTCCAGATTTACATTACCTATCTACGGTAAGCTCGAAGAAGTCAGAAGGTACAACGTGATCCTTGCCTCCATACAGATTCGTCATGATGCAAATGGTAATTGCGAATCACGCTTGTGGGCGTATTTCGCAATTACCTGAAAGACTTATTATAGACCTTCCGTTTCTTTACTCATCTTTCTGACCGTAATAGGCGCCAGTTCGTCAGAAGACAGCGTCACCGTATACATGGCGATTTCGTCGGTTTCCCGGTTGGCGGATATGATCACATCGTTCTGATTCACCATGTAATGACAGACATTGGCCGGACCACAGTCCCTGTCAATGATTTCGCGCTCATACGTCCCGCTCTCCCTGCAATAAGAAAATGATACGAGATTTCGTTCGCCCTTCCGGAAACCGATTACGACCCGGGGAATCCGGCACAGCGGGCCGCCATAAACGGCATGTAAGAATTCCATTTTATCCGGGCATTCATATACCTTAAAAAAGCCTTCTCCCCGGTCCTGATAGATCGAAAACGTATCTCCATGAAACGGCGACAGCACCGCCAGTTCCTTTCTGCCGTCCCCGTCCAGATCCAGCAGCACCGCATCGGAAGCCGGTACATCGAGGAGTTCCCGGATCTCCCACTCCCCGTTCTTCTGTTCCGGCGGAAGGAACTGAAATATACCGTTTTCACAGGAGATCACCGCCGTATTCATGCCGCCGTCTTCTGTCCTGGCGTAGCCATGGTTTTTCGTCAGGCCTTCCTTTAAGACCGTAAGCGGCAGCGGATGGGCCTCGTCAAAAGTGCTCAAATCATCCGGAAGCACGGCGCAGTAAACCTTTCCGGGGCAGCTCCAGTCATCCTTATATGCATGGCCGGACTTCAGCGTACAGGCGATCAAGTACTTTACACCGTTTCTGACGAGAATATCGAACCGGTGCACAAACGGAAGCTCCGCCAGGGTTTTCACCTCCCAGACTCCGTCTGCAGGCGTTACGGTTACAAGCTTTGCTTCTTTGGAATCATTGGGGGAATAGAACTTATGGGTCGCCAGAAACTGGCCGTCACTTCCCGGCACCTGGACCATCGTCATGACTCCGCCCGGCCCCTCCCATACGGTATCCACCTCCTTTCCCGTCTCATCGAACAGGATACAGCGGTCTGTCTTCTCTGCCGCCACCAGAAAATGAAACCTTCCCTGATACGTCAGGGGGGCGATGGAATAGCACTTTGTTAAATTGGCCAGCACCTTTTTTTCAACTTGCATGTTCATCCTCCTTCGCCTGTCTGCCAAGTATGTCGGTCATCATCCGATTCGCCTTCCGGAGTTCATCCTTCCAGTCGCCGCCTCCTGTATACCAGAATTCCGTCACATATCTTCGGATACCCAGCCGCCACGCCTCTCTGATCGCCTCCTCAAAATTCACATGGCCGCTTCCGTACGGAATCTCCCGGAATTTCCCCGGCACCGTCTCTTTTAAATGCATGGCCAGCAAACGGCCGCTCCCCGACTTTAAATCCTCGATCACATCGGTCTTATACTGCTTCGCCGCATTGGTGATATTGCCGATGTCGGGATATACTCCCAGATAATCCGATCCCATCAGCTGCACATATTTCATGGCCTTTCCAACCGTATTCATGAACTCGGTTTCCATGGTCTCGAAGCCCAGCAGTATGCTCCTGCTCGCGGCCATATCCACCGCTTTTCTCAAATTCATTTCAAACATCTTTTTTGTGAATTCGCTGGACTCCTCATAATACACGTCATATCCCGCCAGCATGATAATTCTGATTCCCAGGTCATCCGCCAGATTGATGGCCTTTTCCATGATTTCCATGCCGCGGATCCGAACGGATTCCTCACTGCTTCCCAACGGGTATTTCCGGTGGCCGCTTAAACACATGGTCCGGATCGGAAGCCCCGCCTCGTACATATCCTGTACGAGAGAGGCCCGCTTTTCCACGCTCCAGTCCAGCCGCGCCAGTTTTTCTTCGGTTTCATCGATACTCATTTCCAGGAAATCATACCCCGCCTCTCTGGCATACGTGAGCTTTTCCCGAAAGCTTAACTCATTTGGCATGGATTTCTCATAAAGTCCCAAGGTATATAATTTCATCGTTACTCCTTTGCCCCGGTCTTACAGCAGGGAACGGAACGGTACGTTAGGCTCATCCGTAAAGCAGTCTTCAAAGCCGCGTCTGTAATGGTACTGGATCTTATCCCGGTCCACCGGCCAGACGTATTTGCCGCCCACGTCCCAGATAAACGGATGGAACTGGTACTGTAAAACGTCTTTCTTATAGTTGTAAAGCATGAGAATCTCAAGGGGATCTGCCTTAAAGTTGGTCCATACGTCGTAATGGATCGGAATCACCACCCTGCACTTTAATGCCTCCGCCATACGAAGAATATCCACGGATGTCATCTTATCCTGATTGCCCGCCGGATTCTCTCCGTAGGAACCAAAGGCAATATCAATGTCGAAATCCTTTCCGTGTTTGGCATAGTATGTACTGTAATGGGAATCCCCGGAATGGTACACGGTTCCGGCCGGTGTCTTGATCACATAGTTCACAGCCTTGTCGTCCATATCGTCCGGCAGCACGCCCCGGATGTCCTCATCCGCCGTGACGAGACACGTTCTGTCAAAGGAATCCGTGACCATGATTTCCACATCCTTTATTTTAATCGTATCTCCCGGTTTGACCACTCTGCATCTCGATTTCGGAACGCCGTAGCTCAGCCACTTTTCCACGCTCTTTAGCGGACCGATAAAGGGCACCTCACCGCCGCAGTTCTGCATCACAGCCGCCGCAAAGAACGGATCAATATGGTCATTGTGGTAATGGGTGGACAGTACCGCGTCAACGGCTGTAACAGCAAACGGGTCGTAGACGATGGGCGCAGCCCGGAGATTCGGCTGTGTCGCACGGCCGCCGGTCATATTCCGCATCTGATGAAACGGGTCCATCTCCTTCGTTTTCTGAGACCGTTTTCCATTGCCAAACCACAGATCGATGGCAATATTTGTTTTATTTTCTGTTTTGATCCAGAGTCCGGTACAGCCGATCCACCACATCGCAAAGGTTCCCGGCTTTACCTCCTCCTGGTCGATCTCTTCATTCAGCCATGTCCCCCATTCCGGAAACGCGCCTAAAATCCATTTTTCTCTCGTCAGTTCTGTTACTTTGCTCATATTTGCTTCCTCCATTTTCTACCGAGTGCCCTCGGAAACGCTTTCTGTCCGGTTTCTGTGAGTGCCCGTTACCACATTTGATAAGTTTCACCCCGAAGCTTAAAGATTGCTTCGATAAAATAGTAATCTCCATAAATGATGTGAAACTCATGATTTTTATGGTGATATGCCGCTGTACACTTTTCCAGGATACAGTCGCTGTCTTTTGAGAAATTGCACCGTTTCTCGTACAGTGCCTTCAATAGCTTTTCTGCTGCGCGCCGATAGACCTCCGATTCACACGCTGCGGTCAGCCGCGCAAGCTCCAGAAGCGCGCTGGCTGCTGCTGCCGCCGCCGAGGAATCCTCATAATACGGCTGCTTCGGCGCCCGGAAATCAACCGGGATCAGGCCGTTTTCCGGTATATTGGCTATAAAGTAATGCGCCGTCCGTTTGGCGGTGTCTAAATAACGTTCATCCTTCGTATGGATATAGCTCGACGCAAATCCATACATGGCCCAGGCCTGGCCTCTGGTCCAGCTGGAGCCCTCCGCATATCCCTGGCCGCCCAGAGACCCTGTGAGCTCCCCGGTCACCGGATCGAACCTCATGATATGATTGGAGGAGCCATCCGGCCTGATATAGTATTTCATCACCTGGTCGGCATACATCACCGCCTGCTCCCGGAATCTGGGATCACCGGTTTCATCGGAGGCCCAGTAGAGCAGATTGATGTTCATCATGCAGTCAATAATGGCCCATCCCGCCGTGTCCTCATCCGGCGCGCCGCTCCACTGATCCCATGCCCGGAAGATCCGGGCCGCCGGATTGAAGCGGCCGGAAAGGATGGTGGCTGCCATCAGGCCGCGTTTTCTCGACTCCGGATTTCCCGTGATCCTGTAATCGGCCACCGCAGACGGAAGCCATACAAAGCCCATATCGTGATGCAGTCCATAGAAATCGGCAAATGCCTGATCCAGCTTTTTTTCCGCATACCGGGCGATATCCACATACCTTTGCTCCCCGGTACGCAGATAGAGAAGCCACATGATTCCCGGCCAGAAGCCGTTGGTCCACCAGGAAACGCCATCATCCCAGCCAAACTGCCGGTCCTCGTCAATCTTGTTGTCATGAGTTCCCGATACCGTCGTATACGGGATTTTAAATCTGGATTTTTCTGAAACCCAGTCCATTTTTTCAATAATTTTTCGTTCTGCCTCGCAGGTCCAGTCCATCTCATTCTCACTTTCTGATGTCAAGCAGTCTTTAAAGCCGGGTATGGAACAGCCCGCAAAACGGATCCACCGGATTTTTCCCTGTAAACCGGCTTCTCCCCATTATTTTTTCGACTATGGCATCGATTACGTATCTGCTGGGTGTATAACCATTGATGTACGTCCTGACCTTTGGCACATCCAGGAGCATATAAGGGTTATCCACAGATATAAAGAGTGTCGGGATTTCATAAATGTATCTGGGTGTGTTGCATCCGCCCGGCGCGGTCCAGGAAATTCTGGAAACATTGTCACTGCCGGAAGTTTTCACGCTGCAGTAATACAGAATCAGGTCAAACCGCTTCGTCATGCTCTCTATGCTGTTCCCAATTGGAAGCAGATCTTTTCTGGAAGCATCGTAGACGGTCACTTCAAACCCTTCTCTCTCCAGCAGCCCGGCCAGATACTCCGCCTGATTGCAGATGGGATCGTGGTAACCGCCCTTGTCGCCCAGGACATGGAGCAGGATCCGTCTCTGCGTTTTGGGGCTTATGGGGAGCAGGTTCTGGGTGTCCTTAACCAGGGTAACCGACCGGTCCGCACACTCCCTGGCCAGATTGCGGTTATCCTCGCGTTCAAACACCTTCAGCGCCTCATCTCCCGGAAACAGGGTTCCCTCCTCCATCTTTTTATGAAGCTTTAGATGAGCCTTCAATGCCAGAATCCGTGCAACCGCTTCGTCCAGACGTTCCCTGCTGATGGTCCCGTCTGCTGCCGCGTCCAGCACGTACTGGTAATCTTCTTTTAAATCCAGGGTAAACAGGATCATATCACAGCCTGCCGCCACCGCAAGGGGCAGGGCATCTCTTCTGGCCATGGTCTGCATGAATCCGGTCATCGTCGTAGCATCCGTCACCACCAGCCCGTTAAATCCCAGCTGCTCCCGCAGGAGCTTTGTGGTCAGATCGCAGGACAGGGAGCCGGGAAGAATCTCCTCATCCCGGATATCCGGATTCATCTTTCTGGAGTATGCCGGCAGCATGATATGGGCGGCCATGACGGTTTCCGCGCCGTCCTCTATCAATGCTTTATAAATCTTTCCATAGGAGGCATCCCACTCCCTGGCCGTGCAGTCGTTGATGGTGGTTACCATATGCTGGTCCCGTTCATCCCGCCCGTCTCCGGGCCAGTGCTTCAAGCATACGGCCATACCGTTTTCCATCTGTCCTCTGACAAACTCCCTGGACATCTGAAGGACCGTTTCCTGGTCGGAACTGAACACTCTCGTATTCGTAATGGGATTGTGATAATTCGTGTCAATATCCAGAATCGGCCCAAAGTTCCAATTGGCTCCGGTTGCCGCCGCCTCCTCCCCACAGACCCGCCCCAGCTCATACGCCCATCTCTTATCTCCGGCTGCCGCGATCTGCATCTGCGTCCCGAATAAAGTGCCTTCTTTGCAGATCCCATCCGCTCCCCGCTCGAGATTGGACGCGAACAGCAGAGGAATCCCGGTTCTGGCCTGAAGCTTTTTGAAATTTTCTTTTACTTTCCCCGCCGGAAAAACATCGGTCATATAGCCGCCCGGATAAAAGCCCAGGGCATCCATTTCCGCGGCCATCTCTTCCACCGGTTTATCCTTGATTAAAATACAGAACAGATGGCTGACCTTCTCTTCCACGGTCATCTTCTTCATACAATCCTGTACCCATGCAATATCACTCTCATCCAGGAAGAATGGCTTTGCCTTAAAATCCACGTTCATACCGTACGCTCCTTTCTTATCCCTTGACACCGGAGGATGCCAGACTCTGCTCGAAGAAACTCTGGAAACACAGGAATACGATCAGGATCGGTATAATCGAGATGACCGATGCCGCCATGATCGGCCCGTACTCTGCCGTAAACTCGCTGATCATGTTGCGCAGTCCCAGCTGAATCGTATACAGTTCCCTGGAGTTGATGTAGATAAGCGGAGCCAGAAAATCGTTCCATACGGACACAGAGGTCAGGATCACCAGCGTTCCGATTACCGATTTGGAAAGAGGCATGATGATCTTGGAATAGATGCCGAACTCATTCAGGCCGTCAATCCGCGCCGCCTCGCTCAGTTCATTGGGAATTCCATCGAAGAACTGCTTCATCAGGAATACGCCCATGGGGTTAAACGCCTGAATCAGGATCAGCGCCATATGGGTATTGGTAAGTCCGAATATCTTGATAACGGAAAACTGAGGAATCATAACCACCTGGTAGGGAAGCATCAGGGTTGCCAGGTACAGGATGAAGATCTTATCTCTCTCCGGAAATACCAGCTTGCTGAATGCGTAAGCCGCCAGGCTGCACGTCACGATCTGCAGAATGGTAATCACCACCGTCAGCTTCAGTGTGTTAAAAAACAGCTGCGGATAATTGGCCTTATTCCAGATATAGGAGTAATTTTTCAGTTTCAGATTCTGAGGGATCCACTGGATGGGGAAATTGAAGACTTCCAGACTGTCTTTAAAGGAAGAAGACAGCATCCAGAGGAACGGAAGAATCATAGTTAAAGACGATGCGATGACGACCGTATACTTGACAATCGATAAGAACAGCGCAAGTCCGGTTTTTTTCTTTTTTTCTGCCATGCTCTCTCCCTCCTAATCCTGTTTTTGACGTTTGAACTGAATCAGCGTCACCACTAAGATACAGGCAAACAGTACCATAGCCTCTGCCGATGCGTAGCCAAACTTGTAATTCTGGAATGCCTCTTTGTAAATCTGAAGCACCAGAACGGATGTAGCGCGTCCCGGGCCGCCCTTTGTCATGATGAAAATCGGCGTAAATACCTGGAACGAGTTGATGATGCACATGATGGTTATGTAAAAGGTAACCGGTTTAAGCTGTGGAATCGTAATAAACCGGAAGCGCTGGAACGAATTGGCCCCGTCTACGGTAGCCGCCTCATACAGCGAGTTATCAATCCCCTTTAAGCCCGCCAGATAAATGATCATATAGTATCCGATTCCTTTCCAGATAATCATGATCATCACAGCCAGCAGCGCCCAGTCCTTATCCGACAGCCACGCGGGAACATTTTGAAGGCCAATGCTGTGCAGGATCTGATTTAAGGGGCCATTCTTGGAATAAAGAAACTGCCATACAACCGAAATCGCAACAATAGAGGAAATATGCGGAAAGAAATGCGCCGCACGGATTGCAGAAGAAAACTTAATGCCGGAATCCAGAATAAATGCCATAACCAGCGACAGCATGATGATAAACGGCACGGTCCCCACCGTATAAATAATGGTATTCCAAAGGGATATCGTAAAGTTTGAATCGCGAAACAGATTGATATAGTTTTTAATTCCCACAAACTTAGCCGCACCGGATCCGTCCCAATTCGTAAAGCTTAAACCGATTGCCCAAACAGCCGGTATTAAGGTAAAAACTGCAAACCCGATGATATTTGGCAGCAAAAAACAGAACGCCATCTTCCTGTTCCGGTTGACCACTACCTGGTTCGACTTGTATACTGCTGTCGTTTTTGCCATATCGTCCCTCCTTGTTATAAGCACTTCGCGGCGTTCCCTGGCCGTTTACGTGCAATACATGTCATCTCGCTCAGCGCGTGACGCTTTTTAAAGTCTGAGCCGGCAGACTTGAATGCTGCACTGCGTAATAAACGGCGCAGTGCAGTGCTCAAAATATCGTACCGGCTCAGGAACCACCCCTTAGTTCTGAGACAGAATCTCTTCACGGCGGGTATTTAAATTATCAGCCATCTCTTCCGGAGACTGGTTGTCTGTAAGAACAAGCTCAAGTTCTTCGTTTACCGCACTTGACATCTGGCCTAAATTCACGCTTGCCTCTCCAAGGCCGTAGCTGATATTGTCCGTCAGCGCTTCCATGGATGATTCGTCAAGCCCTGTGCTCTCTTTAAATGTGGTCATAATCTCATCTGACATGTATCCCGGAACCAGCATGGATTCTGCAACGATCTTTGCGCCCTCTTCTCCGCAGAGAAACGTCATCAAATCCCATGCCGCATCTAATTTTTCCGTCTTAGGATTGATCAGTACCGGCGTAGAGGTTGCGAAGCCCTTCTTCTCGGTTCCTTCCCAATAAGGAGATTTCACAATGCCGTATTCAAATCCAAGCTCCTGTGCTTCCAGAAGCTGCGTCATCCAGGAACCGTTATACAGCATGCCCCATTTTCCCTGGTAGAAGTAGGTCTGATCCTTCGACATGGAGACAGACTCCGCATAGTCTTCCCAGACGCCGTCTTTCATCGCTGCCATAACCTTTGAAGCTGCCGGCACCAGCTCATTGAAATCGCTGGAGGTAATATCAAACCCGTTTACGGCTCCGACGAGACACGGTGCGATAAATCCTGGTTTTGGATAGAACGCACATCCATAGACATCGTCATGGCTTAACTGCTTTCCGAGTTCAAAGAACTGCTCCCATGTCATATCATTGGTGGGATATGCAACTCCTGCATCATCAAAAATCTTCTTATTATAATAGATCACCCAGTCATTGGTCCGGAACGGAAGGGCATAGAGGCCGCCGTCAATCACATAATGCTGCTCCAGAACGGTTCCGTAAGGGGTGAGATCAAATCCCTTTTCTTTTGCTGCGGCATTTAAGTCGAGGGCAAAATTCTTCTGCACCAGCGTCGGATAAGAAGTATTGGATTTTGCAAAATATACGTCAATGTCATCGCCGGAAGCCAGCATCGTGGTAAGCTTTGTCTCGTAATCGTTGGCCGGCGCGTTGATGACTTCCACTTCAATATTGGGATATTTCTGGTTAAATGCCTCCATCATGGCCGGGTATACAGAGCCCTCCACGTCATAGTCCCAAAGAGCCAGCTTTAACTTCGTCTTTTCTCCTGACACCTCTTTGCTTTCTCCCGCCGCTGCTGCCGCAGACTCAGTCACCGGAGCTGCTGTTGTGGTCTCTGTCTTCGTTCCGGTACCGCTGCATCCTGCAAGAACTGCCACTGCGGCTGCGGCTGCCAGCATTACACTTACGTTTCTTTTCTTCATGTGAATAATCCCTCCATTTTGAATGCCAATAAAAACCGCCAATCACTTTTACGATCATTTATTGGTTTTGCGATTGTTTTGTACGTTCATTGTATTCTTTTATGTACGTTATGTCAATAGTGTTAAGAAATCTTTTTCGTTTCTTGTTGTTTTTATGCGTTTTTTCGCCTTATATTGTTCATTTAAGTGCTTTTATGAATTATATTTTTATTTTTTATTGCGATACGTGCGATCTTCTATTGATTTATTGTACATTTTTTGGTATGCTGTCCCTGTATTCTCAAGTTATTTCAATTTTTTCGTTCATTCGGGAGGATTATATGAACGTTTTAGTGATTGATGTTGGTACTTCCAGCATGAGGGGGATTTTATACGATGTGCACGCAGCAGAACTGAAAAAGATTCAAATTTCCTATTCCCCGTTCTATATTGATCAGATTTGTGTAGAGCAGAATGCTTCTGACTGGACCTCGGCACTGATCCGGATCTGTTCCGGATTGGCGCAGGCCGCCAAAGAAGAAAACAGGAAGATTGATGTGCTGTCTCTCACCTCACAGCGATCCTCCGTGCTTCCTCTGTCGAAGGATATGGAACCGCTGTCTCCGGCAATCATGTGGCAGGACAAACGCACAATGTCTCTCTGCCATGATTTAAAGAAGTCTGATCCTGTCATAATCCAAAAGGCAGGAAGCCGGATTAATCCGGTTTACTCCGGCAGTAAAATGGCCTGGATCCGCAGGAATCAGCCGGAGCTGTTTGAACATGCGGCAAAACTGGCGGTCATTCCCGATTATCTGGTATGGTTTATGACGGGTACTCTGGTCACCGACCATACCTACGGGAGCCGCTCTCTTCTCATGAATCTGGGAACCCGAGAGTGGGATGAGGAGCTTCTGCGGCTCTTTGAACTCCCCCGCTCCAAGCTCTGTGATCTCATATCTCCCGGCACTGTGGCGGGACACATATCCGGCCCATTTTCGCGGCTCACCGGACTTTTGGAAGGGACGCCGCTCATATCGGCCGGAGGCGATCAGCAGTGCTCCGCGCTGGGCCAGGGGGTGATCCATCATGGAGACGCCCAGATCACGACAGGTACCGGCGCTTACATCATCAGCGGCTGCGATGAACTGCCTGTGGTTAAAGGCAGCGAAGTCATCGCGGGCGTCAGTGCAATACCGGGGAAATACGTTTTAGAGAGCAGTATTCTGGCCTGCTGTTCCGCCTTTAACTGGTTTCATAACGCCTTTTATCCTGACAGCGACCACGGCTTTGATTCGATCAACCGGGAAATCCTGGATTCGCCTCCTGCGGCAGGCGGCATCATCGCTCTGCCTTATTTTCAGGGGCAGGGGACGCCAGACTGGAACAGCATGGCCACGGCCTCCCTCCTGGGTCTCACGCTGTCCTCCTCAAGAGGGGATATGGCCAGAGCCATCTTAGAAGGGATCTGCTATGAGATAAAGGTCAATATGGAGTGCATGGCACGGTATCTTCCTGCCCCCTCGTCCATTGTCTTAAGCGGCGGCCTTACGAAATGCCCGTCCCTGGCGCCATCCCTGGCCGGAATCCTGGGTACGCCGGTCACCCAGTACAGCAATCCGGAGTCCACTGCCTTAGGCGCATGGATGTCCGCCGCCGTAGCCACCGGGCTGTATCCCGGCTGGGAAGAAGCCTTTCGGGCCGCCCGGGCCTCCGATGCCGTTACACAGACACTCCCGGAAAACAGGGACAACTACAAAAAAGGATACAGTCTGTATCAGGAATCTTATTCCAGACTGTATCCTTACACTTAAATATTCTGTTATCTGTCCTTACCTGTCAATCGGTAACGTGGCCCTTCAATATGGTCACGTTATCTTTTTCCAGCCTTGACGTAACCGCCTCGTCGGCCAGCTCGTCCGTAACGATATGGGTAATCTGATGGGTATCTGCGATGATAAAATTATGCAGCTTGCCGATCCGCTTATGATCCGCCAGTATGACGACCATATCCTTTGCCCGCTCGATCATCAGGCTGTTTACCATGGTTTCCTGAAGCACCGCCGTGCTGATCTCGCCTTCTGCCGTGATCCCGCTGACTCCGATGAAGCACTTGTTCGCCCGGATCTTCCGTATGGTGGCGAGTGCAAAATCCCCTACCAGGGAACATTTCGTTCCGTGCAGCTCTCCGCCGGTCAGAATAATGCTGACCAGCGGATCGTGACTGCTGGTAATGGCATTTCCATTATTCGTTATCACGCTGACCCGCTTGCCGGATATATAGTCCAGCATTAAAAGAGCCGTCTTACTGCTGTTGACGAATATTATATCGCCCTCCTCAATCAGTTCTGCAGCCTTCTTTGCAACGACTCTTCTGTAATCCGTCGTTCCGTCCTGACCGGTGGCAGGCGGGACATCCAGCGTCGGATCTTCAAAAAGGGTGCCTTCTATCAATTTTGCACCGCCGTAATGGCGTTTCACAAATCCCTGATTTTCAAATTCAATCAAATCCCGTCTTATGGTAAGCGATGAGACTCCCAGTTCATTGGCTAATTGATCGACCGATACTTCTTTCTCTTTCTGCAGTCTCTGTAAAATCGTCTGCTGCCTTTTTACAATGACACCCTTTTTGTTTTTCACTTCGACAACCTCTTATATCCTGTTATAGTTTCGTTTCCCGCCTTCCGCAGAAGACATTTTCACTTAAAATACATTTTCCTGATCGTTTCATTCAGACGCATCGCACTTCGCGAACGTTTTTTGATGAAAAAGGATTCGTTTAGAACGTTTTATCGAACGTTATAGCAAATATCTGCGGTGTTTCAGTCCGGTATTCCCCGCCAAATGCTTATATAGTACATATCATACCATATATTTCATTATTTGAACAGTTCAATAGCCAGGAACTTAAAATTTGAATTTAAAATTCCTGGCTATAAACAGTAACCTATAATCTCTTCTTTGTTTTTGACGTTATGAATCCCAGCGCAATCGCAGCTGCGCACCCGGCCAGTTTGGACACCAGCAGCGCAGGCAGCATGTCCGGCTCGGTGCTCACGGTAAATCCCAGATGGGCGGCCAGCATGGAGGCGGAGCTCACCATATACGCCACATTGACAAGCTTGCCAAACGTGTTCATGTCCTTCATCATGACGAGCGCCGGTATGGGACTCACGATACTGACCAGCAGCCCCAGGACACTGATGCTGTCCAGCCCCATTCTGGCGCCCAGCGCGGTACAGGGCCGTTTCAGCCGGCGCTGTAAAAATTCCGTCACGGGAAGGCTGCCCAGAAGCACCACACCAATGGATGAAACCACCGCCATGGCCTCCTCGATGGGAGCCATTCCGGGAATCACCACAAATCCTGTCATATATGTAACCGCCGCCAGCACAAGCCCGGCGGTTATCACGGTACGGATAAGAACAGCGAACACCTCAAAGCCTTTCACCATGCCATCCGGAATGCGGAACAGACCGATTCCCAGCAGAAGGGCCAGAACCAGAACAGGAAGATTCTGATGCAGAATCTCCCCGATCCCCAGGCCGCACACAGCCCCTCCGGTGATCAGCGCCGCCGGCATGGCAGCCAGTCCCAGCATAATCCCCTTTGCAAATACAGGGCGGTCGCCCTCTTCGATCAGCCCCATCCCTACCGGAATGGTAAAGACAATCGTACAGCCAAACACGGAGGCCGCCACGATTCCCGCGTACCTTCCGATCAGCGGATTCTCCGCCAGCTCCATG
Source organism: Hungatella sp. L36 (assembly GCF_014288035.1). NCBI lineage: Bacteria > Bacillati > Bacillota > Clostridia > Lachnospirales > Lachnospiraceae > Hungatella > Hungatella sp. L36. The sequence continues at coordinate 89,551 of NZ_JACOPC010000012.1, read as the reverse complement.
GAAAGCTGATATCCGCCCATATCGATGGCCAGAAGGCTTCCAAACATGGCGGGGTCCACCCCAAGGAACCGGTAAACCGGAATGATAAGCCTTCCCAGCGTCCCCGATACCAGCGGGGCCAGGCAGATGATCCCCACCATGGACAGCGCGGTCGGCCCCAGATACTGAAAGCCTTCCTCAAATTTCTTCCCATACCCAAAACGGTTCCCCAGGATACGGTCAATTCCCCCAGCCACGGCGCCCAGCGCCATAATGATCATAATAATCCGGTTTATCATATCTCTGTCTCCAAAATCAAATTTAATCTCTCACCGGACACTGTCGGCTGTGTCTCATTGTACCACAAACACGATACTCGTGGAAGACCTCATTCGCTTTTGAGCAGGTATGAATCTTCTATTCTTTACCGCTGAATCTCAAAGAATACGCGTTTCCCGTCCTGTCCAGAATCTCCTCCAGCACACGTTTCGGCACCGCCGCATTCAGCCGGATAAAGCCCAGCCCGGCTTCCCCAAAATGGCTGCCTTCATAGACGGATACCTTCGCCTCCTCCAGAAAGAACTTAACAATCTGCGCTTCCGTCATCCCTGTCTTTCTGTAATCAATCCATGCCAGGAAGGTTCCTTCCGGTTCCCTCAGTTCAAACAGCGGCATGTGTTCCTTTAAATATCCGGCCAGAAGGCTCATATTTTCGTCCAGACAGCGATTTAATTCCTCTTTCCACGGTCCGCACTCCTGATATGCTGGTTTTATCACTGCCGCCGCAAATATGTTTGGATTATGGAATCCCTCCCGGTCTACCGTCGCCTTCATCGCCTGACGCATGGAATCATCGGGTATAATCATATTGGAAAACATAATTCCCGGAATGTTGAACGTCTTCGTCACGGACTGGTATACGATCATCCTCTTCCTCATCGGTTCGGAGAGTGACAGTATGCTGCAAAACCGTCTGCCTTCCCTTATTATATCGGCGTGAATCTCATCGGATAAAAGAAACAGTTCATGGCGCAGGCAGAAGGACTCCACCGCCTTTAAATCCTCCGCTTCCCAGACCCTGCCCGTCGGATTGTGGGGATTGCAGAGAATCATCATTTTCACAGAAGCATCCATCTTCGATTCCAATGCGTCAAAATTCATACTCCAGCGTGTTCCGTCCCACTCCAGCGGACTCCCGATCATGATTCTGCCATGCTTATTCACCGCATCCGTAAGGGCCGGGTAAGCCGGCGTGTGAACAATGATCCTGTCTCCCGGCTTTGTAAACGTCTCCACGGCCATGTTTAGCCCAATATTGATTCGCGGGGAAAACAGGATCCACTCATCTTCGACCCTGCATCCGTATTCTCTGCGGATCCACTCCCCCACAACAGCGGGATAACAGGACGGAAGATTGGTATAGCCATATATTCCGTGATCTGTCACCTTCCGGCACGCCTCCCGTATGGGTTCCGGCGCGTGAAAATCCATATCGGCCACACCGCAGTGCAGGATGTCTTCCCCGTACTTTTCATCCATTTCATCGTATTTCGCGCAGTTGGTACCTCTTCTGCTGATCACCTCATCAAAACAGCCTGTATTCATCTCCGCTCACCTACCCTTTTACGGAACCGGCAATCAGGCTCTGCTGCACCTGCCTGCTCAATATCACATAGATAATGATAATGGGGAACGTGGCGACCACCAGCCCGGCCCCGATGGGGCCCCAGTCTGTCGTATACTGCCCTACCAGGGACTGTATTCCAACCGTCAGCGTCCGGTATGCCGGCTTGCTGATGAACACGACCGCAAACATCAGCTCATTCCAGGACTGCAAAAACGTAAAAATGGCAATCGTGGCCAGCGACGGCTTCATCAGCGGGAGTATAATCTGAATAAAGATTTTATATATATTGCATCCATCGATACACGCGGCTTCCTCCAGCTCCACCGGAATGGAAGAGATAAAACCGGAGCTGATCATAATCGCCATCGGCACTGCGAAGGCCGAGTACGGAATAATCAGACACCAGTAAGTATTGATTAAATGTACCTGCCGCATCATGATAAATACGGGCAGCAGCGCTGCGTGGATCGGTATGGTGATTCCCATGATAAAAATCAGCTGAAAGGTCTTCTGAAGCTTCCATTTCATCCGGATCAGGGCGTAGGAAGCCATCAGAGATGCAATACAGACGATCAGAATGGTGGCCGCCGTAACAATAATACTGTTGGCCAGATAGCGCCCCACATTTCCGCCCATAAAGGCATGGGTGTAATTCTCAAAGCGCCAGACCGAGGGGAGGCCAACCATATTTCCCTGAAATATCTCTGTGTTGTCCTTCAGTGAAAACGTCAAAAGCCAGTATAAGGGGAATATCTGAAGCGCGGCCCAAAAGATCAGACACGCCTGAATGACTGCCCGGGATAAATTTAATTTTTTCATATGTCCTCCCTTACTCATTGTCACGAAATGCCCCACGAATCAGCCATGCAAAAAGGAAGCATTCCAGAATAATGAAAATTGCCATCGAGCTTCCATAACCATACATATTTCTGGAGAAAATAGTCTCAACCATCAGCGTACTCGGAAGCTGGCTCGCTCCCGCCGGTCCGCCGCCCGTCATAACGTACACAAGATCGAAGTTCTTTAAGGATCCAACCACCGCAAAGGTCACGCAGACCTTCAGAATCGGCTTCATAAGCGGAATGGTAATATGTAATGCAGTCTGAATCCCATTGGCGCCGTCGATACGGGCCGCTTCAAAAATCTCCTCTGAGATGGAGCGCACCGAGGCGTACATCAGCAGCATGTGGTAACCGATGTATTGCCACAGCACCGGCACGATCACGGCAAAGATCACCTTTTTTGTGTCTCCGAGCCAGTTCCCCGTAAGCTGTTCTAAGCCCATGGATCTTAAGACCGTATTCAGAAGCCCGTACTGCGGATTGTAAATCTTCATCCAGAGCTGTCCGATCACCACGGTAGAAATCAGAACCGGGATGAAATAGACGCTGACGTAAAAACGTTCCCCCTTTACTCCTCTTGCCAGAATCAGCGCCAGGATGAGAGAAATCGGCAGCTGCACAAAGACAGATCCCGCTGCAAAAATCAAAGAATTCTTAACTGCCCTCCAGAATCCATCACTGTTGGTGAGGAACAGCTCCTTATAGTTATCAAACCCCGTAAATACCTTTTTCCCGATCCCATCCCACTCTGTGAGGCTGTAAGTCACGGACATAAAGATCGGCACGATAATAATGGTCAAAAACAGGACCAGCGCCGGAAGCAGGAAAATAAACACGGCTTTTTTATTTGACAGTACCCGGTTCACAAAAAACCTCCTATCTTTTTATGAAGGGGACTGTCTCCAGCCCCCTTTTGGTTTGGAGGCGCTCTCAAAAAACCGTTTCCGGGAGCGCTCCTCGTTTACTGATTTAATTTCTGCAGTTCAGCCACATACTGTTCCGGCGTAATACTGCCGACAAACAGCTCCTGAAGCTTGTTTAAATATACGGTTGCATCTTTTCCTTCCATCAGATTATCCCACCAGATTGTATAGCTTGTGGCGTCTTTTGTGAAATCATAGATCTCCATTAAGAGCGGATTGATTTCCGATTTATCTACGTCCACGTTCACATACGGAAGGATGCTGGAACCGATCTTGTACTTTCCGATCGCCAGTTCATAGGCAATATACTGAGCAACTTCGGTTGTAAGCTTCGGATCCCTGGTGGCTGCGCTGACCGCAAAGGCCGTATCCGGTCCGCCGGTAAAGTCTGTCACTCCTGATTTTCCATCCTTTAATACCGGGAATGGGAATACTCCGATTTTCCCCTGTACCAGGGAAGAGTCCTTATACACTCTCGTCGCCGTCCAGCTTCCGTTTAAGTACATCGGAATCTGTCCCTGAAGGAACGGAACCTCCGATTCTTCTCTTGAGATACCGGCGGAGCCATCCGGAAATGCGCCCATATCCACCAGCTTCTTCAGGCACTGGGCCGCCTCTAAGAATCCAGGATCGTCATATCCAGTCTCTTTTCCGGTGGCAGCCTTTACGCCCTCGCTTCCAACAGCCCTTAAGGCCAGAAGATCGTGATACATGGCAATCGTCCACGGTTCCTTTCCGCCTACGGTCAACGGTGTGATTCCGTTGTCGAGGAAGGTCTGGCATACTGTCAGGAAGTCATCAAAGGTCTCCGGGACTTCCAGATTCAGTTTTTCAAACATCTCTTTATTATAAAACATGCAGGCTACCGACTGGTCTGTCGTAAGCGCATACGTTTTTTCATCGAACTGGAAGCCGGTCAGGGTTGACGGCCCCAGATGTGACTTGAAATCATCGGTCAGATAATCGTCCAGCGCCTCTACCTTTCCCGCTTCGACAAACGGCTTGATGAAGCCATGGCCCCAGGTATAGAAGATGTCCGGCGTTTCATTGGCCGCGATGGCCGCCTTTAATTTCATCTTATACGCCTCATTTTCAGCCGTGTCGGATTCTATCTTTACATGGAACTTTTCTTCCGCATCTTTTACGACCTGATCGATAATTGCCTTATTTGGATCGGTATCCCCTCCGAATATATGCCACAGCTTGATCACAGGCACTTCCCCTGTATCACCACTGGCCTCCTGTGTGGTTTCCTTAGCCGTCTGTGCAGCACTGGTATCTCCTCCGGCTGTACTGTTTACTGCACCCGATCCGCAGGCAGTCAGTCCCATCGCCATAGTACCCGCAAGTGCAAGTGCCATGACGGTTCTCCATGTTTTCTTTTTCATGATTCCGCTCCTCCAATATGATTAAGTTGTCTGATTCAAAAGCGCTTGTGAATGTAACTCTATTTTACACAGTTCAGCGTTTTCACGGAAGAGAGAGATTTTACTGTTTCTGGTGATTAACTTACTATTTTCCTGGTGGTTCACGTCTTATTTTCCGGCTTTGCCATTAGCCGTATAGTAAATCGCTTACTTTCTCTAGTAGATTTTTTACTTCATTTTCCGCTTTGTTTACTTTTAAAATTCACCGTGATATGATGACATAATAGCAGGGGGGATGCATTTATGGGGAAACGGAAAGTGAGCGCTTTAAATCTGTGGAACTGGGCGTTTCACAGTAAAATATCGAGAAAAATCAGCACGGTCTTTTTTGGTTTTCTGCTGCTCAGTGTTATTCTGACTTACTTTTCATACCGCTATGTATCGAAAGAATACGTCCTGTCCAACATGGAACAGCATTCCAGACAGACGCTCACTTCGATCCGCTCCAACATCGTGGAAATGGTGGAAAATACCAATAACAGCTACAGCCTTCTGCTGAAAAGCGGTATCTCTGATCTCACAAAGCTTCCACTGAAACCAACTGACCGGAAATTTTATGACAATTATCTTTTTACCATCATCGACAGCTACAATCATCTCGATTCTATCTATATTATGAATCTAAAGGGGCAGCTCTATGGAGTCGATAAGTTCGGCATCAAGACGCCGGTGATTCACTCTGTCACAGAGGCCCCCTGGTATCAAAGCGCCATGGATGCCAAGGGGAGCTGTATTCTTTCGCTTCATGCCGGCAATATTTTTCTTCCCGACTACTCCGAAGATTTTCTGTCGGCAGTCCGGGTCATCAATGATTTAGAAACCCAGAAACCGATCGGCTTCTCTATTATGAACATACCGACGCGCTCCATCAACCAGATATTTGAGCACGTCTTTCAGCCATCCGATATCGAGATTACCCTGTATGACGATTCCGGGGAGATCATCAGCACCTACGGCAGTACAAAGGAAGGGGAAAATCACCACAATATCAGCCCCTTCATCGGTCCCGCGTCTGCTTACTACAGTGCCAGCGGCAAGAATTCGCTGTCGGCCGGAATCTATATTCCAGAATACCAGTGGAAATTAACCGCCACCTTCCCTCTGAAATACGAGTCCACACTGAGCACCTCCCTGCTCCAGATCTCCTTCTGGATTTTCTTCATCAATATGGTGCTCATGCTGATCTGTGTCATCGTTATTGCAAAATCGATTCAGACGCCTGTCTCCCAGATGATTCAGGCCATGGGCCGCGCGGAAAACGGGAATTTCGAACCGGTGGCCGTCCGCCATCCGAACAGCGAACTGGGTCTTCTGGAGATTCATTACAACCAATTAATCGACAGGCTTCAGTTTCTCATGGAACGGCTGGTGCAGGAACAGAAGCTGAAAAGAAAGACGGAGCTCCGCGCGCTTCAGGAACAAATGAAACCGCATTTTCTGTATAACACGCTGGATACCATCGGATACATCGTGCTCACCGGAGACACCAATCAGGCCTATGACGCCATCACCGCGCTGGGCAGTTTTTACCGACAGAGTCTGAGTAAGGGGAAACAGTACATCACCCTGGAGCAGGAACTGCAGATCATAAAGGATTACACCTCCCTTCTCTCCCTGCGTTATGAGGATTTATTTACCGTAAACTATGATGTGGATGAAACGCTGTACCAGCACGAGATCATAAAACTCCTGCTTCAGCCCCTGGTCGAAAATTCGGTCTACCACGGAATCAAACCGCTCGGGGAACCCGGCACCATCCTGATATCCGTCAAACGCCAGGAGACCCAGATCTGTCTCACTGTTACCGACAACGGGGTCGGAATGGACGATCAATTGCTGCAAAGCCTGCGCTCCTTAAGCCCCTCGCCCAGAGACAGCTTCGGTCTGGCAGGCACGATTGAGCGGGTCCATATTTCTTACCCGGAAAAGGGCGCCGTGGAGCTGCTCAGCCAAAAAGGAAAGGGAACTTCTGTCATCATTAAAATACCGTTTTAGGAGGTCTGCCGATATGTATCAGCCACAGCCCATAAAAGTGATGCTTGTAGACGATGAAGATAAAATGAGGGGACTGCTGCGGATCTGCATCCCATGGGAGGAACTGGACTATGTCATTACGGATGATGTATCCAGCGCAAACCAGGCATTGGAGCTGATTGCCGAACGAAAACCGGATGTCATCATCACCGATATTGAAATGCCGTTTATCAACGGCCTGGACTTTGCAGAAATGGTTCTGGAAGAATATCCGCACATTAAAATCATCATTCTTACCGCCCACGATGAATTCGACTACGCCAAGCAGGGGCTGGAAATCGGAATATCGAGTTTTCTTTTAAAACCCATTAAACGTGAGGAACTGATCCGGACCGTGACCGATATCCGCAGCTCCATCCGGGAAGAGCAAAAGAAGCTCTATCAGCACGAACTCCTTCAAAAGAAGCTGAACGAAAACCGTGACTACATAATCCAGAATTTTTTCAGCAACATGATGGTCAGCAGCCTCCCCTCCGATTACCTTTGGGAAAATTTGAGCTATTACCAGATACCGCTGCATCGTGACTCCGGTTTCTATAATATCCTTCTCCTGACGCTGAATGTCAGCCAGGACATTGAAGAAAGCATCATGCAGCAGTTCCAGTGCCGGGAAATCATCCAAACGGCAGCGGAGCGGCTAAGCGGCCTCCTGGTCTTTCAGGATATTCATATGAACCTGGTCCTGCTGACCGAAAACAGAAAAATCAACTTATACAATTACGGCTTCCATTTTTCTACCCTGCTGAAGGACAAGCTGGGGATCAAATCGTATGTGGGCGTCGGGACGCCGGTGGAGCGCCTCGAGGATATCCGCAGCTCCTACCGTCAGGCCTACCAGAACTCCCAGGTCGCCAAATACAGCCATAACAAGTCATTTCTGGCCAATCCGCCCCAGGAACAGAATCAGCAGGAATTACAGAATTTAATCAATACGGTGACGGAAGAGCTTCCCTTGTATATGCAGCTTCCCCAGGAGGATACCGCTCTGCGGCGCGTTGATGCGGCCTATGATTCGCTGGAACGAATCCCCAGCCATGTTCTCTCCGATGTCATGGTGCTGTCGCTCTCCATCGTAAACATCGTGCTCGCAACACTGAGAGACAAGGGAATCTCCTACAATGAAATTTACAATACGGATCACCTGCCCTACACGCATATCCTGAAGCTGACCGATGAAAAAGACATCCGGCAATACGTCCTTCAGATGGTGCGCTTCACGCTTTACCAGGTAAATCTATATACCGATGCCAAGGGAAACAAGCTCATCCACACGATTTTGCAGTATCTCAACGAAAATCTGTCCACGTCGACTCTGACGCTGAAAAAAATCGCGGAGATCAATTACGTCAATCCGTCCTATCTAAGCCGGATTTTCAAGGAAGTCACGCAGATGAATTTTGTAGACTACCTAGCGAGCCTGCGGATTGAGAAAGCGAAGAGACTGCTTCAGACCGGCAATCTCCGGATTTACGAAATTGCAGAATCGGTCGGCATCAGCGACCCCAACTATTTTTCGAAGCTGTTTAAAAAATATACAAATATGACACCGGCACAGTACAAAGAAGAGACACACCGACAGGAGGATTATTAATATGACCGATTTTTCAATGTTGTCCGACTATATCATTGGCATACGGAGAACGCTTCACAAGCATCCGGAGCTGAGCGGCCAGGAATTTCAGACCCAGCAGTTAATCAGAAGTGAACTGGACAAACTGGGGATTCCACACCGTACACTGCATGAAACCGATATTCTGGCTGAGATTGCCGGTTTGCAGACGCACCCGGAGGAAACCGCTGCCTTACCGTCTGAAAAGCACAGTAAAACAGTTCTGCTGCGCGCAGATCTGGATGCCCTGCCTATTACGGAAAATTCAGACGCGCCCTATGTCTCACAGTCTCCCGGCGTCATGCATGCCTGCGGACACGACTCCCATACGGCCATGCTGCTGGGGGCGGCAAAGCTTCTTTGGGACAGCCGTGACCATTTTTCCGGCACCGTGCGGCTCATGTTTCAGCCGGCGGAGGAAACCGGCAGAGAAACCAGAACGCTGATCGATCGCGGGATGCTTGACGGAGTGGATACCGTATTCGCGATCCATGTGGCGCCCGATCTTCCAACGGGAAAAATCTGTATTCTGCCCGGCCCCTGCATGGCAGGTGTAGATGACTTTTCCATCCGCCTTACCAGCCCCGGAGGCCACGGCGCGACGCCCCATCTCGGATCGGATACGCTCCTTGCCGGCGCCCATCTGGCTGTCAATCTTCAGCAAATCGTCAGCAGAGAAATTGACCCGCAGAAACCGGCTGTCCTTACCATCGGAATCTTCCAGGCCGGCACAAAGGTCAATCTGCTGGCTCAGGAAGCTGTATTATCCGGAAATATCCGTTTCTTTGACAAGGAGCTCAGCGGTTATTTTAAGGAAGCCCTTACCCGTTACAGTGAACACACAGCCGCGATGTACCGCTGCTCCTCTGAAGTCACCTACACGCCGTCCCTGCTCCCGACTGTCAATGATGCCGCCTGCTGCGGCACGGCAAAAAACGCGGCCATGACCGTGTGGGGGGAAGACAACTTAATAAAACGTCCAGCCAGCATGACCTCTGAAGATTTCTCCCGATATTTAGAGGCTGTCCCCGGCGCCATGGTATTCTTAGGAACGAGTGACGGAACCCAGAAAACCTCCTGGCCGCTCCACCACGAGTGTTTTGATCTGGACGAATCAGCTTTACTAAATGGCTGCCGTCTCTATGCGGCGTATGCTTGGGAATGGCTATTTCAATAGCTTTCGGTTCGCCATCACAGCCAGGTATAAACTTTTTACTCTCAAGTATTGATGTGAGCAGAAATTTTTATTATAATAGGCTGAAGAATATGGAACCACTGGCAAGAGCACACAAAAAGGCAGATTTCAACATATGCGCAGAAAGAGGAGAACCAATGTCAGACAAACTCACACGGTGTGACTGGGCCGCCCACGATATACTGAACCAGGAGTATCACGATAACGAATGGGGGAAACCCGTTCACGATGACAGAACACTATTTAAAATGCTGATTCTGGAGGGTATGCAGGCAGGTTTAAGCTGGATTACCATCCTGAAGAAGCGGGATGCCTTCATAAAGGCCTTCGATGATTTCGATCCGGCCATCATCAGTACATACGGCGACGAGAAGATCGAAGAGCTGATGCATAACGCCGGAATCATCCGAAACCGTTTAAAGATCAACGCGGCCATTACCAACGCCAGGGCTTACTTCGTGTTGTGTGAAAAATACGGTTCCCTGGATCAGTTCTTATGGTCCTATGTGGATAACAAACCCATCAAAAATGCCTGGGAAACCATGTCTGACGTTCCTGCCAGCACTCCGTTAGCAGAAAAAATCAGTAAGGATTTAAAGAACCTGGGTTTTAAATTTGTAGGCCCTACCATTATTTATGCCTACATGCAGTCGGTCGGGCTGGTCAACGATCATATGACCTCCTGCTTCTGTTATAATCGCGAAAAGTAGAGAGAAAAAGAGGACTCCGGCAGGTTCTTTCCCGGAATCCTCTTTTTCTCTCTATTTCGCTTCCTCAATCAGCTTTATAAAGTCTGCCGCTTCCTCCGTCGGTACCATGCGGGCCGTAACCTTCACACCGTGCCCGGCCAGATACAGGAAGTTTTCGATATCCTCCTCCGACACACTGACGGCCTTTTTCAGCATTCTGGTATTCTGCTTACCGCCCATATTGCCCACATTGACGGAATCCATCACAAACCCATGATCCAGAATGGAACGGATCGTCTTCGGATTCTTCGCCACAATAAATACCTTTTCTCCATCGTATTTACCCGCGCATAAATTAGCCGCTGCTTTTTCCGCTGTCAGAATAGACAGCTTGCACTGCTGCGGGCAGGCCATCTTCAGCGCCTCTTTATTGACCACGTCATGCACGACCTGGTCGTCCACCACCATAATTCTGGTTGCCTTCGTATACTGGCTCCATACCGCAGCCACCTGACCGTGAATCAGGCGGTCATCGATTCTTACATTCACAATTTCCTGCATCCGGTTAATCCTCCTTCTTCTCTGCCAGCCCCTGGCCGGTTCTTAAAAATACAGGGGAAGTCCACGCGGCGTCATTATTTTTCTGCCATACGCGCAGGCGGTAACAGCAGTCCTCTTCCACGTTTATCGTCTCATGGTGCTCCAGTAAGTAGCTGTCCTCCGGATATGCACGGCCTACTTTAAACTTGTATGCATTGTGCCACCACGGGTCATCTCTGTAATGGGTGATTTCCCCCCAGGTATCCTCCGTCAGTTTTTCCACTTCGTCCCACAGCGCCGTTACGCTGGAGCTTTTCAGCATATCTCTCACCAGAAATGCGTACTCTTTTCCTTCCACAGTCAGATGAATGGAACTGTCTGCATCCGCTTCCACCTCGAAGATAAAGCCTTCTGTTGTCACATTGCTGGGCCCCATCCATTTGCCGGTAGCCGTGGACTGATAGGTGGTAAGTGAGAATTCACAGGAATCCTCCGTTTGGGAGGTCAGCTCCTGTCCGAAATTATTCCAGCATTTTTCCACTCCCAGCAGCTTTCCGTCCACTTTCAGCAGCCCGTTCCAGACCCGGCAGATTGCATCCGGATAGACACGGATATCCGGTCCCCAGCCAAATTCCAGGCGGAATTTAAACCGGATCACGCCAGACTGTTCTTTTCTTTCCCAGGTTCCTGAGTGCACCACCATTTTTTCCAGAATGTTATCTCTCAGTATCTCCACACGGTCGACCGCAGCCGTTCCCTTAATCCGGAACGAAAGCTCCGCCTCCCCACCGGTCGTGATCTCGCTTCCCATTTCGGCTCCATCGACGGAGAAATCCACCTCGATCCGGCTCTGGGATACCCCGTATACCCTGCGGTTCACAAAAGCCTCCCAGATCGCTTCCTTCGTACAGTCTGCGGCCAGAGCGCACATGCTGCCATGTTCAAAGACCGCAGGCACGCTGTGATTATCGCCTGCCGCGATCATTCCGATCCGGTATCCCTTCTCGATCGCCCGCTCGAATACCGTCTCTCCCGTCCTCGGCCCCATGTGGACATGGCGCTTCATGAGAAGCGGACCGTCATCCGTCTCGCTGCATCCGTGGCAGGAATAAATTTCCGCAAACGGAGAAAATACTTCATCGTGAGTATCCCAGTTTTTTCCTCTCGATCCGGGCTGATACGCCACGTGATGCGGGATTCCAATTACCGGCTCCCCCTTATAGGCGGCCGCCAGTTCCCGGTAGGTATCCGGATGCCTCTGCTCTCCGTCATTATTTAAAAAGAACACGTTGTGATCTCCGTCTTTTCCCGTTCCCTGCCACTCATAGCCCATGAACATGGGATAGCCCTCTTTGTTTGCCTGATTCGTAAATTCACGAATCTGCTCCCAGTCTATTTTGATCAGTCCATCCTCGTACCGGTCTTCCACCTTAAGTCCTGACTCTGTCGGTCTCATATAAAAGGGATAATAGGCGACCGGCCAAAAATCCATGATTTTCTTTACCTGCCCAAACCATTCAGGCAGCAGCTCCATCTGTTCATGATGGATATTACTGTGCATATCTGTCCAAAGTTTTTTATATTCCATTCTTTCTACCACCTTATTCCACAGGTTTGTGACGCGCCCATTCCGGGACCGGCATAACCGCCCATTCATGAGGCTTCTTTCTCTTTCCCCATTCCTTCAGCTGTTTTACCCGTTCTCTCTGTGTTATTTCCGTATCAATGCAGGAGGAAATCTCCGGTAATGTCAGGAAATACGTTTCTGCCGCTTCCATCCATTCCGGGTATTCTCCTGCGATGTTCCGTTCCTCCAGCGGGTCGTCCTCCAGATCATACAGGAAGCAGGCCGTACCACCGTATCTCACGGCCTTATACCGTCTCCACACCACGGCTTCCGCCATCATGGGCTCTGACCGGTAATCCAGAATCTGCTGAATCACCGCAGGCCCGTCGAATACCTGCTCACCCGCATCGGGAAGCCCTGATAAATCGATCTCACGGCCGTCGTGCCAGTCTGCAGAAACTCCGGCCTGAGCCAGAATTGTTTTCGAAATGTCCAGAAGGCTGACGCATTCACGCCTTCTTCCCACAGGCACACCTGTTCCGGCCGCCACGAAGGGGACACGGACGGCGTCCTCATACAGGGTCTGCTTTCCGAAAATGCCTCTCTTTCCCAGCTGCTCCCCGTGATCTGACACGTAAAGGAAGAGTTTCCGGCCTTTTCTGCCCTGAAAGGCGTCATACAGACGCCCAATATACCGGTCTGTCTCTTCCACGGCTCCGCAGTAGGCAGCCTTACAGCACACGGCCTTCTCCTCGCTGCACTCCATGACGTAATCCTCATAGAACCGGAGAGGCGCTGCCGCAGGGCGCATCTCCCCTGCGAACTGCTTTTTGTACAACTGATACGTATCCGGTTCCGCAACAAATGGAAAATGCGGGGAGTAAAATCCCACCACCAAAAACAGCGGTTCTTCATGTTCCCGCTCCAGGTACCGGAGCGCACACTCATATACTTCTCTGTCATAGGCCATAACCGGTGAAATTCCGCCTCCAACAGCCTCCAGACAGTGTTTCCGGTTCGTCGTCCCGGTATAGGCGCCGAAATCCACCCGTTCTTTTCCGCCTGTTCCCCAGTACTGGGAGGTGATATCCCCCACCAGTCTTTCGTCAAAGCCATGTTTCTGTTCGTCCCCCTTAAAATGCATCCGCCCGATCAGTACCGTGTTATAACCGGCGGCTCCCAGAGCATGGGCGATTGTCGGCACATCCGCCGGCAGCACCGTATCGTTATTGAAAATGTTTAAGTCAGACGGAAGCTTTCCGCTTAAAAAGGACATGCGTGAGGGCACGCAGAGAGGGGCGCTGCAGTAGCAGCGTTCAAAATACAGCCCCTCCCCTGCAATCCGCATAAGCGCGGGCGTCCTCACTCTGTCGTCTTCCATGCCGGTATACGCCCCGCCATGCTGATCCGACATGATGAGCATGATATCTTTCATGGATTTCTCCTTCATGGATTTCCCTTTCACGAATTTACTTTCACGAATCACATGATCCCAAGAACCACCATGACAGCGGAAAAGATAACGATGCCGAGAATAATTTTATTTGCCGACCATTTTTTCTTATCCATCAGATACCAGACTGCAAGCGTCAGACAGAGCGGCACGATGGCCGGCATAATCTTGTCAAATACCTGCTCCTGGATGGAGATCGCCATATCCCCGCTGACAAACTTATAGATAAAGTTCGCCTTAACGGTTGTAGAAGCTACACCGCCGATTACGATCAGCCCCATCATCGTAAGGCCAGTTGTAATTTTATTTGTGATGTCCTTATTTTTGAAAAATGTGTTAGCCGCATCCAGTCCCATGGAATATCCCTTGTGGAACAGGAACCACTGCAGGCCCACGATCGTTACCAGCCATACCGCGCAGAAAAAGAGCGGGCCGACAGGGTTTCCATCGTCAATACACATGCTCATGGCAATACTGAGTAAGATCGGGCTGTATGTACCAATCAGAAGAGAGTCACCGATTCCGGCAAATGGGCCCATCAGGGCGTTTTTGGTATTTACGATCAGCTCCTCGCTGACGTCGTCTCCCTTGGCTCTGGCCTCCTCCATGGCGATGGTGATGCCAGGAATCAGGGAGCCTAACTGCGGTTCCGTGTTATAGAACTGCATATGGCGTTTTAATGCATTTTTGTATTCCTCATCGTTATTCTTATAGAGCTTGCGCAGAATTGGCTCCACCACGTGGCAGAATGCCAGACCCATCATACGTTCAAAGTTCTGCGTCGCCTGCGAAAAGAAAATATAACTCCACGCCGCACGGTCAATATCTTTTTTGGTTAACAGTCCGTCTGATGTATTCTTATTCTTCATAGCAGTCATCCTCCTCTATTCCTTTAGCCGGCTGAGCCGCTGCCTGTACTGCAGGCTGTCCCTGTGCCATGACAAAAATAAATGCCAGGGCGGTTGCGAATATCGCAAGAGCCGTAACAGACATGCTGGTAGATCCGATCAGCACCCATCCCATAAGGAACAATACGATCATCCACGACCTGGACAGCGACTGCTTTAACAGCATGGCAAATCCGATTGCCGGAAGCAGTTTGCCGGCCACCTCGAAGAAATGAAGCATCAGGTCAGGCATGTTGTTGAGCAGTACCTCGGTGAGCGGAGTTCCGAGATAACAGATCAGCATGGCCGAACCGGCTCGCAGAATGAAGCTCGGCACTGCCGCCAGATAGGTGGCGCGATGAATGCCGGCTCCGTCTCCTCTTTCCGCGGCCTTGTCTCCCATATGAGGGAAGTATGCATTGATGGTCATGATAAAGTTAAAGAGTCCCAGTCCCAGCATGCTGAGCGGAACTGCCAGTGCCACCGCCTGTTCTCCGGTACCGCCAGCCGCCAGTGCCAGCGGAATGCCGATATAGGCCGCCCAGTTCACATCGGCCGGCATCGCGCCGCCCGGAGTAATCTGACCGATAAACAGCGCCTGAACCATGGCGCCCGCAATTACGCCGCTTCTCACATCCCCCAGAATCAGCCCGATGATCAGACCTGCCACGAGGGGCCTTCCTATCATGTTCCATCCGCCCGTCACGCCAAAGAACCACGGGGTTCGCTTAGAGCCGAGATAAGCAAAAATACCGATTAGTATTGCCTGAAATAAACTCATACCTTTTCCTCCTGTCTTTTACTCTTCAAATTCGTCTTCCCCATCATCCACGGAAGGCACATAGACAACCAGCTGGCCTTTTCCTGCTTCGCAGGCCGCATTGGCCAGTCCCGTCACATTTCCCTTCCGCAATCCACCCGGTGATTCGTCCTTCTCTGCGGCGTGCTGTCCGGAGGGCGTCCCAGCCCCCTCATACATGGCGCGCGACAGATACGCTTCTAAAAGCACCGGCAGATTCGTTCCGCCGATTACTTCGATTGCTTCCGTCCTCGTAAGCTTCAGCTTCAGCGATACGTTAAACGGAGATCCTCCCGCGATGTCCGTGAGGATTAAAATTCCTTCCAGCCCGCTTAAGGCCTCCACCGCCCGCAGCAGCTTCTCTGTCAGGGCTTCCACCGAATCCTCCGGCAGGAAATCCACTGCTTCATAATACTCCGTCTCTCCTGCCAGCAGCTTTAACCCGCTGGTAATTCCGGTGGCAAAAGAACCATGACCCGTGACAATGATTCCTATCATACCATTCCCCTTTCTGCAAGCACTTCCGGAAATTCTGTATTCTCCGGTATGCTCATGACTTTTTTCTGTTGCTGTTTACCGCCGACACATAGTCCTCCGGATTCTTCGAGCTTGCCGTAAGGCATTCCTTCCGGTTGACCTTCCACTCCGGCAAAACAGAAATCCCCCCATTCCTTATGGGATCGTCCGTTTCCCGCAAATGGCGGTCCAGCCGGGCTGCAAGTGCTTTCTCCACTGTTCCGAACTCCGGAAGCCCCGCTAAGTTTCTGCGCTCCCCCACATCGAATACAAGATCGTAGAGCGCTTCCTCGTATTTATGCTGCTCCTTTAGCCCCCTTTCGTTAAAGTAATCTTTCGTAAGCGACTCGTCTATATTAGACTGATTGATTCGCAGATACGATGCGTCATAATACCGGATATACTTGTACCGTTCTGTACGGATACAGCGGATGGGCTCATAGGAGGTGTGGAAATTCACCTCTGCAAAGATCTCATCCCGGATCTTCGCTTCCGGGTCGTCCAGCATGGGAACCGCCGACACGCCCTCCAGGTAACCGGGTTTTTCAATTCCCAGCAGATCGCAGAGCGTCGGAAATACATCCAGATGGGATACCAGCCCATCGATCACATGGCCGTTAGCCCGCTTTCCCGGAGCCCTTATAAGAAGCGCTACCCCGATGCCGCTGTCAAATAGTGTACATTTGCAGAACGGTTCCGCTAGGCCATGGTCCGTCGTAACCAGTATAACAGTCTCCTCCATAAGCCCCTTTTCCTTCAGGGCGTCAAGCACCCTGCCCACGCAGAGATCTGCTGATTTCGCACTCGTCATGTATCTGGCAAAATCCTTTCTCGTCTCCCTGCTGTCCGGTATAGGGCCGGGCGGCAGGACAAAGTCCTCGTTAATATCGCGATCAATGACATCCGGAAATCTCCTGTGTGTGGCGTACATTCCATAGGACAGGAAGAACGGCTTTTTCCCGTCGTAGTTCCCGATCCATTCCGCTGCACGGTCCGCGTTCTTCTTATCCCATTCCGTCAAATCCTCCTGCCTGTATCCATCACTCAGACAGCTGATCTCCTCCTGGTATCCAATGGTTTCAGCCCCCTGCTTTGTATCTAAGTACCAGCCCGCCTCATGCTGGATTCCGTCTAAAACGGTCCGGTAGCCGTTCCGATTTAAAAAACGGACCAGATGTTTCTCATAATCCATGGAAAATCCTCTCTGTGCAAGTCCCAGCATCCCGTTCTGATGCGGATACGTCCCGCTCAGCATCGCCGCCCGGCTGGGAGAACAGGTCGGTCCCGCACAGTAGCAGTTTCGAAATACCGCCGCCTGTTTCGCAAATGCCTCCAGATTCGGTGTGGGGACCGCATAACCGTACGGGCCCAGCACTCTGCCCGAGTCATGGGTATGTATATACAAGATATTCAAAGACTGCGCCTCCTCTCTATTGTCTATTTTTACATATTTTCCAACACTCATAGGTAAAATATACAACCTTATGCCCCAAATGTCAATACATTTAATTTTATTTGTATTGCTATTATGTCGGTTATTTGTATTGAATTCACGTGTTATATATGTATACATTATATAAAAAAGCAAATTGCCTTTTCTCCGGTTATGTATTATAATGATTGCAGTACATTTTGGCAGGTGATAATATGGCAGAAAAAAGAATTGCCCAATACAGACAGATAGAAAATGATTTGCTGGAGCAGATTAATCTTGGATACTACAAAAAGGGAGACTTGATTCCCACGGAGCTGGAATTGTCGGCCACCTACCATGTTTCCAGAGTTACGGTACGCAAGGCCACGGACAATCTGGTGGCCAAAGGCATTCTCCAGAGAGTGGCTGGTGTCGGAACCTTCGTGAGCCGGTCCGCCGTCACGCAGAACCCGCCGCCGATCCAGGGCTTTACGGACTTAATGAGAGAACAGGGGCTGGAGCCGACGACGAAGGTCGATGTATTTACATTACAGAAGTCCCCCGCCAATATCGCCTCCATATTGGGAATCGAAAAGGAAGACCCGATTTACTACATTCACCGCCAGCGCTATGGCGACGGGGAGCTGCTTCAGCTGGAGACCACCTATATGTCCGCCAGGCTGTATCCTGACATCTCCATTCAGATTTTGGAATCCTCCAAATACCAGTATTTTGAAAAGGTCAAGGGGATCAAGATCGCCTACAGCCACCACGCCGTGACTCCGATTCACCCCTCGAAGGAGGTGGCGGAGCTTTTTGGAATCGCGCAGAACACCCCCATCATCAAGGCGGCTAATGTGACACATCTGGAGAATGGGCAGATTATGGATTACACGGAGCTGATCCTGAACTCACCCAAGTATCAGCTGACCTATATTAAACGTTAGGAGATAGAATGCAGAATTCCCTTACAGATATTTCATCTGATTGTATTCAGACCGTCATGGACGGTCTGCGGAAAAATAATATGGACGTGCAGTATGTTCCTCACAAGGAAGAGGCCGCCGCTGCGGTTGCCTCCCTGTTAAAAGAGGGGGATACCATTGCCGTCGGCGGATCGGTCACGCTGGAAGAGACCGGCGTGCTGGAGCTGGTACAGAACGGGCGCTACCATTTTATCGACCGCTATGAAGACGGACTATCGGACCGGGAAAGGAAGGACCGTCTGACAGAAGCATTTCGTTCCGACGTGTTTCTCTGCTCTGCTAATGCGATTACAAAGAACGGGGAGATCTACCAGGTTGACGGATTAAGCAACCGGATTGCGCCGCTCGTATTCGGTCCCGACAGCGTTATTATCGTAGCCGGTATCAACAAAATAGCGGCGGATATCGAGGCCGCCGTCTATCGTGTCAAAACCGTCACCGTACCTGCCATTGTAAAAAGAAGAGGCCTGGATGCGCCCTGCGCCCGTTTGGGAAGCTGCATCGCGGCCGACCAGAAGAACATGGCTTCCGGATGCATGTGTGATGCAAGGCGCTGCTGCAATTATCTGGTGCTCGGACGCCAGAGAGTCAAAGGCCGTATCAAAGTCATTCTCGTTGGAGAAACTTTAGGATTTTAAAAAGAAGCGCTTTTCCGGTGCAACCATGACCGGAAAAGCGCTTCTTCTATTTTTTGTTACTCATTATTATTCGTTATTTTTCTTTTTTACCAGCTTTTAATTACCGCTCTTTCCATCTCTACAGCAAATTCTTTGGTCCGAACCCGATCGGCAGCAATTCCTTCAGCGTAAAGATTTCATACTCCTCCCTGCTGGAAGGCAGAATAATCTGAAATGTCTCCGGGTCGCAGAATTCCATCATCACCTGGCGGCAGACGCCGCAGGGAGCCGTCAATCCTTCCGGGACACCATCCTTCCCGCCGACGATACAGATCGCAGTAAACTCTCTCACCCCTTCGCTGACCGCCTTGAAGAACGCCGTCCGCTCCGCACAGTTGCTGGGGGTATACGCCGCGTTTTCAATGTTGCAGCCCTGATAGATTATTCCGTCAGCCGTGAGCAGCGCTGCTCCGACTTTAAATCCGGAATAAGGGGCGTAGGCCTTCGCCATGGCCGAAAATGCCTGGGATATCATCTCCTCAGCGGGAAGCTTTGCCCTAAGCGCAGCCATTTTCTCCGTACAATCCATAACGGCCTCCTTTCCTTTACCAAACAGTCTAGACTGTATTGCATAAATACCGCAGTAACAGAGCTTAATATCCGCCGTCACTCTTCTCCTGCTTTACCAGCTTGATCATCCGGCTGGTTCCCAGGCGCTCCGCGCCCAGCTCCAGGAACTTTTCCGCATCTGAGAGCGACGAGATGCCGCCTGCGGCTTTGATCTTTACCTCTTTTCCCACATGCGCCTTGAAAAGAGCCACATCGTCAAAGGTTGCTCCCGCTTTGGAAAATCCGGTGGATGTCTTGATAAAGTCCGCGCCGGAACGGGTTACGACCTCGCACATACGGATCTTCTCCTCATCGGTGAGAAGGCAGGTCTCGATGATGACCTTTAATATCTTATCTTTGCAGCATTCCTTTAACGTGCGGATCTCCTCCTCCACTCGGTCGTATCTGCCGTCCTTCACCCAGCCGATGTTGATGACCATGTCAATCTCATCGGCTCCGTTCGCAATCGCGTCCTTTGTCTCATACGCTTTTACCGCGGTCGTGGAATAACCGTTCGGAAAACCGATCACCGTGCAGACCGCCATGTGGTCCTTCATATATTCCTTCGCCGCCTTCACATAGGAAGGGGGAATGCAGACCGACGCGGTCCCAAATTCCATGGCCTCGTCACAGATCTTCCTGATTTCTTCCCAGGTTGCTGTCTGGGTCAGCAGCGTATGATCCACATACTTCAACGTTTCTTTTCCGTCCATAATTTCCTCCTGTGCCTCCTTACAGTTCCAGAGCGATCTCCATCATCTTACCGAATCCCAGCTGGCGTTCCTCGGCGCTTAATTTCTCCTCGCCGTAGATCAGATCCGAGATTGTCAGCATACAAAGCGCTTTCTTTCCCGCAGCCGCGGCGTTCATATACAGCGCGGCCGCTTCCATCTCCACGGCCAGCACGCCCATACTGCGCCACTTGTCATTTACGGTAGTGTCCGCGTTATAGAAAATGTCGGAAGAAAGGATATTGCCTACCACCACATGGGTCCCCTGTGCTTTCGCCGTATCCACCGCTTTCGCCAGCAGACCGTAGTCAGCAATAGGGGCAAATGTCCCGGGAAGGCCGTACTGATAAGCATAGTTGGAATCCGTGCAGGCTCCCATGCCGATTACCACGTCCATAAGCTTTACCCCGTCCTGTAAGGCTCCTGCGGAACCGATGCGGATAATCTGCTCCACGCCATAGAAATGGAACAGCTCATACGTGTAAATGCCCACAGACGGCATTCCCATTCCGCCTCCCATGACGGAAATCTCTCTTCCCTTATACGTTCCGGTATAACCGAACATGTTGCGCACCGATGTCACCAGTACCGGATTTTCCAGATACGTCTCCGCGATATATTTTGCCCGCAGCGGGTCGCCCGGCATCAGTACTGTCTTCGCTATCTCTCCCTGTTTCGCCCCGTTGTGGGCTGTTGGTGTCATACTCATTTGCCTGTCTCCTTCTCAATTTTTGCTGTTTTCTTCCTGAATCATCATCCGGATGGCCTCGACAGCTGTCCGGATGGCCGCATCTGTGTCATGGACGATCGGGTTCTCAAGCCCTTCCTTCGCCCTCTCCTGGTTGGCCATAACGAGAAATACCGATCCCGCTCTCACCTTCAGCGCGCTGGCCACGATAAACAGCGCCGCCGACTCCATCTCAGAAGCCTTGCAGCCCAGACGCAGCCATGCGTTCCACTTATTCATCAGCTCATACGATACCGGCTTCGTCTCCGGTGAATGCTGGCCATAGAAAGAATCCTTGCACTGGACGACGCCGACGTGATACGGTTTTTCCAGCTTCTTCGCCGCCGCTGCCAGGGCGTTCGTCACATCAAAATCGGGAACCGCCGGAAATTCGATAGGCGCATATTCGCGGCTGGTGCCCTCCATACGGATAGCTCCGTTGGCAATCACCAGGTCCCCGCTCTTAACATTGATATCCATCCCGCCGCAGGTGCCGATACGGATAAAGGTATCCGCCCCCGACATCACCAGTTCTTCCATGGCGATCGAAGCCGACGGTCCGCCGATTCCAGTGGAGGTAACGCTGACAGGCGTTCCGTCAAGCGTTCCGGTATACGTCACATACTCCCGGTTGTCCGCGATCAGCTTCGGATCGTCAAAATATTTCGCAATAAGCGCGCACCGCTTCGGGTCGCCCGGCATAATAACGTACCGGCCCACATCACCTCTTCCCACCTGGATATGATACTGTTTCCCTTCATTTTCCGAATAATTTGTCATAAATAACCTCCCTTTCTCTCTGTGGAACTAGTTCCTCCCGGCGTAAATACGCCATGATGCACTAGATATCGTTCTCATCTATCTTATCCGCCATAGCCGATTTAATTCTCTGGTACTGTTCTTCACTGATTAAGATTCCCCTTCCCTCCCGGGAAATGTATCCCTCTTCCTCCATCTGGCTTACGCATCGGTTTACCGTCTTCACACACAGCCCCGTGCTGTTGGACAAATCCTTTCTCGTCAAATGAATCCGGCAGCCCCCCCGTCTGGCTGAATCCCGGTAGATCTGCATAAACAGAAGAAAAAGCCGGTCGATTCCCTGAAGGAAGAGAAAGAGACGCTCCTTCCTCACCTGCTCCACGAGATAAACGCTCATGGCCTTCACCTGTTCCAGCACCGCGTGGATATCCGTCAGCATCCACCGGCTGAACTGGTCCTTGGACACGCAGAGGAAGCGGCAGTCCGTCTCCGTCATTAAGGTCGTCTTATATAAATCGTATCCCATGAGAAATTCCATGGCCCCGAACACCTCGATGGGATAAAATCGCGTGTAATCGTACGCCACCTCCTGAATGCGGTAGTCCGTCGCCTTCACAATTCCCTCTACCAGAATGTATACAGTGTCCACATGCGCATTTTCATGGATGAACGTGGTTCCCTTCTTCAGACGCACGATCTGAAATGCTTCCAACAGCCACTTGGGCGCGTTTGCCAGATAATTATTCAGATACTCGCGTTCTTCGCTGCGCAGCTCGTTGATCAAAGATACAACATCATTCATGGTCTTCCTCCTTCATCCATCCTCGCCGTCCTCTCCCTCTAGTTTGCATCATTTCACAAAAAAAGTCTACTGTTCCCCACAAATTTTTCTAATATTTTTCCCTCTATGACTTACCAGCCCCAGCCTGCCGCCAGTCCAATCCGCCAGTCTGCTCTGCCCGGGACGGGAAGGGGACTTTTCCGTACCCTGGCCGGAAAAAGGCGGAAGACGGGGGGCAGAAGACGGCGATTTTTTCCGGAGTGTGGCGGGACTTAGGGCAGGCAGGGGGCAAACGGGGGGCAGATTTTCGTTTACAGGACGAAAATCTGAGGGCACTGAGAGCGAACTCATCAAGAGTTCGGTCGAATTGCCCGGTACCCCCGTTTGCCCCCTGTCGGCCCTTAGTCCCGCCCACTCTGGAAACATGAGCCGTCTTCTGCCCGCCGGCTTCCGGCTTTTTCCTCACACCGCCGCCAAAGTCCCCTTCCCGTCCCAGGCGGAGCAGACTGGCGGATTGGACTGGCGGCAGGCGTCCCCTTCAATTTTATCTGGCGCCCTTCTCGTACGGCTGGCCGCTGGCCTTCGGCGCAGAGGACTTTCCGACAAACAGAATCAGGATTGCAATGGTAATCATATAGGGCAGCATAGCCAGAATCTGTGACGGAACCGCGAAATCTCCGCCTCCCAGCGTAACCGTAAGCGCCTGGGCCGCACCGAACAGCAGGCACGCGCCGTATGCGCCGTGGGGCGTCCATTTTCCAAAGATTACGGCCGCCAGTGCGATAAATCCCTGACCACTGATGGCGGTGGGCGTAAACTGCGGGATGATGGCAAGCGTCATGGAAGCGCCGCCAAAACCGGCGAAAATTCCCGATACCAGCACGCAGAGGTAACGGATCACGTAGACATTAATACCCATGGTGTCCGCAGCCGCCGGATGCTCGCCCACAGCCCTGATGTGAAGGCCCCACTTCGTCTTATACAGGAAGAACCACAGGAACGCAGCCAGCAGGAGGGCGATAACCACCGTCACGTCCACATTTAAATTCTGGAGCGCGCCTTTTACATTCAGGCCGCCGAACAGCTTCGGAATCTTGTTCGGAACCGGCTGCGACATGGTCGCCCCGTCAAATAACAGGCGGCAGACGAACAGGGCGACGCCCGGTCCGATTAAATTGATGGCGATACCGGATATCGTCTGGTCCGCCTTGCATGTGATGGCCGCAAACGCATGAAGCAGCGCGATGAGACCGCCGGCCAGCCCCGCAGCGAAAAATCCCGCCCAGGCGCTTCCGGAGTAGTAGCCCACCGTAGCTCCTGTCACCGCTCCGATGGTCATCATTCCCTCGATTCCAATATTGGTAACACCGGACCGCTCTGACACCACTCCGCCCAGGGCGGCGAAAACCAGAGGGGTAGAATACATGAGTGTAATGCCGATAAACAGCGTCAGACTGCTAAGCATGTTATTTTCCTCCCTTCGAGACATTCCGCCCAGGTTTTCCCAGGGGGACTTTCCTTAAGCGTTCCACCAGCGGCGGAATGATATGGGTCAGCGCAACGAAGAACACGATGACTCCGATGACAATGTTGATGATCTCCGACGGTGCGCCTACCTCGTACTGCAGCGTCTGGCCGCCGTAGATCAGGCCGCCGAACAGAAGTCCTGCGAAAATACAGCCAATAGGAGAACTGGCCGCGATCAGACAGACCGCCAGCCCGTTAAAACCGGTATTTTCAAATGCCGCCAGCGTGGCAATTCCATGGGGCGAGTTGCCGGTTATGTAAAGCGCTGCCGCCAGCCCGCAGATGGCGCCGGAGATCAGCATGGAATGCAGGATATTCCGATTCACATAAATCCCCGAAAATTCAGCCGCAAACCGGTTGGAGCCAACGGCCCTCAGTTCGAAGCCCTTTGCAGTTTTATATAGAAGGAAGGAGATCAGGACTGCGAGGACGATGGCAATGATAAATCCCGCGTTTACATCCGTTTTCAGGATCGTGCTGCGCAGAAATTCATTCTGGGCCAGAGCGGCCTTGCCTTCCTCCGTCGCCTTATAATTTCCCAGAATCATCGTATAACCGGACCGGTTGATTGCGTACGTTCCGATGGTATCCGGCTTATGAAACCGGTTCAGACCGCAGACGTAATTGGAGAAATAGAGTGCGATCCAGTTAAGCATGATGCTGGTGAGAACCTCGTGGATACCGAATTTAGCCTTTAAGAATCCGGCGATGCCTCCGTATACCGCTCCCGCTGCCACACCGGCTGACAGAACCAGTGGAATCTGGATCACCGGCGGGAAATCAAAGAGAATACCGACCACGGTAGCCGCCACGGAACCCATGATAAACTGTCCCTCAGCGCCGATATTAAAGAGTCCGGTCTTAAATGCAAATGCCACGCCGAGTCCTGTCAGAATCAGCGGAGTACTCTTAATAATGACGTTGGATACGTGCTTGGGGCTGGAAAACACACCGTTAAACAGGACGCCCAGTGAGTGGACCGGAGGATATCCGGCCGCCGCAAGGATAATCCCGGCAACCACAAAGCCGAAGAAGATGGCGATCAGAGTCATCGTGAGCGGCTTCTTCAAAATATTTACAGTTCTATCCATGATTCTTTCCTCCTGCCATCAACAGGCCAATCGTATTTTCATCCACGGTTCCCTGCGGAAATGTATCCTGGATCTTTCCATCGTAGATCACCGCGATCGTATCGGATACATTCATCACTTCATCCAGTTCGAAGGAGATGAGGAGCACCGCTTTTCCCTTGTCCCTCTCACGGATCAGCGTCTTATGTACCGTCTCAATGGCGCCCACGTCCAATCCGCGGGTGGGCTGAACCGCAATCAGCACATCCGGATTCATGGCAATTTCCCGTCCGATGATGACTTTCTGCTGATTTCCTCCGGAAAGGCCGCCTGCCCGCTTGGAACCGCAGTCCTCCGGGCGGACATCAAACTCCTCGATCAGCTTCTTTGTAAACTGTTCCATCTCTTTTTTATTTAAGATCCCTTTTCTGGAAAATGGTTCCTGGCGGTACCGCTCCAGCACTGCATTTTCATTGACAGAGAAATCCAGAACGAGACCGCGTTTCTGCCTGTCCTCCGGAATCGTGCTGACGCCGCTGTCGATGACCGTGCGCGGGTCCGTGTTGGTAATGGGTTTTCCGCAGACTGTGATGGTCCCCTTTTCTGCCGGAATCAGGCATCCGATCGCCTCCACCAGTTCTTTCTGACCGTTGCCGTCGATCCCGGCAATTCCCAAGATCTCACCTTTCCGAACCTTTAAGTTCAGCCCCTTCACCGCGTCCAGCTTCCGCTCGTTTTTCACGACCAGATCCTTGATCTCCAGAGCGGTTTCTCCCGGTTTTGCCGGTGTCTTGTCCACCACCAGCTTTACCTCATGGCCCACCATGAGCGTGGCCAGTTCCTGCTCTGAAACCTCTTTTACCGAAATCGTATCGATGTACTCTCCGCGGCGGATGATGGTGCAGGTGTCGGAGGAGGCCTTGATTTCCTTCAGCTTATGGGTGATGATGATGATGGCTTTTCCGTCATTTACCAGATTGTGCATGATGGAGAGAAGATCCTCGATTTCCTGGGGAGTCAGAACTGCGGTGGGCTCATCGAGAATCAGCAGCTCTGCCCCGCGGTACAGGGCCTTTAATATCTCCACGCGCTGCTGCATTCCCACGGATATATCGTTTACTTTCGCATCCGGATCGACTTCCAGCCCGTATTTCTCCACGATTTCCAGAATCTGTTTTCTGGCCCTCTTCATGTCCACAACTCCCGCGTGGGAGGTCGTCTCATTGCCCAGAATGATATTCTGTGTTACCGTGAAATCCTCCACCAGCATGAAATGCTGATGAACCATGCCGATCCCGTTAGCAATTGCTACATTGGGATTCTTGATATCTGTCTTTTTACCGCCTACGTATATCTCGCCTTCATCGGCCTGATACAGACCGTACAACACATTCATCAGTGTACTTTTTCCCGCCCCATTTTCACCCAGAAGGGAATGGATGCTGCCCTTCTTTACGTCCAGATTCATGTCCTTTAAAGCGTAAAACGCCCCAAACCGCTTTGTGATCCCGTGCATCTGAACCGCATAGTCGCTGCTCACCGTGGCCATCTCGATTTCTCCTTTCATTGTTTACACCGCAGGTTAAATTCTGTTTCTTAACTCTGCGGTGTAAATTCATTTATCCTATTCTTCTGTCAAAGATTCCGCATACTGCCGCGGAATCTTTGCCCCGCGGGCAGTCGCCAAAGTCAAGCGAGCTTAACCTTGGCTCGTTGCCTTCGCGAGGATAAACGCTTCGTATTCTTCTTTTGTGGTCGGCGGTACCAGTTCCCCGTTTCGGATCGAATCCGCTACCTTCAGCGTATCCTCATAAACACCGTCTGCCATATTACCATGCTCCTCCGGTATTCCCACACACTCTTCCTTTAATCCGAAGGTGAGCGTCTGGCCGCCGATTGTTCCTCCGTCCATGGCTTCGATGGAAACTTCCTTGACGGCTTTTCCTACCAGCTTGAGTGCTGAGGTCAGAACGTGCTCCGGTGCTAAGTAAGCCTGGTCTCTGTCCACGCCGATCACCCATTTGTCCGCTTCCTTGGCCGCTTCGATGACGCCTGTTCCGCTTCCGCCTGCCGCGTGATAGATCACGTCACATCCGTCGGAATACATCTTCGTGGCGATGGCTTTTCCCTTTGCCGCATCGCTGAAGCTCTCCGCATACTGTACGGAAATGTCAATGTCCTTGCCCAGCTCCTTTGCTGCATACTTGACGCCTGCCTCATACCCGTACTGGAACTGATCGATCAGACCTGAGGAAATGCCTCCGACAAAGCCTACCTTATTAGTCTCAGTCATACGTCCGGCCACATATCCAACCATGAAGGACGGCTCCTGCGCCCGGAACATCACGCCCGTCACATTGTCCGGCGTATCGTCGTAAGCATTGTCGATGATTGCATACTGGATATCCGGGTTGCTGTCCGCGGCCTCTAAAACCGCGTCCGCACAGGCATAGCCTACGCCCCATAAGAGATTGGCGCCGCTGTCTCCCAGCCTTTCCAGATTCGTAACGAAATCGGAAGCCTGCTTCGACTCGATGTAGTTGACCTCCACGCCCTTTTCGTTCTTTAACTCCGTCAGACCTTCCCATGCGGACTGGTTGAACGACTGGTCATTGATTCCGCCCGTATCGGTGATCATCGCAATCGAGAAGCTGCTCTTTCCCTCTGATGTACCGCCTTCCGTGTTCGCGCTCTCTGCCTTTGCACTTTCTCCCTTTGTGCTCTCCGTCTTTGCGCCTCCGCATGCTGTAAGAGACAGTGCCATTGCCGCCGTTAAACCGAATACAATTCCTCTTCTGAGCTTCATAAATCTGATCCTCCGTTTTGTTTTTTTGTTTTTACATTTTTGACTTTTACGTTTTTGACTTTTACGTTTTTGACTTTTACGTTTTTGACTTTTACATTTTTGACTTTTACATTTTTGACTTTTACATTTTTGACTTTTCGTTTTTTGCTTTTACGTTTTTTGCTTTTTTATTTATTGTTTTATCTGTTTTTCTATGTTTGTTTACTATGTTTGTTCTGCTATGTTTGTTCTGCTTTTATCCGTTTTACTTTTTTATCTGTCTCTTCTTTATTCTCTCTCTCATTTCCTATACCACCTGGATATCCTGAAACCCGTATCTGACAGCCAAACGCTTAAGCTCTTCCATGCGTTCCCGGGACGGACTTTTCGCATCCTTAAGACTTCCGGTCACTCCATATTGGCGGAAGGTAATCAGCTTCAGCCGGAATTCCTTTAAATAGGGAGCCGCTTCCCGGGATACGCCTGCGATGACCGCCTCCATATCCACTTCGGGAACCCCTTCCTGCCGTTTTTCCCCCTCGTGCTCCGAATCCAGACAGACCAGCCGCACTTCGAATAATTTTCCGTGTTCCGCCAGATATTTGAGATTCTTCTTTACTATAGAGACATCTCCGCCTGTCAGCCGTCCAAAGACGTCGTGATCCCACGCCTTTACATCTAACATCACCTGATCCGTCACCTGCATCAGCCGTGGATATTGGGACAAATCCACACAGCCGTTGCTGTCCAGGAAACAGGTAAGCCCCGATTTCCCTGCCCGCCGAAACAGCTCTGTGAGGAACTCCGGATACAGGGTACATTCACCTCCGGAAACGGTGATCCCCTGGATAAACGGCATGTTTTTTTCAATTTCCTTCCACACGTCTTCTGCGCTCATCCGGCGTACCTTGGGAGACGCGTGGCTGGGACAGACGCGAATACAGGTATCGCACTGCACGCACAGGCTCTCTTCCCAGATTACGCGGTCATGCTTATTTTCCTTCGGCGTTTCTCCGCCATTTTCCTGTATCGACAGCGCTCCCGCCGGACACTGGCTGACACAGAGGCCGCAGCCGCTGCACAACTGCTGTGTCTCAGGGTTGTGGCAATAGGCGCAGGCGATATTGCAGCCCTGGACGAATACGGAAGTACGGCAGCCCGGGCCATCCACAACGCTCAACGGAATAATCTTATTAATCACGGCCTCGGAAGGGACCATGCTCATAGCGCCCTCACCTTCCTGTTTTCCAGATGTGCGTTCCGGTAATTATCTCCTCCGAGATACACCGTATTCTGAAGCACCGCCTCGCCCTTGTAATACTTTTCCATCTCGCTCCGTTTCACCAGATAGCCGGTAATCCGGACTAAATCGCTGTCCGACGCATAAAAGCTTATGTATTTATCACCCAGGGAAAATGCCCCCTTTACGATATCCAGCATGGCCGCCGGATTATTTCTGCCAGTTGGGTCAAAGGAAAAGATATCCGCGCATCCGGTCGGGAAAAAGCGATGGAAACGTGCGCTGTGGCGAAGGTGGTCATACATGCGTTCCGGTTCCATTCCGACCGGAATCCTCACTCCCGACGTAATTCCGTGGTCCGAGTCGATGCCGACCTGCGCGTGGAGTGCAAAATGGTCATGAAATACCTCCGAGTAAAGCGCCTTCGATGTCTCCGCATATTCCGCGATAACCTGCATGATCTGGTCTGCCAGCTGGTCCGCTTCCTGATCGCTTCCGTAGATCTTGTCCGGGTCATCCATCAGCAGATTGGTGCATTCCGCCAGCCCCACGACTCCGAACATGGCAAGGAATTTATCCCTGGAAATAAAACCCTCTCTGGAAAGGAACGAGGTCTCGAAGAAATTCGATTCTTCCACGAGGAACCGGATTCTCTCGTTCATATAGTCCCCCATGCGCTGCAGACAGTCCGGAAGGGTCTCCGTCAGAAACTGTTCTCTGCTCTCTGCCTCAGGAACCAGCTTCGGAAGGACGATTCTCGTCAGTGTGTAGGAACCGCCTCCAATGGGCAGAATGTTGTAACAGCTGGAAATGCCGTAGTCCCCATACGTATCCTTGTGCATCCGGTGGTTGCAGATGGCCGGATTCGCGCAGTAAAGGGAGGTATAGAGCGCCAGCTCCCCATAGGAGTCCGGCGTAATATCCGGATCATATTTCAGTGTCAGGTTCGGAACCGCATTTTGAAGCTCTTTTTCCAGCTTCAGGATGATCCGTCCGGTTCTCGTCTCCTCCGGGCCCAGATTTGCATGGCAGAACCCGTCAGTAATGGTCCGGTCCAGATAAATCAGGAACAATCTCAGCTTTTTCTCCGCTTCCTCGTCGCTCACACCTTCGAGAAACGGTTCGATCAGGCGGTCGATGCTGCCAAGATAAACGGGATAACTGGTGATGGAGGGCACATGGCGGTACAAAATCTCCAGGAACTGAATCACCTCGTCAAGATCCTTCGGCGGGTAAAGCTGCAGAAATTCACACCCTTTTTTCACCGCCGCTTCGTAATCCGGCATGATATATCTTGGCCGGTACGGCGCATGGCCTTCGTCCAGGTCACAGATAGCTCCGGTCTCCATATAGTGACGGGTCTTCTCCGGTATCTCCAGTACCTCCAGACTGTTCTCCGCCGCATGGGCCAGGGCCACCACCTTCTGTTCATACGTCAGTCCCTTCGATGTCACAATGTCTAAAACCTTATTCATGCATTCCACCTCTTTCTTTTTCAATGGAGCTTATGTCTCTTTTTGTTTTGGAATAATCACATTGTAGCAATGGTTTTTTCTTTTTAAAAGGACTTATGTCCCTTTACGAGGAAATATTATCCACTTTGTGAAAATATCACATTTTTACGAACCATTTTTTAGGCAAAAAGTAGATACAAAAAGGACACAAGTCCTCTTTGCAACGACTGTGATCGGAAAAATAGTGATTTGCAATAAATGGGTGGGGGGATTTCGGGAAGGTGCACCAGTCCGGAGAGGACAATGTTCATTACACATTTTAGCAATAAAGAACGACAGTGTTTCCAGAATTAAGAATAAGATATGAAAAAAACAAAACGCCAACTTAAACAACTCATTGAATATACATATTGTGCAAAAAGCAGCTTCCTGCCGCAGAGGCTCGCAGAGAATGCTTCAGACTTAGCAGAAAAAGCAATAGCGCCCTAAACCAGAATGGTTCAGGGCGCCATACCAGCAGCCAGTCAGGCTGTATGCGGCACGCCCTCATTCTTTTATAATTCCGGGAATCTGCCAAGCTATGGTCTTTGTACTTTGGCGGCAGCGGCTTCTCATTTACCAGCATGGTAATTACATCGGCCAGAAGCTTCAGGTTACAGCCTCTTTTAACTGCCAGCTTATAATCCTTTTTAAATTGCCCCTGATACTCGACTTTAAGCATTGAGATCCTCCATCAAAGCTTCCACACTGTCAAAGGGACCATGTATATCTTTTCCATTAGCGGCATCATCCATAGCTGCTGAAGTAACCGCATTTGTCTTCTCAACTTTTAACTCAAATGGAATTCCGCCAACGTTAATACTTTGATGAAGAAACATATTTATTGCATCTGTAATCGTTATTCCAAACTTTGAAAACAAATGCTCGGCCTGCTCTTTAATGTCAGGGTCAATCCGAATATTTATGTTTGATGTCTTTGCCATTGTTATCATCTCCTTTAAAAAAATCAAAGCACAACGTGTTAACAACGTCAATACATTCAAATGCGATATATACTACAATTCTGATTAGATTTGCGATAAAAAATCACTGAATATTTTATAATGCAGCTTCTCGTCCAGAGACAGACGCGCGAGCATTTTGGATACCTGAGGGTCCTTGATCTTTTGAGACTGATCGGCATATGCCTGGGCGGCGAACTTCTCGGACTCGGCGTCTGTCGCCAGCACGGTACGGATATCGCAGCTGTAATCTACCATATTTCCGCGCCAGTACGAACACGGCTCCGCCGAACGGCATTCCGGCTGGCCGCCAAGAAGAGTAATGAGCTGTCCGATAATGGTAAAATGGTGTTGTTCAACCACAGCGATGCGCTGGATCACACGGCGTATGTTTTTATGTAAGGCGCGGGAATCCGGCTTGCAGGACTCGTTATTATAATTGCTGCCGGCAGTCCAGGACTGATACAGATATTGGTGTACCGTGGTCATTTCGCTGGCCGCTGCGGCTAAGTCCGGCATGAGGATCTGCGCGTACTGAAGATTTTTTTCGGTAACGGCGACCGGAGGATACCAGTTCGAATGGATAACCGGTATGGAGTCCGGATTCGCATGGATACTATACGGAGTATTGTTCATAAAATAGCTTCCTCAAAAGATCTGATAAAGTAGTTAAGTAATCTTTATGAGAAAAAGCCCTGATATAGAACCTTGTACTGCACTGCGCCATTAAATGTGAATAAAATGCAGTACTGGCAGAGCCACACTCCATTATGTAAATTATGACCTATCCCCACCGCTTCACACACTGTTTTTATCTAATTTTTATAACCAATATTTTTATACTGGTAAAACGCACAATTTTTTATTTTGATTTTTCCAAAGTTTGTGAACACTTTTTTGTGGGAATGAGTTATATTAATAATCGTAAACCCCCCCAATACATTATAT
Source organism: Hungatella sp. L36 (assembly GCF_014288035.1). Lineage (NCBI taxonomy): Bacteria > Bacillati > Bacillota > Clostridia > Lachnospirales > Lachnospiraceae > Hungatella > Hungatella sp. L36. Next base: position 56,815 of record NZ_JACOPC010000012.1, on the reverse strand, counting down.
AGTTTTTGCTACACCCCATAAGAAACGAAATACCTTCTCCAAAAAAAGGATCAGCTCCCCCGGCTGGTCCTTTTTCATGTTATTCTTGCAATTTTCCAATTCTATGGTAAAATACATAACTAACTGCTTTGGCATTTTCGCCAAATGTGTGCACCTGTAACAGACAAATACATAAAGGAGATTTCTAACATGGAAAAAACAGGCGTGAAAGAGTTTTTGAAACGTAAAAACGTCAACATCACCGTCCAGACCTATCTCATTGATGCATTGGGTGCCATGGCATTTGGCTTATTTGCCTCGCTGCTGATCGGCACCATCTTTGCAACGCTGGGTGACAAGACAGGTGTCGCGTTATTTGGCACCATTGCGGGCTACGCAAAAAGTGCGACCGGCGCAGCTCTGGGAGTATCGATCGCTTACGCGCTGAAGGCGCCGCAGCTGGTCTTATTCTCCGCCGCTACCGTCGGGATCGCCGGCAACGAGCTGGGCGGACCGGTCGGTGCACTGGTGGCCACCGTCGTGGCAGCGGAACTCGGAAAAATCGTATCGAAGGAAACCCGGGTCGACATCATCGTCACCCCCGGCGTCACCATCATCTCCGGCGTCCTGATCGCTCAGTTTGTAGGGCCGGGTGTGGCTGCCTTTATGGCCGCCTTCGGAAATCTGGTAAAAACAGCCACGGAGATGCAGCCCTTCTTCATGGGAATCCTGGTATCCGGCCTCATCGGGATCGCCTTGACGCTGCCGATCAGCAGCGCCGCTATCTGTATTATGCTGGCGCTCGACGGTCTGGCAGGCGGCGCGGCCACGGCCGGCTGCTGTTCCCAGATGATCGGGTTTGCCGTTTTAAGCTTCCGGGAAAATGGCTGGGGCGGTTTGCTGGCCCAGGGGCTCGGCACCTCCATGCTCCAGATGGGCAACATCGTAAAGAATCCGAAAATCTGGATTGCGCCCACGCTGGCCTCCCTCGTAACCGGTCCGGTCGCCACTGTGATCTTCCAGATGAAAAACATCGAGACGGCCTCCGGCATGGGAACCTGCGGGCTAGTTGGTCCAATTGGCGTCTATACCGCGATGGGCGGCGGCGCCAGAATGTGGATCGGAATTCTGCTGGTCTGCTTCCTGCTTCCCGCCGTTCTGACGCTGGTCTTCGGAGAATTTTTAAGGAAAGCCGGCTGGATCAGGGAAGGGGATTTAAAACTGGATCTGTAGCACGACATACTGTACTGCAGAAGCGGAACAACCGTAATTTATTCAAAACAGGGCCTGGCTTTTTCCGCCAGGCCCTGATCTTTTGTTAAGCCATATCATCTCGAAGCGCATCAATGATATTCTCTTTCTTTAATTTTCCGACTGCAAACACCATTGTGATAAACACGATAAAGTACACACTGAACGCGCTGACTGCCATACTCGCCCATGGAAATACGAAGCTTACGTCCGCTCCCCCGGCAGCCATGCCGCAGTAGATCAGCCAGGAGCAGATTCCCGCCGCCGGCAGCCCAAACAGCAGCGTCCGCATACCGTAGAAGGCACACTCAAAATTCATCATCTTATTGAAATCACGGTCAGACATTCCTATCGACCGGAGCATGGCGAGTTCCCGCCTGCGCAGCTTGATATTGGTGGAAATGGTATTGAACACATTGGCCGCCGCAATCAGCGAAATCATCATCACAAAAACATACGTAAACACATGAATGACAAACAGAATGCTGCGGTTTTCTTCAAACATCCGGTTCACATTATACAGGGTGTAATCGGTTCCTATTCCCGCTTCCTGAATCATTTCCGACATCTCCGCCGTCACCTGGGAGGGCTTATCTGCCAGAAAGGTCAGTCCCATTATCTCCCCCGCATCCGGAGATACAAACTGTTCTCTTAGCTGCCATGGTGCGACGATCATAAAGATAAACGGCTTCACATCGGAAGAGTTCTTTGGAAGTGTATCGAGAGGTATGGTATCGACGAAGGTGATACTTATCTGCTTCTCTTTGTCTGCCGATGGATTCCCTTTCACCTCCCCGGGCAGTTCGGCTCTGGGAGTGACCGATCCGCTCACGGAATCACCCACAAACATATTAACCAGCCCGCTCCGGCCGCTTTTCGTCTCATCTGATTTTTGCTTCGCTACGGCAATCATTTTCGCATTCTGGCCGGTATATTCTTCCGGAGACAATCCCTGGCTTTCGATAAAATTACGGAATTCTCTGTCCTCAATGAACTGGATATCCATCGGCAGTGTGACTGTCTCATCCGGATTCTCATACCCCATGTATTTCCGGTATTCGTCTGATAAGTCGCCGGCCCTGACCGCGCAGGAATATGACATAAGCGCCTGATAAGAGCTTTCTTTGATCCCCTCCGCAGTTTTAAGCCTGCCGTAAAGACGGAATAATTCATTTTCATCGATTTTCGGGGACGAAAAACAGATGTCAAAATCCGTATTTACCACGGACCGCTTCGCTCCCTGATTCAGGCAGCTTCCAAAAGCATTGGCCGAGACAAACAAAATAACGCTTAAAGAGAGGGAAAGCACGATGCTGCGGCAGCGCTTCTTATTTCTTTTAAAATTTTTCAGAGCCAGCGTTCCCTCCAGGCCGCAGAGGCGCTGCGTCAGTTTTGATGTTCTCACGGCTCCCGATTCGATTTTGATCTCATTGGTCTGGCGAATGCTTTCCATCACAGGTCTGGCCGCGGCCTTCCTGGCCGGAATATAGGCGGCAAACAGAATTGTGACCAGACTGATCACCGCCGCCCCCGCTATGGCTGTACCGGACACAGTCAGCGAAAGAGACACGGCACTGTAGCCGAAGTTTTTGAACTTCTCCGCCACAAAGGATATTACAAGGCCAATGCTGCCAAGGCCCACAAGGATACCGATGGGAATACCAGCCGCACCGATACAGAGCCCCTCAAACAGCACCGAATTCCGCAGCTGTCCGGCCGTAGCCCCCACGGATGCCAGAATCCCGAACTGGCGCGTCCGTTCGTTCAGCGAGATGGTAAAGGAATTGTAAATCAGAAAAATCGAACCTGTCATGATCAAGGCCATCAAAATTCCGCCGACGGAATATAAAAGCATATTAAACAGGTGATCGCTGGACACCCCCAGAAAACGCAGCACATTGTCATTCAGAACATATGCGCTTTGCCCGGCAGTCCTTTCAATATAAGCCTGGACTTTTCCCGGATTTTTAAGTGTGACAAAGATGCTTAAGCTGGCCGTCTGACCTGTCGAGCCTGCCGTCAGACCTGCTGCTGTGTCTTCTGTCGTTATCAAGGTATAACCCGGCGCAGTAAATTCCTCGAAAGCCGGTCTTTCGCAGATGCCGACAACCGTATAGGTTCTTTCTTCCTGAGGCACAAAGGTTTCGTTTTCCTTCCCCGGCTCATTTCTGGCAGGAAAGGGATCATGCTGGCCGAGACGGCCTTCCCCAGCCATACGGCTTCCGATGGCAAGCGAAAGTGTGTCCCCCACTGCATAAGTAACGCCGCCGTTTGCCGCGACATGGGCCGGAACCAGAATCTCCCCGCTGTTCTCAGGCAGTCTGCCGGAGACTAACTCAATCGGAACCGTGTCAAAAGCCTCTTTGCTGAATCCCGCAATAAAGAGATAGGGCTTGTTGGGATTTTTCCCGCCTTTCAGCTCCGCATAGCCAATATTTTCGGATATCGCTGTGCCAGCCACACCGGCGTCCCGGGCCCGCGCCTCCCCGAATGAGGAATCGACATCCAAAAACTCGACGTGCCATCCGCCATATTTCACTGTTGCGCCCTTAATCATGTAGTTCAGCAAAGAAACGGAGAACGTCGTGACAGCCGTGATCATAGCCGCGGACAGAATTACCCCGATCACGGTGACAATTGTCCGCGTGCGGCTCTTTTTCATACTCTGCAGGGTGACCTTGTGAAAGATATTCATCATCACACCATCCTCTCATCCCGCACTACCTTACCATCCGAGATACCGATGATGCGGTCTGCCTGCAGGGCGATATTTTCATCGTGCGTGACGACGATGAGGGTCTGCCGGTATTTTTTGTTGCTTAATTTCAGCAGATTGATGATCTCATGGCCGTTGTGGCTGTCCAAACTGCCTGTCGGTTCGTCGGCCAGGCAGACAGACGGCGCATTCATCAGCGCGCGCCCAACGGAGACCCGCTGCTGCTGCCCCCCGGACAGCTGATTAGGCAAATGCGTTCTCCGGTCTTTCAGACCGAGCATTTCCAGCAATTCCTCCAGTCGTTCCTCGTTGACCTTCCTTTTGTCCATCAGGATGGGCAAGGTAATATTCTCCACCACATTCAGGGTGGGAATGAGGTTGTGAAACTGGTAGATCAGCCCCACCTGCCGCCTGCGGAAAATGGCCAGCTTTTCACTATTTCCCGCATACACATCCTGCCCGTCTAAATACACCTTTCCGCTGGTCGGCACGTCCACGCCGCCAATGATGTGGAGCAGTGTCGATTTGCCGGAGCCGGAGGGGCCGATGATCGCGGCAAACTCGCCCTTTTCGATTGTGAGTGAAACGTGGTCAAGGGCAGTAACCTGATTTTCACCCCTGCCGTAGACCTTGCATAGATTATCAATTTTTAAAAGCTCCATTATGTGAGCCTCCTTCCTCATGGTATACTCATATAATAGAGAATTCACCTTACATCTCTGTGACTTTTCAGTGAGAGATCCGTCACTTTGGAAAACGGATGGTAAATACCGCGCCTCCCTGCGGATGATTCTTTGCAGTAATCGTCCCTCCCTGCCGGATGATAATCATCCTGCAGAGAGCCAGCCCGATCCCATATCCCGCCCTGTTTGCGCTTTTTCCGCTGTAAAACCGTTCAAATATGTGAGGCAGAGCTTCTTTTTCAAATCCCGCGCCGCTGTCATGAATCGTAATTTCAGTGAACAGAACCGTATCCGTACAGACAATCGCAATCGTTCCGTGATCCCCCGCGCTTTCCATACAGTTTTTAAGGATGTTCTGTACTGCCTCCGCCAGCCAGCCCGGGTCGCCCTGAACGATTACGGGGAATGCCGTCTTTGCATCTGCATGCACCTCTCTCTGCACCACAATCCCATGCAGTTCCATAGGGATCAGCAGCGGCCGGAGAGCCGCGCTTATGAGGTCGTTTACGTCAACCGGCTCTCGTTGAAATACCACAACGCCCGCGTCCAGACGGGACAATTTAAGCAAAGACGTGATCAGCCAGTCCATGCGCACCAGCAGTTCCTCTGTTTCCCGAATAAAGGCCCTCCGTTCGTTTTCATCCGGATTTTTCTCCAGCAGGGAAAGCGTTAAGTTTGCAGACGTAAGAGGTGTGCGGAGCTGATGGGCGATATCGGCCAGCGAATCGGCAAGATGCATTTTTTCATTTTTCAGTGCCTCGTTCTGCTCCCGAATGCGCAGCAGCATTTTCGTTATTTCGCTGTGGAGAATAGACAGCTCGCCCTCTTCCAGTTCGTCGAGATCCAGACGGTCGGCATTGTGCAGCACGAGATCGATCTGATTGGAAAGCCGTGCGATACTCCTGTATCGGGCTTTCGTAAACAGGAAAAAGGCGATGCCGAAGACAGAAGTTGAAACGGCGGTAAGAATTCCGGCCGCCGTATTGATGGTAAATCCAAGTGCTACCGTGACGGCTGCCGTCAGGACGAACACCATGGCAAACTGCCGAAACTCCTTATTCCGAAACATTTCCGCCCCCCAATCGATACCCGGTTCCGCGGACAGTCAAAATAATCTGCGGATTTGCAGGATCATCCTCTATCTTCTCCCGCAGCCGCTTGATATACACAGTCAATGTATTATCATTGACAAATTCGCCCGCCGCATCCCACAATTCATCAAGCAGCCTGCTTCTCGTGATAATACTCCTGGGATTATTAACAAACACCAGCAGTAAACGGTACTCCAGCGCAGAGAGGAAAACCTCGCGGCCATATTTTTTCACAACGCCGCCCGCCATATCGACGGAAAGCCCGCAGATTTCAAATGCCGCCCCGCTGCGCCCATTTTTTCGCAGCGCTGTCCCGATCCGCGCGATCAGCTCCCGCGGGCGGAAAGGCTTGGTAATATAGTCGTCAGCCCCCATATTAAGCCCTGTGACAACACTCGTCTCATCGCCCGAGGCAGTCAGAAAGATCACTGGAATATCCTGGGTCTCCTTGATCTTAGTATATACCGTAAAACCATTTCCATCGGGCAGCGCAATATCAATCAGCGCCAGATCAAATTTATTGCCGTCTGCTGCGGCAAATGCTTCCTCCCGCGTGGGGGCGTGGGTGACCGTAAATCCCTCCGAGCGCAGCAGAAGCGTAAGGTTTTTCGCAATCTCCCTGTCATCCTCTACCAAAAATATCCGTGGCATTCGTCATTCCTCCAATCCTTCCATAGCTTCATCGGCCGGCACTAGATATCGATCCCTGCCTTGTGCGCCTGGCTTCCCAAGTCCTTCACCGCCAGCGTGTACCGTTTGCCGTCCTTGATAAAATGAGTCCCGCACTGCCTGAATTCAAAATGAATCCCGTTTTCCATACACTGCTGCCTCAGCCAGAGCACCCACTCATAATCCAGGGGCCGCGCATTCCGGTCGGATTCGCCGCCGGCCACCACCAGTTCAACCCCGGATAAATACGGACGTATATCGATCCTTTCAATCAGCGGCTGGCAGATGATATTTTTATGCCTGATCGGAAGACCGGAAAAGATGGAAAGCCGTTCATCGGCCCTGGCCTGATTTTCTACTGTACAGCAGACCGTCACATTGTCATATCCATTTTCCCAGTCGGGGGGAATACACTGCATAAACCGTTCAATACGTTTCGTCAGAAAGAGAAAATGCAGGTCCGTTCTCTGACGAATCATCTTCCAGCACTCTTCCCGCCACGCATCAGCCTCGTCAACCAGAAAATCGGACTGGAAGCAGAGATATACCACCTGGCCCGGCTTTATTTTGTATTCACCGTTCTTCTTTTTCTCGATGGGCGCAAAGAATTTATCCGTACGGATCACCTCGGCCGTATTGAGCCCTTTTCTAGTACTGCTTTGCATAAATAACTGAGTAATAGTGCCTGATATCTGCGTCAGGTGTGCGTCTGCGAAGCGACGGCGTAGTGGACCCTACGGCTAGCTTCGCAGGCGTGCTCCTGGCGTAGATAGCGGGTGCTATTACTTAGGAATTTATGCAAAGCAGTACTAGCATCGCCTTTGTGAATATAGCAGTATTTGCAGCCCTCGCTGTGCCGGTGGCACCCACGCCACGGATTCCAGACAGCCATCCTGGTTCCTCCTGTTCTTACTGAGAGTTTTCACTAAGTCATTTTAAATTATCAGAAGCTGCACTCATACAAAAACATTTCCGGGCAGTTATCTTCAGCTATCTCTTTTTCAAAGGAAGAATATACGAGAACCGTTGTAAATCCGATTTCTTTCAGAATCGACTCCATTTCTCCCAATTCATAGAGATGCGTCTGAAAATCCATCCGCTCCTCCTGCAATAATTCCGTACCGCAATATAATTCATAAAGTCCCGGTCCAAACTGTGTATGGCTTGTCTCATCGAAATAACTCTTTGTTTTAAGAACTAACTCGTAATTTTCTTTGGTTCTGACCGATATTGACTCTTTATACTCATCGGTATCGGGGCAGCGGTTTGCCGTCGTATCGACTGCGAAAACAAATTTTCCGCCTTTTTTTAACAGGGTCTTCATCTTGCTTAAAATGCTTTTACAGGACTCCATATCCGTAAACAGGGATACGGAACCTGATGAGATAAAAATGTAATCAAAGCTCTCCTGCGTCTGATATTTCTCTATATCGCTCTGTTCTACCATGGAATCCGGTGCTTTTTGCTTCAGTTTTTCAAGCATTTCCCTGGAATTATCGACACCTTTGATCTGATACCCTTTTTCCAGAAACGGGATCAGGAATCTCCCGCTTCCGCATAAGGGCTCTAAAATTGACATTTCTTTTTCGGCGTATGAAAGATAAAATTCCAACTCATCCTGCGGCGCCTTTTCATGCAAAATCTCGTACATTTCCGTACACAAACTGCCATAATAATTTTTCTTTAATTCCATATTTACTCCTTCGTCACACCAGTCAGATCAAGCAGCCTCTGAACCGCTTCCGGACTCTCTGCAAATGTCTCAATGGGTTCTCCCGCCCACTCAGAACAGGCCTCCCTGGTCATGGTCCCCTGTCTTACCTGGGGCCCGTCTTCCAGTTCGACCGTGTACGTCCAATTGACCTCTCCCAGATTTCCGGTCAGAGCCATCAGGACACAGGCGTATCCCTTCATTTGCTCTTCAAACACAGCCGAATTCGCCGCGCTGTTCTCAAAGTTCAATGTCCAGCCATACGGTTCCTCCGAAGTCTGAAGCTCATTTTTAAAGCTGCCAAGCGCCCTGCCGATTCCGAGCAGCTGTGCGACTTTGCCGTTGGCGGACATATCTCCCACATACGGATGCTTCGCGGCGAACAATTCATTTGCCTGCCTGCTTACAATGGTTCCGTCCTGCTTCACGGTCATTCCATTGATGGAAAGATCCGTTCCCACCTCCGTCAGATCAATGTTCAGGTTAAATACTCCACTCCTGTTCCAGACAGACGGCAGACACGCATAGATCACCATTTTTGTATTTCCATCATCCTCTCCAGCCAGTTTATACCTCCGGTACACAGAGGCGGAATCGTAAAAGACACCTCCGACCGCCAGCATGTGTTCGTTCACATTTGCATACGTCACCAGATAGGAATCCACCGGGTACCCGATGACAAACAGCTTTAAAAACAGGGCCAGCAGGACTACGGCAAATGCGGAGCCAATGCCTAAAAGTACTTTTCGCAGATTGCTCTTCCTGATTTTTTTCAAATAATCAATTTCCCGTTCATTTTCTTTTCGTTTTACATCCGTTTCACGTCCAAGGTCCTCTTTCATCCGCAGATACCGGCCGCGGCAGTCCTCACAGGTCTCCATATGCGCCTCGATCTGCCTGCTGCTCTCCTCGGACGTCAGCCCTTCCACATACAGCGGAAGAAGATCGCGGATCATTTCACAGGGTATGTTCTGTTTCATTTTCCTTCGCCTCCTTTACAATTCTTTCCTTTCCCCGATAGAAAGTCACTCTCGCCCAGTTCTCGCTCTTCCCCATGATCTCTCCGATCTGGCCAAAGGTCAGACTGCCGGTCAGGCGCAGATACATCACCTCCCGCATGGGGTCCTCCAGATGATGAAGCAGCTTCATGACCGAAAGCTGATCCCAGGAACAGAACACTTCCTCCTCCGCGGAAGGGACTGCAATCTCTTCCGCTTCCTCGAAATCGGCCCTGCCCTTCTGCTTCCGCAGATGATCGAACCATACGTTCCGCGCAATGCCGCAGAGCCAGGTAGATACACGGCTCTGCTCTTTGAATTTGTGGATGCTTTTCACCGCCTGATAGAATGTTTCCTGGGTCAGTTCCTCCGCCAGATCCGGGTTCTGTGTCTTCGTCAGGAGAAAGGCATATACTGTTTTGGCGTGTGATAAATAGATCTGTTCCATGGAATCCATATATGTGTTTCCTCCTCTCTGTTAATTAGTGTTGCAGAAACCCGATTCGTTACAGGCCGGTTACAATTTTTTTCATTTAGCTTCTATAAAACTTTTTCTTCGAACGTATCTGCTGTTTCCATTTACAGCAGTCGTTTAAATGCAGCATGGGGTCCCGTGTCGGCGGCATGAGCAAAAGCCCTGCCACGTCCTTCTTTTCCCAATAATCCAGAAGCCAGACCGAGTCCTCCTGTGCTGTGACGCCGCCTTCCTCCCGTATCCGTTTTAAGTCTTCTTTTCGGACCTCCCGCTTCATATCATCGGCCGTCAGTCCTTCCACGATCTGTCTCGTCCTTCTGCCGACCGCGCTCCTGTATTGCAGCAGTTCGGCGGGGCGCAGCGCCTTGCTGAGCTCCATGATCTGATCGTCACTCATCGCGTTGCCGGTATCTGCAACTGCTGTTCCCAGACGCCTGGCCCACTCCCGGTTCCATACCTGCTCCCCTCCGGAGACCAGAAGATTCATGGTCAAATCCTCCAGCCTGGCAATATGCCAGAGGGCCCAGGCGATCGTCTCATCCTTTGATGTCACCATCACCGCATACTCCGGGTCCTCCAGGTCTCCGGTCAGCCGGTCCAGCTCATTCTCCTCGCCACCCGACACCTCCGAAAGATGCAGGGCGCCATGAAGCTCTGAAAACAGACGCCTGGCATCCTCCAGACGATCCGCCTTCCGTATCATCGTTCCCAGTTCCTTATGCATTTCCCCCAGTCCTGCTCCAAAATATTTCATAGCTTCTCCCCATGTTCTTTGCTTTATGTTATGGCTGCTGGAACTCCTGCATTGCCAGAAGGATATTGCGGACAAAAGGCGGAACTACCTCCCGCACCGTATCATAGTCATGATTCAGGCACCATTTTAAGGACGACATGGTCAGGGCCGCGTAGGTTCCGGACAAATAATCCATCTGGCTGGCGTTGCCGATAAAGCCTGAACTGTAGGCAGCAATAAACCGGTGCTTTAAATAATCCGCCATCTCGTTCTCCAGCTGAACCTCATCCGTATGTATTTTCCACAGATTCAGAAATGCCTCCCTTTTATTATACAGCACCTCGTAAATCACATCGATAGTCTCATATACTTCCCTGTTCTGCGATGCCAGGAAACGATTTTCCAGCATATCCTGAAACTCCTGAAACATCCGGTCCGACAGCAGTCTGGCCAGATCGTATTTGTCCGAATAGTGTTTGTAAAAGGTGGATCGGTTGATCAGCGCCTCATCCAGTATATTCTGCACCGTGATCTCGGAAAAGGACTTCTTTTCCAGCAGCCGCAGAAATGACTCTTCTATATTCTTCTTCGTTTTAATCACACGCAAATCCTGCTGATTCATGCCATTTCCTCCTCGCTATGAGCACTTAGCGGGCGTCTTTTGACCGCTTACGTGCGATGCATGTCATCTCCACTTGGTGAGGTCCCTCACGAACCTAGTGGAGTGGCTCGCTATGAGCACTTGGCGGGCGTCTTTTGGCCGCTTACGTGCGATGCATGTCATCTCCACTTGGTGAGGTCTCTCACGAACCTAGTGGAGTGGCTCGCTATGAGCACTTAGCGGGCGTCTTTTGACCGCTTACGTGCAAGAATAGCAGCCTGATACGAGCAGAATAGCACATTCTATATGGATAAGCAACTAATTGTCGCATTTTATTGCTTATCCAATCAGTTCCGTTCCATCTGGTGATTGAAACTTTTTTCCGGACTCCTTACAATCGGAGGGAAAGGAGATGATGATTTATGAAAGCAATTGTATGGCTGCTGCCGCTCCTGTTTATCCTCCACGATATGGAAGAGATCATTCTCGCCATCCCATGGAAAAACAGTGAGGCTCCCAAAAAACGATTTATTCGGGTACGCTTCGTCCCATTCGGCACATTTTTCAATACGGAAAGCTTCTCGATCGCTGTCTGCGAGGAGCTGCTGCTTCTGACCCTTGTATCGGCGTTCGGTTACTTTACGGGACACTATGAATTGTGGCTCGGCTTCCTGGCCGCCAATATCCTGCACCTCATTCTCATACACCTCATTGGAACGGCTCTTGTATACAGAAGTTACGTTCCGGGTGCCATTACCGCGCTGCTCACAATGATTCCCTGCTGTCTGATCTTTCTGGATGCCCTGCATCTGCTTCAATATCCAGTCTGGAAACTGATTCTGTCCGTGGCCGCCGGAACCGTAGTGGCTGCAGTCAATATGAAACTGCTTCATCGATGCGGGGAGGTGTTTACAAACTATGTTTCTTCATTTTTCCAATGATGAGCAGATGAATTTTCAGATCAACCGCGCGCTGATGTCCGTCCTCTCCGAGCCTGCACTGCCGCCACAGACAGACGAAAACGCCCGGACGCTGGCCGATCAAAACGCCCGGACACTGGCAGAGATAACGGCAGCCGCTTCCAAAATCACCGATATGGCAAGCTGGTCGGCCACCTGGTGGGCCGCAGCTGAAAAAGCCCGCACGGAGCAGCGTTTCAAACATGCAGCCGCTTATTACCGCATGGCAGAATTTTACCTCCCCGATACATCAGTCCGAAAAGAAGAGTGTTACAGGCTTTTCCGGGAGTGCTTTGACCTGGCATATAGGGAAGATTCCATGGAGAGGTTCGAAGTTCCCTATCAGAATACATATTTGCCTGCAATCCGCTTAAAAGCCAGACCGGGAAGTGCCCCTCATCTCTGTTCGTCAGACATTGTAAGTCCTCCTAACCTCCGTTCGGCAGAAAATGAGCGGGGTGTTATCCTGATTCACGGCGGCTACGATTCCTTTATGGAAGAATTCTATCCGCTCCTAAAAGAATATCCGGATAAGGGCTATACCATCTTATTATTTGAAGGGCCGGGTCAGGGACAGGCGAGAAAAAATGGCCTCGTCTTTACTTACGAGTGGGAAAAACCGGTAAAGGCCATTCTCGATTACTTTCATCTCAGCAGTGTCACAATTCTGGGAATATCCTGGGGCGGCTATCTGGCGCCGCGGGCGGCGGCATTTGACAAAAGAATTCATTACGTAATCTGCTGTGACATCTTTTACTGGGGGCTCGATCTTATTTTAAGCCGTCTCTCACCGTTAAAAGGAACTGTTCTCCGGCTGCTTTTATTAACCGGGAGGAGAGAGCTTATCAATTCCCTGATACGGCGGAAAATGGAGTCTGACCTGGACTTAAACTGGAAAATAACGCATGGAATGTATATTACCGGTACCACAGCGCCTTATGATTTTCTGAAAAATATAGAATGCCACAGGCTTACAGACTGTATCAGTCTGGTTACCCAGGATGTCCTTCTTCTTGCCGGAGCATGCGACCAGTATGTGCCGGTTAAGAGAATGCGGCAGATCGAGCGAAAATTGACCCACGCCTCCTCTGTCACCAGCCGGATATTTACGGCTTCGGAAGGCGGAGAACAGCACTGCCAGGTCGGCGGCTTTAATCTGGCACGTACAGAAATAGAAACGTTTCTTTCTTCCACGGTTACTTGAAATGCTGAGTATCCCGTAAATCTACCCCCCACAAAACCATAAGACGGAGAAACAGAATTTCCTGCTTCTCCGTCTTACTCTCTCATAAAAACTTCCTGTTATCTTTCGATCATCAGAGCAGTTCCACTTCCCGCCTGATCTTCTTCGCGGCCACCATCAGCCTTTTTCTGTATATCTCCAGTTTTTCCGGCGACATCAAATCGATAGGACCGGAGATACCGATTCCGTAGCGGACACTGTTTAAGTAGCCGAATACGGGAACGGCAATACAACGGACACCGATAAACATCTCCTCGTCATCCACTGCATACCCCTGGCTCCGGATCTTCTCAAATTCCTCCAGAAGCTTCGCTTTCTCTGTGATCGTATGGACTGTGTAGCTGGTAAACTCATAATCCTCCAGAATCTCCTCCATCCGCTCCGGTGTGCGGTAGGCGAAAATGCATTTTCCCACAGATGAGGAATGGATCGGCTCGATCAGCCCTACCATAGCCGACATGGAGTAAGGCAGGTCGCTGACCACCTGGTCAATCACATAGACCATCCCCTTATTATAGGCGCATAAATGAACGCTCTGCCCCAGTTCCCGGCTGACTTCCAGCAGAACCGGCCGCGCGATATCGATGATCTGCAGTCTGCTGCGGAACCGTTCGGCCAGATGCAGCACCCGGAATCCAAGCTTGTATTTCCTCGTTTTTTTATCCAGCTGAACCATGTCGTGCTGGCGCAGCGTTTCCATGATCCTGGAAGCCGTGCTCTTATCCACCCCCAGCTCCTTAGCCAGTTCCGTAACCGACACCAGATCATGCTTTGCCAGAATGTTTAACGCATCCAGCCCACGGTCCAATGACTGTAATACCATCCCCTTCGCCCTCCTTTATCCAGTACTGCGTTCATAATGCAAAGCTGTACTCGCGTGTGATTAAAAATTAATACCAGTATACCACACCACTCCAGCATTTTTCCAGTCTGTAACCGTTTTTCAGCCGTAGTCTTAACTTCGTCCGGACCGCTTTCTGTCGATTAGTACCGCGACGACGATGATCGATCCTTTCACCACCTGTTTATAGAACGCCTCAACGCCCAGCAAATCCATACCGTTGTTGATCACACCGATAATCAGCGCGCCCAAAACCATATCAAATACCTTGCCGATGCCGCCTGTGAAGCTGACACCGCCGATGATACAGCCTGCGATGGCGTCCAGTTCATAGCCCACCCCCAGGTTGGGGGAAGCCGATTTCAGCCTGGAGGCCATGAGCGTACTGGCCAGTCCCAGCAGCGCGCCCTCTATTAAATACGCCTGGATCTTGATCTTATCCACATTAATGCCGGCCACTCGGGCGGCGTCCTCATTGCCGCCTACCGCATAAACATAGCGGCCTATGGGACGTTTCTTCATGACGAAATTCATCACGATGACCACAATAACAAACACGATGACTGACCACGGCAGAACACCTCCGATGGAGGTAGAACCCAGATAGTTGAAGGAATCCGAAAAACTGCCGATAGGCATTCCATGAGCCAGAATAAGTGCAAGGCCCCTGGCGATGGATTGGGTGCCCATGGTAACGATAAATGCCGGGATTTTGCCCTTTGCCACGATGATTCCGTTAAACGCGCCGAACAGAACGCCGGTGGCGATTCCTACCGCATATCCGACAAAAGCCGGAAGTCCGTATCCCGCCACACTGCTCGATACCATGATTCCCGCCGTCACGCCGGACAGCGCGAACATAGAGCCGATCGACAAGTCGATGCAGTTCATGATAATCAGCACACCTACGCCGATGGTGGCGATGCCGATACAGGAAATCTGCTTCAGTATATTAATCATATTGCTGGCGCTTAAGAAATTCGGAGCAAATATGGATAAATACAAAAATATTATGACAAACCCAATGACGATACCATGATTATTGACAAACTCTTTTACACTCTGTTTTTCAGCTGTTTTCTCTGCCATGTTCTTCTCCCCCAATCTCCTTCTTGACCGCGTACTTCATCACTATACTCGGATCGGCCTCGTCCCTGTTTAAGATTCCGGTCACATGCCCCTCATTCAGCACCAGAATCCGGTCACTGATCCCCAGCACCTCCGGCAGCTCCGAGGAAACCATAATGATGGACTTCCCTTCGCAGGCCAGCGTGGACATCAGCCGGTGAATGTCAGACTTCGTCTTAATGTCGATTCCTCTCGTCGGCTCATCCAGGATAATAATATCCGGATCCGCGTTCAGCACGCGTGCCACGACCACCTTCTGCTGATTTCCCCCGGAAAGATTCGCGCAGAGCTGGTCATCGCCGCTTCTCTTGATCTCCAGTTTATCCCCGAATTCCTTGCAGTACTTTGTCTCTAAAGACTTGTTAAGCGCCCCGTTTTTCAGACACTTGCGCAGTGCCGACATGAGGAGATTGTCTCTGATCCCCAGCTTCAGCACCAGACCGTTTTTCTTTCTATCTTCAGGAACCATGATAATCCCCCGCCGGATGGCGTCCTCCGGGATTCGGTTCACAATTTTTTCTCCGTTTAAATAGATTTCTCCGCTGTCCGGCCTCCGGACACCCATGATCGTCTCTACGACCTCCGTTCTTCCGGCGCCCATGAGCCCTGCCAGTCCCAGGATTTCTCCCTTTCTCAGAGTAAAGCTCACATTTTCAAATTCCTTCGCCCTGGTTAAATTCTTCACTTCCAGAACGACGTCCCCGATCTTCGCCTGCTGCTTCGGATACATTTCGGAAATCTCACGGTCCACCATATATTTGATCATCTCGGCTTCCGTAATATCCTTCACCAGACCGGTATGGATAAAGCGTCCGTCTCTCAGAATCGTCACACGGTTGCAGACCCCGTATACCTCTTCCAGCTTATGGGAGATAAATACGATCGCCTTTCCCTGGTCGCATAACCGTCTCACCGTCTTCAGCAGATATTCAATCTCCGTCTGGCTCAGCGCCGAAGTCGGCTCGTCCATGATGATGACATCCGCATCGTAGGAAATTGCCTTTACAATCTCCACCAGCTGAAACTTTGCCACCGTTAAATCCGCCATCCTCGCTTTCGGGTCTAAGTCTACTCCCAGCCCCTCCAGCAGGCGCTTGGAATCCTCGTACATTTTCTGATAGTCCACACAGCCTGTCCTGGTCATCGGCTCCCGGCCCAGATAGATGTTTTCCATTACCATCATGTACTTTACCTGGTTGAATTCCTGAAATATCATACTGATTCCGGCCTTCTTCGTGTCCATGACCGATTTAAAATGCACCTGTTTCCCCTTGTAGTAAATTTCCCCTTTTGTCGGCACATAGAGCCCAACCAGAATCTTCATCAGTGTGGATTTTCCGGCACCGTTTTCCCCCATCAGCGCATGCACCTCACCCCGTCTTAAGGTGATGGACACATCATCAAGTGCGTGCACGCCCTGGAAACGCATGTCTATATTTTTCATTTCCACTATGATTTCATGATTCTTCTCTTCCGTCTGATTAGCCATGCTGCCCCCTCCTTGTTTAAATGGGGAGCCTGCGCGCACCCCCGCGCAGCGCTCCCCGCATATACCTCGCCGTTTCTGCTGATTAGAAATATTTCTTCGCCAGCTCGTCACGTTCAGCCGCTTTCTTCTCGTACTCTTCGATATTATCCTTCGTACAAACCTCGTAAGGAATAATATAATCGGATATTTCCTCGCCCTGGGCCGCTAAAATGGCAAGGCGCAGCGCATTTTCTCCCTGTGCCAGACCATCCTGCCAGATGGAACAGTCCACTTTTCCGTCCTTGATTGCTTTTAAGATCACCGGATCACAGTCCATTCCCGCCAGCTTGATTTCCCCCATCTTGCCCGCGTTTTCAACAGCTGTAATGACACCGGTAAGCTGACAGTCTGCCATACACAGGATGGCGTCTACGTCCTTTCCTGCCTGCAGCCAGTTCTCCACAAGTCTCATGGATTCCTCCGGAGACCAGTTTCCCGTATCGTGTACGACCAGCTCCACACCCGGATTCTTGGCCAGCACCGCCTCATACCCCTGTGCCCTTAACACCTGTGCGGAATGCCCCAGAACCGCATCCACGTAAGCCAGCTTCGCATCGGGACCGCATACGGAGATGATTCTCTCCATCTGGAGTTCACCGGCCTGCTCGTCGTCACAGCCCACATGGGCCGTGTTTCTCGTGCTGTCCGTGACGGTGTTTAACGTGATGATCGGAACGCCTGCATCCGCCGCCAGATCCACGGCTGCCGCACACTGAGTCTTGTCTACCGGCTGAATAATGATGGCGTCTACTTTTTTACTCACAAAGGTTTCCACCTGGCTGAACTGCTTCGCCGGATCGTCATCTGCAAATACCACTTCCATGTCGATATCCTGTGCCTTCGTCGCCTGATACTCATACATGGCCGATGTAAAATACTGAACAAACCCGCTCTGATTTCCCTGCATGGAAATGCCGATCTTTATCTTCTCTCCTGTCTCTTTATTCTCCGCAGCGGCCGGTTCGGCAGCCGCCTCTTTGGCCGCCTCCGTCGTCTTCGGAGCTTCCGCCGTTCCCGCCGGAGCCTGTTTCTGTCCGCATCCCGCCATCGATACCACACATGCTGCTGCCAAGATAACCGTAACCATACGTCCTAACTTCATATCTTCTCCTCCTTGTTATGAGCACTCAGCGTCTGTCTCTCAGACGCTTACATGCGACTTTTGAATATTTCCACGCTCTGCCTGACCCCTTCAGCCAGAGGCGTCACCGGCACTTCCCCTATCAGCCGGTCCAGTTCATTTCCGCTGATATTCTTTGGAAATGGCAGCGGTTCGTCTTTAAATGTAATCAGCCCCTTCGCCTGAGGACACGCCTCCTCGATGGCCTTCACCACTTCCGTCATATTTACGGAATTTCCGGCGAAATTAAAGCAGTGAGCCCCCTCGTACTCTGCCTCTGCCGCCATGATAAATGCCTTCGCCACATCGTCCACATACTGGAAATCGAAATCCCCTCCGTACGAAATCTCGTATGCTTCTCCCTTGACGGCGGCCTTCATGGCGGTCGTCGGGGTAGACGTCATCCCCTGGTCTCTCAGTGGTCCATAGGCCACGTAAGGTCTTAAACCGATACTGGAAATGCACTCCTTTTCGTAGTAAATCCTGGCGCTCCACTCATTGGCCTGCTTGTACACACCGTAGTGGGCGTGAGGATGGAACGGCGAACTGTTGTCGTAGACACCGCCCTCATACTCTTCCGTCAGGCCGTAAACCGCCGTGCTGCTGGCGTACACCAGCTTCTTTAATCCGCAGGCCTTTACCGCCTCGAACATATTGACGGTGCCTTCCACGTTTACCCTGGCGCCCAGAACCGGGTCCGCCTGGCAGAACGGCATCTGCATCGCAGCCATGTGAATGACCGTGTCGATCTCATCGTCCTTCAGAGTATGAAGAAGCAGCTGGTAATCGGTAATATCTCCCTTTACCACATGGATCTTCCCGATTTCCTCCTTTTCCATAATCAGCTCCAGCACAGACAGCTTCTCCGGGCTGCGCACCAGCGCATAAACCTCCCGGCCTGATTCAATCAGATTTTTCACCACCCAGCCGCCGATACAGCCGGTGGCGCCTGTAATAAAATAACGTTTTCCCATGTAAGCTCCTCCTATTTTGCCGCCCAGCCGCAGTCTACCAGTAAGTCAGATCCCGTAATGAAGGACGCCCCGTCGCTGGCCAGAAAATAGATGGCTTCAGCGATCTCGGATGGCTCCGCCCAGCGTTTAAAGGCCTGCTCCGCTTCCCTTACCTTCTTTACATCTTCAAACGGAAGTCCGGTGCGGGTCGCCTCCAGCTGTATATCCGAACGCAGCATGGGAGTATCCACAGATCCCGGGCTCACGGAGTTAACTCTGATGTTGTAATCCGCCACCTCCCAGGCAACCGCCCTCGTAAACGCGATGACCGCCCCCTTGGTCGCCCCGTAAATGGCATGTTCCGTCTGACCCACGTGGCCGGATATGGACCCCAGATTGACGATGGCCCCCTCCTTTTGCTGTTTCATCATCGGAAGCACCAGCTTCGTCAGGACAAAGGTTCCGCCGATATTGACCTTGGCCACACGCTCGAATTCCTCGAATTTCGTGTCCTCCAAAGGCTTTACGACCACAATTCCCGCATTATTGTTGAGCACGTCGATTCTGCCATAGACTTCGATCACAGTATTGATGAAATTCTCCATGGTCGTCTCATCCTGGACATCGCCCACGCAGGAGAGGAATTCTCCCCCCATTTCAGTCACCATTTCTTCCGTCCTGCTGAGCGCCGGACTGATGTCGATCATAGCAACCGCATACCCTTCCCTGGCAAATTTTAAAGCCGATGCCTGACCGATTCCATTGGCCGCGCCCGTTACAACCGCAACTTTCTTCCCCATAGTCTTATCCTTCCCTTTTCCTTTATAATCCCAGCATCTCCCGGGCCTGGGCCGCCGTTGCCACTTCCCGCCCCAGACTCCTGGAAACGTCTGCAATCTCCTGTACCAGCTCATGGGTCGTGCAAACCTTTCCCTGCTGGTTAAACGGATAATCCTCGGTTCCCACGCGCACATGGTCTCCATTTAAGATTGCCGCCGCAAGTATATCCATCTGCTCCTCACACATAATCGTTACGGTGCAGGCGCAGTTTTCAGGCATCAGCCTGCGTCTGTACAAATACTCTTCCACGGTGGCCGGTGACCATGTGCCGCCCGGCCATCCGAAGAACAGTGTCGTAATGTATGGAGCGTCTAAAAGACCTTTCTCTATCAGCTGGTTCAAATTCCAGATGGAGCCTGTATGCCAGATTTCAAATTCGGGTTTTACACCGTACTTCCTGCAGGCCGCCGCGTATTCTTCCAGCTCTGATAACGGGTGAAGCACATCACAGTTCACCTCTTTAAATGCCTCCGCATGATGGTTGGCAATGATTGAAACCATGTCATACTTCAGCTCAAACAGCTCGATTCTCTCCTGAAGCGGAATGCTTGACATGCCGCCCTGGAGGATAATATCAGAGCGTTTCTTTACCTCGTCATAAACTTCCTTCCACTGCCCCTCGGCATGGGTATGCAGTACAGCGGCTCCGGCTTCCCGGCAGAGTGCCGCTTCCTCTCCGATTTCCACAGCGTTTCCCGGATATGCCACCTCCGGATGCAGCCAGCAGATGTTTGGTGTCGCTACGATCACCAATGGTTTTTCCTTCCTCATGTTCGTATCCCCTCTCATTTTTCTATAATTTGTTTTGGAATGGTCGTGACCTTCTTACAGCCATCCCCTGTCACCACATACGTATCTTCCACGCCGATCAGGGCGCCCCCGAATTCCTCCCATGCCTCGATCTCGAACACCATGTTCTCTTCAAACGGGCCGTCTATATTACCCAGGGTTCCCAGGATATGTACGTCCTCGCACTCCATGCCCATGCTGTGTCCGATGGAAAATGCCAGGCTGTTCGGATACTTGTTCTGATACCATGCTTTGGCTTCCTCTCCCAGCTCCTTCATATTAGTTCCCGGCTTCACCCGCTCCTCAATATAATGCTGGAATTCCAGCAGCGCGTCGATATGGGCCTTTGCCGCTTCCGGGGTCTTTCCGATGATCACATGGCAGTTGATATCCGCCACATACCCTTTGTAGCTGGCGCCGAAGTCGAGGCGGATGATCTCTCCCGCCTGAACCTCCCGGCCGGTTCCCGGCGCCTCCGGATCGGAATCCCCGATGGTCATGGTCAGATGATCCCAGTCGGAGGCGCCCGCATCCAGCATGGCCTTCTTGCCGATTGCAAGGAGCTCGTTGTCCGTCACGCCCACGGCACAGGCGTCGATGCACGCCCTCAGCGCCGTCTCCGTGATCTCGGTAGCCTTTAGGATGTATTCCATCTCCTTCTCTGATTTGACCAGTCTCATGTCGCGGAATGCCTGATCGGCCTCCACCACTTCTATGGCAAGCTTCGGATCGTTCAGCACATCCATCACGTATTTGGGAGCGGTGGATTCCACACCCACCCGTTTCCCTTCCATTCCCCACTGTTTCAGCTTCCATTTGAGGGCCTTCTGTACATCGCGGGGACTCTCGATTCCCACACTGTCCGCGGCCCAGCACATGGTCTCCGCGCTCTTAAAGACGTTCCAGTGAAATACGGTGTTCTCTCCCGCTTTTCGTATCAGCCCCATATAGGGATACTGGTTGGCCAGGGAAGCCAGGATCGGATTCGCCGCACTGTGAAGCACCGGCAGCCCCGTCGTGTAGTATACATGGATAGGTGAGGTGGCCAGCAGCAAATCCAGTCCGTATTTCTTCATCACTCCCGCAGCCTTTTTCTTATCGTAACCAATGGGATCCGCCATCTTAATCTCCTTTAAATTCTTATTGATCGGAATAGAAGGCGCCAGCTTTTCCAGTATTTCATGGGTTCTGCCTTCCTCGCCCATCTTCCGTACCTCCTCACAGCGCACCGGCCGTTTTTCAATATGTGAAAGGTAACCGGTCAGAATCGCCTCAATGGCATGCATGGCCTGGTACGGCGTGAACTCCGGAACCGTATGATCCAGAATGCACCGAGCGAAATGCTCGTCCTCCCTCTTCACCGAGATGGGATAGTACTTCGGAAACGGCGCGTGCTCGCACTCCGGTTCATACCATTTCTGGCGCATCCGTTCGTCCTTTGACGTCATGGAGTAGACTCGTACCGGCTTTTCCCACGCATGGTTCTCAAAGATCGTTCCCTCTGTTCCGTAGACCTCCAGGCTGTTAAATGGTGGTGTCATCTGTGTAAAGCTGACCATAACGTCTGCAATGGCTCCGTTTTCATATCTGGCGATGGCCGCCGCGTTGTCCTCGGCCTTCTCCGGCAGATTAATCATCTGCTTTGCCAGCACCGCGGTCACTTCCTCGCAGCGGCTTCCCATAATATATTCGATAGTGGCAAATTTGTGGGCCGCCATGTCCATGAGGGACCCGCCTCCTGCCTTGATGGGGTCTCCCTTCCAGAAGCCGCTCTGGCTTAAGCCGGGAATTTCATTGACTCCCTCATAAGCCCGGATCATCGTCACCCTGCCGATGGCGCCCTGTTCAATCAAGTCGTGCACACAGTTGTGTGCCGGAAGGAAACGGTGATTCTCCGCAATCATAAAGAGCACATGGTTCTCCTCGCAGGCGTCTATCATACGTTTACACCCTTCCAGCGTGGTACCCATGGGCTTTTCACACAGCACATGTTTTCCTTTTTCAGCACACTGCACGACAATGTTGTCGTGATAAACGTGGGGCACCATGACCAGCACCGCGTCAATGTCGCTGTCCAGCATGTCGTCCAGATTCTCATAGGCTGTCATCGGGTTGTTTTTATATTTCTGAGCCATTCTCTTTGCATTTTCATAGTTGATATCATAGATGGCCGTATATTCCAGAATCTCTGAACCTCGTATGCCGTTTGCATGGAAGTAAAATGCGCCTCCGCCTCCGACTACTCCAAATTTTATCTTTCTCAAGCCCCATACCTCCTTGCTGAATCTGTTATTTCATCCAATACATTTTCCAGAATGCTGATAAACCGGATTGCGCCGTCCTTGTATCCGATGTAGTCCACGTCCCCGTTCATGTGGGCTACCGCCGAATATACCCGGCCGTTTATGATATCCAGTGCAACTGCCTTGTGAATCCGGAATGTCACGTCCGGAAGAGATATGGTGCCCTTCACAGTCCTGCAGCTTCCGTTCTCAAAGACAATCGCGTAGGAATACTCATCAAATACAAACTGGAAGCTCTCACTATATCCTTTCAGTGTAAAGGTAAGAATGTCATCCGAGTTGCACACCTGTTCAAACAGAACAAATATATTGTCGAAATCCGCTTCGTTCAGTCTGTCCTCCAGAATCTTCGTTCCTGTTTCAAACATCAAATCTTCATCCATCGCATTTCCCTCCTTTTTGTTGTTCGCGTTTTTGCTTTTTATCCCCTTGCAAGTTTACTATAACAATCTTTTTTGCCCATTTCAATTCTCAACCTTGAACTTGTTTCACTATATGCAACAACTGATTACTTTCTCATGAACCGAAAGGGGGTTTGTCTTTCAGCCATCCTCTGCAAAGCGTCTAAATGACGGATCCCAGTCAATAAAATCAGTGTTTTTTTATCTATTTCCGACAATCAATATTTTTTTACTGGTAAAACGCACAATTTTATCTTTGAATTCTCCTGAAGTTTGTGAACACTTTTGTAGGGGTTATGGTGTATATTAATAATTGTAAACCCCCCCAATACATTATATAGTTTTTGCTACACCCCATAAGAAACGAAATACCTTCTCCGAAAAAAGGACCAGCTCCCCCGGCTGATCCTTTTTCATTGTCTTAATATATTATTTTGCCCTGTGAGAAAGGGGCGGCAGACTCGCGTCCGCCGCCCCTTTCCCTATTTCACCAGATAGCCCTTCTCCGCGAGCGCTTCCGCCGCCCGCAGGAAATCTTCTTTCTTCGTCAAAACGTAATCGGTGTTATACGTGGAAACAACGAAAATACCGATCGAATGCTTCGCCAGGACTGCCGATATATCCGCCAGGATTCCAATCAGGGAAAAATCCAGCACTCCCTCGATCCGAAACGCCTTCCAGCCATCCTCTCTGTCCGTCGTCTCCTCCGGAACATGCTCCGTTCTGCACACCAGTGATAATTCCTCATCCGTTTTCCCGATAAAATAAAACGAATCCGTCAGATTGACTCCTGACAGGTCCCGGATTTTACAAACCGAGAAATCGTCGTTTAAAAGCTTTATTTCCATATAACTTCCTCCTGCCACCTTATTCCATCATATTATCGCGTTTGAGCTGAAAGGCGGCTACTATACCGTCTAATCTTCTCGCTTCGGCGGAGAGTGTCTGGCTGGCCGCCGCTTCCTCCTCGGCGGTTGCCGAATTGGACTGCACGATCTCGGCAATCTGTTCCATGCCGCCGCGCAAGAGCCTGATGTGCTCCGCCTGCTGGGCCGACGCGGCCGATATCTCCCGCACCAGTCCCATCGCCTGATTGGAAGCAGACACGCCCTGCTCCAGAGCTTCGGCTGTGGCAGCGGCGATCTCTCTGCCCTTTCTGACCGCCGTGTTGGCATTCTCAATCAGCTTCGCCGTATCCCTGGAAGCCGCCGAGCTCTTTCCCGCCAGACTCCTCACTTCCTCCGCGACCACGGAAAAGCCTCTGCCCGCCTCCCCGGCCCGCGCGGCTTCGACGGCGGCGTTCAGCGCCAGCAGATTCGTCTGCAGGGCAATATCCTCGATCACCTTTGTAATTCGCTCAATCTCTTCGGATGCGTGTGTGATATCATTCATGGCGGCCGTCAGCTGTTCCATCTGGGCCTTTCCCGCCTCCAGCACCCGGACCGCGTCCTGGGAGACGAGACTGGCCTCGCCCGCGTTGCGCGCCGTACTGTCAACCTCATCCGAGGCGGCTTCCAGCGTCGCCGCCAGTTCCTCCACCGAAGCGGCCTGCTCCTGGGCTCCCTCACTCAGCGTCATGGCGCCGTCTGCCACCATACCGGCTCCATCTGCCACCTGGGCGGAGGACCGGACGATCTCTTCCAGCGTATGATTTAACCGCAGCGTAATATGAACCAGAGATTCCCGGATGGAGCTGAAATCTCCGACGTAATCCAGTGTGGGACTCACCGTTAAGTCATTGGCCGATATCCGTTCCAGCACGTATGCCAGCTCTCCGATATACTCTCTCAGACGTTTTACGGTAAGTTCAAAGGTTCCTGCCAGCTCTCCGATCTCATCTCCCGACGTAATTCCAGATACCACAGGAGCATTAGAAGCAATTCCAAAATCCCCCTGTTCCACCGTGCGGGCAAACTTCCTGAGGACGGCGAAGGGAAGCGATATGGCTCTCTTTGTGAAAAACAGAATCAGTCCAACGCCCGCCGCCGCGCAGATCAGCCCCGCAAGCCCCATGGCAAACAGCGCCCGGTACATCGTGGACTTCGCCTCATAACTCGAGACTCCCGAAAAAATAAGCCCTTCAGCCGTCCCATCCGCTCCATACACCGGTACATAGGAGCAGACATGGGGAACACCCAGAATCGAGGTCTCTCCGACAAATGATTTCCCCTCTGAAAGGACTATCTCTGCAACTTCCGGATCCAGCGTCGTTCCGGTGACGCGCTCTCCATCCTTTATGATCGTGGTGGCTGTCCGCTTATCTCCCTGAAAGATCGTATACTCGTAACCGGTCTGAGCCTTCAGTTCATCGAGAAGCTGCGTCCTGTCCCGATCCCCGTATTCCGCCTTCGAAAGCTCATAATTCAGCAGATTCGTTCCCTGCACACACTCCGCCTTCAGCATGTCCATGAACTGCCTGTGGAAAATGATTCCACAGAGAGTAATAACAAAAGCTGTGCTCGCACACAGCAGGACACCAGCCAGAATACTGAATCTGGCGCCTAGTTTCAGTGACTTTTTATGGCGCTCCATACGTGGCCCTCCCGGAATTAATTTCCTGGTCCTTTCTGTTAATAAGAAATATTCTGCTTAAACATATCACGAGGGCTTATGTCTGTCAAGAACTTTGAAAGGGCTTCCAATTCCGGGAGGAACGGCCTGTTTTTACAGATTTTTCACCGGGAGCAGTTCAATATATCCTCTGGTACCGACCGGCTCCAGCTGAATCCGGGGATTTTCGCTGTCCCACCGGTATCCCGCGGCTGACGGCTCGTATCTCTGAATCGCTGTCTGAACCGCCTCGATCGCTGCGCAGTAGTCTTCTTCCTCAAAGGGTTCCCCCTGGAACATGAGGTATTTGGCCGCAGGGAGTTCGATCACATCGAAGCCCTCCGGAACCGGACCGTCGTAATCCATGGTGACCTCCACGCCCTGTACATAGACTGAGGTCCCGGGCTTACGCAAGGACTCCGGAAGCCAGAGGCATACCGGTTCCCCGCAGAGGGATTTCATGCTGGTTAAGAGTCCCCAGACATCGCAGCCCACCTCTTCACAGTAGGGGAAGTAGTCCTCCGCCTTCACCCCTCTCTTGATAATCACCTTGCGCTCCGGTTTGTCGATTGTCTGAATAAACACATTTTTTACATTTTCCATTGCGTTCCATTCCTTTCTGATCTCTCTGTATTTGACGCCATACGGGGTAAACAGATACAAAGGGACCGGATTCCCGGCGTATTCACGCGGATTGCAGCCAAACTCCCGGAAGAACGCCCTCTGGTATCCATCCACGCTGCCGAACCCATACTCAAACGCCACGTCTGCGATTCTGCACTGCTCGTCTCTCAATTTCAGTGCGGATTCGGAGAGGCGCAGCCGCCTGATATAGTCGGCCGGAGTCTGGTTCGTCCACTGCCGGAACAAACGGTAGGAATGCCACGGCGAGAACAGCGATACCCTGGATAAATCAGCCAGCGTAACCGTCTCCTTTAAATGCTCCTGAATATAGTCCTGCATCCTCTGAACCGCTTCCACCTGTTCCTTCATGACTGTCTCCTCCTGTTCTGTGCACCCAGCGGGCGTCTTGAACCGCTTGCGTGCAATTTTGTCATCTTCACCTAAAAAGTTTCTTCACGAACTTTCTGATGTATCTGACACGCTTATCATACAAAAAATCAGAAAAATACTCTCGACCTTTTTTGCTGAACGGAATTCTGATACAGCCGCCTCCTTACCGGGATTCCTGTTCCTGGACGGGCAGCGGCATTAACCACACCTCCATGTAAAGATCGGATTCGTTGCTCCTGTAGTACTTTTCCGCCGAAAACGGCAGTGTTGTCAGGCCATGCGCCGGCAGCCACGTTCCGAATAAGTATTTTCCCGCCTGATCCAGCGCGATGGTCACCAGTTTTTCAAACGTCTCCGCCTCAATTCTGCATACCAGATACTCTCCCACAGGGAGTTCCCGCTTCACAAGCGTGGAAGTGGAAGCCGCTGCCGCTTTCGACTTTGTCTTTGCTTCCATTCCTGCTGCCTCTGTGTCCCCCTCCGCCTGAGCCCCGGCAAAATAGAGAAATGTCCCTGCCTCCGGATCTGCCATATGCGACATCCCCATTTCCGGTCCATCCGACGCCAGTCCATCCACAGATGGTTTCATTTCATGGAATGCTTTCCACAATTGCCCCGGTACATCGATTCCGGTGCTCTCACCCGCCGGCACCTGCCTCTTCATCTCCACGGCAGTCTCCATTCCCAGGTAAGCCTCGGGAACCGCAAGCCGCCTCCGCTCGATCTCCAGAACGATATCACCCGCAATCAGCGGCACGCCCTCATCCACCAGCTGATATCTCATGGACAGCTCCGGCTTATCACACGTATTGAGCATGGGCCAGTCCTTCCTGTACTCCTCCGGCGAGATGCCGTAGGCCTCCTTAAACGCCCTTGTAAATGCGGCATGGCTGGAAAATCCATACTCCACGGCGACATCCAGAATCCGCTTTTCCCTGTCGGCCAACGCGGAAGCCGCCATAGCCAGACGCCTCATCTTAACGTATTCCAATACCGGCCGCCCTGTCAGCCGCTTGAACAGCCGCTGAAAATAGAATGGGGAAAGGCCGGCCGACTGTGCCAGCGCCTCCGTGCTGATATCCTCCTGTAAGTGTTCCTCAATTAAATCCAGTGCTCCTTCGATTGCTTCCCATGCGTGCATCCTCTTGTCTCCTTTCGATATCTGTCTTTCCTTCTATCCTCGTTTTCTGACCTCATTATTTTATCACGCACACACTTTGCCCGCTATCCGTCCAGTGCCCTTTTTCCGCTTCCCCAGGCGCTCCCTTCCCCAAATCCTCCGTCCCCTGCACTGAATTCACCGGGCGCAGCTCAAAACAGCCCGGTGTGCCATTACAGCACATCGGGCCATTCTGTTAAATTCCATGGCGGCGCTCAGCAGTCGCCCACATAATAATTCACAATGCTCAGGTAATCCGCTGGTGTGGGAACCTCCAGGCTCAGACTCAGAATCTTCCTGTTCCTCTGATATTCCGCCTGAAGCTTCGCCTGGATTCCGTATTCTTTGTTTATATTTTCTTTTCTTCCATCAGAGTCCACGATACGAACGGGCCCCGTACAGCCATTGACAGCTTTCAAAAATTCCTTCATATCTAAAATCCTGAGTTTCATCATATCTATCCCTCCTGAACAAAACCGTCCGGCACGCCGGACACCTGCACTGTCTGATCTGTTGTCTTCTCTTTACAATATCATTATAGTGCAGTTTGTTTCAGGAAAATATCATCTTACTGTCATTCTATATCATAATTCCGCCATTTGCTTCGATACTCCATGGGACTGCATCCGATGCGTTCCCGAAATACCTTTCCGAAATAGCTGCTGCTTCCCATTCCGCAGGACTGACAGATCCTGGTGACGGAGTCATCCCCTTCCGCCAGCATGTGGCACGCCTTCTGTAAGCGGTAATCTGTCATATATTCCACCGGCGTCATCTTCAGGCAGTCATGAAACGTGCGGAAGCACTCCCTCTCGCTGATATAGGCTGCTGCCGCAAGCTCCGCCACCGAAATCTTATCCGCGCAGTGTTCATGGATATACACCATCATCATCTTAATCTTTTCACTCGGCCTGCTGCCCTGGGCGCCGTCACCGCAAAGGGGCTCTGCGATCGCAAGCAGACGGCACCACAGCTCCGAGAGAAGCGTCCGCAGGCGGATCTCGTAACCATACTCATCCTCCGAAAGTTCAAACGATTCCCGGAGAATCGCAAGGAACTCCGCGTGCTCCGGCCGATCCGGATAAAGCCCGATCATCTCGATACCAGGGGCTGTGACGAGCGGCCGCACGTATTTCTGGTCAATCCGGCTTCCCGTCTGCCCGCTCACCAGCAGCGGATCGAAAATATGAATCATGGAAACCGACGTCTTCTCCCCCTCCTTCACCCGCGACATGTGGAGTACATTGGAGTTGACGAAGCCGGCGGAGCCCTGTGGGAGGATGATTTTCCCCTGGGGTGTATCATACTCCACCGCCCCCTCTTTCATATAAAACAGTTCGACTTCCTTATGCCAATGCCACGGCGACTGCTTGCCCAGATGCTTCTCCAGTTCCACATAGGAAGCGATATAAGGGAAATCCGGCGAAAAATCAGGCAGCTGCTCTTCATAGCTTCCCGGCTTTAATTCCACAGTATGGATAACTTTCATGGCGACCTCCTGTCTCTGGTCTTTATTATACCAGAACGAAAGGCTGCTGTAAAAAGAAACTGACCTTTCTCTTTACCTGATATTTTATCTGGCGGCTCTCACTATTTCAGCTGCCAGAACCATGTTTCTCAGGCTGGGGGCGGTCTCCTCCTCCCCTCTGGTCTTTAAGCCGCAGTCCGGGTTCACCCACAGCTTCTCCGCCGGTATCTTAGACAGCATCTTCTCCAGTGCGTCCACGATTTCTTCGGTGGAAGGAATCCTCGGCGAATGGATGTCGTAGACCCCCGGCCCCACCTCGGTTCTGAATCCGCATTGATTCAAAGCATCCAGGATGGTCAGGTCCGATCTGGAAGCCTCAAACGTGATGACATCCGCATCCATGCGGTCAATGTCCTCTATAATATCCCCGAACTCACTGTAACACATATGCGTATGGATCTGTGTCTCCGCCTTCACGCCGCTGTGGACCAGACGAAACGCGGGAATCGCCCAGGATAAGTAGTCTTCCCGCCAGTCCTGCCTCCTCAGCGGAAGTTTTTCTCTCAGCGCGGCCTCATCAATCTGAATGATTCCGATGCCTGCCGCCTCTAAATCCAGCACCTCGTCCCGTATGGCCAGGCCAATCTGGCAGGCGCATTCCTTCAGGGAGATGTCTTCTCTCGGAAATGACCAGTTCAGTATGGTAACAGGTCCCGTCAGCATGCCTTTGACAGGCTTTTCGGTAAGGCTCTGGGCATAGGCGGCATAGGACACCGTCATGGGACGCCTGCGGGAGATATCGCCCCAGATTACCGGCGGCTTCACACATCTGGTGCCGTAGGACTGCACCCACGCCTTTTCAGTGAACAGAAAGCCATCCAGGCACTCTCCGAAATATTCCACCATATCATTTCTCTCAAACTCTCCATGTACCAGCACATCCAGTCCAAGCTCTTCCTGCAGTCTGATACACTCCTCTATTTTCCTGCAATTAAACTCCTGGTACTGCCGCTCATCGATCTGGCCTTTTTTATACGCGGACCGGTTGGCGCGCACCTCCTTCGTCTGAGGAAACGATCCAATGGTAGTGGTGGGAAGGAGCGGCAGACCGAACCGCATCTTCTGAATCGCCTCTCTCTCCTCAAATTTAGGAAGCCGTGTAAATTCCTTTTCTCCCAGGGAATTCACACGTTCCCTGACCGCCGGATTCTGACCGCCTCTGGCCTCCCCGAACACACGCTGATTGCTTAAATAAGCCTCCTGCTTCCCCGGCTCCTCCGATTCCAGAACAGCCCTTATATCCGCCAGCTCCGACAGCTTTTCCTCTGCAAATGCAAAGTATCTCCGGTACTGTTCCTCCAGCTTTGTTTCATTTTTCAGAGTGCAGGGGACATGGAGCAGGGAACAGGACGTGCTGAGGACTACCTCGCCCGCCTCATTCTGAATCTTCTCCGCCAGCTCCAGGGTTCCTGCATAGTGATTTTTCCAGATATTCTTTCCGTTTACCACCCCTGCAAACAACACCTTATCCTGGGGAAATCCATAAGTCTTAAGAAGCGGCAGTGACTGCCTGCCTTCCACAAAGTCGAGCCCGATACCATCAAACGGAAGGGCGGTAATCGCTTCATAGCAGTCTCTCACGTCTCCGAAATACGTCTGTAAAAGGACCTTCACCCCTCCTTTTCCGCTCAAAATATCGAAATACAGATCGTGAAAGAGCCTGCTGTCCTCCTCGCCTAAATCCCGTACCAGGGAAGGCTCATCAAACTCGATCCATTCCGCCTTCCTGTCGTCAAACTTCTTTAAAATCTCCCGGTATGTGCAGATGACCTCGTTCTTTACGTCCTCCGCTCTTTTATTTCCCGTAAATCTCGCCAGCTTTAACAGGGTAAATGGTCCGGCCATCACCGGCTTTGTCGTGATTCCCAGTTCTGCCGCCTCATCGTATTCATCGAAGGGCTTCGTTCCCTCAAGGGCAATCTCACAGGAATCCTCGATCTCCGGCACCATATAATGATAGTTGGTATTGAACCATTTTTTCATGGCCAGCGCCTTTACATCTCCGGCCTCTCCCTGATATCCCCTTGCCATGGAGAAATACGTATCCAGCGGGGATAAATTCAGTTTCCTGTACCGTTCCGGAATCATTCCCAGTAAACAGGCCGTATCCAGAAGGCCGTCATAGAAGGAGAAATCATTGCTGGGGATATAATCGATTCCCGCATCTCTCTGCAGTTTCCAGTGGCGTGCACGAAGCTGCCGTCCTGTCTCCTCCAGCTCTCCGGCCGAAAGCTCCTTTTTCCAGTAGCGCTCCGATGCAAATTTTAATTCTCTCAGTTCCCCAATCCTCGGGTATCCAATAACCGATGTCTTCATACGACTTTTCCTCCTGCGGCTGTTCTGATGTTTCGTTATAATCAATTTCTGTTATCATAGCACAACAGTACTCAATCGTATAATTTCTATTTTCCATTACTATCCATAGTTTTAAACTATGGCCTGCTTTCCTGCTCCTTCGCTTCTCTCTCCCGGTTCTTCAGCGCATCGATATGCTCCCGCGCCTTCTGCATATTTCCGTACGGATCTCCTTTTACAGGGTCAAAATCCATATTATAACGGCCCCGGTGTACACCAGGCTTCTTATCTCCATCCTTTAACACGGCACTCACTCCTCTTCCTTTCTGTCATAGGCCTTGATATAGACAAAGTTTTCATTATCCCGCTCCATCCGGTAGGCCGGATTCAGCAGAGCCTCGACAAACTCCTTACCGCCTGAATCCACCGCCACCAGCTTCATACCAAGTTCCCGCTCCACATCCGCTGCCGTAAGGTCGTCCAGGAACACCGCTTCCCCCATGCGCAGCATATTGGATGGGATCTGAAGCACAGCCCCAAGGTCCTCCCCCTGGCACTGACGCTCCTTGAGCTGGCGGATCAGATCCTGTCCCGTAATCAGTCCGGATACCGTAATGGTCTCTCCAAAGAAATCATTGCGTATCCAGTATACATGAATGGTCAGGCCGGGAAACGCCTCCATCATCCGGGATGCAAAATCGCAGATGGTTGGATACGTCAGTTTCCCTGTCGCAATGGTCAGCGTGCGTCTGACGCTTTCTCTCAGGCTGTGGTAATCGTCGCTGTGCACGGCCTCCTTAAGGGCCTCGCCGAACTCATCGATGAACATTCGCATCATGCCTACGCCGTTTTCCAGCTGGATATACCCGTCATACCGTTCCTCTGTCGGAAAATCCCGGCCAGCCGTGATATACCATTCATCGCTGGCATGAATAAAATGGAGGCCGTATCTGTCGTAATACTCCTGCTGATGGCTTTCGATCAGGTCAATGATTTCACCGGCCTCCTCCTTCGTATACAGTTCGATCGGGAACAGTCCCTCTCTGTACTTGGTGATTCCGGCCGGAACGACGCTGACACTCCTTAAAAACGGCAGATACTGCGACAAATCCCGGATGGAGCGTTCCAGCTCCGGTCCGTCATTGACGTTCTTGCAGCACACGATCTGGCCGTTCATCTCCACCCTTCCGTCATACAGCTTCTTCAGATACTTGAGCTTCTCTCCGGCAAATCTGTTGTGAAGCATCTTGCAGCGCAGCTCCGGATTCGTGGTCTGCACCGATATATTAATGGGGGCCAGCTGCATACGGATAATTCTGTCGATGTCCTGGTCCTTCATATTCGTCATGGTAATATAATTTCCCTGCAGAAATGACAGACGCGAGTCGTCGTCTTTAAAATACAGCGTCTCCCGCATTCCCGGCGGCATCTGGTCGATAAAGCAGAAAATACACTGATTGCTGCAGGAACGATAATCACTCATCAGGCCATTATCAAACTCCAGGCCCAGATCATCGTCGTATCCTTTTTCAATTTCCAGTTCCCATTCCTCGCCATTGGCTTTTCTGATGAGTACTTCGATATATTCATCCTTGATTAAGTATCTGTAATCAAAGATATCTCCTATTTTTTCGTGATTAATGGAAAGCAGGATATCTCCCGGTTCTATCTCCAGTTCTTCCGCGATGGAACCGGGGTATACCTCCTTTATCACATGTTTGTTCTCATTTCTGTTCATGAAAGCTGTTCCTTCGGTTTCCAGTAAACCAGCGCACCTCGGAAAGAATACTCATATTCCAGTTTTCCTTCCTCATTGTATCGAAAATAGTTCTGCAGAATCTGACTGATCTGCTCTTTGTGATCCTTCACCCAGTCCGCGCCGGCATCCACCCTGCTGGTCTCGCCCGACACCATCTGTTCTAAATCGTCGTATAGAAACTTCTTCTTCAGAGGGATGACCGTCATACCGGCATCGATTCCCATGGCGTAAAGCACATTGATAAAATAGATCATGTCCTTTTTCCCATAGGTCAGCCTGCATCCCAGTTCCCTCTTCATCTCCATATAGTATGGCGGCATAAACCCCATGTTCATACCTGCAATGCACATCTTTTCTGCTGTTTCGTTCATTTTTCGAAAACATTCCTCCAGACTGCGCATCCGGTAAAAGCAGTTATATCCAAAAACCACATCGTAACGCTCCGCGGAAGAAAATGTCTCCCATTTGCTGCACACCCCGGTCACGTGACGGATCTCCTGCTCCCGCGCTGTCTGATCGATATAGGAGAGTACCTCCGGAGAGATGTCCACACAGGTCATGCGGCCGCAGAGCTTCGCCAGCTCCATCGTGTAATTTCCCCATCCCGGACCAATCTCCAGAATAGAGGCGGTCCGGCAGTCTGCCAGCAGCTTCCTGACCGCCTCCATCACAGTCTCAGCCGTATCATCACGCTGGTAACTCCTTTTTCTTCCCATAAAGCCCTTCCAGAACTCCCGCTCCGCCTCGTCGTCGGTCTGGCGTCTCGAATAGGAACCGTCCGGCAGCGTGATAGCTTCCTCCCAAAGCCGGTTAAAATCAGCGATTTTCACCCGCTCCTCCAGATATGTCATAAAGTCTGCCTCCTTTCAATTCCCTCTTTTCATCTGTGAACCAGGAAACCACCTCTCTGTCATGGGATATGAAGAGATATGCGATTCCTTCCCGCTCCTGAATTTCCTTTAAAATATTTAAAATCTGAGCCTGCACCGACACATCCAGCATGGATGTGGCCTCATCCAGAATCAGCACCTCCGGTTCAGGCAAAAGCGCACGGCACAACGCGGCCCGCTGTATTTCCCCTCCGCTCACCTGATGCGGATAGCGGTCCAGCACCGCGCGGCCCAGTTTTACCTGGGTGAGCAGCTTTTTAAGCTTCTGATCCGCCTCCCGGCAGCCATAGACTTTCGCCGCCTCCATCACGCTCCTTCCGATCTTCCAGTTGGGATCCAGAAACGATTCCGGATGCTGGGAAATATACTGCACGCGCCGCCTGAACTGCTTCATGAGCCGCCTGTCTTTTCCATTCACGGGCTGACCGTGGAAACAGATCTCCCCGCTGTCCGCAGGCTCCATCATGAGCAGAATTCTGGCCAGCGTGCTCTTCCCGCTTCCACTGGCTCCCATCAGCCCCAGCGTCTTTCCCTTTTCCAGCTGGAGACTGACGCCGTCCAGCACCTCCACCTTCTGCCTCCCCTGGTAGGCTTTCGTGATCTCCCGCATCTCAAGCATACTGAAAACACCTCACAATCCGGCCCTCTGTCTCATAGCCCTCCGGCCTTTCACAGAAACACCGTTTCTCCGCGTCAGGGCATCTTGACGCAAACTTACATCCGCCAATCTGTTCGCCGGGCGCGGGAGCGCAGCCCTTCATGGGATGCATACCGTTTACCGGCAGCGACTGTAAAAGTCCCCGGGTATAGGGATGCTTCGGATCGGCCAGAACATTCTTTCCAAATTCGATCATCTCGCCACTGTACATCACTGCCAGGCTGTCACAGAGACCCGTGGCAAGCTGAAGATCATGGGTTATGATGAGCATGCCCTTGATCCCCCTTTTCTTCACCGTATAGAGGGTCTCATAGAGCTGATGCCGCAGCGCCTCATCAAGCCCCTTGGAAGGCTCGTCCGCAATCATCCATTCCGGGCAGGAGGCCGTTCCCATGGCAGCCGCCGCCCTCTGGTTCATGCCGCCGCTCAGCTCAAAGGGATAGGACGACAGCACCCGTCCGGCCTGCTGGGGCTCAAATCCAAATTCCACCAGGAGTCTGGCTGCCATTTCGTTTTTCTGGCCCTTCTGGTTTCCCACGGCCAGCGCCTCCCTGATCTGCCCGCCGATTTTCCGCACCGGATTAAAGGAGTCTGCCGGATTCTGAGGAATCAGCCCCAGTTTTCGCCCCCGCAGCTTCCTCATCTGTCTGGAGTCCAGCGATAAGAGATTCTGTCCATTCAGCCAGATCGCGCCTTCCGTCCTGGCGTAGGCGGGAAGCAGACCCAGAATCGCCATGCCCAGCACAGATTTCCCGCATCCGCTCTCTCCGATCAGACCGGTGATCTCTCCCGCCGCAAACCTGGCATTTACGTGGTCAACCGCCTTCACGAGTCCGTCCTTCACTTGAAAATGCACCACCGCATCCTGGACGGTCAGATTATCATCCATCAATAGCCTCCTGCCTCCCCTCTCTTGTGATCCATCACATCCCGCAGCATGTCGCCCACCAGATTGATCCCGAGAAGCAGGAGCACCAGACACACGCCCGGCGCAATAATCAGATGGGGATAGGAACGGAAATTCATTCTGGCATCGTTTAACATAACACTCCAGTCCGGGTTAGGCGGCTGTATGCCAAGCCCCAGAAAGCTGAGTCCCGAAATGGACAGAATGCAGCGGCCAATCCTGGTGGCAAACAGCACAACCGTATTGCCCTTCATATTGGGCACGATGTGTTTCCAGATAATCGCCTGATCGGAGACTCCCAGAATCTTAAGCCCCTTCACGAAATTCTCCTCCTTCAGCCGCAGCACCTCCGTGCGGATAATCCTGGCAAATCCGGTCCAGCTGGTCAGCACAAGCGCGATCATCAGACTCTGAAAGCTCGGTCCCATGATCCCGGCGATGGCGATCATTAAGCTGGTTCCCGGCAGTCCCTGAAAGATATTCATGCAGACCAGGATCACATCATCACAGATGCCTCCGTAATAGCCTGCCAGCGTTCCTACCGCCATGCCCGCCAGCATGGACAGCACAGTCGCTGTCAGTGAAAGAAGAATCGAGCTCCTTCCGCCGTATAGGATCCTGCTGAAAATATCTCTCCCCAGCAGATCCGTGCCGAGTAGATGGGCCGCGGACGGCGTCCTAAGTGTCTGGGACATATCGACGGCATTGACTTCATAAGGAGCCAGCACAGGCGCCAGAACACTGCCTGCCAGAATCACGGTCAGTATTACAATTCCGATGATTCCCGGAATCATCTGTCTCTTACTCATTTCTGCCTCCCTCCCCGCGCTTTCCGCCGTCTCCCAGCCGTATCTTCGGATTGAGCCATGCGCATAGTAAATCTGCTGCGAGAGAAACGGTGACATAGATCACGCCGGTAAACAGCACATATCCCTGAATCACCGGATAATCCCTTGAATGAATGGCCTCCAGCACGTAGGAGCCGATTCCCGGAAGGGAAAACATATTCTCAATAATCACGGAACCTCCCAACATTCCCCCCAGGTAATTACCGAACAGCGTAATCACCGGAAGCACCGCGTTGGGAAACGCGTGACAGAGCATCAGCCTGCTCTTTTTAATCCCCTTTGCGTCAGCCGCCAGCATATACTGCCTGCCGAACTCCGTCAGCATGGAGGACCGCATCAGCCGCTGAGTCATGGCGATATTGGCGCAGGCCAGCGTGACCGACGGCAGAATCATATGACGGATGCCTCCCACGCCATTGGTGGGGAGCAGCTTCCATTTTTCACCAAACAGGATAATCATGACGATTGCCAGCCAGAATGACGGTACTGCCATCATAAGATTTGTAAGAAATTTCATTCCCTGATCGGGCGCGCGGTTCACAAACGCCGCAGAGAATATTCCGAAGGATATCCCGAAGACGCACACCAGTGCCATCCCGGAACATGCCAGTTTAAGCGTCATGGGCAGGCGGCGGAGAAGTTCTCCGCTCACCTGCGAGTGATCGCTGTATGATCTGCCTAAATCTCCCTGCAGTACCTTTCCCGCCCAGCGCAGATACTGGACCGCACCGGGATCATTTAATCCCAGCTCTTCCCTCTTGGCCTCTAAAAGCTCCGGCGTCACCTGAGAGACGCCATCCCTTCCAAGGGCCATGGCCGCAGGGTCTCCCGGTGTCAATAAGCCCAGCATGAAGGCCATGACGGAAATTCCGATTAACACAGGAATCACGGACAGAATCCGCCGAACTATATATCGAAGCATCTCATACTCTCCCTGTTTACTGTGCCCAGCCTACCTTTGTCAGATCCAGTCCGTAGATCTGCGCCTCATATCCGGCCAGTTTCTTATTGTAGACCATCAGAGTCTTTTCGTTGTAGAGAGGAAGCACAGGCTGTGTCTCAACGGAGATTTCCTGCAGCTTATCGTAAGCTTCCTGACGCTTTACCAGATCGATCTCCGCATCCGCCTGATCGATCAGGCCATCAATTTCCGCGCTCTTTACTCCAAGGCTGTAGTTCACGTTCTGATCGCCTGTGGAATACATGAAACGCTTAAAGATGGTGATGGCTTCCATATTGGAAAGCCCCTGCTGGCCGCGTGCAATATCGTAATCCCCGCTCTTCATCATATCCTTCATGGCCGCCCAGTCATAGGATTCGATGGTCACGTCCACTCCGATCTCCGGAAGAATCGCCGCGATCAGCTCCGCCTCCGCCTTCTGCTCCGTGTTGTCCTGCTGAACCAGATACTTTACGCTGACTCTCTGATCTCCCAGAACCTCTTTTGCAAGCGCTTTTGCCTGCTCTGCGTCGTATTCCACCGGGAAGTCCTTATAGAACGGCGTGCTGTAGTTTAAGATATTGGAAGTAGGGGATGCGTATCCAAGATAGATATTATCCGCAATGGCGTTTCTGTCTACCAGAAGGCTGAACGCCTTTCTCATTCTGACATCATCAAACGGCGCCTTTGTTCCATTGAGGCACAGGAAATCGATCATGGTAGAATTGGTCGTCGTGATCGCAAACTGGTCATCCTTTACAAGCTCCACAGCGAGAGCCGGCGTGATCGCCTTTAAATCGATAACGCCCATGATTTCTCCGGACTTCATAGCGGAGAATCTGGTATTGACATCCGGGATCGTCATCACGCGGATTGTCTTCGCCGCAGCCTTCTCTCCCCAGTAATCCTCGTTGCGCTCCAGGAGTACGTACTGATCCTTAACATTCTCGGTAATCTTAAATGGTCCCGTACCCTGTGCAATGCCGGTGTAATTATAATTTTCATCAAAGCATTTGGGGCTGTACATGGCGCTTCCGAAATTGGTCATGGTAAAAAGAAGGGTCGGTGAGGCCTCTGTAAAGGTCAGCTGCACCGTATAATCATCCACCTTCGTTACCTGGTCAAGATTCGGATAAAAGCTGTCGATGTTCAGGCTGTAGAAGCCGGAAGGCTTCACCTCTGATCTCATCCGGTCAAAGTTATAAAGCACTGCGTCCGCA
This sequence comes from Hungatella sp. L36, assembly GCF_014288035.1. Classification (NCBI taxonomy): domain Bacteria; kingdom Bacillati; phylum Bacillota; class Clostridia; order Lachnospirales; family Lachnospiraceae; genus Hungatella; species Hungatella sp. L36. The sequence goes on along the minus strand of NZ_JACOPC010000012.1, from coordinate 18,035 downwards.
TTGAACGCTTCGCCGTCATGGAATTTGACGCCTTCCTGTAAATGGAAGGTCCAGGTCTTCGCATCGTCAGACATCTCCCAGCTCTTCGCCAGCTTTCCTACCGGCTGTCCGGCTGCATCCATCGTGATCAGCGGTTCCCATACATAGAGAATTACGCTGCAGTAGTAGGCGTCATCCACGCCAGGCGCCACATTCCGGTAGCCCGCCAGGACAATCTCATCGTCCGGATTCACGGCCGCTTCTGTGGTCTTTTCCTCTGAACCTGTTTCTGTACCCGCCCCGTTCTTTGCCTCAGCACTTGTCTGAGCGGTCTCTGTGCTCTGTGTGCCGGCCTTCTGACCGGAACAGCCGCTCAGCATCAGGGTCAGAATCACCGCCAGGAGCGCGAACATGGAATACGCGCTTCGTCTCTTTTGTCTCTCTTTCATAGTTCCTCCATTCGTCTGCTTTTCGCAGGTATCATCCTTGTATAACTGCATATCATACCGTAATTCATAAGCGCAGGCCAAATCAGAGGCCGCCGGAAGCAAAAAAAAGAAACGCTTTTTTATTCCGCGTTCCCGTCATCAGGCATAAACTATTAAGCCCCTTCTGCGCCTTACGGCAAAAAAGAGCTTCTTTATCCCAGATGCATTGCCTTACACGGAGGCTTCATCTTTTCCTATTAAGCAGGTTTCCTGACTTACAGATCAATGCTCCATCTTCCCTTCTCACATCTTTGATGCAATGGATTTGAAGATATCGCTCCCTGAATACAGTGACCGGATCGCTCAGGATTCTCACCTGATTCCCTCTTGAACATGCACTTAATATCATATGATTCAATTATACTTCCCTATCATAGCACAAAGTTCCGTTCTGTTCCACCTATTTAATCATTGCCGCAGACTATTTTTCCATGTCGAGGAGATACACGTCCGCGCCTTTCCACACCGCGGTATGAGGCAGGGAACCGCAGTATAAATGTCGTTCCCTCACCAGCCGCGCTCTTCACCGTGACCTCTCCCCCGTGCTTCTCCACGATGTCCTTTACGAGGGGAAGTCCCAGACCGGCTCCGCCCACGGCGCGGGACCGGGACTGATCCACCCGGTAAAACGGTTCAAAAATATGGGGAAGCGCTTCTTCCGGGATTCCAATTCCCGTGTCTTCGATCTTCACAGTCACACCATTATCATCTCTGCCCGTGACAATCGAGATGGACCCATGCTCCCGGTTGTATTTTGCCGCGTTCTCCAGCAGATTGCTCATAACGCGGTAAAGCATGACGCGGCTGCCGGTCAGGCTGATATCCGGCGTATTCTCGATGGAGACGGTCAAGTCCTTTTTTCGGATCAGCGGTGAAAGCTCATAAAGCGTTATGGCAAACACTTCGCTCAGCTCCACTTCCTCCTCCATCTCGTGGTCCTTATCCGACGTCAGGCGCATCAGGTCCTCCACCAGACGGATCATCCGCTCCGTATTCGCTTTTACGATGGTCAGCACCTTTTCCATGCGGTCCGGCGAGGTCTTCCCGTCCAGCTCCAGAACCTCCAGATTCACAAGAATCGTGGCAAGCGGCGTCTTCAGCTCATGGGCGGCACTGGCGGAAAAGCGTTTCTGCCGTTCAAATGAAGCGCTGACTTTGTCCATCATATGATTAAAAGACCGGGCCAGCCGGCCGATCTCATCCTGTCTGCCCTGTATCTCCACGCGGTTCGACAAATCATTGCCGCTGATCTCCTCAATCGCGGACGACAGCTCCTTCAGCGGCTTCAGCACATGGCCCGCCATCAGCCACGTCGCCCCGGTTCCCAAAATAAGGACCAGAAAAAGGGCCGCCATCCCCCATAGGTTAAACTGCGTGCCCGCCTTTTTCAAGGAAACGGTAACCTCCTGCAAGTCCATATTTTCGTTAGGGACTCCCTCTTTTTTTACACTGGTGATGATAATATCCTGGGGCTGAAACGTCATCTTCTGCTCTAAGTCTCGTACGAAAATGCGGTCTGCCCCAAATAAGAACATGCTGGTCAGTATGACTGCCACACTGGCCATCACCAGGGCCGACAGAAGGGTCAGCCGCATGCGGAGTGACAATTTCTTCATCATAGAGGTTCCTCCTTATCGATCAGATATCCGGCGCCGCGGATACTGCGGATGATTTCCTCATCCGTAACCGCCTGAAGCTTGCGCCGTATGACGCTGATATAGACCTTCACCTGATTGGAAAAGGGATCGGCCTCCCTGTCCCACACATGCTCCAGCAGTTCCTCTGCACTGACCGGCCTGCCCATGTGAATCATCAGATATTCCAGAATTGCGAATTCACGCATGGAGAATTCCAGCGGCTTTCCCTGAAAAGCAGCGGTCTTTAAATTGGAATCCAGACAGAGACCTCCCCTCGTCAGGGCGGCCTCTGTCTGGATAAATGATCTTCTCAGCAGCATACGAATGCGTGCCTCTAATTCCTCAAAATGAAACGGCTTGGTGAGATAGTCGCTGGCTCCGCTGTCCAGCCCGATTATCTTGTCTGCAAGCTCCGAGCGGGCAGAGAGAATCAGCACCTTCGCCGGGTTCTCCATGGACCGAATGTGCCTCAGCACTTCCATGCCATCCAGACCGGGGAGATTTAAGTCGAGCACCACCAGATCATACTCATTGATCCCGCACTGTTCGACCGCGTCGGCGCCGTCACCTGCGGCGTCCACCGCATACCCGCGTCTGCGCAGGCCGTAGCACAGCGCCTCCCGCATATCTTCCTCATCTTCCACAATCAAAAGTCTCATGGTAAATCAAATCCTCTCATCCTTTTTGGTATCCCGATAAAATCCTTCTACTCAGCCGCGACGACGCTGTATACGACACTGCCGTCATTGCTGATTCCTTTTTCCGTCCAGCTGATATAAATCTTCGATCCGTCTTCCGCGATAATATACGTTTCCCCATTTTCATCGGTTCTGATCTCAGACTTATATTGTCTATTCCCGTCCGCATGGTCCATAACGGTGGAAGTGCATACGGCGGATTTGCTGGTATCCGCCTGTACATCCTTTACCGCCGCAGAAGCGGTAAAGGCTAACGTCGTGGCTGCTACGGCTGCTGCTGCCAAAATGGCTGTTGTTCTGTGTTTTAACATCATAAATGCCTCCTGTTATTCGCTCTTTTATTTTCTGTGTTATGTGATCACAGGCTTATTATACAGGAGCCAGGGTTAAAGTACGGTTAGAACAATAAAATGTAAGATTTATGAAAGGCCGCCGTCGCCCTTTGCTATCACAAAATACGGATTATCCCAGACACCGTCGATGTTCAGCCAAAGGCGTTCGAATTTTGAAAGCTCCGTCTTTCTGTTGTAGACCGGGTTCTCTTCGTTTTCGCAATTAGCCAGCCCCTGTATGCTTTCCGCAAAATACAGATACTCCTCATCATAGCCCACCACCGGAATATAGTGGGTGGAATGTACGGTTTTATGCGGCTCTTCCGTATGAATAAACACAATGACAGGAACGCCCTGGCTGACCAGCCCCTTTATCTCCGCCACCGTCCCGTTCTGTCTAAATTCCGCCTGGTATCCCTTTCCCTCAAAGTAATTCACGATTCCTTCCGGAAAAATCCCCCCGTCCGGCGCCCGGTTCGGAAAATCCGCAAAGATGTCCATGCCCTCCGCCGCTTCCCCAAAATGCCGCAGTACGTAGGCTGAAGAAAAAGCCGCACACTGCATGCCATCCTGATAGTCATAATAGTTATCGGAGTCAATCATAAAAGAATGGGGGAATGCCGGAATGTCTTCCGGTTCTTTGGATGCCTTCGGATTGATGGTGTCGTTGACTTTGGCCGTGTCACCGACTTTGGCCATTTCACCGACTATGGCCGTGTCACCGACTTTGGCCGGTTCCTCGTTCTCTGTTCCTGTATTCCTGCTGCATGAGACTATTGATATGCCGATCAGTAACGGTGCCATTACCGCTATTATTTTTTTCATCCTCATTTCCATTTCCTCCAAAGAACAATGATCAGCCGCCATGGCTGTTCGCCAATGATACACAGTAAACCGATTGAATATCAATTATAACATTACAGCGGTTCATAATGCCACAGAATGTAAAAAACTTAAGTTTAATGTAAAAACTCTTCCGGATCATCGGGAGGCGCTCCCTGTAACAAGAAAGAGTCCGGCGAGCCGGACTCTCGCGCCGGAGCGCGGTCGCTTCAGCGGCCATACTTCCTTAGCGCAGAGTGCGCATCCTCCCGGAGGGTTTTTATTTCATAGGACGAACTTTCCTGTGAAAAAAAACCTCACAGCTGCAAAGATACAAGTTCTCTGCGGCTGTGAGGCATTCGTGCTGAATTCAATGGTATTTGTTCAATGCAGTACCAGGACGTGTTTGAAAATTCATTCCTGCCATCGGCACGCCCTGGTCTCACGTACCAATAATATGTAAGACACCGTCCGCCAGTTTGCAGACGGCCTCCGTTTCTTCGTCAATCCGGATCAGGTCCCCACTACGGTAGACACCTCTGCCGGTGATCTCCTCGATTGCCATCAGATACAGCTGCTGGTACAGCGCCTCCGGCTCCTGATGGGTATTAAAAACACAGACCTCCGGATAACCAAAATCTGCAAGGCCATCGGTCCGGGCCATCTTCTTTCCGTCATCGAGATAGAGAAGTACCCGGATCCAGAGCGGCGCCGGAAAATAGTTCCGGTCTTCACCGACGGGAGACTTTATAATTTCCACGTGTCTCAGATAAGTTTCCTTTTCCAGAAGCAGCCCGGCCCCTCCCATATACATGCCGGCGGCCTGTTCCCGTCTCATGACCGCTCCGCACAGCCGGTTAAACGCCAGACAGGCCTCCCGTTTCTTTTCCAGTTCAAACCCATTGCCTGCAATAATCAGAAATGCCTGATGTCTCCCCATCTCCAGCTCCGCCTCCGGCGACAGCGAATGAAACGGAAACAGTTTCTCCACCTCATGGTCCGGCACAGCAAACGGCATCAGCGTACAGATAAACTGGGCCTCCTCCCTGCTTACAATCACAGAAAACAGCTTGTCCCTGGAAACCTCTAGCTCCGTCTCAGGGCCAAATTCCTCTTTTATCGCCCCTGTCAGCTCATCCTCCGAAAGCTCAGCCGTATGAAGAAGGGCGAATCCCATTATGGTATCCTTATTAGGGCAGAGCGATTCCTGTGCGGATGTTGGTGCCGATGCTGGTGTCTGTGCCGATACTGGTGCTGGTGCCGATGCTGGTGTCTGTGCCGCTTCATTTTTCTTAAATAGTTTGTTGAATAATCCCATGATTCCTCCCCCACACTCACTCGTCAAACACGGTCTCCGAGTTTCGTTTCGCCTCCAGCAGATACTCAACCTGTTTCTCAGCTTTTTCGATTCCCTCTATAACTTCATTTGATTTCATATTATAACAGCGATTTGACGAAAATGTAGGAATTTTAAATTTCATCCCATCCAGGCAGAATCGGAAGCTCACCAGGCTTGTCCCTCCCGTTATCCCCTTTCCATCGCTGACCTCCGCCGAACGGATTCCCGAAGCCTCCAGGATCTGAACAGAAAATGGATTGAGCCGCATCAGCAGTCCTATTTTCCCCTTGTTCGCGTCAATCGCCACGACGGCATTGTAGCTGTCAAACCGGCTGGTGCATCGGAAGCCCTCCGCCGCCAGACGGTCTGCCATCTGTTTTTTGCCGACCGCATAAAACAGCGCCCCTAAAATAAGGAGAGACAGCGCCGACAAAATCAGACCAAATACTGCCATTCCAACCATCAGATCTGCCATTTCATAGGGCAGGCTTCTTCCACCCACCAGTACCAGAACCGCAGAAATTCCAAATCCCACCACCAGATGGAATACCATAAGCAGCCAGTTTATCTTTTTCACTTTCATCATTTACTCCTGTTCCAATTATCATCTGTTTTTCTTAAACCTGTTTTTTCTTATTCCTGTTTTTCTTATTCCTGTTTTCTCATTTCACCGAATCTGCACCAAATACCTCAGTAATCTGCGCCTCCGTCATTTTATCAATCCCGGTCAGCGTCCCATTTTCATATCTTCCCTGTAAAAATATCCCGGAGTCCGTGTCACGGTTCAAATACCAGTCATGGCGGCTGCCATTTGAAGCGATCCTTCCGACAAAGCCCTGCACAGGCTGGCCTTCGTAGTAAAGCGCCCGTCGGCTCAAAACGTATGTGATTCCATATGGCGCATATTCCCTGTAGGGAACATCGGTGCCGGCATTCTCCGCGCCCATGGCATTCGCACTATGAAACCTGACTTCCACTTCACCGGCACTGGACTGTGCAGTCAGCGCAGACGGACCGCCCTGATGCGTCCGGCTCCCCTCACTCCTGCTGCCATCTACCATGATCGTTCCCATGTCTACCGACAAATTATATTGATACTTTGCGGCTTCCTCCGTTGTCTCAAAGCGGATATTTCCAAGATCAACAGAGAGATTTACGTTACCCTGAATATTCCCGGAGACCGTAACCTCACCGGCGCTGCATTGCACATCCGCCGAATGGGTCACACTGCTGTCCAGCATACCAAAGTTCCCCAGATCCTGCTCGATTTTCAAATCCCGGACAGAGACCCGGTTCAGCAAGATGTCCCCCGCGTCACAATGGGCCTGTAAGGAATTAACCTTCCTGTCCGCAATCTGTATCCCTCCCAGGTCTGTCTTGAGAGAAACCGTATCCAATTCGACCGTCTTCGGCAAATACACGATAAACTGTCCGCTCTCGGCATTGCGAAGCCTGAGAGCTCCATGCTCGGGGGTAAAAACGGTAAGCTTTCCATTGCTGACTTTGTAATTTGGCTTGATCCGTTCGTCAGCCCACACCATCTCTATGCCGTAATCCTCCGCCGTCAAAAATGACACCTCTGCCAGTTCTACGGATATATCCGCACTGGTAAACGGCGCAATCCCCCATTCGACCTGCCTCTGCATGCTTCCGGCCGCATGTTCTTCCGCCGCCTGCACAGGCTGTGCGCTGATAGCCGCCGTAGAAATCAGAATCGCTCCCGACAGCAGAATCGTACTGGCCGCAGCTATTATTCCAATCGTTTTTCCCTTCATCCTCCGTGTTCCTCCTTATAAAATACTCTATGCTTCCCATTCTGCTTCAAATAAAATGCATTCGTACAACCAGGACCAGGTAGAATACACTCCCTGCCACAAGTACAAGATAATACAGTTTTACCGCTATTCCGGAATCAGCAGTTATCATCTCGGCTCCGCGCTCCCAGCCCGCCTCCCCTGGTTCTAACGCGTCCAGTTCTATCACCGTCTCTTTTATAAAGCAGCCAATCAGACTCATCGACGAGAGCAGACACACTGTAATTCCATAGGAAATCATAACAGCTGCAGGCATCTGCACCGCGATACGGCAATTCAGCAAAAGAAACATGACAGCCATCACCCCAAGCGATACCAGCGCCTGTATTACAGATTTAACCCGTTTTCCAAAGAGTCCCTTCCGCACACTTACGCGAGGCAAAACCGGCTGTTCCTCCTGCATCTGACTCCAGGTGAGCAGCCTGCGTCCGATCTCCCTCTTTACCGCGAGCCATCGGGTCAGTTCCTCATCGGAGTAATGGATCCGCCCGCCTCTGCCCTGTTTTGCCCTTTTCTTTACCACGGTCAGGTAGTAATCCGACTCCCCTTCCGTCACCCAGAGCCGGAATAAAAGATGGCCGCCGGCGATATTTTGCAGCGTCCTTCTGTCCTCCTGCGCATGGTCTGCGGATATTCTCTTTAAACCATCAAACAGGGAATCATCACAGGTCAGCAGTTTTCTGACCAGCGCATCCGTATCCTCCGGCAGTTCAAACAGGATGGTAACTTCCTTCGCCCATGTTTTGCTGACCTCGCAGAATGGCTTCGAAGCCTCCATCAGGAAACCAGCCTCCAGGAACACAAGTACTGTCAAAAACTGCAGTGCAGAAAACCATAATTCATCCCGAACACCGTATACCACGAAACCGGAAGCACTGGAAAACAATACAAAAAAGGCGCTCAGCAAAAAAGCCGTGAACGCCGCTGTCTTTCGATTCCGTACCTTACCCTTTTTCACCACAAAATACTGGCAGATGGACTCCATCGCTATAACGGCCATCAGAAAAAAGAATACGGTTCCTTTTGTCGAATAAAAAAAGTGAAATAGAAAAGTATATCCAAACGCCAGCATCGGAACAATCCCTGACGCACACACCAGAAAATATGGAAAAACCCATGCGGATATCTTCCCCGATGGCCGATAAAACCGGTTCATAAGCACCTCCCACCACACGCCAGACAATCACAGCTTCATTATAACGCTTTGAGTGAAAATATGCCTGTCATTTGATGACATTTTCGTCTATCTTTGGTGACATGGGACCGATTCCAAAGCCCATCTCCCGTGCATGCAGTACGCTGTCTCCTTCCTGCATTGGCAGCCCATTTTCTTTGCCACGGTTCTAACTCTGCCTCTGTTTTTACTCTGTCTCCCGATAATGCTCTGCTATCTCCTCAGTAATGGGAATCAGGCTGCCATCTTCAAGAAAATATACCAGGTCACACAACTGCTCTATATCTTTGTATTGATGGGATGTCAGGAAAATCGTTTTGCCTTCTGCTTTCAGCATACGAATGATTGTTTTAACATCTTCATACGTTTTATAGTCCAGAGCATTAAACGGTTCGTCTAAGACCATAATATCCTGTCCCTCCATCATAGCTTGTGCAAGCCCTAATTTCTGCTTCATGCCAAGGGAATAATGCTCGACCTTGGTTTTATCTTCCGGATCAAGACCGACCTTGCTCATAGCCTCTTTAATTTCCTCTTCGCCAATTCTTCTCTGAATATCTGCAAGGAATTTGAGATTCTGAAAGCCGCTGTAAATACCGATAAAGCCAGGTGAATTAATGAACACCCCCACGTTGTCCGGAAAATCCCGGCCTTTCGTCCCGAGCTGCTTACCGCGTACACAGACTCTGCCCTGATCAGGTTTCTCGAAGCCGCACAGTATTTTGAACAGCACCGATTTTCCGCTTCCATTGGCGCCGACAAGGCCAACCGTTTTTCCACGTTCCACAGATAACGATACATCTTTTAAAATCTTTCTATTTCCAAATCCTTTTGATACGTTTTTTATTTCGAAATATGAACTCATATAATTTCCTCCTAATCCAGTATTTTTCTGCTTCCAAATATCAAGAGCCATACAAGCAGCAGCACTGCAAAGGCAGTCTCCACTCCCAGAGCCGCTGCGGCAGAGATTCCAATACCGGAATTTAATTCCGCAATCCGTGTCAGGCTGGATAATCCAAACGGCAGATAAGATACCCATGGCTGCGGTAGAATGCAGAGCAGATTTCCTGCAGTCAATGCAAGAAAACCGATTGTAATCTGTTTTGAAAATACATATATACACATCATAATAAAATATTGAACCATTATATCAAGGAATCTTAAAAAAACAGCATACAGCAGCATTTTCCATACTGGCATCCCCGTTCCTTCCCTAAAGAAAAGTGTTCCAGAAAGTCCCGCTGTAAACCACAGAAGCATATAGGCAGCGAGAAATATTATACCAGTCGACAGGATACCCCTCATCAATGTCCTACGGCTTTTCGTGCGGACAGAAATAAAAAGGGATTGACCGCTTACTGTCTTTTCCACAAAAACCGCCAGAAGATAAAGCGGCGCACCAATCGTGATCATCATTTCAAAAAACGCAAAAACCCGGAAACCGCCTGTACCATGCCCGGCAAATAAGGAATAGATCCACTCCTGCCCGGATTTTCCCTGGAGCTGTCCTGTCTCTTTGTAAAGGGTAATTATAAAAACAACGCCGCAAAGGATCCGGACATTCTGCCTCGTCGCCAATTCACGGATATAGTAGGTAACAATGCCGGAAATCTGCCGCCTCTGGAAGAATCTATATCCCTGCCGCCCAAACCGAACCGTGGCAGTTATGATTATGGCAATTATTAATAAAGTAATACCTGTAACTGTCAAACGGCAGTGTGAACCTAAATTATGATGCAGGATCAGCAAATGATTAAATCCAGTAAGCGGCAGTATCTGAATAACCGGAAGTTTCATCCACAAAGCCGAAAACATATAAAGAGCAAGAATCAGCCGGATTGACCATTTCCGTCCGCAAAAGTGTCCAATCCACATACAGATCCCAAATATAATCCAGGTTCCGCAAAACTGATAGAGTGAGAAGACCCAAAATGCCTGTAACGGAGTTGAAAAATACTGCTGCAGCACTAAAAACAACTCTGTCACGGTTGATCCTGAAGATAACTCCCACCAATTTCCCATCGGAAGTCCTATGCCGGATAAGAGAATCGCTGCACTTTGAACAGCAGCCAGTAAAAAAGCACTCAGCCCTGCTCCCAGCCATTTTTTTAAAAAATAAGAATGATAGCTCTGAAAACGTAAAATCACAGTTTCTTCATCATCTTCCAAAAAAGAAAAACTGCAAAGCAGCAGAATCGGAAGCATAAAGTATGTCAAATAGTAGTGGTCAGATACTGCTGATAAAATATGCTGTTCATAATAAATCCCTTCATTTAATCGTCCGCCGATGGAAAAAAGCAGGCAGCCGGCAAAAAGAGCCAGCGCCTTTCCATATCCCCATAAACGGAAATTTTTCCTCATAAGCGCTGCCATAGCAGCACCTATACGGACACCACGGCATTTTTCCTGATTTTTGCAAGAAAGAACGCCGTCAGACCGATAACACAGAGCAGCAAAACTGGCCCCACAATAAACGAAAAATATGTCACCACACTGTTGCTCATACTCGTTGGGTCAAAAGCAACAACTAGCCGGTATGCCGACAGATTCAGAATTGACATTATATAATTTTCGAGTATGGAATACATAAATGGCCCGGTTAATATTACAAATATATTTTTACAATACAGGGCAAGTGTAAAGCCAAGGGTCATAACTAAAATACCAATCACTCCTCTCCAACAGGAAAGAATGACCGCATAAAGCAAGGGTTTCTCAACAAATACCGTTTGAAAAACATGCGAAAAGGTGTTGGATTCAGGAGGAATCACGGGCGCTTTTATATAAATTGCGTATACCGCAGCCAGCGCATAGGGAACCGCCATAATACAAAATGCTCCCAGTGTATAGGCGGTCCATTTCGCAGTCAGATATTTTCTGATTGGTACACGCGGCGCGATATATAAAAGGAAGTTATTTTTACGCTCATAATATAGATTCCAACAAAGAGGCATCACAACGAGCAGGGGATAAAGCACGGAAAATACTCCTGTTCCTACCTCCCACGCCTCCAAATCATAATGCAGTAAATAGCTTAGATAGAGTATTCTGGTCAGCACACACATGGTAATGGTCAGACCCACGGTTGTGAGGAGCACTGGCAAAAACACTTTTTTACACTCAATTCTTATCAACTCAAACATATATCTCTTTCCTTTCTTTTTTTTCAGTATATCGAAATACTGCCCGTGCTTCAATGGTTTGAAATCAAGAGAGGGGGTTAAAGGAATAAAATCATTTTCATTCCTCTAACCCCCTCGTTCATACCTTTTTATCATGGAAGAAGGACGCCAAAGACAACATAGTTTTCTTCTGAAATATGTTCATTCCGCGTCAGGATTTTTCCATGATACCGTTCTGTGATACACAGTATATTATACAAACCGTAGCCGCGCCCTTCCTGGCTGCTTTTTGTTGTAAAGCCTTTCCGAAACAGAGCCATGAATTCGGTATTCGTCATGGCTGGGGCCGGATTGGAAACAAGCAGTTCCAGATACGCCCCGTTTTTCCTGCCTGCAATAAAAATCGTGCTTCCTTTTGGCGATGCCTCGATTGCATTGTCCAACAAAATCCCGATTACTTCAATCCATTCCGTTTCAGGCGCCGCAGTTTTCTTAAAAAGGCCATGCAGCTGCAATTCTATATGAATCCCCACCGCTTCTGCCTGCTTTATTTTCCCAAACAACATCCCGGCAATGATCTTACTGTCGCAGGAGAGTAATTCGCGGTCATTGGGATTGATGGCAATCCCGTCTGTCAGGGCTGCTACCTCTCTTTTTGCCTCCTCCAATGTATCGGCAGAGGCCACGGCTGCATCGATGGCCAGCATACGGTTCTGAAACTCATGCTGCCTCGCCCTTACCTGCGAAATCAACTCCTCCACAATAGGCACATACTGTTCGATCATATGAAACCGTTTTCGTTCCTGCATTCTGCGCCGATGCAAAAACAGCAGGATGCTGTCGAGTAGCAGTAACGCCAGCAGCAGTACCGAAATCAGCCATAAATACGAAACAAATCGATCCACATGAAAAGAAAGAACTGAAAGCGCCGCCATCAGCAGAATTGCAATATCCGATGATACAATCCCGACCGTACCCCCTCCTGTTTGGAGCAGCTGCTGAATCTGACCGTAAAAAGGCGTACAAAGCAGCAGAAGAACCAGGGCCAAAGTCAGTACACGGCTTCCAGGGATCAGCCAGGCCTCCGAAGCCCCGCAAGCCGCCAATACAGCAACACACAGGCATCGCACAAACAGATAAAGGGAAAATACCGCCATTGTTCCGCTCAGGACATCGCCATTGTCTCTCCATCTAAAAAAAATGCTGTTAAGCAGCAGTACGGAAAATAGCAGGAACAGCAAGCCGGCGATACTGTTGGCCGGAACAATTTCAGATCCATGTGTCAAAAGTGTTGCGATTACCCGCTCATTTGCCGTAAAATTCATCCGTGGTACAATACACAAAACAAGCAGAACAGGAAAAAGCAGGAGGTCTTTTGCCTTTACCTCTGACCTTTTTTGAAAGATCGCTTCGCAGCAGACTGCCAGTGCTCCGGCATCTAAACCCGCTTGTACAAACTGGAACATAAAATTCATGGCTTCCCCCATAACACAGACTGATATTTATTACCGACTGGGATGGCATCCGGAAATCCTTTTAAGAAAATTTTTCGCCCAGTCTTGTCAATTCTGTCAATATGAGTGGTATTCACAAGATAACTCTTATGGCACTGCACGAAAGAAGCGCCCTCCAGCAGCGCCAGCATTCCTGCTAACGTATATCCGGAAATGGTATCTTCTTTCATACCGGACATATGGTTATTGGTGTGAATGACCAGCCTCTTGCCAAAAGCTTCTATATACACAATGTCCGCCGTCGTATACTCCAAAATAAATTGTTTTTGCTCAATTTGGATTGTTTTACCCTGCCGGTTAATCCGCTCAGACAACCCAATTGCTTCAGTAAATACCTCGGTAAATTCTTTCTCACTAAATGGTTTTATAAGAAAGCTGTAACACTTCACATCACGGTAGGCGGAAAGCTCTTCTCCTGCCAGCGCCGTTTCAAATATGATCGGCGTATATTTATATTCTGGCAGCTCACGAATTTGCTTTGCCAAATGAGTTCCCTTATAATCCTCTAACTGAATATCAAGAACAAAAAGAGAAATTTCGTTCTCCTTTGCGTACCGCAGAGCGCCTCCAGCCTCCGGGAAAGAAACCACATTGAATTTCGCGGATATTCTGCTGATATATTCGACAATCTTTTTTACTGCAATTCGATTGTCCTCCACTAATAATATTATACTCATGATTACAATTCCTCATTATTTTATAATTGCTTAGACGATCTGCCTCCAGTCCATTATAGTTCTTTTGTCCGGATCACACAAGAAAAGAAGTATGGCCTGCAAAATCTATTGCATAGTCTGCTATCAAAAAATGCCCCAGACCCGTATAAAATTACTTTCTTACGGGTTTGGGGCATTCATCATCTCATTTCTAACAATTACTTGGCGTAATCTGTCACTCTGGACTCTCTGATCACGTTGACCTTAATCTGTCCCGGATATTCCAGGGCTTCTTCGATCTTCTTGGAAATATCGCGCGCCAATAAGATCATTCCGTCATCGTTAATCTGTTCCGGTACTACCATAATCCGAACTTCGCGTCCCGCCTGGATGGCGAAAGACTTGTCGACTCCCTTAAAGGAGTTTGTAATATCTTCTAACTGTTTCAATCTGTTTGTATATGTTTCCAGTGTCTCTCTTCTTGCACCCGGTCTTGCGGCAGAAATCGTGTCCGCCGCCTGTACGATGCAGGCGATAAGACTCTGTGGTTCAACGTCACCGTGATGGGATTCTACGGTATTCAGCACAACTGCGGGCTCTTTATACTTCTTACAGAGTTCCGCTCCCAGCTGAATGTGAGAACCTTCCATCTCATGGTCAACGGCTTTCCCAATGTCATGTAATAAACCGGCACGTTTAGCCATACGGACATCGAGCCCGATCTCTCCGGCAAGAAGCCCGGATAACTGGGCTACTTCGATGGAATGCTTTAACGCATTCTGTCCGTAGCTTGTCCTGTACTTCAGTTTACCAAGCAGTCTGATGAGTTCCGGATGCAGACCGTGAATACCGACCTCAAGGGCCGCGGCCTCACCTTCCTCACGCATGTTGGTTTCCACTTCTTTCTGTGCTTTTTCTACCATTTCCTCAATTCTGGCCGGATGAATACGTCCGTCCACAATGAGCCGTTCCAATGCGATTCTGGCTACTTCTCTTCGAACCGGATCGAATCCGGATAATACAACCGCCTCAGGGGTATCATCGATAATGAGTTCCACGCCCGTCAGGGTTTCTAACGTACGAATGTTGCGTCCTTCACGTCCGATGATTCGGCCTTTCATCTCATCGTTCGGAAGCTGCACAACGGAAACTGTCGTCTCTGCAACGTGGTCCGCAGCACATCTCTGGATGGCTGTCACCACATATTCCCTCGCCTTTTTATCGGCTTCCTCTTTTGCTTTGTTGTCGAGTTCCTTGATTAATTTCGCAGTGTCATGTTTTACATCATCTTCAACAGATTTTAAAAGATATTCTTTTGCTTGTTCGGAGGTTAATCCGGAAATCTTTTCCAGTTCCTGTATCCCTTTTTCATAGAGAGACTCTACTTCGGCGTTTCTCTTATTCAGGGCTTCCTCTCGAGCAGCAAGACCTGCTTCTCTTTTTTCCATTGCGTCGGACTTCTTGTCCAGGTTTTCTTCCTTGCTTAGTACTCGTCTTTCATAACGTTGAAGCTCAGCTCTTCTTTCTCTGGTCTCTTTTTCCAGTTCATTCTTAGTCTTCAAAGACTCTTCTTTTGCTTCAAGGAGAGCTTCGCGCTTCTTTGTCTCAGCGGTTTTTAATGCTTCATCTATTATTTCCCGGGATTTTTCTTCTGCAGAACCAATCTTGCTCTCATACGATTTCGTACGATACGCGATGGCAGCAGACCAGGCAATAAAAGCAACTACAACTGATGCGACGATTGCAATCAATGCAGCCGTGAATACTGATACTGACACAGGAGCACCTCCTTATTTAATTTTCATTGTACATCAATACAACACTACAATTTTAAACTGTTTTATACATTATGTCAAGTATTTAACCGCTGTTTCCAGTATACTTATACACATTTTCGTAACGGTTCAGACGGCCATCTTCTTGACCGAAAAAGCCGGTCAAGAAGCATCGGATATTCATCCGATGTGAAAATTGGCACATAAAGCCGCTTACAAGCAAGCTTGACGCTGCTTCCTGCACCAATTTTCCCGCCGTCTGAACTGTTACACATTTTCAGAATGCCCCGTCATCACCGTACTTACTGCCGAAAACCCGGTTGACTGTCTCAAAGGAAAATCCTTTTCTTCCCAGCGCTGCCATGGCTTTTCTCCGCTCTTCCAGTGTCATGGCTTCCGGCTCCAGTCTCTTCCGCCTGATGTAGTCCCTGATCTGCGCCTCCTCATCCACCGGATGCTCCTCCAAAATGTCGGTAACCGCCTCCTTGGAAAGCCCCTTTCGCTGAAGCTCATACTGAATCTGCCGCTTGCTTTTCTTCGTGGAGTGGTACTCCACGTAGCGTCTGCCATATTCTTCATCGTTGATATACCGGTGCTTCTTCAGGAATTCGATGGCATAATCGATGGCTTCCCCGGGATAGTATCCGTCCTTCAGCTTCTTCCGCAGCTCCTGTTCCGTCTTATCGGAAGACTTCAGCAGGTAACAGACCCGCTCCACCGCACGCTTTAAAAGGATCTCTTCCATGATCTCCCGATACGTCTCCTCCGGCAGTTCCTCTCCCGTCTCAATGTGATACCGCTTAATTTCCCCGTTATAAAGCGCAAGAGCAAAGTCTTCATCCAGAATGACTTTACTCCTGCGCTTATCAAGGGGTGTGATCTCCGTAACTGTCATACCTGCCCCTTACTTTTCTTATTTACTTATTTTATGAATCACTGTCTTTATGGCTCACTTTTTATGATTCCCTGCCATCTTATTAGCCAGACTTATGATTCCTTCGGTTCGGCCTTAATTCTCTTACTCTCTTTTTCCGGAGCAGCTTCTCCCGCGGGAGCACCGCCTGCCGGAGCACTTGCCGGAGCCGCACCATCTTCACCGAGTCCGTAACGGGCGCGCACCTTATTCTCGATCTCCTCACAGACAGCAGGATTATCCTGGAGATAAATTTTAGAATTCTCACGGCCCTGGCCGATCTTTGCTCCGCCGTAGGCGAACCATGCGCCGCTCTTCTCCACAATATCTTCCTTCACCGCCAGATCGAGCACATCGCCTTCTTTGGAAATACCCTTTCCAAACATGATATCAAACTCCGCTTCTTTAAATGGCGGAGCAATCTTATTCTTAACAACCTTCACACGTACGCGGTTACCAACCACTTCGCCGCCCTGCTTTAAGGATTCAATTCTTCTGATATCCATACGTACAGAGGCGTAGAATTTCAGGGCACGGCCGCCAGTCGTTGTCTCAGGGCTGCCGAACATAACGCCTACCTTCTCACGCAGCTGGTTGATGAAGAGTACCGTACAGTTGGACTTACTGATGACACCGGTCAGCTTTCTTAACGCCTGGGACATCAGACGGGCCTGCAGACCTACATGAGAATCACCCATGTCGCCTTCGATCTCCGCCTTCGGAACAAGGGCTGCAACCGAGTCCACGATGATAATGTCAACTGCGCCGGAACGCACCATCGTCTCTGTGATCTCCAGCGCCTGCTCTCCGTTATCCGGCTGAGAGATATATAAATTATCGATATCCACGCCGATCTTCTTCGCATACACCGGATCAAGGGCATGCTCGGCGTCAATAAAGCCCGCGATGCCGCCGCGCTTCTGAACTTCTGCAATCATATGTAAAGCCACGGTCGTCTTACCACTGGACTCCGGGCCATAGATCTCCACGACTCTTCCCTTCGGGATTCCACCGAGTCCCAGGGCGATATCAAGGCTTAAGGAACCGGTCGGAATAGTCTCCACGTTCATCTTCACGCCGCCTTCTCCCAGCTTCATCACGGAACCCTTGCCATATGCTTTCTCAATCTGTGTAATGGCGGCATCAAGTGCCTTTAATTTATCATCTTTATTCATGTTATCCTCCAATGCGAACAAATGTTCTTTTCCTGTTTATAATCATAGTATACTTGTCCCTAAATGTCAACTGGAATTTTCCTGAATTCCCGCGTTTTTACACCGCTGAAAGCAAAAAAATTCCTGCCCCTATCCCCTCAAAACGCATCACTCTCCTGTTCTCTATTCTCTTTTGTAGCTTTTCCTGAAACTGCGGCGAACTGCCGGTGAACTGCAGAAATAGAGAACGGAACGTTCTCCGATACCCTTTTACTATATCATAGGGACGGTCTTCATGCAATTGGTATTTTCTGTTTCTGGTAAGTATACCGATGCTATTTTTTATTTTATGTTTAAATAATTTTTCTGGATTTCTATTGTGTAATTTTTTTTGTATGTATTGTAATTTTTTTCTGGCTTTCTACCGTAAATATGGTAAAATAAAAGCAGTCTCTGCCGCACATTCCTGTGCGCAGAACCGTTCATCAAGTCCGTGGCTGTCATCTGTACAGCATACGGCGTCATACGGGATCAGACGATCCCGTCAGGGCCAGTTCGGCCATAAGTTTCCATCACTCATTTTGGATACACCGCAAACAAAATATCTGACTCAAA